>NZ_JBSFVB010000017.1:0-188686 GCF_053592115.1 Streptomyces sp. NPDC002788 | reverse complement strand
CGCCCGGTTACATTCCGAACCCGGAAGCTAAGCCTTACAGCGCCGATGGTACTGCAGGGGGGACCCTGTGGGAGAGTAGGACGCCGCCGAACAATTATTGGGAAAACCCCCGCATCGAATGATGCGGGGGTTTTCTGCGTTTAGGCCCCTTTCGGGTCCTAAACGCGAACCGGTCAGAGACGTCCGGCCGCCTTCAATGCCAAGTACGCGTCCGCCAATGCCGGCGCCAAGTCGTCCGGTGTGGCGTCCACGACCGTGACGCCGTGACGGCGGAGTTGTTCTGCCGTGCGGTGGCGCTCGGACTGGGCTTGGGCCGCTGCTGCGGCCTCGTAGACGGCGTCGGCGTTGCCGCGGGCCTTGGCCATTTCCGAGATGTGGGGGTCTGCCACCGATGCCAGCAGCACCGAGTGACGCTGGGTGAGCCGGCTCAGGACCGGGAGCAGTCCCTCTTCGACGGGAGCCGCGTCCAGGGTGGTCAACAGGACGATCAGGGAGCGCCGGGGGGAGGTGCGGAGTGCTGTGGCTGTGAGCCCTCGTGCGTCGGTTTCGACCAGCTCCGGCTCGAGTGTGGCCATCGCGTTGACCAGGGACGGGAGGACGTCACCTGCCGTGCGGCCCTGGACGAGGGCGCGGACCTTGCGGTCGTAGGCGAGGAGGTCGACGCGGTCGCCGGCGCGGGAGGCGAGCGCTGCGAGGAGCAGGGCCGCGTCCATGGAGGCGTCCAGGCGGGGGGCGTCGCCCACGCGGCCGGCGGAGGTGCGGCCGGTGTCGAGGACCAGGGAAATGTGGCGGTCGCGTTCGGGGCGCCAGGTGCGGACGGCGACCGTGGTCTGGCGGGCTGTGGCGCGCCAGTCGATGGAACGGGTGTCGTCGCCGGGGACGTACTCGCGCAGGCTGTCGAACTCCGTGCCTTCGCCGCGGGTGAGGACGCTGGTGCGGCCGTCCAGTTCGCGCAGGCGGGCGAGCTTCGAGGGCAGGTGCTTGCGGCTGGCGAACGGGGGCAGGACGCGTACCGTCCAAGGGGCACTGTGAGTGCCTTGGCGGGCGAAGAGGCCGAGAGGGCCGTACGAGCGGATGGTGACCCGGTCGGCCTGGCGGTCGCCGCGGCGGGTGGGGTGGAGGCGGGTCGTCACGCGGCGGCGTTCGCCCGGGGGGATCGTGAGGCTGTGGCGGGAGGCCGCGGATTCCGTGCCCTGCCGCCAGCTGCTGGGGGGCCAGGCGTCGCGGAGCCGGGCGCGGAGGGGGCGGCGGGAAGGGTTGGTGATCGTGAGGGTGACGTCCGCCGTGTCCCCCAGGCGTACGGAGGTGTCGCCGGAACGGGTCAGGCCCAGGCGGCGCACGGGGGCGGCCAGGGCGAAGTCGCAGGCGCAGGCCACGACCAAGGGTGCGTTGACCGCCAGGATGCCCGTCCAGCCGGGCTCCCAGATGCCGACGGGAAGGGAGCCCAGGGCCGCGAGGAGGGCGGCGCGTCCGGTGAGTGCCATCAGCGCGGGACGGGGACGTGGGCGAGGATCGCGTTGATGACGGAGTCGGCTGTAACGCCTTCCATTTCGGCCTCCGGGCGGAGCTGGACGCGGTGGCGCAGGGTGGGGAGGGCGAGGGCCTTCACGTCGTCCGGGATGACGTAGTCGCGGCCGGTCAGCCATGCCCAGGCGCGGGCGGTGGCCAGGAGGGCCGTGGCCCCTCGGGGGGAGACGCCGAGGGTGAGGGACGGCGACTCGCGGGTGGCGCGGCAGATGTCGACGACGTAGGCGGTGATTTCCGGGGAGATGGTCGTCTTGGCGACGGCGGCGCGGGCTGCCTCCAGGTCGGCCGGACCCGCTACCCGGCGTACGCCGGCGGCGTGCAGGTCGCGTGGGTTGAAGCCCTCGGCGTGGCGGGTGAGGACGTCGATCTCGTCCTGGCGGGAAGGGAGGGGGATGGTGAGTTTGAGGAGGAAGCGGTCCAGCTGGGCTTCCGGGAGGGGGTAGGTGCCCTCGTACTCGACCGGGTTCTGGGTCGCGGCGACCAGGAACGGATCGGGGAGCGGGCGGGGGGTGCCGTCGACGGTGACCTGGCGTTCCTCCATGGCTTCCAGGAGGGACGACTGGGTCTTGGGGGGCGTGCGGTTGATCTCGTCGGCGAGGAGGAGGTTGGTGAAGACCGGGCCGGGCTGGAAGGAGAACTCGGCGCTGCGGGTGTCGTAGACCAGGGAGCCGGTGACGTCGCTGGGCATCAGGTCGGGGGTGAACTGGACGCGTTTGGTGTCGAGTTCGAGGGCGGCGGCGAGGGCGCGGACCAGGAGGGTCTTGGCGACGCCGGGGACGCCTTCGAGGAGGACGTGGCCGCGGCAGAGCAGGGCGACGACGAGGCCGGTGACGGCGGGGTCCTGGCCGACCACGGCCTTGGCGATCTCGGCGCGCAGGGCCTCCAGGGCGGCTCGGGCGGTGCCCGGGTCCCCGGTCTGCCCGGCGTTGTCAGTGGTCGGGTCCATCATGGACGGCGTACCTCTCTTTCGAGGGCGTCGAGTCGGTCGGCGAGTGCGATGAGTGCTGCGTCGTCGCTGGGCGGTGGTCCGAAGAGGAGGGCGTGCAGGTCCTGTCCGTCGCCGTGGAGGTGGGAGGACAGGGCGGGGAGCAGGGCCTCGGGCGTGTGCGCCTGGGTGACGGGGACGCCGGTGAGGGGGGCGAGGCGGGTGCGGGTCGTGGAGCGAAGAGCGTGGGCCGCTCGGTCGCGTGCGTCGGCCTTGCGGTAGAGGCGGGCGCGGCCTTCGGCGGTTTCGGAGGCGCGGATCGCGACGGGAAGTTTCTCGGGCACGAGCGGGCCGAGCCGGCGTGCCCGCCAGAGGGCGGCGAGGGCTGCGGCGATGAAGAGTTGCAGGGTGCCCCAGAGCCAGCCCGAGGGGAGCAGGTCGAAGAAGCTGCGTTCGCCGTCGGTGCCGCTGGCCGACGCGTCGGAGAGCGAGGGGAGGTACCAGACCAGATGGGGGCGGGAGCCGAGGAGTTGCAGGGCGAGGGAGGCGTTGCCCTGCTCGTCGAGGCGGTCGTTGAGGAGGATGTCGGGCGCGCCGAGGACGACGGTGTCGCCGTCCCCGGTCTTGGCCGGGATGCGCAGCAGGGTCGCCAGGCGCTCGCTGGGGTAGCACTCGTCGGCGCCGAGGTGGGTGGTGGTGTAGCGGACGCCGCCCGTGTCGGCGGTGCCTGCGCGGCGGGCGGCGGGCAGGTCGCAGTCGGGGGAGAGGGTCGAGTCGAGGCTGGTGGCGGGGTCGGCGGTGACGCCGGGGGCGAGCCGTTCGACGGAGGCGCTGCCGGAGGCGACCAGGACGGTGCGGCCGCCGGAGTCGGCGAACGCGTCGTGCAGGCGGGACTGCTGATCGCGGGTCAGCAGGTCGGGGACGGCGACCAGGAGGGTCGTGTCCGGGCCGGTCGCGGCGGCCGCCTCGTCCAGGGTGGTGACGACGCGCGTGTCCACGCCTCGGTCGGCGAGAAGTTCGGCGACGGCGCGGCTGCCGTTGGGGTCGGCGGAGCGGGGGTCGAGTTCGCCGTGCCGGGCGTCGGAGCGGATCACGGCGATGACGATGACTCCCGCGAGGAGCACCACGAGGGCGAGCGCGATTCCGCGCGCGCGGGTCCAGACCTGGCGGGCGGTGGGCGAGGCCGAGGTGGACGGGAGCGTGGCCTCGGTGGTCATTCGGCGGCTCCCTGGCGGGTGTTGGGGGCCGTGCCGTCGCTGCTGGTCGCGAGCTGGGGCTTGGCGCGTTCCAGGTCGCGGTCGAGTTCGGCGATGCGGTGGTACGCCTGCTCGGTCGCCGAGCGGCCGCCGTATGTGACGTCGTCGAAGTCGCGGGCGGCGGCGCGCAGTCGGTCGGTGTGGGCGGGCAGGGCCCGGCCGGCTTCGGCGGCGGCCTCGTCGGCGGTGCGGCCGGGGCGGACGTCGAGGAGGGCGCGTTCCTCCAGGGCGCGCACGAGGGCGCGCATGCGTTCCTGGACGGCTTGGTTCCAGTGGCCCTGGGCGGCGTGTGCCTCGGCGCCGGCGCGGTGGTCGGCGGCGCTGCGGGGGCGGTCGTCGAACAGCGCGGCGGAGGAGGTGGGTTGGCGGCGGGGGGCGCCCAGGCGCCACCACAGGGCGGCCAGGACAGCGACGACGGCCAGGATGATGACGACCACGCCGAGTGCGCCGCCGGGTGTCGCGGCCGAGGCGGCGTTGAAGAGTTTGCCGAGCCAGTCCCAGAAGGCGTCGAGGGCGCGCTGGAAGAGGCTGGGGTCGTTCTCGTGGTACATCCGCTTGGACAGCTCGCGCCGGGCCGCCTCGCGCGCGGGGTCGCGCGGGATGGTGACGGGTGGTTCGTCGGCGGAGCGGGCCGACGACAGCACGCCGGTGTCGCCGGCACGCCGCAGCGTCCGTATGGCGGCGCGTGGCAGCGCCGTCGCGGCAAGTTCCCCCGCCCGGATCACCGCATCAGCTCCCCGGAGTGGTGCCGGGGGCGTCGGGGCCGTAGCCCTGGACGCCGGCGGCGCGGGCCAGTTCGAGGTCGAGAGCCTCGCGGCGGATGCGCTGGTCGATGTAGAGGAGCACGGTGACGCCCGCCGTGATGGGGAACATGATCATGGAGCCGATCACGGAGCCGATGCCGCTGACGATGAGGAACGTCCAGCCGAGGCTGCCGGCACCGGTGTTGAGCCAGCCGGTGAGGCCGTCGCCGCTGAGGGCGGCGGCGAGCAGGACGAAGGGGAGGACGATGATCGAGGCGACGACGTTCGCGATGATCGCGGCGAGCAGCTGGATGCCGAAGATGCGCCACCAGGTGCCCTGGACCAGCTTCGCGGAGCGGCTCATGGCCTTCTTGATGCCCTGCTTCTCCAGCATGAGGGCGGGCGAGGCCAGGGAGAAGCGGATCATCAGCCACAGGGCGACGATACCGGCGCCGATGATGCCCAGGACGGTGAGGGCGGCGCCGGCCTCGCCGTTGACGGCGACGCCGACGAGAATGCCGGGCAGGGTGCCCACGGCGACGACGCCGACGGCGATGAGCAGCAACAAACAGATGAGCCCGAACAGTTTGACGACCTGAGGGCGGGCGTCCCGCCAGGCCTCGCCGAGTGTCACCGACTTGCCGAGTACGGCGCGGCTGGTCACGGTCGTGAGCAGGGCGGTGGCGATGACGGTGCCGACCAGGGAGATCACGAAGACGACGGTGGAGTTCAGCAGGGCTTCGCCCATGGCGCGGCTCAGCTCGTTGAGGCTGGCGCTCGGGTCGTTGAGGGCTTCGGTGCTGGAGTCGTCGAGGACGAGGCCCTGGAACAGGACGACGATGATCTGGGTGAGGACCGCGACGGTCAGCGAGATGCCCAGGACCGTGCGCCAGTAGGTGCGCATGGTGGAGACCGCGCCGTCGAGGATCTCGCCCACGCCCAGCGGGCGGAGCGGGATCACGCCGGGCTTCGCGGCGGGCGGGGGGCCGCCCCAGCCGCTTCCCCAGCCGCCGTGGCCACCGGGGCGCCCGTAGCCTCCGGGGCCGCCGGGCCCGTATCCGCCGGGGGGCTGGGTGCCCCAGCCCGGGCCGGGCGGCGGGGGCGGGGGTGCCTGGCCGGGGCCGGCCGGGCCGCTGGGGGCGGACCACTGGGCCGGTGGCGGCTGTTCCTTGGACCACTGCGGGCCGGGGCCCTGCGGGGCCTGTCCCGGCTGGTCCGCGGGCTGTGCGGTGCCGGGGCGGTCGGCGGGCTCGGCAGGGCCGGACGCGTCAGGCTTCTGCCCGTCGGACGGGGCGGATCCGGGCGAGGCCCAGCCCGGAGTGTCGTTCATCGTCGCTCCTTCACGGTGCCCGTCCGCGGTCGCGGCGGCAGGTTGGCAGCCATCGTGCCATGGGGCGGTCCGGGAGTGACCGGCCGCGGTATGGGCTGCGTACCTTCAATTGTCCGCTCGACAGGGGGCAGACTGACTGCATGGCTGATCAGTACGCGTACCGCGGCGATGACAAGCGGCCGACCGATATCCCGGCGATCCGTTGGGAAGAGCCACCGGAAGGCCCGATTCTGGTCCTGCTCGACCAGACGAGGCTGCCGGTCGAGGAGGTCGAACTGGTCTGTACGGACGCGTCCGCGCTCGTCGAGGCGATCCGCTCGCTGGCCGTGCGCGGGGCACCACTGCTCGGCATCGCGGGGGCGTACGGCGTCGCGCTCGCCGCCGTGCGGGGCTTCGACGTGGACGAGGCCGCGGACGCGCTGGCGAGCGCCCGGCCGACGGCGGTGAATCTGGCAGTCGGGGTGCGCCGGGCGAAGGCTGCCCACGAGGCGGCGCTCGCCCAGGGCGGTGACATCGAGCAGGCGGCAGCGGCGGCGCTGGCCGCGGCGCGGCAGCTGCACCGGGAGGACGCCGAGGCCAGTGCGCGGATGGCCGAGCACGGGCTGGCGCTGCTGGACGAGCTGCTGCCCGGGGGCGGGCACCGGATCCTCACCCACTGCAACACCGGTTCGCTGGTGTCGGGCGGCGAGGGCACGGCGTTCGCGGTGGCGCTCGCGGCGCACCGCACGGGACGGCTGCGGCGGCTGTGGGTGGACGAGACGCGTCCGCTGCTGCAGGGCGCGCGGCTCACGGCGTACGAGGCGGCGCGCAGCGGGATGGCGTACACGCTGCTCACCGACAACGCGGCGGGATCGCTGTTCGCCGCCGGTGAGGTGGACGCGGTGCTGATCGGGGCGGACCGGATCACGGCGGACGGGTCGGTGGCGAACAAGGTCGGGAGCTATCCGCTGGCGGTGCTGGCGCGGTACCACCATGTGCCGTTCATCGTGGTGGCGCCGGTGACGACGGTGGATCCGGACACGGCGGACGGGGCGTCCATCGAGGTCGAGCAGCGTGCCGGGCACGAGGTGACGGAGGTGGTGGCGCCGCAGGTGCCGGTGCTCGGCGCGGAGGCGGGCGGAGGGATTCCGATCGCACCGCTGGGGACGCAGGCGTACAACCCGGCGTTCGACGTGACCCCGCCCGAGCTGGTGACGGCGATCGTGACGGAGGAGGGTGTCGTTTCGCCGGTGACCGCCGAGGCGCTCGCCGAGGTGTGTGCGCGCTCGCCCGGGGCGGCGGGTTGAGGCGGGCGACTGTCCGACCGGGCGGGGCGGTCGAACCGCCGTCTCGTCCCTCGGCCTGCGGCGGGATCGCCCCGCCGTCGAGATCAACAAGGAGCGGGCGAGGGCAGACAGTAGCGCTTGCTGCGACTATGGTCACTGGCCGGTGACCTACCTCACCACTGCCTTCGCCACTGTTATGAGAATGGGATGATGTCGTTTATGAAGGGACGAGTCCTTGTCGTCGACGACGACACCGCACTTGCCGAGATGCTCGGCATTGTGCTGCGTGGTGAGGGTTTCGAGCCGTCTTTCGTGGCCGACGGCGACAAGGCGCTGGCCGCGTTCCGTGAGGCCAAGCCGGATCTGGTGCTGCTCGATCTGATGCTGCCCGGCCGGGACGGTATCGAGGTGTGCCGTCTGATCAGGGCGGAGTCCGGGGTGCCGATCGTGATGCTCACGGCCAAGAGCGACACGGTGGACGTCGTCGTGGGCCTGGAGTCAGGTGCCGACGACTACATCGTGAAGCCGTTCAAGCCGAAGGAGCTGGTGGCCCGGATCCGGGCGCGGCTCAGGAGGTCGGAGGAGCCGGCTCCGGAGCAGCTCGCCATCGGTGACCTGGTCATCGACGTGGCCGGGCACTCCGTGAAGCGGGACGGGCAGTCGATCGCGCTGACGCCGCTGGAGTTCGACCTGCTGGTCGCGCTCGCGCGCAAGCCGTGGCAGGTGTTCACGCGCGAGGTGCTGCTGGAGCAGGTGTGGGGCTACCGGCACGCGGCGGACACGCGGCTGGTCAACGTGCACGTACAGCGGCTGCGCTCCAAGGTCGAGAAGGACCCGGAGAAGCCGGAGATCGTGGTGACCGTCCGTGGTGTCGGGTACAAGGCAGGACCGAGCTGACATGCCCGGCGACAGTGCCGCTTCGGCGCCCGGCCGGTCCGGGGCCCGCCCGGGGCGGCCTGTCGGACCGAAGAAGCCCGGTTCCCGCTGGGGACGGTTCCTGGAGAGCGGGCTGCTGCTCCAGGGCGGAGTACAGGGCAGCCCGGTCATCCGCCTCTTCATGCGGTGGGTGCGCCGGCCTCTGCTGCCGGTCATGCGGCTGTGGCGGCGCAACATCCAGCTCAAGGTCGTCGTCACCACACTGCTGATGTCGCTGGGCGTGGTCCTGCTGCTCGGCTTCGTCGTCATCGGACAGGTGCGCAACGGCCTGCTGGATGCCAAGGTCAAGGCATCCCAGAGCCAGGCCACGGGTGGCTTCGCGGTGGCCAAGCAGCGTGCCGACGAGGCGGCGAGCGGGACCGGCGACGACGTCGCCACGGTGGACGGGCGTCCCGCGCAGAACGTCACCGAGTGGATGAGCGACCTCGTGTCCTCGCTGTCCAGCGGGGGTCAAGGCGCCTTCGAAGTGGTGACGCTCCCGGCCTCCGACGAGGACGGCGCGGGCGGCCGTGGCCAGCGTGCCTCCGGAGAGGTGGACTGGAGCAGGAGCGTGCCCGCTGACCTGCGCGAGCGGATCGGCCGCAGTACGACGGCCGCGCAGAGCTACACCCGCATCACCTACAACAACGCGACCAAGGACTCCCAGCCGGGCCTGGCCATCGGCAAGCAGGTCAACGACCCCAACGGCGACCCGTACCAGCTCTACTACCTCTTCCCGCTCACCCAGGAGGAGAAGTCGCTGAGCCTGGTCAAGGGCACCCTGGCGACGGCCGGGCTGTTCGTGGTCGTCCTGCTCGGGGCCATCGCCTGGCTCGTCGTGCGCCAGGTGGTCACGCCGGTGCGGATGGCCGCGGGGATCGCGGAGCGGCTGTCGGCCGGGCGGCTCCAGGAGCGTATGAAGGTCACCGGCGAGGACGACATCGCGCGGCTCGGTGAGGCCTTCAACAAGATGGCGCAGAACCTCCAGCTGAAGATCAGCCAGCTGGAGGACCTGTCGCGGATGCAGCGCCGGTTCGTGTCGGACGTGTCGCACGAGCTGCGGACGCCGCTGACGACCGTACGGATGGCCGCGGACGTCATCCACGAGGCGCGCGAGGACTTCGACCCGGTCACCGCGCGGTCGGCGGAGCTGCTCGCCGACCAGCTGGACCGGTTCGAGTCGCTGCTCGCGGACCTGCTGGAGATCAGCCGGTTCGATGCGGGCGCCGCGGCGCTGGAGGCGGAGCCGATAGACCTCAGGGACGTCGTCCGGCGGGTGGTCAGCGGGGCCGAGCCGCTCGCGGAGCGCAAGGGCACGCGGATCCGCGTCCTGGGCGACCAGCAGCCCGTCGTCGCCGAGGCCGACGCCCGGCGCGTGGAACGCGTGCTGCGCAACCTCGTCGTCAACGCCGTCGAGCACGGCGAGGGCAACGACGTCGTCGTCAAGCTCGCCGCGGCCGGCGGTGCCGTCGCCGTCGCGGTGCGGGACTACGGGGTCGGGCTCAAGCCGGGTGAGGCGACCCGCGTGTTCAGCCGTTTCTGGCGGGCCGACCCGGCACGCGCGCGTACAACCGGCGGTACGGGGCTGGGGTTGTCCATCGCTCTGGAGGACGCGCGGCTGCACGGCGGCTGGCTGCAGGCGTGGGGCGAGCCGGGCGGCGGCTCGCAGTTCCGGCTGACGCTGCCCAGGACCGCGGACGAGCCGCTGCGGGGCTCCCCGATACCGCTGGAGCCCAAGGACTCACGGCGGAACCGGGGGCTCGACGACGCCGGTCTGCCGTCCGGTGGCGGGGACGGCGAGAAGCGGGCCACCGTACCGGCCCAGCCGGCGAGCGGGTCCGTGCCGCCGGGGGCGAAGCGGGATCCGATACCGCCGCGGGCGGCCGCAGTGCCGCCCACAGCCGACCCGACGGCCCTGCCCGGCAACGGTTCTCGTGTGGTGCCCAGGCCCGCCTCGGGGGCGCGGCGGCACGACGATCCCGCCGCGCCCCAGGAGCCGGATCGGGGCCGGGGCGCGGTGGCGACGTCCGGCGACGGCGTGGCGAGCACCCCTCCCGGGACCGCCCGGGACCGCGTGAACGGGCCGCGGGACGCGGACAGGGACGACGGAGCCGCAGACCCGGGCAGGGAGACCGAGCAGGGAGATGCGCACAGTCAAGGGGAGGCATTTCGTGGGCGCTGACCGCGAGGGGCGCGGCCGGCGCAGGCACGCGCGTGTGATGGCGTACGCCGCCGGTGGAGTTCTGGTGCTGGCGGGGTGCGCCTCGATGCCGGACAGCGGGGATCTGCGGGACGTGGAGTCCACTCCGCGTCAGGAGACCCAGGTGCGGGTGTTCGCCGTGCCGCCGAGGGAGGACGCGGCGCCCTCGGAGATCGTGCAGGGCTTCCTGGAGGCGCTCACCAGCGACGATCCGCACTACAAGACGGCACGCCAGTACCTGACCGGTGACGCCGCGAAGACGTGGCGGCCCGAGCTGTCCGCCACGGTGCTGACGGACGGGCCCGGCGCCAAGGCCGTCGGTGCGGACGGCCGGGAGGACACCGGTGAGATCTCGTACATGCTGACCGGCACCAAGGTGGCCACCGTGGACGCCCAGCAGTCGTACGCGCCGGCGACCGGGGAGTACGGCAGGACCGTGCACCTGACGCGGGACGACAAGCGGCAGTGGCGGATCGACGCGCTGCCGCAGGGCGTCGTCATGGGCGAGTCGGACTTCCAGCGCAACTACATGTCCGTCAACAAGTACTACTTCGCGTCGAACACCGTGGCGGCCCGTGCGGACTCGCAGCCCACCGTGGTCGCCGACCCCGTGTATGTGCGCCGGCGGGTGGAGCCCATGACGCAGATGGTGAACTCCCTGCTCGGCGGGCCGACGCGGTGGATCGGGCCGGTGGTCCGGTCGAGCTTCCCGGCGGGGACGGCACTGGCGAAGGGCGCCGGCGCGCTGACGCCCGACGACCGGAACAGGCTGACGGTCCCGCTCAACGACAAGGCCGCGGGCATCGGCACCAACCGGTGCCAGGAGATGGCGGCCCAGCTGCTCTTCACGCTGCGCAACCTCAGCCCCGCGGTGGACGAGGTCGAGATGCGGGCCGGCGGGGCGGAGCTGTGCTCCCTCACGCAGGGCGCGGCCGACGCGGTGGCGTTCCGCAGCTCGGCGCGGCCCCCCGACTCCCTGTACTTCCTCGACGGCAAGCATCGGCTCGTACGGATCCCCGCGGGCGACAGCAGCACCGACCCGGACCCGGACCCGGCGCCGGGGGCGCTCGGCGAGGGCGACACGGCACTGCGGTCGGTGGCGGTCTCGCGCGACGAGCACACCGCGGCCGGTGTCAGTCTCGACGGCAAGTCGCTGTACGTGGGGTCGCTGGTCTCGGGCGGGTCGCTGGGCGATCCGGTGCTGCGCAGCGAGGGCCCGAGCGAGACGGACCGGCTGACGACGCCGAGCTGGGACGCCGACGACGGCCTGTGGGTGGCCGACCGCGACCCGGACCATCCCCGGCTGCTCCTGCTCGAGGAGGGCAAGGGCGATCCGGTGGAGGTGCGCACGCCGCATCTGGACGGGCGGATCCAGTCCGTCCGGGTGGCCGCGGACGGGGTGCGGATCGCGCTCGTCGTGGAGAAGGGCGGCAAGAAGACCCTGCTCATCGGGCTGATCGAGCGGGAAGAGAAGCCGGGCGGGCAGCCGGCTGTCCGGGTGGTCGAACTCCGCTCGGCCACCCCGGAGTGGGAGAAGGTCACCACCATGTCGTGGGCCGGGGACAGCCGGCTCGTCGTGGTCGGCCGCGAGCACGGGGGCGTGGAGCAGATGCGATACGTCCAGGTCGACGGCTCCACGCCGGACGTGCCGGCGCCTGCGGCGCTGTCCGGCGTCAAGGAGGTCACCGCCTCCCAGGACGATCAGCTGCCGCTGGTCGCGTACTCGGTGGACGGCATCGTCCAGCTGCCTTCGGGCGCGCAGTGGCAGAAGGTGACGGAGGGGACCGCGCCGGTCTATCCGGGGTGAGGTGTGGGCGCCCCGCGGCCGGTCGGGCCCGGGGTGCGCCGGTCGAAGCGGCCGCTGCTGCCGGGGCGACCTCGGCAGCAGCGGCCGCTGCGTGTGTGGAGCGGGCTGGTGGGGCACTGCCGCCCCTGTGGATCGAAGGGTGGGCGTGGGGGCGTACGGGCAGGGCGTCGCCCGTGTGGGGGAGGGCTGGGGCGCCTTGCCGTGAGTTGTCCACAGGCCGTTTTCCCCAGGGGTGGCAGGGCCGGGCCCGGGTCGGCAGAGTGGTGGCCATGCGGGGGTGGTGGCAGGAGCTCGGAGACCTGGTGCTGCCAGGTGAGTGCGGGGGCTGCGGGGCGCGTCGTGCGGTGCTGTGCGCGCGGTGCCGTTCGGCGCTGAGCGGAGCCGGGGCACGTCGGGTGCGGCCGGTGCCGGAGCCGCCCGGTCTGCCGGTGGTGCACGCGGCGGCCCGGTACGCGGACGAGGTCCGGGCGACGCTGCTGGCCCACAAGGAACGCGGTGCGCTGGCGCTCGCCGGTCCGCTCGGAGTCGCCCTGGCGGGGGCCGTGCGGGCGGGGCTGCGGCGGGCCCCGGGCCGGGCGGGGGCCGGGGTGGGGTGGTCCGGGGGCGGCGGAGCTCCTGTGCTGCTCGTGCCCGTGCCGTCCGGGCGGCGGGCCGTGCGGGCCCGGGGGCACGATCCGGCCCGGCGGATCGCGCTCGCGGCGGCGGGCGAGCTGCGGCGGGCCGGGGTGCCGGCCCGGGTGCTCGGGGTGCTGCGGCAGCGGCGGGCCGTGGCCGACCAGTCGGGGCTCAACTCCCGGCAGCGGCTGGACAATCTCGAGGGCGCGCTGGCGGTGGCGCCCGGAGGTGCCCGGTTGCTCTCCGGGGGACAGGTCGTCCTCGTCGACGACGTGATGACCACCGGGGCGTCCCTGGCGGAGGCCGCGCGTGCCGTGCGCGCGGTCGCGGACGGGCCGGAAAGGGGGCCGATTCCGAACGCTGCCGGCACTGCGGCCGTGTACGGGGGAGAGACGTGGGAAAGCAGAGAGGAACAGAACGTCGGATCAAGGTGGGAGAGGACGGGCCGGCGGCCCGGCCGGCAGGGAATCGCGGGCGCGAACGACGCCGGCGGAGTCGTTGACGTGGTGTGCGCGGCAGTGGTCGCGGCATCACCGGACTCTTTCGAAATAAACCGGAACTGACTGAGATCTTGTGTCGTTGCAGGTAGCGAGAGGACCTATTCACCTGAACGGAGGTACGCCGCAGTAGAGGGTGACGACATCCGTCCGGGCGAGATATGTTCGGTTGAGAGGGAAAGCCGCAGGCCACACCTCTTCAATCCGAATGCCGTGCCGCGGGATTCTCTTCATCACTCGCGACGGTGGAGTGGAGTTCTCGCCCACGGGGGAGGAGGTGGAAGTCACCGAGTCCGAGGTTCCGGGGCTCACCGGAACCTGGTGCAAAAGGGAGACGCTCCGCACCGAAGCGGAGTGATCCGGGAACGGAGTTCTGCGTGGACATCGTCGTCAAGGGCCGCAAGACCGAGGTGCCCGAGCGGTTCCGGAAGCACGTGGCCGAGAAGCTGAAGCTGGAGAAGATCCAGAAGCTCGATGGCAAGGTGATCAGCCTCGACGTCGAGGTGTCCAAGGAGCCCAACCCCAGGCAGGCCGACCGCTGTGACCGAGTGGAGATCACGCTGCGCTCCCGCGGTCCGGTGATCCGGGCTGAGGCAGCGGCGAGCGATCCGTACGCGGCGCTCGACCTGGCGGCGGAAAAGCTGGAAGCCCGGCTGCGCAGGCAGCACGACAAGCGGTACTCGCGCCGTGGCGCGCGCCGGATCTCGGCCGCGGAGGTCGCCGACCACGTCCCGGGTGTGGCGACGCTCAACGGAAACGGCCTGGTTCCGGCTGCGGAAGAGGAGCCGGAAGAAGCTGTCCCCACGAAGAAGATCGGCTCGCTGGAAGTGCAGGGTGACGGCCCCATCGTCGTCCGCGAGAAGACCCACGTCGCAGCACCCATGACCCTCGACCAGGCTCTCTACGAGATGGAGCTGGTCGGGCACGACTTCTATCTGTTCGTCGACTCCGAGACCAAGGAACCGAGTGTCGTCTACCGACGGCACGCCTACGACTACGGCGTGATCCACCTCAGGACGGACACGATGGTCACCCAGGCGCACTCCCCCGAGGCCGGCGGTGCGCTCGGCGGCTGACCGTGCCGGGTGACAGCAGCGGAGCAGGTGCCCCTGGAGCGCGCGTGCGCCCCCAGGGGCACCCCTGTGCGACCACTTCGCGCCCCGCTCCGTCACCCCGGCGCCGTCCGGGCATGAAATCATGGTGGTTACGGCCCAACCGGTGGGTCGTTGCTCTGGGTTGGCGATGGCTCAGGACCACAGGCCAAAGCCTCAGGGGGAGGAACGATGGCGGACAGCTTCGGACCGATGCGTGACGGGGATGCCCACGACGGCGTCGTCGGCATGGGCCCGGACACGGAGACTCCACGCAAGGAACCGATCAGAGTTCTTGTGGTGGACGACCACGCCCTGTTCCGCCGTGGCCTGGAGATCGTGCTCGCGGCCGAGGAGGACATCCAGGTCGTCGGGGAGGCGGGCGACGGAGCGGAGGCCGTCGAGAAGGCCGCCGACCTGCTGCCCGACATCGTCCTGATGGACGTGCGGATGCCCAAGCGCGGCGGCATCGAAGCGTGCACCTCCATCAAGGAGGTGGCACCCAGCGCGAAGATCATCATGCTGACGATCAGCGACGAGGAAGCCGATCTCTACGACGCCATCAAGGCGGGCGCGACCGGCTACCTCCTCAAGGAGATCTCCACGGACGAGGTGGCCACCGCCATTCGCGCGGTCGCCGACGGGCAGTCGCAGATCAGCCCGTCCATGGCGTCGAAACTCCTCACCGAGTTCAAGTCGATGATCCAGCGCACCGACGAGCGCCGGCTGGTGCCCGCCCCGCGCCTCACGGACCGCGAACTCGAAGTCCTCAAGCTCGTCGCGACGGGCATGAACAACCGGGACATCGCCAAGGAGTTGTTCATCTCCGAGAACACCGTGAAGAACCACGTGCGCAACATCCTGGAGAAGCTGCAGCTGCACTCCAGGATGGAGGCCGTGGTGTACGCGATGCGGGAGAAGATCCTCGAGATCCGCTGACGGTCAGTCAGTCAGGCGGTCGCGCGGGCCAGCTCCCTCACGAGGGGCTCGCGCAGCTCCGGGGCGTCGACCCGCTCCACGCGGACGTCCGCGCAGCCCACCCACGCCGCCGCCTCGGCCAGGGCCTGGGCGACGGCAGGGACCGCCCTCGGGCCGTCCAACGTGACCTGCTTGGCCACCAGCGTGCGGCCCTCGCGCGCCGGATCCACCCGGCCGACGAGCCGGCCGCCGGCCAGGACCGGCATCGCGAAGTAGCCGTACACCCGCTTCGGTTTGGGGACGTAGGCCTCCAGACGGTGGGTGAAGCCGAAGATCCGCTCCGTGCGCGCCCGTTCCCAGATCAGGGAGTCGAAGGGCGACAGCAGGGTCGTGCGATGGCGGCCGCGCGGAGAGGCCTCCAGGGCCGCGGGGTCCGCCCAGGCCGGCTTGCCCCAGCCCTCGACCGTGACCGGGACGAGCCCCGAGTCGGCGATCACCGCGTCGACCTGCTCACCCTTGAGGCGATGGTAGTCGGCGATGTCCGCGCGGGTGCCGACCCCCAGGGACTGGCCCGCCAGACGGACCAGGCGGCGCAGGCACTCGGTGTCGTCCAGCTCGTCGTGCAGCAGCGCGTCCGGGATCGCGCGCTCGGCGAGGTCGTAGACGCGCTTCCAGCCGCGGCGCTCCACGCACACCACTTCGCCGTACATCAGGGCGCGTTCGACGGCGACCTTGGAGCCGGACCAGTCCCACCAGTCGTTCGTCTTCTTCGCGCCGCCCAACTCCGTGGCCGTGAGGGGGCCTTCCGAGCGGAGCTGCTTGATGACCTGGTCGTAGGCGCCGTCCGGGAGGTCGTGGTTCCAGTGCGGGCGGTTGCGGTAGGCCCGCCGGCGGAAGGCGAAGTGGGGCCACTCCTCGATGGGGAGGATGCAAGCGGCGTGCGACCAGTACTCGAAGGCGTGCGTGTCCTGCCAGTAGGCGTTCTCCACGGTCTTTCGGCCCACCGCGCCCAGACGGGCGTACGGAACGAGTTCGTGGGAGCGGGCCAGGACCGAGATCGTGTCGAGCTGTATCGCGCCCAGGTGGCGGAGGATGCCACGGACGCCGGAGCGGCGGTCGGGGGCGCCGAGGAAGCCTTGGGCTCGGAGCGCGATTCTGCGGGCCTCGTCTGCGGAGAGGTCTGCGGTGGGGCGCGGGGTGGTCATGGTCGGCACGATAGGGGGCGGGACTGACAGTGGGGTGTGACCTGCGGTGCTGTTCGGTGCCGGGCGTTGGTGCCGTGGCGGGGCGGCCCGCAGCTCGGCGGTGCGAGGAGCCGCTGCACCCCCCAGGCTTCGCGGCTTCGCTCGAGCAGAGCACGCCCGTCGCCCCAGCGGCACGATCACCCGCTGCAGAGCTGCAGAGCTGCAGAGCTGCAGAGCTGCAGAGCTGCAGAGCTGCAGGGCAGCTATGCGGGCGCCGGTAGGTACGGGGCCGTCGACGGGAGGCCCAGGTCCGAGGGGAGCAGGGAACCCACCCAGGTGTCCCGGCGTACTCCCTTGTTGTTCGTCGCGGAGCGCAGCGTGCCCTCGATCGTGAAGCCCGCGCGTTCGGCCACCGCGCGGGAGGCCCGGTTGCCCACCTCCGCGCGCCATTCGATGCGGTCGAGCGCGGCGTGCGTGAAGGCCCAACGGCAGGCGGTGAGGGTGGCTTCCGTGATGTAGCCGCCGGCGCGGTGCTCCTTCGGGGCCCAGAAGCCGATCTCGGCCATGCCGAGGGCGCGCATGGTGAGGCCGAGCATGCCCGCCAGTTCTCCGGAGTGCAGGAAGACGCCGAAGGTGAACATGGAGCCGTCCGCCCAGCCGTCCGGAACCATCTGCTCCGTGAAGCCTCGGGCATGTTCGCGGAAGTAGGGCGAGGGGATCGTGGTCCAGCGCTGGATGTCGGGGTCCTGGCAGGCGTCGTACACCGCGTCGGTGTCCCGGGGGCCGACCGTGCGCAGCAGGAGGCGGTCCGTGGTGAGGGTGACGGGGTCCATCGGCCGATTCTGATCGGAGGGCGCTCGCGGGCGCCATTCCTTTACTTTCGGTGAGGCAGTGATCACGCCTGGCGCATTTCGGTGGAGGGATGCGGCACCATCCGAGGGGGCCGGACGTTGTCCCTTTGAAGCAGACGTGAATCAGAATTGAAGCAGTGGACGGTAGCCGTCTCGGCAGGCCCTCCCGGCGCGGCGGGGTCCTCGCATACGATGGCCGTTGCTCAGTAAGTCAAGTGGTAACCGACCGTCCCAGGCCCGACCGGCAAGGAGACCAACCCCCGTGTCCGTCCTCTCCAAGATCATGCGTGCAGGCGAAGGCAAGATCCTGCGCAAGCTGCACCGCATCGCGGACCAGGTCAACTCCATCGAAGAGGACTTCGCCGACCTCTCCGACGCCGAGCTGAGGGCCCTCACCGATGAGTACAAGCAGCGGTACGCCGACGGTGAGAGCCTGGACGACCTGCTGCCCGAGGCGTTCGCCACGGTCCGCGAGGCCGCCAAGCGCGTCCTCGGCCAGCGCCACTACGACGTGCAGATGATGGGCGGCGCCGCCCTGCACATGGGTTACGTGGCCGAGATGAAGACCGGTGAGGGCAAGACACTCGTCGGCACGCTGCCGGCGTATCTGAACGCGCTGTCCGGCGACGGCGTCCACATCATCACGGTCAACGACTACCTGGCCGAGCGCGACTCCGAGATGATGGGCCGCGTCCACCGCTTCCTGGGCCTGACCGTCGGCTGCATCCTCGCCAACATGACGCCGGCTCAGCGCCGCGAGCAGTACGCCTGCGACATCACCTACGGCACGAACAACGAGTTCGGCTTCGACTACCTGCGCGACAACATGGCGTGGTCCAAGGACGAGCTCGTCCAGCGCGGCCACAACTTCGCCATCGTCGACGAGGTCGACTCCATCCTCATCGACGAGGCCCGTACGCCACTGATCATCTCCGGCCCGGCCGACCAGGCCACCAAGTGGTACGGCGACTTCGCCAAGCTGGTCAAGCGCCTGAAGCGCGGCGAGGCGGGCCAGCCGCTCAAGGGCATCGAGGAGACCGGCGACTACGACGTCGACGAGAAGAAGCGCACCGTCGCCATCCACGAGTCCGGTGTCGCCAAGGTCGAGGACTGGCTGGGCATCGACAACCTCTACGAGTCGGTGAACACCCCGCTCGTGGGCTACCTGAACAACGCCATCAAGGCCAAGGAGCTCTTCAAGAAGGACAAGGACTACGTCATCATCGACGACGAGGTCATGATCGTCGACGAGCACACCGGACGTATCCTCGCGGGCCGCCGTTACAACGAGGGCATGCACCAGGCGATCGAGGCGAAGGAGGGGGTGCCGATCAAGGACGAGAACCAGACCCTCGCCACGATCACCCTCCAGAACTTCTTCCGTCTCTACAAGCGCCACGACCGCAACGGCAAGGAACAGCCGGGCCTGTGCGGTATGACCGGTACGGCGATGACCGAGGCCGCCGAGTTCCACCAGATCTACAAGCTCGGCGTGGTGCCGATCCCGACCAACCGGCCGATGGTCCGCAAGGACCAGTCGGACCTGATCTACCGGACCGAGGTCGCCAAGTTCGAGGCGGTAGTCGACGACATCGAGGAGAAGCACCGCAAGGGGCAGCCCATCCTCGTCGGCACCACCTCGGTCGAGAAGTCCGAGTACCTCTCGCAGCAGCTCAGCAAGCGCGGCATCCAGCACGAGGTGCTGAACGCCAAGCAGCACGACCGTGAGGCGACGATCGTCGCCCAGGCCGGCCGCAAGGGCGCGGTCACGGTGGCCACGAACATGGCCGGCCGTGGTACGGACATCAAGCTCGGCGGCAACCCCGAGGACCTCGCCGAGGCGGAGCTGCGCCAGCGCGGCCTCGACCCCGAGGAGCACATCGAGGAGTGGGCGCACGCCCTGCCCGAGGCGCTCAAGCGGGCCGAGAAGGCCGTCCAGGCCGAGAAGGACGAGGTCGAGAAGCTCGGCGGCCTCTATGTGCTGGGCACCGAGCGGCACGAGTCGCGGCGTATCGACAACCAGCTGCGCGGTCGTTCCGGCCGTCAGGGCGACCCGGGCGAGTCCCGCTTCTACCTCTCCCTCGGCGACGACCTGATGCGGCTGTTCAAGGCCCAGATGGTCGAGCGCGTGATGTCGATGGCGAACGTCCCGGACGATGTGCCGATCGAGAACAAGATGGTCACGCGGGCGATCGCCTCCGCCCAGTCGCAGGTCGAGCAGCAGAACTTCGAGACCCGCAAGAACGTCCTGAAGTACGACGAGGTCCTCAACCGCCAGCGCGAGGTCATCTACGGCGAGCGGCGCCGCGTCCTGGAGGGTGAGGACCTGCAGGAGCAGATCCAGCACTTCATGGACGACACCATCGACGCGTACGTCCAGGCCGAGACCGCCGAGGGCTTCCCCGAGGACTGGGACCTCGACCGGCTGTGGGGTGCCTTCAAGCAGCTCTACCCGTGCAACGTCACGGTCGAGGAGCTCGAGGAGGCGGCCGGCGACCGGGCCGGGCTGACCGCGGAGTTCATCGGTGACTCCATCAAGGACGACATCCACGAGCAGTACCAGGCGCGTGAGGCGCAGCTCGGCTCCGAGATCATGCGTGAGCTGGAGCGCCGGGTCGTGCTGTCGGTCCTCGACCGCAAGTGGCGCGAGCACCTCTACGAGATGGACTACCTCCAGGAGGGCATCGGCCTGCGCGCGATGGCGCAGAAGGACCCGCTGGTCGAGTACCAGCGCGAGGGCTTCGACATGTTCCAGGCCATGATGGACGGCATCAAGGAGGAGTCCGTCGGTTACCTGTTCAACCTGGAGGTCCAGGTCGAGCAGCAGGTCGAGGAGGTCCCGGTCGAGGACACCAAGCCGGTGGCCGACCTGGAGAAGCACGACGCGGTGCCGGCGCAGGCCGGTGCGCGGCCGGAGATCCGCGCCAAGGGGCTCGACGTCCCCCAGCGGCGCAACCTCCACTTCTCGGCGCCGACCGTCGACGGTGAGGGCGGCACCATCGAGGGCGACTTCACCGAGGACGGCGAGCCGGTGCGTTCCGAGGCCGACGGCCTCACGCGCGCGGAGCGCCGGAAGCAGGCGAAGGGCCGGGGGCGTCGCAAGAAGTGACGCCCACCGAGGCACGGTAGTGGCTTGAAGGGCCGGACACCCGAGGGTGTCCGGCCCTTCGGCTTTCCCGTGGGCCGGCCAGGCCGCCGGGTGCGAACCCGGGCGGTTCAGTCGGCCTCGGCACGCGGTGGGCGGGGGCCGCCGAGTTCCACGGCCGTGCAGCGCCAGCGGCGGTCCTGGCCGAGTTCCAGACGGAAGGCCATCGCGCGCAGTCGGTCGCCGGCACCGATCCGGGCGAAGGCCTCGATGGCCCCCGGGCGGGGTTCGAAGTAGCCGATGTCCCGGACGACGGGGCGGACACCGCGGGTGCGCAGGGGGCCGCGTTCGGCCAGCCAGGCCAGTTCGTCGTAGGCGCGGCCGCGGGTGTGGCGGAGCATCGAGTGGACGGGGCGTTGGCCGCTCAGGACGGCGAGGAGGAGATCGGCGAAGAGGTCGGTGGGGAGGGGGTGGGGGATCGGCCGGCGGGGGCTCTGCGGCGGGACGCGAGGGGTGGTCTGCGGGGAGGCCGGGGTGGTGGTCTTCACGGACGCCGGGGAGGCGGCGTCCGAGGGCGCAGGGGTGATGGCTCGGGTGGGCGTCGAGGAAGCGCTGTGCGGAGCGCTGTGGAGTGCTGTGCGCGCGCCGTGGAGAGGCGGTCGGCGGGTGCCGGAAGCGGCCGGTGGGCGCGTGTCGATGGGGCGGGTGCGAGGGCGCTCGGCGCGGGTGGAGGCCGGGGGGCGACCGTCGGCCGCCGTTGTACGGATGGAGCCGCCGCCGGGGGTACGGGGTGGGGTGGTACCGCCGGAGGTGCGCGGCAGGGCGGTGCTGCCGGCGGTGGGTGGAGCGGTGGTGCCCGTGGTGCGTCGGACGGTGCTGCCGACAGTGGGGTCCGTAGCGGGTGGGGGCGTGGTGCCGGTCGTGCGTGGGGCGGGGCCGGCGGTGGTCGCCGGGGGCGTGGCGCCCGTCGCGCCTGAGACCGGGGTGCCGGCCGCGGGTGGGGCCGTGGTGCGCGGGGCGCGGGCCGCGGTGCTGCCCGGGGCGCGGGACACGGCTGTGGTGCCGGGGCCGCGCTGGTCCCGGCGGACCGGGGGGCGGGAGGCCGGGCGGTGTGCCCTGGTCATGACCTTGTGCATCGGGGGTCCCCGTTTCGTGGGCCCGGCGGATACCGGGGAGTAACTTCAGGTTGGGGATCTTGTACGGGGTGGGTCGGGACCGGAGCAAGGAGACGGAGCTCGCGTCGGCGGCGCCGGGAGGTTCACTTATCCGGGTGATGTCTCGGGGGTGAAGCCCGCAGCCACGGGGGTGCGGCGGGTGAATTCTGGGCCCGGGGTGGACGCGTCCGGCGTCACGGGGCGGGACTCGAAAGGGGACGCCCCGCACGTATCCTGAAGGCCCTCCGTAGCCCTCCGCCCCCCACGAAAGCGGCCAGCCATGCGTGTCTACGTGCCCCTGACCCTCCCCGGTCTCGCCGAGGCGTACAAAACGGGCGAGCTCGCGGACGGGCCGTTCGTCGCGTACGCCGTGACGCCCGGGCTGCGCGAGTGGTACCTCTCCGACGACATCGAGGAACTGGAGTACGCGGCGCTGAGCAGGGCCGCGCTGGCCTCGCTGCGGCTGCTGGCGGCCGACCCGCAGGCGCCGCGGCGCCGGGTCGTGGTCGCCGTCGACGTGGCCGACCGGGCCGCGAGCGCGGACCCCGACCGGGGGCTCGATCCGGCGGCGCTGGGGGAGGTGCGGGTCGCGGGGCCGATGCCGCTGAGCAAGGCGGCGTCGGTGCATGTCGACGCGGCGGACGCGGAGGCGGACGTGACGGCGGCGGCCGATGCGCTGCCGGCGGCGGACGGCGGGGACGACGACGCGCGGTTCGTGGTGGACGGGGCGGAGGACCACGAGCTGCTGTGGTTCGCCACGCAGGAGATCCCGAACCTGGTGGGGCGCGAGGACTGAGCGAACCTCCCGGCGGGGGCGCGTTGAGGTGCCGCTCTCTTGATTGTCAGTGGGGGCGGGTACGTTCTGGGGCATGGGGACGAAGACGGGCGCGCACATTGTCTGGGACTGGAACGGGACGCTGTTCCATGACATCGACGCGATCATCGGGGCGACGAACGCGGCGTTCGCCGAGCTGGGGCTGGCGCCGCTGACGCTGGAGCAGTACCGGGAGCTGTACTGCGTGCCGGTGCCGAAGTTCTACGAGCGGCTGATGGGGCGGCTGCCGACCGAGGCCGAGTGGGAGGCCATGGATGACGTCTTCCATCGGTACTACGCCGAGCATCGGACGGCCTGCGGGCTGACCGTGGGGGCCGTGGAGCTGCTGGCCGGGTGGCGGTCCACGGGGCGCAGCCAGTCGATTCTGAGCATGTACGTGCACGAGGAGCTCGTGCCGCTGGTGCGGGGGTTCGGGATCGAGCCGCACTTCATACGGGTGGACGGGCGGACCGGGCCGTCCGGGGGCAGCAAGGCCGAGCACATGGTGCGGCATCTGGGGTCGCTGACTGGGGTGGACCCTGAGCGCACGGTGGTGATCGGGGACGCCGCGGACGATGCGGTGGCCGCGCTGCATGTGGGGGCGCGGGCTGTGCTGTACACCGGGGGGTCGCACAGTCGGGCGAGCCTGGAAGCGGTGGGAGTGCCTGTGGTGGACACGCTGGAGGAAGCGGTCGCTGAGGCGGAGCAGCTGGCGGCCTAGCCAGAGGCGCTCGGTGTCGCTGTTGAGGCCGATGGGGCGCTGCTGAGTCCGTCTTCCCGCGGCGGCACTGTGCAGAACGTCAAACTTCCACGGCTGGTTTTGTACACATACGGCTCATGACGGGGCCCCCGTCGGGAGCGATAGCCTTGGTGGCGTGATCAGCGCGATAGTTCGCGGGGACATCGTCGTCCCTGCCCTGCGCCCGGAGAGCACGGACGACATCCGTGTCCGGGCGGCGGTCGCTGGTCTTCGCGGGCGGGTCGGGGCATCACAGACTCCCGGGACGCCGAGCGCCACCCGGACCCAGGCGTCACAGAGGGCAGCGTCACACCGGTGGAGCAGCTCAAGAATGGCTCAGACACCCCCGCTCATCTCACCTTGCGGCATAGCGTCGGCACAGACCGGATACCCCGTGTCACGACGTGACGTCGTAAGCGCAGAGGCCGTACTTCCTTCTACGTCACGCAAAGGCGCGCGACAGGAGCCAGAGGACAATGCAGACCAAGCTGGACGAAGCCAAGGCCGAGTTGCTCGAGAGGGCCACCCGGGTAGCTGAGAACAGCCCGGTCGGGGGGCACCTACCGACCGGGTCGACGGGCGAGGAGACCCCAGACGCCCAGGAAGCTCCGGACCGCGAGTCCCTGCTCACGTTCCTCCAGCGCTACTACCTGCACACGGCCCCGGAGGACCTCGCCGACCGCGACCCGGTCGATGTCTTCGGAGCCGCCGTATCGCACTACCGGCTGGCCGAGAACCGCCCCCAGGGCACGGCCAACGTGCGGGTGCACACTCCCACCGTCGAAGAGAACGGGTGGACCTGCAGCCACTCGGTCGTGGAAGTCGTCACCGACGACATGCCCTTCCTCGTCGACTCCGTCACCAACGAGCTGACGCGGCAGGGGCGCGGGATCCACGTGGTCATCCACCCCCAGTTCGTGGTGCGGCGCGACGTCACCGGAAAGCTCATCGAGCTGCTGCCCACCCCGGCCACCGGCGACCTCCCGCACGACGCGCACGTCGAGTCCTGGATCCACGTCGAGATCGACCGCGAGACCGACCGCGCCGATCTGAAGCAGATCACCGCCGACCTGCTGCGCGTGCTGTCCGACGCCCGTGAGGCCGTCGAGGACTGGGGCAAGATGCGGGACGCGGCGATCCGGCTGGCGGAGGGGCTGCCGGACGAGCCCATCCCCGGCGACCTGCCCGGACCCCAGGTCGAGGAGGCCCGCGAGCTGCTGCGCTGGCTGGCCGACGACCACTTCACGTTCCTCGGCTACCGCGAGTACCAGCTGCGCGACGACGACTCGCTGGCCGCCGTCCCCGGCACCGGGCTCGGCATACTGCGCGCGGACCCGCACCACGCCGCCGAGGAGAGCCACCCGGTCAGCCCGTCGTTCGAGCGGCTGCCCGCCGACGCCCGGGCCAAGGCGCGTGAGCACAAGCTGCTCGTGCTGACCAAGGCGAACAGCCGGGCGACCGTGCACCGGCCGTCGTACCTGGACTACATCGGGGTGAAGAAGTTCGACGCCGACGGCAATGTCGTCGGTGAACGCCGGTTCCTCGGACTGTTCTCCTCCGCCGCCTACACCGAGTCCGTGCGCCGGGTCCCCGTGATCCGGCGCAAGGTCGAGGAGGTCCTGGAGCAGGCCGGGTTCTCGCCCAACAGCCACGACGGGCGCGACCTGCTGCAGATCCTGGAGACGTATCCGCGCGACGAGCTGTTCCAGACCCCGGTCGACGAGCTGCGGGCCATCGTCACCTCCGTGCTCTACCTGCAGGAGCGCCGGCGTCTCCGGCTCTACCTGCGCCAGGACGAGTACGGCCGCTACTACTCGGCCCTCGTCTACCTCCCGCGCGACCGCTACACCACGGCCGTCCGCCTGCGGATCATCGAGATCCTGAAGGAGGAGCTCGGCGGCATCAGCGTCGACTTCACGGCGTGGAACACCGAGTCGATCCTTTCGCGGCTGCACTTCGTGGTCCGGGTCCCGCAGGGCACCGAGCTGGAGCAGCTGTCCGACGCCGACAAGGAGCGCATCGAGGCCCGGCTGGTGGAGGCCGCCCGCTCCTGGGAGGACGCCTTCGCCGAGGCGCTCAACGCCGAGCTCGGCGAGGAGCACGCGGCGGAACTGATGCGCCGGTACGCGCACGCCTTCCCCGAGGGCTACAAGGCCGACCACAACCCGCGCGCCGCGGTCGCCGACCTCATCCACCTCGAACAGCTGAACGCCGAGGAGGGCACTGACTTCGCGCTCAGTCTGTACGAGCCGGTGGGTGCCGCCCCCGAGGAGCGGCGCTTCAAGATCTACCGCACGGGTGACGCGATCTCCCTGTCGGCCGTGCTGCCGGTCCTCAACCGGCTCGGCGTCGAGGTCGTCGACGAGCGGCCCTACGACCTGCGCTGCCCGGACCGGAGCGTGGCCTGGATCTACGACTTCGGCCTGCGCATGCCCCGCTCGCGGAACGGCGGCGACTACCTCGGCGACGACGCCCGTGAGCGGTTCCAGGACGCCTTCGCCGCCACCTGGACCGGCAAGGCGGAGAACGACGGCTTCAACGCCCTCGTGCTGAGCGCCGGGCTGACCTGGCGGCAGGCGACGGTGCTGCGGGCGTACGCGAAGTACCTGCGGCAGGCGGCGTCGACGTTCAGCCAGGACTACATGGAGGACACCCTCCGCAACAACGTCCACACCACCCGCCTGCTCGTCTCCCTGTTCGAGGCGCGGATGTCGCCGGACCGGCAGCGCGCGGGACACGAGATCGTGGACGCGCTGCTCGAAGAGGTCGACGCGGCCCTCGACCAGGTGGCCTCCCTCGACGAGGACCGGATCCTCCGGTCCTTCCTCACCGTCATCAAGGCGACGCTGCGGACCAACTTCTTCCAGGAGGCGGCGGGCGGCAAGCCGCACGACTACGTCTCCATGAAGTTCGACCCGCAGGCCATCCCCGACCTGCCGGCGCCGCGCCCGGCGTTCGAGATCTGGGTGTACTCGCCGCGCGTCGAGGGCGTGCACCTGCGCTTCGGCAAGGTCGCGCGCGGTGGCCTGCGCTGGTCCGACCGGCGTGAGGACTTCCGCACGGAGATCCTCGGCCTGGTCAAGGCGCAGATGGTGAAGAACACCGTCATCGTGCCGGTCGGTGCCAAGGGCGGCTTCGTCGCCAAGCAGCTGCCCGACCCGAGCGTCGACCGGGACGCGTGGATGGCCGAGGGCATCGCCAGCTACAAGACGTTCATCTCGGCACTGCTCGACATCACCGACAACATGGTCGCCGGCGAGGTCGTGCCCCCGGCCGACGTGGTCCGGCACGACGAGGACGACACCTACCTCGTCGTCGCCGCCGACAAGGGCACCGCGACCTTCTCCGACATCGCCAACGGGGTCGCCGAGAAGTACAACTTCTGGCTCGGCGACGCGTTCGCCTCCGGCGGCTCCGCAGGCTACGACCACAAGGGCATGGGCATCACCGCCCGCGGCGCCTGGGAGTCCGTCAAGCGGCACTTCCGGGAGCTGGGCGTGGACACCCAGACCGAGAACTTCACGGTCGTCGGCATCGGCGACATGTCCGGCGACGTGTTCGGCAACGGCATGCTGCTCTCCGAGCACATCCGGCTGGTGGCCGCCTTCGACCACCGGCACATCTTCATCGACCCGAACCCGGACGCCGCCACCTCCTACGCCGAGCGCCGCCGCCTGTTCGAGCTGCCCCGCTCCAGCTGGGAGGACTACGACAAGGAGCTGCTGTCGGCCGGCGGCGGCATCTTCCCGCGCACGGCCAAGGCGATCCCGGTCAACGCCCACATCCGCGAGGCCCTCGGCATCGAGGCCAAGGTCACCAAACTGACCCCCGCCGACCTGATGAAGGCGATCTTCCAGGCCCCGGTGGACCTGCTGTGGAACGGCGGCATCGGCACGTACGTCAAGTCCTCGGCCGAGTCCAACGCCGACGTCGGCGACAAGGCCAACGACGCCATCCGCGTCGACGGCAAGGACCTGCGCGTCAAGGTCGTCGGCGAGGGCGGCAACCTGGGCCTGACCCAGCTCGGCCGGATCGAGTTCGCGCTGCACGGCGGCCGGATCAACACCGACGCCATCGACAACAGCGCGGGCGTGGACACCTCCGACCACGAGGTGAACATCAAGATCCTGCTCAACGGCCTGGTCGCGGACGGCGACATGACCGTCAAGCAGCGCAACAAGCTGCTCGCCGACATGACCGACGAAGTCGGCCACCTGGTGCTGCGCAACAACTACGCGCAGAACACGGCGATCGCCAACGCCCTCGCCCAGTCCGGCGCCATGCTGCACGCCCAGCAGCGCTTCATGAAGCACCTGGTCAGGGAGAGGCACCTCGACCGGGCGCTGGAGTTCCTGCCCACCGACCGGCAGATCCGCGAGCGCCTCGCCCAGGGCCAGGGCCTGACCGGCCCGGAGACGGCCGTCCTGCTGGCGTACACGAAGATCACGGTCGCCGAGGAACTGCTGCACACCTCGCTGCCGGACGACCCCTACCTCAAGGGTCTGCTGCACGCGTACTTCCCGACCGAGCTGCGCGAGCAGTTCCCCGACCGGCTCGACGGCCACCCGCTGCGCCGCGAGATCACCACGACGGTCCTGGTCAACGACACGGTCAACACGGGCGGAACGACGTATCTGCACCGCCTGCGCGAGGAGACCGGGGCGTCGCTGGAGGAGATCGTGCGGGCGCAGACCGCGGCCCGGGAGATCTTCCGCCAGTACCCGGTGTGGGACGGGGTGGAGGCGCTCGACAACAAGGTCGAGGCCGATGTCCAGACCCGGATCCGGCTGCACTCCCGGCGCCTGGTGGAGCGCGGCACGCGCTGGCTGCTCAACAACCGGCCGCAGCCGCTGCAGCTGGCGGAGACGGTCGACTTCTTCGCCGACCGGGTCGAGCAGGTCTGGGGGCAGCTGCCGAAGCTGCTGCGCGGCGCCGACCTGGAGTGGTACCAGAAGATCCACGACGAGCTGACGGACGCGGGCGTCCCGGACGAACTCGCCACGCGGGTGGCGGGCTTCTCCTCCGCCTTCCCGACACTGGACATCGTCTCGGTCGCGGACCGGATGGGCCGGGAGCCGATGGACGTCGCCGAGGTCTACTACGACCTCGCCGACCGGCTGCGCATCACCCAGCTCATGGACCGCATCATCGAGCTGCCCCGCGCCGACCGCTGGCAGTCCATGGCCCGCGCGGCCATCCGCGAGGACCTGTACGCGGCGCACGCGGCGCTGACCGCCGACGTCCTCGCGGTGGGCGACGGCAGCTCGACGCCCGAGCAGCGCTACAAGGCCTGGGAGCAGAAGAACGCGGCGATCCTCGGCCGGGCGCGCAGCACACTGGAGGAGATCCAGAGCTCCGACGCGTTCGACCTCGCCAACCTGTCGGTGGCGATGCGCACGATGAGGACGTTGCTGCGGACGCACTCGTAGGGCGTACGGCGTTCTGAGCGCCCCGGGCCGGTGCCGGCCCGGGGCGCTTGTTCTTGGCCCGCTTTAGGGCGATTCGAGTGGAGGACTTACCGAATCCGGCTAAGGCTTGGGGCGTGACTGTGAATTTGTCCGAGGAGCGCGTGGCCGCTCCCGCCCGGCCGATCCGGCGCGTCGTCCTCGAAGTGGTGAACTTCGCGCTGGTCGGCGGCAGCGGTGTGGCCGTGAACCTCCTGGTGTTCAACGTGCTCCTGCACGGGCTGCTCTGGCCCGCCATGGTGGCCACCGTGCTGGCCAGTCTGGTCGCCATGAGCAGCAACTACCTCGGCTTCCGGTACGTCACCTACCGCGACCGGGCGTCCCGGACCCGGAGCCAGATCGTGCTGTTCTTCGCCTTCAGCGGGATCGGTGTCGTCATGGAGAGCGGCCTGTTCTACGCGGGCTATCACGGGCTCGGGCTGGCCGGGCCGTTCGAATCGAACGCGGTCAAGGCGCTGTCCATCCTCCTGGCCTCCGCCTTCCGCTTCCTCGTCTACCGGACCTGGGTGTTCCAGCACGATGCGCGCCGCGCCTAGGCCGGCCGTCGTCGCCGCGCAGGCCGCCGCCGCGGTGGTCGTCCTGCTCCTGCTCCTGGTCATCGTCCGGCTGCCGTGGGCCGGGGACCTCGGGATGCACGCGGCGACCATCCAGCGTCTGCGCCACAGTCTCGTCGCCCCGGGCAATCCGCTCGTCGACGCGGCCACGCCGAGCCCGTACTACTCGCCCTGGATGCTGGTGCTCGGCTGCCTCGCACGGGTGAGCGACCTGTCCGTCTTCGTGGTGCTGCGGCTGGGAGCGCTGGCCGGGCTCGGGTTGCTGGTGACGGGGGTGTGGCGGTACGTACGGACGCTGAGCGGCCATCGCGCCGCGCCCGCCCTGGCCGTGCTGAGTCTGTTGTTGCTGTGGGGGACGGCCCTGTTCAACTGGAGCGGCTTCTACGGGCTCAACTCGCTCGCCCTGACGGTGTCGTACCCGAGCGTGTTCGCGCTGGGGCTCGCGTTTCACCTCTGGGCGTGGCTGGGGCGGGCGGTGCGCGGTGACGCCGGGCCGGGGGCGTGGCTCGGGCTCGGGGTGCTGTGGGCGGTGATCCTGCTGTGCCATCAGTTCTCGGGCGTGGTGGCGTCGCTGGGGGTGATCGCGACGGTGGTCGCCGCGCGGCCGGACCGGAGCGTGTGGCTGCGGCTCGGGGGCGGCCTGGCGGTCGGGCTCGGGGTGCTGCTCCTGTGGCCGTACTACGACTTCTTCGCGCTGCTCGGAGCGGGGGACGGGCTGGAGGCGGTGCACCGGCCGTTGTACGACGACCTGATCGGGCGGTACTGGCTGGTGCTGCTCGGGGTGGTCGCCCTCGGGGTGCGTTGGGGGCGGGACCGGTGGGATCCGCTGGTGCTGTTCTTCGTGCTCGGGGTGGTCGTGGTGGCGGCGGGTGGGCTGAGCGGGCACTACTCGTGGGGGCGGGCCTTGCCGGCGGCGTTGATCCCGGCGCAGATCGCGGCGGGGCTGGAGGTGGTGGGAGCCGGGCGACGTGCCGTGCGGGTGGGGTGGGCGTGTGTGCTGGGCGCGGCGCTGGCACTGGGCGCGTGGACGCAGGTGGGGACGGTCGGGTACGTCGTCAAGCCAGGCCTTCTGCCGGAGGCCGTCGCGGAGAGGTACCGGCGGCCGTGGGCGGGGTACCACTGGATGACGCCCTGGGTGAAGTACGGGGACGTGGTGATGGCCCGGGCGGGGCGGCCGGCCCGGCAGATCCCGGCGTACGGGGCGTACACGGTGGCGCCCGGGTACCCCGACTTCTTCCTGCCGGACGAGGCGGGCCGGGAGCGGGCTGTGCGGCGGTACTTCGCGGCCGGGACGCCGGAGAAGGAACGGCGGGAGATTCTGCGGGAGTACGGCGTGCGGTGGGTTGTCGCGGGGGTGGGTGCGCGGGCCGCCGGGCTGCGGGAGGTGGTCCGGGGGCCGCAGGGGCAGGTGCTGTACGCGGTGGTGCGGTGAATCAGGCGCGGCCCGCCTGGAGAGGCGCGAGGGGTGTCGCCCCGGCGGCGCGGTCTACCCGAGCGCGCTCGCCACCAACCGCACCGCCCTCTTCACCCTCGGCCGGGCCGCTCGGCGGACCAGCGGGCGAATCACCCTGGCCGTCACGCCCACCGGCTCCCAGCGGACCTGCAGGCGGCCCGGGCCGTGACCCTCCGGTTCCACCGTCAGGTGGTGGGACGGTACGCGTGTCGTCAGGGTCGGGAAGGTCAAGGGGGCCAGGAGAAGGCCCGTGTGGGACAGGCCCTGGTGCTGGAGGCGGAGCAGGGGGTGGCGGATCCCCGCGAAGCCCTGGACGGGGAGGGAGGCTGCCGCCAGGTCCAGGTGGACGTGGCCCTCGAAGATGCCCGGGCGGAGCGGGGAGAGACGGAAGTGGACGCTGAGGCGGCGGCCGCCCGGGGCGATGAGGAGTGTCGCGCGCCGGGGGCCGACGGGGAGGCGCAGCGCCGGGTCGTACGTGCGGATCGTGAGGTCGATCGAAGCGCCCGGGCCTCTGGTGATGTCCGTGATCTCGTGGCGGAACTGGGCGCTCGGGAAGGGGCGCGTCTCCAACTCGAGGTCGGTGACGTCCAGTTCGCGGCGGGACCACTCCGACGCGGGGACCTTCTCGCCCCAGTAGGTGCGGCCTTCCTCATCCGTCGTCACGTGCCGCGGTGCCACGCCGTGGCCCAGGACCCGGGCCGCCAGTCGGGCCTCCGGCAGGCGTCGGTCGCGGATCAGCTGGAGGACCACGCGCTCGGCACGGGGAAGGCGGGCGAACGCGCCCGGGGCGAGGGTGTCGAGGTAGGGGGTGACGAGGTCCGCGAAGGACGTCAGCCAGGCGTCGTCCCGGTAGGGCAGGTCACCGGCGTACATCCGGAAGTCGTGCTTGAGGAACTTGTGGTCCTTGTCCTCGCGCAGCGAGGCGTGCCCGCTCTCGGCGAGGAACGCGTCGATGAGGTGCTGGACGTGGATCCGGTCCCGGACGTTGGCGAGCTTGTGCCGCTGGTTGGATATCGAGGCCGCCTCCGAGGCCGCGAAGGGGGCCACGTACCAGCGGTAGACCGGCTCCGGGATGATCGTGAAGCTCTCGGCCAGGCAGTACGCCTGCGCCGAGAACAGCTGGTCCTCGTAGTGGATGCCCTCGGGGAAGCGCAGGCCGTGCCGGTCGAGGAAGGCGCGGCTGTACATCTTGCTGGTCGACAGGTGCTCGAAGAGCAGGCGCGGGTCGGCCTCGATGCCGTCGAGGGTGCGGCGCTCGGCGACCAGGTGCGGCATCCACGTCGAGCGGCGGCCGTTGTCCACCCGGACCCGCTGCACCGCGCCCATCGCGAAGTCGAGCTCGCGTTCCCGGTGCGCGGCGAGCAGCAGTTCGACGGCGTTGTCGGGGAGTTCGTCGTCGCTGTCGAGGAACATCAGCAACGGCGCCCGGGCGATCTCCAGGGCCCGGTTGCGGGGTGCGCTGCAGCCGCCGCTGTTCCGCTCCAGACGGAGGTAGCGGATGCGGGGGTCCTGGGCCGCCAGCCGCCTGGCCACCTCCGGTGTCCCGTCCGTCGAGTGGTCGTCGCTGATGACGATCTCGAGGTTCGGGTGGGTCTGCCGGCGCACCGAGTCGACCGCGCGGGTGAGGCGTTCGGCGTCGTTGTGGACGATGACCGTCACGGTGACGTCGGGGGTGCTCATGCGGTCGCCTCCTGCGGGGTCGGGGCGGGGGTGCGCTCGTCGAGCGGCAGCACCGGCGGCAGGTCCCCCTCGTCCTGGCCGAGGAAGACCCGGCGTACGACGCGTTCGGCGGCGCGTCCGTCGTCGTACTCGCAGAACCGGCGCCGGAAGACGGCCCGGGTCTTCGCGGCGCCCTCGTCGCGCCAGGCCTCGGTGGTGAGGATCTCCGTCAGCTCCTGCTGGGTGCGTGCCACCGGGCCCGGGGCCTCGGCCATCAGGTCGAAGTAGACGCCGCGGGTCGTGCGGTACGTCTCCCAGTCGTCGGCGTGGATGACGATCGGCCGGTCGAGGTTGGCGTAGTCGAACATGATCGAGGAGTAGTCCGTGACCAGGGCGTCGGCCGCCAGGCACAGCTCCTCCACCGGGTCGTAGGAGGAGACGTCGATGATCCGGCCCGTGCGGCGCAGGTTGCTGAGGGGGGAGGCGGCGCCGCCGTAGAAGTAGTGGCCGCGGACGAGCAGGACCGTGTCCTCGCCGAGGCGGTCGGCGAGGGCCGCGAGGTCCAGGCGGGGCGTCCAGCCGGCCTCGTAGTCGCGGTGGGTGGGCGCGTAGAGGACGGCCCGGTCGCCCGGGGCGATGCCGAGGCGGTCGCGGATCGCGCGGATGTCGGCGGCGCCGGCGGTGTAGTAGACGTCGTTGCGCGGATAGCCGTGGTCCAGGGAGACGTAGTGCGAGGGGTAGGCGCGCTCCCACATGCGGGTGGTGTGGCTGTTGGCGGAGACGCTGTAGTCCCACTTGTCGATGCGTTCCAGCAGCGCCTGGAAGTCCATGCCCTTCGCGGCCGCCGGGTACGCCATCTGGTCCAGGCCCATGCGCTTCAGCGGTGTGCCGTGGTGGGTCTGGACGTGGATCGCGTCCGGGCGTTTGACCACCGCGTTGGGGAAGTTGACGTTGTTGACCAGGTACTTGGCGCTCGCCAGCACTTCCCAGTAGCGGCGGGTGCCGGGCACGACATGGTCGGTTCCGGGCGGGAGGAGGGCCGCGCTCTCCCCGGTCACCACCCACACCGGGTGGATCTGCGGGGCGAGTTCGGCGAGCTTGGCGGCGATCGCGGCCGGGTTGCAGGCGACCCCGCGGTTCCAGTACGCCGAGAACACCGCCAGATGGGGGTTCACGGGGCGGCCGAGTGCCCTGCGGTACTGGTGGTCGCGGAGCTTGGCGCCGACCTGGCGCTTGCGGGTCCGCACGACCGACCTGGCGGTGCGGCGGGTGCGGTTGACGGCCTGGAAGGCCCGGTACTTTGCGTACGCGCCCTCCTCCAGCAGGGAGCGGCGGACGCCTTCCAGGCCGGCCGGGCGGCGGTGGCCCTCGGGGCGGCGGCGCAGGGCGGCCAGGGACGCCCGGCGGAAGAACTCCCGCGCGACTTCATCCTCCATGCCACCGCGGGCGAAGGTACGCAGGCAGTCACGGACCATCACGTCGTAGAGCACGGTGTGCGCGGCGCGGCGGTCACGGGTGAGGTCGAGGAGGGACTCGTAGCGCTCGACGAGGCCGTAGCGCTGCTCGGGCGTGACCGGGGGCAGACTCGCGGGGCGCAGTCGGCGGTCCTCGTAGGCGACGTGCGGCAGGCAGGCGACGCGGTCGGCGAGCAGCAGGGCGGCCAGCGCGGCGTACGGCTCGTCGTCGGTGGTGAGTTGCTGCTCGTGCGCCCGCCAGAAGTCCGCGCGCAGCACGCGGGTGCCGAGCAGCGGGGTCAGCCGCAGCAGGGGCGCGCAGTCGTCGAGGGCGACGTCGGCACGGCCCGCCCGGGCGAGCAGGGAGCCGTCCGGGGAGGGCATGCCGGAGGTGTGCCAGGTGCTGCGGAGGTGGTCCAGGAGCAGGACGTCCACCTCGGCCGGGAGTTCGGCGACCCGCTCGGCAACCGTGCGCGGGGTGCCGGCGGGCAGGCCGTCCTTGGCGTGGACGAAGTGCAGCCAGTGCCCGGAGGCCCGTGCCGCGCCCGCCGCCCGGGCCGCGGCGTCGGCCGTGCCGTCGGGCAGCGGCACGACCTGGACGTCCGGGGTGTGCCGTTCGGCCGTCTCCCGGGCCCAGTCGCCGACCGCGGCCACGATCAGCTCGGCGTCCGGCAGGGGGTGGGCGGCGAGGGAGTCGAGGAGTTCCGTCAGGTGGCCCTGCACGTTCGGCCCGTGGACGATGATGCTGAGCTCGGGCATCACGGGGCTCCTCCCTCTCGTCACACCAGGCGGACCTTATTCGGTCATGGTGCCATCAATGTGACAAAAGGACCGACCTGGGTGCGCCTCATGAGGGAACGGGCACCTTCGGCTTGGCGGACTTGTCCCCGGTGAACGCCTCGTACTCCTTGAGGACGTCCTCCGTCGGCCCGTCCATGCGCAGCTCGCCCCGCTCCAGCCACAGCACACGGTCACAGGTGTCGCGGATCGACTTGTTGTTGTGGCTGACCAGGAACACCGTGCCCGCGTGCTTGCGCAGCTCGCGGATGCGCTCCTCGGAGCGCGTCTGGAACGAGCGGTCGCCGGTGGCCAGCGCCTCGTCGATCAGCAGCACGTCGTGGTCCTTGGCGGCGGCGATGGAGAACCGCAGCCGGGCGGCCATGCCGGACGAGTACGTCCGCATCGGCAGCGTGATGAAGTCGCCCTTCTCGTTGATGCCCGAGAAGTCGACGATCTCCTGGTAGCGGTCCCGGATCTGCTCGCGGGACATGCCCATGGCCAGGCCGCCGAGGTGCACGTTGCGCTCGCCGGTCAGGTCGTTCATCAGGGCCGCGTTGACACCGAGCAGGGAGGGCTGGCCGTCGGTGTAGATATGGCCGTTCTCCACCGGGAGGAGCCCCGCGACGGCCTTCAGCAGGGTCGACTTCCCCGAGCCGTTGGTGCCGATCAGGCCGATCGCCTCGCCCCGGTACGCGACGAAGGACACGTTCTTCACGGCGTGCACGCGGCGCACGCCCGCCGCCTTCTCGGTCTGCTTGCGGCGCAGGATGCGGTTGAGGGCGGCGGTCGCGGAGCCGCGTCCGGCGCCGGTGCCGTTGACGCGGTAGACGATGTCGACGCCGTCGGCGACGACGGTGGGGATCTTCTCGCCCAGGTTCTCAGCCACGGCCGTAGGTCTCCTCAGCCTTCCAGAAGTAGATGAAGCCGCCGACGCCGGCGACCAGCGCCCAGCCGATGGCCAGCGGCCACACGTGGTGCGGCAGCTGGCGCGCGTGGAAGCTGTCGATCAGGGCGTAGCGCATCAGGTCGATGTAGACGGCGGCCGGGTTGGATGACAGTGCCACCTTCACCACGTGCGGCAGGTGGTCGTTCTTGGCCAGCTTGTCCAGGCTCCACATGACGCCCGAGACGTACATCCAGGTGCGCAGGACGAACGGCATCAGCTGCGCGATGTCCGGGGTCTTGGCACCCCACCGGGCCATGATCAACGACATGCCGGCGTTGAAGGTGAACTGCAGTGTCAGGGCCGGGACCGCCAGCAGCCAGGAGGCGGCGACCGGCACGCCGAAGCAGAGCAGGATGACGACCAGGGCGGCCATCGAGAACAGCAACTGCTGGAGCTGCTGGAGGCAGAAGGAGATCGGCAGTGCGGCCCGCGGGAAGTGCAGGGCCCGCACGAGCCCGAGGTTGCCGGAGATGGCGCGGGTGCCCGCCATGATCGAGCTCTGCGTGAACGTCCAGATGAACACGCCCGTCACCAGGAACGGGATGTAGTCGGGCACGCCCTTCTTGGTGTTCAGCAGCACGCCGAAGATGAAGTAGTAGACCGCCGCGTTCAGCAGTGGGGTCATCACCTGCCAGACCTGGCCGAGCTTCGCCTGGCTGTACTGGGCGGTGAGCTTGGCGGTGGCGAACGCGGTGATGAAGTGGCGGCGGGCCCACAGCTGACGGACGTACTCGGGCAGGGCGGGGCGGGCGCCGCTGACCGTGAGGCCGTGACGGGCTGCGAGCGCCGCGAGGTCGTCGGCCGGGGTCGGTGTCGGGGGCGGTGTGTGGAGGACCTGGCTCACATCCGCTGCTTTCGTTCGGGGGAGGGGGTGGGGCCTGTGAGGTCGAGAAGAGCGGTGCGCAAAAGGCGGTTCTTACCGGACTCTTCACGACTTCTTACGTCGGGACGGGACCGTATCGTCGTAACGGGAGCGTACGCAGGTCGAGCGTCGGAACGCAACCGTCCCGTCGTGACGCCCTATGCTGTCGGCATGACGACGAAGCCCGACGAGCCCCAGCAGCCCCCGCGCCGCCGGGCCCCCGCGGGGGCGGCCGTACTGCGGGAGGACGTGACCGAAGCCATCCGGACGGCCGTCTTCGAGGAGCTCGCGGCCGTGGGCTACGCGCGGATGTCCATCGAGGGGATCGCACGCCGGGCGGGGGTCGGGAAGACGGCGGTGTACCGCCGTTGGCGCTCCAAGCTGCACCTGGTCCTCGACATCGTCTCGGCGCTCGCCGTGCAGGGGCTGCCCGCGCCGGACACCGGCTCCCTCGAGGGCGACCTGCGGCTGCTGTACGAGGTGACGTCCCGGGCCCTGCGCCACCCTGTCGCCTCGCAGGTCATCCCCGACCTCCAGGCGGAGGCGGCCCGCAATCCGGACATCGCCGACGCCCTTCAGAAGGCCCTGCGGGAGGGCCAGGACGGGGTCGCCACCGGCATCGTGACGGCGGCGCAACGGCGGGGCGAGGTCCGCGAGGGCCTCGACCGCGACCTGGCCCTCGACCTGATCTCCGGCCCGCTCTACTGGCGCTCGGTGGTGATCCGCAGCCCGAAACTGCCGAAGGGCTACCTGGGGGCACTGGCCCGGGCCACGGCGGAGGGGTTGCGGGCGTTGTAGACCTGGCCCTCGGGCCCGACGGGGCTGCCGCCGGGGCGTCGCCTCCCGTGCCCTCGGGCCGGCAGGGGGCAATGGTGTTCTGTGTCCGTCGGCGGCTGGAGGCCGGGGCGTCTGCGGGAGGCCGCGGCATGAGCGTGGCACCCCGGCCTCGCGCGGACACGCCCCGGGCGGGAACGAGCCCCGGACGCCTGGTCGGGCGTGCCGGGGCTCCGTCGCGCTGCCGGGGCGATCAGCCCCGCCCCGCCTCGGGATGCAGCCGTACCCACCCCTCCCAGGCCGACGTGATCATGTCCTGGACGTCGTGCCGGGCCTTCCAGCCCAGCTCGGCCGCCGCGCGCTCGGCGGAGGCGACGACGCGGGCCGGGTCGCCCGGGCGGCGGGGTGTGACCGTGGGCGGGAGGTCGTGGCCGGTGACCGCGTTGATGCGGTCGATCATCTCCCGGACGGAGACCCCCTCGCCCCGGCCGATGTTGAGCGTGAGGTCGCGGCCGGGGGAGGAGCGCAGGGCCCGGGCCGCGGCGACATGGGCCTCGGCCAGGTCGACGACGTGGATGTAGTCGCGTACACAGGTGCCGTCCGGGGTCGGGTAGTCGTCGCCGAAGACGCGCGGCGGCGCGTTCTCCGTGAGCTTCTCGAAGACCATGGGCACGAGGTTGAACACGCCGACGTCCGCGAGCTCCGGGCCCGCCGCGCCCGCCACGTTGAAATAGCGCAGGGAGGCGGTCGACAGCCCGGTCGCCCGGCCCGTGGCGCGGACCAGCCACTCACCGGCCAGCTTCGTCTCGCCGTAGGGCGACATCGGCACGCAGGGGGTCTCCTCCGTGACCAGGTCCACGTCGGGCATGCCGTACACGGCCGCCGAGGAGGAGAAGACGAAGGACGGCACCTTCGCCGTGGTCACGGCGTCCAGCAGGACGCGCAGGCCCTCGACGTTCTCCCGGTAGTAGTGCAGCGGCCGCTCGACCGACTCGCCCACCTGCTTCTTCGCGGCCAGGTGGACGACGCCGGTGACCTCGTGGTCCGCGAGCGCGCGCGCGACCCGCTCGGCGTCCAGCGTCGAGCCCGCCACCAGCGGCACCCCGTCGGGCACGCGCTCGGCGATGCCGGTGGACAGGTCGTCGTAGACCACCGCCTGTTCCCCCGCGGAGGTCATCGCCCGTACGACGTGCGCGCCGATGTAGCCGGCGCCGCCGGTGATCAACCAGGTCATGTGCGGCCGTCCCCTCGTCAGTTGGCCCGTGGTGCTGCTGCGCGCTGATCCTCGTGGTGCTCTCAGTGAAGCAGGCGGCGCAGTCGTCCGCGTACGACCGACAGCATCCCGCGTACACCGGGCGCCACCCGCAGTGCCAGCGCACCGGAGTGGGTGGCGTAGGGCTGTACCAGTACCACGCCGTACCGGGCGCTCGGGACGGCGCGACGGCGCAGGGGGCCGGCGCCCGTGAGCGCGTGCGCCGAGACGTCCCGTCCGGCGCCGTCACGGAAGAGGACGCGCACGCGCAGGTCCCAGGTGCCCGAGCCGTGCGCGGCCAGGGCACGCAGATCGACGGCGGTCTCCGCCCACCAGGTGCCGGCGGCTCCGGCGGTCCCGGCACTTCCGGCGGACCCGGCGGTCCCGGTACTTCCGGCCGACCCGGCGGCTTCGGTGGCCCCGGCAGACCCGTCGGCCCCGAAGGTGCCGCCAGACCCGCCTGCCCCTGCCGCACCGGACCCGGCAGGGGCGGAAGCGGACCCTGCCGACCCGGCGGACCCGGCACCGTCGGCAGTGGGTCCGCAGTCCCCGGCGCACGGCACGAGCACCGCGGTGGCGTCCTGGGCCACCACGTCTTGGTCGTCCCGGTGCCTCCACTCCACCTCCACGGCCTCCGGGCCCGCGTCCGCCACCCGCCCGTACAGTTCGTGCAGGCGCAGCCGCAGCCGGGTGCCCCGCGCGCGGGGCCGCAGCACAGCGTCCACGGCGAGGGGGAGCGCGCGCACCGGCCGGGTCAGCAGAGGCTCCAGGGAGATCTGCGGGAGGTCGTCCGACCAGACGGGCGTGCCGTCGGCGGCCCGGGCGTACGGCGGGCGGAGGCGGGCCGGGTGGGCCGCGAGTTCCCGCAGCCGGGCCAGGTCGCGCGGCTCCGGGGAGGCCAGGACGACCCGTCCGGCCAGCCGGCCGGGAGCGGCCGGGTCCCGTGCCCAGTCGTCGGCGTCGTACTCCGCGAGGTGCGCCCGCGTGATCTCCCACCAGGCGCGCCGGTAGGCGGCGTCACGCAACCCCAGTTCGCGCAGGTACATCCGCAGATCGTGGTCGAGGAACTTGGCGCGTGCCGCCCGCGCGAGTTCCTTCTGCCCGGCGCCCAGCAGGATCCCGTACGCCTGCCCGCACGCCTCCGTGCGGGCCCGCCAGTTGGCGACTCCGGCCCGGTCCAGCGAGATCGACAGCCGCTCGGCGGACCGGCGCACGTGCCAGATGTACACCCGGTCCGGGATCAGGGCGATGCGCGGGGCCCTGGCCAGCACGCGCGCGGTGAAGACCACGTCCTCGTACGGGAAGCGGCCGGCGGGGAAGCGGATGCCGTGCTCGCGCAGGAAGCCGGTGCTGTACAGCTTGTTGACGCAGAGCGTGTCGTGGACCAGGCGTGGCCGCTGCGCGGGGTGCGGTACCGCGGCGTGCAGCGCGTAGAGGCGCGGCTGCCAGGGGACCTCGCGCCCCGAGGGCAGCTCCCGGCGCACGCACAGACCGCTCACGACCTCCGCGTGCGCGCCCGCCGCCGCTTCGAGCAGCGCGTCGACCGCACCGGCCGGCAGGACGTCGTCGCTGTCCAGGAACATCACGTAGGGCGAGGTCACCGCGTCGAGGCCGGTGTTGCGCGGAGTGCCGCAGCCGCCGCTGTTGACCCGGCGGCGGATCACCCTCAGCCGGGGCTCCGACGCGGCGAGCCGGTCGAGCAGTTCGGCGCTGCCGTCCGTCGAGCAGTCGTCGACGGCCACGACCTCGCGCACGGCCCGGCCCTGGGCCAGCGCCGAGCGCACGGCGTCCGTCACATGGGCGGCGTCGTCGTAGCCGATGACCACCACGGCGACCTCGGCGAGCGTCCTCTCAGCATCCCTGTCGGCATTCATTACGGCGGATCGTAAGCCGGGCGAATGACATGAAAGTGATAACACACCACTGAGTACCGCCAAAGCGTACGCAACGGCACAGAATCGGGCCGTGGAGAGCGGACTGTCGAGGGGGAGCGACCGGTTCGGCACGGGTGCGGTGCCGGTGACGGTTCCCATGGCCGTGATGCTCGCGGTGGGGCTGTGGGGTCTGAACCGCGGGGGCATGTGGGGCGACGAGAGCGTCACCTTCCAGGTCGCGCAGCGCACGGTCCCGCAGATCTGGCGGCTGCTGCACGACGTGGACGCGGTGCACGGCCTGTACTACCTGTTCATGCACGCCGTCCTCGCCGTCCACCCGAGCGAGGTCGTCCTGCGCCTGCCGTCGGTGTGCGCGGCGACGACGGCCGCCGGCCTGGTCGCGGCCCTGGGTGTCCGGCTGGCCGGACCCCGGGTCGGCCTGTGGGCCGGGCTCCTCTACGCGATCACCCCGATGACCGGCCACTACGCCCAGGAGGGACGGTCGTACGCGCTCGTCGCGGCCGGCGTGGCAGGGGCGACGCTGCTGCTGGTGCGGGCCGTGGAGGGGGTGGGCGCCCGGGCCTGGTGGCCGTACGGGGCGGTCGTCGCTCTGACCTGCCTGCTGCACGAGCTGGCGGTGCCTGTGCTGTGCGCGCACGCGGCGACGCTGGGGCTGCTGCGGGTGCCCGGGAGGGTCTGGTCCGGCTGGGGGCGCGCGGCAGGGGCGGCGGCGGTGCTCCTGCTGCCGCTGGTGTGGGTGTCGCAGGGGCAGGCCGGGCAGGTGGCCTGGCTGGTACCGCCGGGCTGGGACCGGGTCGAGAGGCTGGCGCGGAACTTCTCTCCGGGCCCGGCCGGGGTGGTGTTCTGGGCGTCGCTGCTGCTGATGGCCGTGGGGCTCCGAGAGCGGCGACTCGCGGCGGTCGCGCTGCCGCTGCTGTTCGTGCCGCCGGGGCTCCTGATGACCGTGTCGCAGGTCCGGCCGCTCTATCACGACCGGTATGTGCTCTACGCGCTGGCGGGAGCGTCCCTGCTGGTGGCGGCCGGGGCCGGGCGGGTGGCCGGGGCGCTGGGGCGGGTGCGGTTCGACGGGCGGCGGGTGCGGATCGGCGGCCGGCAGGCGCACGCCCTGCTGGGCGTCACCGGCGCCCTCGCGCTCACCGTCCCCTTCCTCACCCACCTCCCGGTGCACCGCCAGGACCGGTCCGCCGCCCACCGCCCCGACAACCTCGCCGTCGTCTCCGCGCTCGCCGTCCGCCAGATGCGCCCCGGAGACCCGGTGCTGTTCGTGCCGTCGGTCGGCAGGCTCGCGGCGCTGGCCTACCCGAAGGGGTTCCGGCGGGTGCGGGACATCGCGCTCAGGGAGTCGGCGCCCCGGTCCGGGACGCTGTGGGGCCGGGAGGCGCCCCCCGGGGAGCTGCGGCACCGGCTCGCCTCGGTGGACCGCGTCTGGGTCGTCACCGAGGCCTACGCGCTGGACCCGCGCTGGTCTCCGCCCGACCCGGTCGAGCGCACGAAACTGGCCGTTCTGGCGGAGGAATTCACCGTGCGGGAGGAACACGTCAGGGACGGAGTGATCCTCCGCCTCCACGTCCGTCGGCGGTCCGCCGATGTGCCGCCCGGCGTGCCCGACGTGCCGCCCGATTCCGCTACGACCGCTCGTGCGCCGACGAGCCGCCCGGCGGCTCCACGAGCGAGGCCGCGTCCAGGGCGGTCGTGAGTTCGTCGAGGCGGGCCCGCAGGGCGCGGATCTCGGCGGCCTCGAACCCGGTCGAGGCGGCGATCCGGCGCGGTACCTCGAGCGCCCGCCCGCGCAGTGCGGTGCCCTCCTCGGTCGGCCGCACCACCACCGACCGCTCGTCCCTCGCGCTGCGCTCCCGGCGCACCAGGCCGGCCGCCTCCAGCCGCTTGAGCAGTGGCGACAGTGTGCCGGAGTCCAGGCGCAGATGCTCGCCCAGCTTCTTGACCGGCAGCTCGCCGTGCTCCCACAGCACCAGCATCACCAGGTACTGCGGGTACGTGAGCCCGAGGTCCTTCAAGATCACGCGGTAGACGCCGTTGAAGGCACGGGAGGCAGCGTGCAGCGAGAAGCAGATCTGCTGGTCCAGGCGGAGCCAGTCGTCGTCCGGCGTGTTCATGGTTCCAGGGTAGCTCGCGCCCGCCATTTAATTGTCCACAACTTAATTGTGTGCTCTACTTCTGCCGTCGGGCGGCCCGCAGCGGGTCGCCGAACGTCGACGTGTGAGAGGGAAGGGAATTTCCATGGACGCGCTCTACACCGCTGTCGCCACCGCCACCCACGGCCGCGAGGGCCGCGCCGTCAGCTCCGACGGCGTGCTGGACCTCGCGCTGGGCATGCCCCAGGCGCTGGGCGGCAACGGCCAGGGCACCAACCCCGAGCAGCTCTTCGCCGCCGGTTACGCCGCCTGCTTCGGCAGCGCCCTCGGCCTCGTCGGCCGCCAGGCCGAGGTCGACGTCAGCGACGCCGCCGTGACCGCCGAGGTCTCCATAGGCAAGCAGGGCGAGGGCTTCGGGCTCGCCGTCACCCTCCGCGTGGAGCTCCCCGACAGCCTGGACGAGGCGACCGGCCGCAAGCTGGTCGAGCAGGCCCACCAGGTCTGCCCGTACTCCAACGCCACCCGGGGCAACATCGACGTCGACCTCGTCGTCGAGTAAGCACCCGCGGACGTCACCCCCCGACCCGCGCCAGCACCTCCCCCGTCCGTCTGCTCCACGCCACCACCACGGCCTCCTCGGGTACCGGGTGCCAGCGCGTCAGCAGCAGCCAGCGCACGTGGTAGCGGCGGACGACGGCGGCCCGCTCGGCGCGGGTCGAGTCGCGGGCCAGGTAGGCGCGCACGTCGGCCGCCCGGCGCCCCCGCTCCCGCTCGTCGAGGGCGGGGTCGGGCCAGATGGGCGCGGCGAGGTTCGGCCCGTACCCGGCGATGGCGTGACTGGCGAAGTACCCGTCGGTGATCACCACTTCGCCGGGCCCGATGTGCCGCGCCGCCCAGTCGTACGCCGGCCAGCGCGTCGGCTGCGTGAAGCCCACCGGGTCGACCGAGCGCGGCACCACCGCCCCGGCGTGCACGGTGACGAACCCCACGCACGCCCCGACCACCGCCGCCCCGCCCAGCGCCTTCCGGGCCCGCCGCCAGGGCCGGGGCGCCGCCAGCTCCACCGCCAGGGCGAACTGCAGAGGCACCAGCACGGCCCACAGGGCCCGGGCGTACGTGTAGTGCCCGCTGACCCAGCCGTAGGCGACCAGCAGGCACTGCAGCAGGAACATCAGCAGCAGCGGATCACGTACCGACCGGCGGGCCCGCACCCACAGCGCGGGCAGAGCGAGCAGCGCCAGCCAGGAGTTGGCGAGCATCCTCTCGTACAGCTGCCGGTGCATCGCGTCCATGCCGGTGTCGCCCACCAGCGTCAGGACGTCGTAGTACGGCCACGCCAGGGCCGCCGCCGCGCAGGCCGCCCCGGCGAGCGCCCAGCGCGCCAGGACCGGCCGGCGCCACCCCTGCTGCCGGGACGCCACGATCGCCACCGCCCCGGTGAGCGCCGAGGCCGCCGTGACGGGGTGGGTGAGCAGGATCAGCCCGTACAGGGCGCCGATCCCGGCGTACCCCCACCAGCCGCCGAGCCCGCTCGGGCCGACGAAACGCACGGCCGGGGCGTCGTCCCGGGCGCGCGTGCCCGTCCAGGCCCAGGCCCAGAACGTCAGGCCGATCGCGAGTGCGGACGGATAGCCCAGGTTCGTCGTCATCGACATCAGCCCGAGGTAACCGCTCCACAGGATCCGCGTGGTGCCCCACAGCAGCGTCATGAACAGCAGGGCAAGGACCGGCGCCCAGGCGCGGGCGGTGAGGGTTCTGACGAAACGGCCGAGGCCCGTCAGCAGCACCACCAGATGCACCGGCCCGGCGAGCTTCACCATCTCCCAGCCGGACAGCCCCGTCAGCCGCGCGAGCACACCCTGGGCGACGGCGTACGGGCCGTAGTACGGGCTGCCCTCGCCCGGCAGGTCCGCCATGGTGTGGGCCGGATGGAGCAGATCGGCCTTGAGCCGCTCGACGACCGCCGCGTGCTGTCCGGCGTCGCAGCACAGCGGGACGCGCCAGTACGCGAGCGTCATCACCAGCCAGAACAGGGCGCCGTAGAACTGGTACGGGGTGAGCCGCCCCATCCGGCCGCCGCGCAGCGCCGTAGCGCCGCGCACGGTCCGCCGGACGAGGACCGAGGCGCTCACAGGACCGCCGGGAGGGGGAGGGGCTGAGGCATGCGCCGATCGTTCCCGCCTCCGCGCGTGCCCTGACGCCGGGTCACTTCATCGAGTGAGGCGGCTGCGTCCACCTGCCGCCCGTTCAGTCGCAGAGCGCCCGCTCCGCCGCCGCCGGCCAGCGCGCGAACCGGAACCGGGTCCGCTCGAAGGCTCCGGTGAGGTTGTGCCAGAACCGCTCGGCGGTGAGCGGTGCGCGTACCGACTCCCTCAGCTCGGCGAGTTGCCCGCAGCCCAGCGCGGCCCGGGCCGCCTCGACCGTCTCCCGCGAGGCCCCGGCCCGCAGCAGATCGCGGTGCGGCGGGTACCCGGCCGCCCATTCCGCGAAGACCCAGTGGTTACGCAGGAACTTTTCGTGGCCGGGCCAGCTCCACCGCTCCAGCGCGAGATGCGCGCCGACGGGACTGGCCAGCCCCCAGGCGTCGTTGACGTACGCGTCCAGCGGCGCCGCCGCCCCGGTGACGCCGAGATGACGTCCCACGATGACGACGTGGTACGGGGAGTCCGTGCGCATCGGCGTGGCGTGCAGCCGCCGCCCGGCGTCGAAGTACAGCAGCGTCGGCCGGGGTGAGCGGACGGCCTCCGCCAGCATCCGGCGCCCCTCCGGCAGGGCGGGCCAGTTGTCCACCCAGGTGGCGGTGCGCACCGGGTTGTGGTCGCCGAGGCCCTCCACGTCGGAGCTGCGCACGTTGAAGGACCCGGGTGTGCTGCGCACGTCGAACGGCGTCCGCAGCGGACTGACCGCCGCGCACAGCCACACCACCAGCAGCGCGCTCGCGACGCCGGTGAACCTCGTCGCGGGCACGACCAGCACCGGCAGGAGCAGCAGCAGAAGGGCGGGAAGGATCATGCGGGCGTGCATGTAGTCGCCGCCGACCCGGACGACGTACCCCGCCAGCAGCAGGCCGGCCGCGAGGGGCGCCAGCAGCACCGCGAGCGGGGCCCGGCCCGGGGTGTGGTCCCGCTGCTGCCGGCGCGTGCGGCGCACCAGCAGCACGGCCAGCGCGCCGAGCACGGGGACGACGGGCCACAGCCAGTAGGGCCCGAGCGTCTCCTGCACGTACCCGGCGCCCCGGCTCCAGTCGCTGGCGCTCGCCTCCTTGGCGATGGCGGGCAGCGGCACCAGGATCCCGTAGTACCCGGCCCGGAACACCTCGTACGCCAGCGGCACCGCTCCCGCCGAGGCCAGCATCGCCGCCGTGCCCCGCCGGGTGGGACGCAGCACCCACCACTGCGCCGCCAGGAAACACCCCGTGACGACCGCCAGATCGGGCCGCACCAGGGGTCCCAGCCCGAATACGAAGGCGGCCGCACCCGTCACCCGGGCGCCCTGACCGCGCCGGGTGCGGGTCAGCAGCCACCACGACAGGCCGGTCCAGAAGGCGCCGAGGCCGCTCTCCAGACCCGAGGTCATGTACGACCAGAACGGCGGCACGGCCAGCAGCACGCACACGCCCCCGGGAAGCAGCAGCCCGGCGCCGCGGTGCAGCCGGCACGTGGCGAGCAGGGCGAGCGCGAACCCGGCCGTGCTCAGCAGCAGCCCGAGCCCCACCGCCAGGAACGCCGGATCCTCGCCGGTGACCCAGGTGCCGAGGGCGAGCAGCCACTGCCACAGGGTTCCGGTCGAACTCTCCGCCCGCTCCCCGACGTTGAACACGGGCCCGTTGCCGGCCAGGATCTGCCGCACCGGACGCAGGTAGATGAGCCCGTCGTCGCAGATCCAGCGGCGCCGGTAGCCCAGCACGAACAAGGCCGCGGTGGGCACCGCGACCAGGGCCGCGTGCCACCAGTGCGCCGGCCCGGGCCGCTCGGCGGCGGCCGGGGGCCGGGCCGAGGAGGCCCGCCGGCCGGGCAGGGAGGGGAACGCCTCTGAAGTGGCGGGTGTCGTCATCTCTCGATCAGCGCCTCGGACCGCGCGGACGCGGCAAGTGTCTTCCGGGCCGCGGGCAGCAGCGCACCGCCCCGCTCGCCCAGCATCAGCAGGCGGACGACCCGCTCGGCGGCCCGCCCGTCCTCGAACTCGCAGTACCGCTCCCGGAAACCGGACCGCAGCCGCGCCGCCTCCCCGTCCTGCCAGGTGCCGGAGGCGAACAGCCGGGCCAGCTCCCGGTAGGAGCGCGACACATGGCCCGGCGCGTCGGCCGTGATGTCGAAGTACGCGCCCCGGCTGGCCGCGAACGCGCCCCAGTCGTCGGCGTGGACCACGATCGGCCGGTCCAGCAGCACATAGTCGAACATCAAGGCGGAGTAGTCGGTGACCAGCACGTCGGAGGCGAGCATCACGTCCTCGACGTGCGGCTCGTCGGTCGCGTCCACCACCACGCCCCGCCGGTGCAGGTCGAACAGGCCCAGACCGCGTGCGACACCCCCGGCCAGCGACGGGTGCAGGCGGACGACCAGGGTGTGGCCGGGGCCGAGGTCCTCGGCGAACCGGGCCGGGTCGAACCGGTCGACATGGCCGCCCCGCCGGTAGTCGCGCCGGGTCGGCGCGTACAGCACCACCGTGTGGCCGGGTGGGATGCCGAGCCGCTCACGCACCGCCCGGCCCCGCTCCGGTCCGGCGCCGACCAGCGCGTCGTTGCGCGGGCTGCCGGTCCGCAGCGAGGTGAAGTGGCACGGGTACGCCCGCTCCCAGGCCCGCTCCGCGTGCCGCCCGGCGACCAGGCTGTAGTCCCAGCGGTCGGCGCGGCGCAGCATCTGCGGCACGTCGAAGCCGTGCCGGGCGCCCGGCTTGGTCAGAAGGTCAGCGCCCATGTACTTGAGCGGCGTGCCCTGGTGGGTGTGGATGTGGACGCTGCCGGGCCGCTTGGCCAGGGTGCCGGGCCAGTTGACGTTGTTCACCCAGTACATGGCCCGTGCCATGACCTCGTGGTAGCGGCGCGAACCCGGCGTCACATGGTCGATCCCGGGCGGCAGCGCGTCCACCGCGTCCTCCTTCACCACCCACACGCCGCGGATGTGCGGAGCGATCTCCAGGGCCTTGGCGTAGATCGCGGCCGGGTCGCCGGACACCCCGTGGTGGTGGGTCGCCGAGTAGACGGCGAGGTGCGGATCGAGGGAACGCCTCGACTGGGCCGCGTACCAGGTGCGCCGGGCGGTCTCCGACGCCTTCCGAGCCACCCGCCGCTTCCCGCCCAGGGCGGATGCCCGCAAGCCACGCAGCCCGCGCACGGCGGCGTACGACGCGTAGGGCGCCGACGCCAGCAGCCGCATCTCCACCCCGCGCCAGCCGTCCGGCGCGGGGAAGCCGCCTTCGGGGAGGTGCCGGCGGTGGAAGGAGCGGATCTCGCGGTAGAAGTCGCCCCGGTCACAGGGCCGTACGCGGTCCTCGCGGGCCAGCACGAACAGCATGTGGTCCAGGGCCCGCTCCAGCAGCAGCGGACGCGCCCAGTCGAGGTCGGGGCGCTGCTCCAGGAACGCGAACAAGCCCTCGTACTGCGGGAAGATCTCGAAGTGGCGGCGCCCCGGCGTCTTGGTGATCGCGCCCTGCCGGCGCTGCCGGTACTCCACCCCGATCCGGTCCAGGCAGGCGATGCGCTCCGCCAGCACCATCGACCGGTAGGTGACCGGCGCGTCCTCGTACAGCCCCGGCGCGTACTCCAGGCCGTGCCCCTGGAAGAAGCACCTCCGGTACGCCTTGTTCCACGCCACCAGGAACAGGTTCAGGTACTCGGGGCTCTCCCGGACGGCGAAGGTGCCCAGGCCCGCCGCGGCCAGCAGGTCCGCCGCCTCACTGCGCCCGCCCCGGCCCCACCAGTAAATGCGCACATGGTCGAAGACCAGGATGTCCGGGTCGCCGGTCACCTCCAGCCGCGCGGCGACGGCGGCCAGCAGGCCCGGCGTGTAGTGGTCGTCGCTGTCCAGGAACAGGACGTAGTCGCCGGCCGCCTGCTCCAGGCCGGCGTTGCGGGCCCGGCCCAGGCCGACGTTCTCGGACAGGTGCAGCACCCGCACCCGGGCGTCGTGGGCGGCGTACTCGTCGAGGATCGCGCCGCTGCCGTCGGGCGAGCGGTCGTCCACGGCGATCACCTCGAAGTCGCCGTACGACTGGCCGAGCACCGAGTCGAGACACTCGCGCAGGAAACCCTGCACGTTGTAGACCGGGACGATGATGCTGAAGCGGGGCACTTCTTCGGTCAGCTCCTCACGAGGGTGGCGGCCGCGGGGGCCGGGACGCGCTCCGCGAGCGGGGTCACGGGCGGGATCGACTCGGGCGGCTCGCCCAGCAGCACCCGGCGCACGACACGCTCCGCCGCCCGCCCGTCGTCGAACTGGCAGAAGCGCTCCCGGAACGCGGCCCGCAGCGCCGTCGCGAACTCGTCCGCCCAGCCGCCGTCGCGGAACACGGCCGCCAGCTCCTCGGGCGTACGGGCGACCCGGCCGGGCGGAAACCGCATCAGGTCGAAGTAGACGCCCCGGGTCTCCCGGTACACCTCCCAGTCGTCCGCGTACACGACGATCGGCCGGTCCAGGTTGGCGTAGTCGAACATGATCGACGAGTAGTCGGTGATCAGCGCGTCGGCCGCCAGGCACACGTCCTCCGAGGAGCGGTGCCCGGTGACGTCGATGATCCGGCCGCCGCCCCGGGAGGAGCCCTGGTCGTAGAAGTAGTGGGCGCGCAGCAGGACCACGTAGTCGTCGCCGATCGCCTCGCAGAACTGCGCCAGGTCCAGGCCCGACGCGAAGCCGGTGGCGTAGTCGCGGTGCGTGGGGGCGTACAGCAGGGCCTTCTTGCCGTCGGGGACGCCCAGTTCCCTGCGGACGCGGGCGATGTCCTCGGCGGACGCCGTGTAGTACACGTCGTTGCGCGGATAGCCGTACTCGAGGGTCTCGTGGGCACCGGGGAACGCCTTCTCCCACATCTGCGTGGAGTGCCGGTTCGAGGTGAGGTTGTAGTCCCAGCGGTCGACCCGGGCCAGCAGCTTGGCGAAGCTCCCGGTCGCGGCGGCGACCACCGGGTAGGTCGCCTGGTCGGCGCCCATCTTCTTCAGCGGGGTGCCGTGCTGGGTCTGCAGGTGCACGCTGCCCGGGCGCTTGACGACCGCGTCCGCGAAGTTGGCGTTGTTGACGAGGTACTTCGCGCGGGCCAGCACCTCCCAGTACGTGCGGCTGCCGATCACCGCGTACTCCACGTCCGGCGGCATGCTGCCCACCGCGTCCGGCTCCACCAGGAACACCGCGCGCAGGTGCGGGGCGAGTTCGCGGGCCTTGGCGTGGATCGCGGCCGGGTTGCAGGCGTATCCGCGGCCCCAGTACGCGCAGTACACGACGAGGTTCCTGTCGAGGGGGAGGCGCCGGCCCGCCGCGTACCGCAGCCGGGTGCGCAGGCCCCGGGGCCGGGGGAGCGACGCGGCGGCCCGTACGGCCCTCTTGTTGGCGGCGCGCAGGATGCGGAACGCCGCGTACGAGCCGGACGCCAGCAGCCGGTGCTGGACGCCGAGGCTGCCGCCGGGCACCTGGTAGCCGGCGGGGCGGTACCGCCGGTACAGCGCGCTCGCCCGCCGGAAGAAGACACGCCGCCCGGCCGGCAGCCGCCTCGGGTGGGCCGCCGTCTTCAGCACGGCGGCGAAGAGCTGCTCGAACAGCGGCTGCAGCCGCTCCGCCGGCAGCCCCTGCTCCACGGCCCGGGTCAGCACCAGCTCGGTCTGGTCCAGCAGCTCGGCGTGGTGCTCACCGGGGAGGTTGAGGCGGTTGCCCTGCCGGCGCAGCAGATGCCGGACGACGACCGTGCGCAGGGCCGCCATCCGCTCCGCCCGCAGGGCGACCAGCCCGCCGAACCCGACATCGGTGAAGTGGTTCCCTGGGAATGTGAGGGCCCGATCGGTGAGGAAGGCCCGGCGGTAGGCCGCGCTCCACGCCGGGAGCGTGACGCCCGTCAGCTGCGGGGCCCGCTCCGGGGGGAAGACGCCGTCCGGTGATCTGGCCAGCAGCGGGGCGGCCGGGTTGGCCGGCTCGCCCTCCCACCAGGGGGTGCGCTCGTGCTCGAAGTACAGGACGTCGACGGGGTTCTCGGCGGTGTCGGTCTCCTCCAGCCGGGCGTCCAGCGCCGCCAGCGCCCCCGGGACCAGGACGTCGTCGCCGTCGAGGAACAGCACATGGCCGCCGACCGCCGCCCGCAGCCCGGCGTTGCGCGCCCCGGCCAGCCCGGCCGACGGCGGGGAGTGCACGGGCGTCATCCGGGAGTCCCGCTCGGCGTACCCGGCGACGACGTCCGCCGCCGGTGCGTCGGGTGCGTCGCACACCGGGATCAGCTCGAAGTCACCGAACGACTGGGCGAGGACCGAGTCCAGCGCCAGGGACAGCCGGCCCGTGACCCCATGGGACGGGACGACGATGCTGAAGCGGGGCATTCTGCTCTTTCTGTCGAGGTCTTCGGGAAGCGGGTCTTCGGGGAGCGGGTGTCTTCGGCAGGAGGGTCTCGGGGCGGCCGGCCGCCTCAGGCCGTGGTGCGGCGGCCCGGCCGTCCGGACGGGCGCCAGGAGGGCGGCCGGCTGGGTGCCGGCCGCGACGGGCTGGAGGGCATGCGGACTCCCGGGTGAGAACCGTGTTCAGAGAAGGTCGGTGACGGCCGCGGCGCCGGCCGGCCGCGGCACCGTGGCGAGCGGCTCCCGCGCCGACGCCGCCGCCGAGGGCACCGGGCACCGTTCGTCCAGCGGTACGACCGGCGGCAGCTCCGTCTCCCCGAGCACCACCCGGCGCACGACCCGCTCCGCGGCCCGTCCGTCGTCGTACGTGCAGAACCGTTCGCGGAACGCCGTGCGCAGCTGGGCCGAGCGGGAGCCGCGCCAGTGGCCGGTGGCGAAGATGTCGATCAGCTCGTCCTCGCCGCGGGCGATCGCCCCCGGCGGGAAGGTGCGCAGGTCGAAGTACGTGCCGCGAGCCGCCTCGTACGCCTCCCAGTCGTCGGCGTGGATCACGATCGGCCGGTCCAGGTTGGCGTAGTCGAACATCAGCGACGAGTAGTCCGTGACCAGGGCGTCCGAGGCCAGGCAGAGCGATTCGACACTGGGGTGGCCGGAGACGTCGACGACCCGGCCGCAGGTGGTGGTCAGCGGGGCGTCGTAGGCGTGGTGGGCGCGGGCCAGGACGACGTAGCGCGGGCCCAGGCGGCGCACGATCCGCTGCAGGTCGAGGCTCCGGCGCTGGGAGCGGCGGTAGTCGCGGTGGGTCGGCGCGTACAGGATCGCCACCGAGCCCTCGGGGATGCCGAGCGAGGCGCGCAGCCGAACCACGTCCGCCGGGGTGGCGGTCCGGAACACGTCGTTGCGGGGGTAGCCGTACTCCAGCATGGTGTAGCGGCCCGGATGGACCCGCTCGTGGGTCAGGGTGGTGTGACGGTTGGCCGACAGGACGTAGTCCCACTGGTCGACGTCCTTGAGCAGCCGCCCGAAGTCCCGGCCGCGGGCCGCCGCCGGGCGCTCCTGGAGGTCGAGGCCGATGTGCCCGAGCGGGGTGCCCTGCCCGGTCTGGATCAGGACCTGGCCCCGGCGCTTGGCCAGTCGGTGGTCGAAGTCGGTGTTGCTGACCAGGTACCGGGAACGGGCGAGCGCCGTCCAGTAGGCGGCCGTGCCGGGGACGAGACGGCGCGGGCCCGGCGGGACGGTGTGGTGGTGCTCGGGACGGGCGACCCACGCCGTGCGGATGTGCGGCGCGAGATCACGGAACGCGGACTCCAGCGCACCGGGGTTGCAGCTGTGTCCGCGGCCGTCGTAGGCGGCGAAGACGGCCCGGTCGGCGTGCAGCGGGAGGCAGCGCTGTACGCGGTAGTGGGTCCGGAGCGCGGCGGACCGCAGGCCGCACAGCAGCTTCCCGGTGGTCCGGGCGGTGGCGCGGTGCAGGGCAGACACCAGCTGGAGGGTGCGGTAGGTGCGGTGCAGGCCGAAGCGGATCAGGGTGTGGTGGATCCGGCAGCGCAGGGGGACGGGGACGCCGGGGGTGCGGTAGCGGCGGTAGTGGGCGCGGGCCCGGCGCAGGAAGTCCGCGCGTGTGCCCCGGGGCAGCCGGCCCCGCCGGGAGTACACGATCGCCAGGTGGTGGACCATGCGGCGGAACAACGCCGGCCGCCAGCGGGCCAGTTCGGGACGTTCATCGAGGAACGCGAAGACCCGGTCGTACTGCTCGAAGAGGTCGAAGTGCCGTTCGCTGGTGGTGCGCAGGATGCTGCCCTGCCGCCGCTGCCGGTAGTGCACACAGACCCGGTCGAGGGTCGCGATCGACTCCGCCGTCATCAGCACCGGGTACGTCCACGGCGTGTCCTCGTACCAGCCGGGCGGGAACACGAACCCCCCGTCCTCGACGAACTCCCGCCGGTACGCCTTGTTCCAGGCGACCATCAGCAGCCGCAGCAGGCCCGGCCGGTCCTCCAGGCGGAACGGGGCCGGGCCCTGCTCGGTGAGCTGCAGGGCCGCCTGGTTGCGGACCGCCTCGCCCGTCCAGTAGGTGCGCGCGTAGTCGAAGACCAGGACATCCGGCTCGCCCGTCTCCTTCAGCCGGTCGGCGATCGAGCACAGCGCGTCCGGCGTGAGGGTGTCGTCACTGTCGAGGAACAGCAGGTAGTCGCCGCTCGCGCGGGCCACACCGGCGTTTCTCGCGCGGCCCAGGCCGACGTTCTCCGGCAGATGGACGGGACGGACGCGCGCGTCGCGGGCGGCGAACTCGTCGATGATCGCACCGCACGCGTCCGGCGAGCAGTCGTCGACGACGATCAGTTCCAGATCGGGACAGGACTGGGAGAGCACCGATTCGAGGCACTCGTGCAGGTACGCCTGAACCTGGTACGCGGGGACAATGACACTGAACCTGGGCAAGAGGCCATCCATCGGTCGGCGCGGGCGTTCGGCCCGGGAACGGCCGGTGGGGCCACTTGGTTACGGCGGCTACGGCATCCGGGGGAACGCCGAAGGGGCGGCCCGCGCCCGGCCCGCCCCTTCCAACTTCCCTTTCGAGAATGCTATTTGACCGCCCCGGCCATCACGCCGGACACGAACTGCCGCTGGAAGGCGAAGAAGACGGCCAGCGGCACCACCATCGAGATGAACGCACCGGGGGCCAGCACATCGATGTTGTTGCCGAACTGCCGTACCTGCGTCTGGAGTGCGACCGTGATCGGCTGGCTCTCGGAGTCCGAGAAGATCAGCGCGACCAGCATGTCGTTCCACACCCACAGGAACTGGAAGATGCCCAGCGAGGCGATCGCCGGAGCGCCGAGCGGCATCACGACGCGGAAGAAGAGGCGCAGTTCACCCGCCCCGTCCAGCCGTGCCGCCTCCAGCAGTTCCCTCGGGATCTCCGCGAAGAAGTTCCGCAGCAGGAACACGGCGAACGGCAGTCCGAAGCCGACGTGGAACAGCACCACGCCGATCACCGTGCCGAAGACGCCGATCTTGCCGAAGAGTTCGGCGATCGGGATCAGCGCCACCTGCACGGGCACGACCAACAGGCCGACCACGCCCAGGAACCACCAGTCACGGCCCGGGAACTCCATCCAGGCGAAGGCGTAGCCGGCCAGCGAGCCGATGATCACCACCAGCAGGGTCGCCGGGACGGTGATCCACACCGTGTTCAGCAGGCTGCTGGTGATGTCCTCGTTCTCCAGCAGTTTGGCGTAGCTGTCGAAGGTGATCTGCGACGGCTCCGTGAACACCTTCCACCAGCCGCTCGCCGCGATGTTCTCCGGCGAGCGGAGACTGGCCAGCAGCAGACCGATCGTCGGCACCAGCCAGAACAGGCCGACCACGATCAGGAACACCCGCACCAGCCCGCCGCTGACCCCCTCGACCAGCCGGGCCCCCAGCGAGTGCTTCGCCTTGACGGAGCCGGTGGGCTGCGCCGCCTTGCCGGGCAGACTGCCCGCGTCCGCGGTCATCGCCGCACCTCCCGCCTCAGCCGCCTGACGTTGAACCACATCACCGGGATCACCAGGAGCAGCAGGAACACCGAGATGGCGCTGGCGATGCCGGGCTGGTCCTCGGAGAAGCCCTTGCGGTACAGCTCCAGGGCGAGCACGTTCGCGTCGTCCTGGGCGGAGCCGGGGGCGATGATGAAGACCAGGTCGAAGATCTTCAGCACGTTGATCATCAGGGTGACGGTGACGACCGCGAGGACCGGCGCCAGCAGCGGCACCGTGACCCGTCTGAACACCTGCCACTCCGTCGCGCCGTCGACCCGGGCGGCCTCCAGCAGCTCGCGGGGCACGCCCGCGAGCCCGGCCGCGATCAGCACCATCGCGAAGCCCGCCCACATCCAGATGTACGCGCCGATGATGGCCGGGGTGACCAGGGACGGGCCGAGCCAGTCCAGGCCGTTGTAGGGCTCCTTGAAGTTGCTCGCCGGAAGCCGGAGTTGGGCCCCGTCGGCCGAGGCCGGCAGGGTGAAGGTGCCGTCGCCGGCGGCCGTCGCCGACGCCACCACCCTGCCGTCCTTCACTGCCTCGACCCTCATGCCCGGGTAGCCCACTTCGCCCGCGTCGACGTCATTGAGCTTGCCGACGCCCTTGCCGCGGGTGAAGTCCTGCCAGGTCGTTCCCGTGATCTTGTCCGGCTCGGGCCTCGGCACCACGGCCGGTTTCGCGCCGTCCGGCATCACGTCGGGCGCGACACCCACCAGTGGCAGCGAGACGGTCTCTCCGGCGCGGACGGGCGCCTTGGTGATGAAGGCACCGCCCCCGGCCGGCTCCAGCGGAGACTCCCGGCCCGGGTGGGCCTTCGGGAACGCCGACGACTGGGTGAAGGTGTCGTGCACGCCCACCCACACCGCGTTCGCGACGCCCTTGTCCGGGTCCTGGTCGTACACCAGGCGGAAGATGATGCCCGCCGCCAGCATCGAGATCGCCATCGGCATGAAGACGACCAGCTTGAACGCCGTTCCCCAGCGCACCCGTTCGGTCAGCACCGCGAAGATCAGGCCGAGCACCGTCGCGACCGTCGGCGCGAACACCACCCAGATGATGTTGTTCTTCAGCGCGGTGCGGATGCCCTCGTCGGTGAAGAGGGCCTCGTAGTTGTCGATTCCGGCGAAGCCGGCGCCGGACTGGTCGTAGAAGCTGCGGACCACCGAGTACCCGATCGGGTACACGACGAGCGCGCCGAGCAGGACGAACGCGGGCAGCAGGAACAGCGCCGCGACCAACCTGCGGGTGCCGGTCACACTCCTGCGCGACTTGGGAGCGGCAGGGGGCTTGACGCCCCCTGCCGCCGTGGCCGACGTCATGCCGTCAGCCTCCGTAGGCCGCGGCCGCTTCGGTCTCCAGCTTCTGCTGCGTACCCGCCACGTCCTTCGGGTTCTTCAGGAAGTCCTGCAGGATCTTCCACTCACCCTTGCCGGGCGTGCCGCCGAAGGCCTGCGGGGCCTGGTCGGACATGTCGAAGCGGAAGTCGTCACCGGCGTCGATGAGCGCCTTGGCGATCCTTTGCTGCACCGCGTTCGGATACGCGGAGTTCTCGACGTTCTTGTTCGGCGAGAGGTAGCCGCCCAGCTTGGCCTGGATCGTCGCCGCGTCCGGCGAGGCGAGCCAGGTGGCCAGGGCCTGCGCCCCCTTCGAGTCCTGAAGGATCACGGCCGCGTCGCCGCCCGAGACCACCGGCCCGTTGTCACCGACCGCCGGGAACGGGAACACCTTCGCGTCCGTGCCGACCTTCATGGAGGAGGGGATGTTGACCTGCGCGAAGTCGCCCGCGGCGACCATGGCGGCCTTGGGCTGGTCCCCGCCGGTGAAGACCTGCGTGACGGACGCCGGGAAGTCGGTCTGCAACGCCCCGTTCGCCCCGCCGGCGATGTAGTCGGACTTGCCCCAGACCTGCGCGAGGGTGGTCAGCGCGTCCTTCACGGACGGGTCCGTCCACTTGATCTCGTGCTTGGCCAGCTGGTCGTACTTCTCCGGCCCGGCCTGGGAGAGGTAGACGTTCTCGAACCAGTCGGTCAGCGTCCAGCCCTCGGCGCCGCCGACGGAGAACGGGGTGACGCCGGAGTCGTAGACCGTCTGGGCGGTCTTCAGCAGATCCGGCCAGGTCTCGGGCTCGCTCGCCCCGGCGTTCTCGAAGACCTGGTTGTTGTACCAGATCAGGGACTTGTTGGCGGCCTTGTAGTAGACGCCGTACTGCTTGCCGTTCACCTTGCCGATGTCCTGCCAGCCCTGCGAGTAGTTCTCGCCGAGTTCCTTGAGGCCGTCGGCGCCGAGCGGCTTGGCCCAGCCCCGGTCCACGGCCTGCTTGATGGCACCCGGCTGCGGCAGCATCGCGATGTCCGGCGGCTGCCCGCCGGCCACCTTCGAACCGATGAAGTTGATGATCGGGTCCTGGGCGGGCACGAAGGTGACCTTGGCGCCCGTGCGCTTCTCGAACTCCGCCAGGACCTTCTTGAAGTTGGCCTGTTCCGTGCCGCTCCACACGGCGGCGATCTCCAGGCTCGTGCCGTCCAGCTTCGGGAGGGTGACGGTGTTGGCCACCTCCTCGGTGGTGTCGGGGTTTTCCGTGGTGTTGTCGTCGCCTCCGCAGGCGGTGAGCGAGAGCGCGAGCGCTCCCGCGGCGACGGCGGCCGCGGCCTTCGCGGCTCTGCGGTTCTGGGGGGTCGCCTTGTCCTGCCTGGGCGACCAGCGTGTCCGGATGGTGCTGCTCGTCATGCGCATGACTGCCCCGTTCTTCGTTCCTCGTCGAACGTCGAGCGCGCTCCCGTGCGATCTGGTCTACGCCCGGGTGTGCTGGGCGGCAAGATGGCGTCCGCTGTCAAGCGGGGGATCGTGACTCCCTCGTGACCAGGGACGCGGCCCCGTGACGCCGGTGGGGCCGGTGGCCGTGCCGGTGTTACAGCAGTGACGGCACCTTCGCCGCCGCGACCTCCCGCGCCGCCCTTTGCAGCGCGCTGGCCAACAGTGCCAGGTCGGTCGGGCCGTTTCCGAGTTCCCGCACCGGACGCCGGGCCGGAGGGTCACCCATGCGGTGCCATTCGAGGGGTACGACCGTGGGGCGCAGCGTCGCCGTCCGGGGGATGCGGCCGGTGACCCGCCCGCCCTGGAACGTCGTGATCCGCCCGTCCGCCCAGTTCAGGCTTCCCCGGCCCGGCGCGGGCTCGTCCGGTCCCGGGGCCGGGGCGTCGAGAGTCACGCGCAGGGTGGCCCGGCGCGCCGGTTCGGTCTCCGCCGTCCGGGGGCACGCCCCGGTGGCGGCCACCAGATGCACGCCCAGCCGTTCACCCTCCCGGGCCACGGCCTCCAGGGCGCGCATCACCGACCCGGCCGCGGGCCGCCCCGTCGAGCCGAGGGCGGGGGAGACCAGGGCGTCGAGGTCGTCGACGACCACGACCAGCCGGGGAAGCGGGGGTGCCGCGGCCTCCGTCTGCCGCCGGGCCCCGCCGGGCCGCAGGCGCAGAGTGGAACTGGGCGGGGTGTCGAGGTCCCCCGCCCCCGCGGCGGCCTCGGTCTCCTGTGTGCCCCGGGCCGTCGCCGTGCGTTGGGCGACCATACGGCCCGACAGCTCCCGCCCGGCGTGCCACTCGGCGAAGTCGGACCGCCCCAGCAGCTCGGTCCGCCGTTTCAGCTCGGCGCTCAGGGACTGCGCGAACTCCCGCATCCGGACCGGGTCGTGCGCCGTGAGGTAGGTGGTGACGTGCGGGACGTCCGTACAGACCAGCAGGCCCTCGCCGGGCCCGCCGCCCGCGCCCGGGCCGCCCCGGCCGTCGACCAGCACGATGCCCAGCCGGTCCGGCCGCTCGGCCGCGGCCAGGGAGGCGACGACGGCCCGCAGCAACTCCGTACGGCCGCTGCCCGGCGGGCCCTCGATCAGCAGATGCGGTCCCTGCGCCGCGAGGTCCGCGCAGACCGGGCCGCGCGGTCCGGCGCCCAGCACCGCGCGCACCCGTCCGCCCAGCGCGTCCGCGTCGTCGGCCGCGTCCGCCCAGCGCGCCATCAGCGACGCCGGGGTGGCCCGGGCCAGGCCCAGCTCGTCCAGCAGCCGGGCGGCCTGGGGCAAGGGGGCGGAGACACGCGGCTGCCGGTCGCTCGTCGCGCCGTCCGTCCGCAGCGGCGCCAGCGCCCGCGCGAACCGCTCGGCCCAGGCGGGGGAGACGGCGTCGACGGTGGCGATGGTGCCGTGCCCCACGGGTCCGGCCGGTGAGCTGTCGCCCCCGCCCCGGGCCACCCGCATCAGCCGCAGCGCCGTCGCCACGTCCCCGCTGAGCAGGGCGACGGCACCGCACCGCCGGAACGTCGGCGCGGCGGAGCAGGCCGCCTCGTAGGTCTCCGTCACCGGTGAGGCGGGGGAGGCGGCGGCGGTCTCGGCCAGGCAGACGACGTGAATCCCGGCCCGGGGCCCTTCCAGCGCCAGCCGCGCGACGGACTCGCGCAGGGCGGCTCCGCCCGGGTCGCCGTCGACCACGAGGACGGTGTACGGGCCGGGGAAGTCGTCCGCGCGGTCGGGGCCGGGGGTGTCGTCCCGGGCCCAGGAGGGGCGGCGGGGGCTGCTGCCGGTCGGGACGGCGGTCGCAGTGGCGGTCAGCGGGCCTCCGGGACCCGCGGTGCCGGTCAGCGGGCTGCGGCCCTCCGGGGCGCCGGTCACCGGGCTGCCGTTCGCCCGGGCGGTGCGGGTGGAGGCGTGGCCGGCCCCTGCGGCGGCTCCCGGCCCCGCCACCTCCGCCTCCTGGTCCTCCAGGCGCCGGAGAAGCTCGTCGGTACGGGCCGCGGCCTGTTCGCGGTCATGGGCGAGGAGCAGGCGGCAGTCCTGCCCGTGCCCCGGGCGGACATGCGGCAGCCAGCCCAGCCAGGACCACTCGGCGGTGCGTTCCTCCAGAGGGCGGGAGTGGTCCGCGGCGATCAGGACGATCTCCAACGTGTCCGGGGAGTGCAGCGCGGCGAGCTGGGCCAGCACGGCACGGGCCAGCCCGGACAGCCGCCCCCGGGGCCCGGCCAGTCCCAGCGCTCCGACCTCACGCAGCCCGGCGGTCACCGGCACCGCGGGCAGCAGGCCCGACCCGTCGGGCGCCGCGCGGTCGGCCGTACCGAGGCGTACGGCGAGGGCCTCCGGGTGGCCCGGCGCGCGCTCCCACAGCCGAGGCCCCGGCCCCAGGGCCGTCAGCAGCAGCGCGGCCGGGTCCGGCCAGGTCTCCGGCGCGGCCGGCACGGCGGCCGAGCGCTCCGCCACCACCACCGCGGCCGGCTCGTCCTCGTACGTCCCGCGCGCGTCCGCTTCCTGCTCACCGCGCCCTCCGGCCAGTCGCCGGGCCCACGCTCCGAGCCCGCCCCGCCGGCGCGTCCCCGGCGGCGCGTCGGTTCCCCGGAGGGGAGTGCCCTTGCGCCCACGGCCGGGATGGTCGGCGTCGTGCGCCGCTTCGGTGTGCCCACCGGCATCGTCCGCACCCGTGTCGCCGAACGCCCCGCCCAGGTCTTCGACCCCGGAGCGTCCCGCGTGTGTGTCCCCGTCACCGAATGCCGCCCGTGACGCCCCCCGCTGCCGGGGGGTCCGGACCACGTCCTCCGAGGGACGGCTGTGCGCTGCTCCGGGCGAGGCGGGCCGTACCGCATCGGGGGAGGCGGCGGGTGCCTGCCGGGGCGGGGAGACGTGCGCGGTCCCCGTCGCCCCGGGATGTGTCCGCGGCGCCTCGGCCCTCGCGTCCGCGCCCCGGCTCTCGATTCGCGGCGCCCCGCCCTGCCCCGGCACCACGGCGGGCTCCCCGGAGCTGACCGGCGCGCCCCAGGCCGCCGAACCATAGGTGTGACAGGCGGGACCGGAAGGTCCGGCGGGCGTCGGGCGGGCTTCAGAGGCGTGCGCGGCCGGCCCGGGCACGCGCACATGCCCCTCCCCGTCCGGAGTCGTCTCCACCCGGCCCCCCGGCCCCCCGGCGGGAGCCAGCCGCAAGGCGGACTCGCCGATCCGCAGCAGCGCCCCGGGAGCGAGACGGACCGCGCGGCCGCCCACCCGCTCACCGTCCAGCGTCGTGCCGTTCGTCGAGTCCAGGTCGGCGACCGAGACGCGGCCGTCCGCGCCCACCGTCACCGCGCAGTGCAGCCGGGACACGTCCGGGTCGTCGAGGGGCACGTCGGCGTCGGCGGAGCGGCCGACGCGGATCTCGCCGCCGTGCAGGAGATGGACACCTCCGGCGTCCGGGCCGGCGACCACCTGGAGCTGGGCCGGGGCGTCGTCCAGCTCGGGGTGCGGCTCGGGTTCCCCCGGCGCCCCCACGGACAGCACGGCACCGTCGGTCAGCGGGGGCTCGCCGAGTGTGCAGCGCTGGGCGTCGAGCCGCTGCTCCCCGGCGTACAGCACCGGTGTGCCCGAGCCGTCGCCGCCGGCGACCGCTTGGACGAGCGCCGACGCAACCGCCGCGAGCGCCGTACCGGCGGGCGCCGTGACCAGGACGTCGCTGCGCGGGGCGCTCTCCCGCCCCGGAGCCGATGCGCTCAGCGGATCTACGACGGTCAGCCGGATCTGCATCGCCGTCAGCGGTCCCTTCTGCCCGGGCGCGGAGTCCCCCACCCCGCCCCAGCACGTCGGCCAGTACTGCAGGCATCCTTGCACCTGCCACTGACACCGCGCCCCTGGCTCCGGAAAAGGTGATCTTGATTGGTCGGCTCTGCCCCCAAAAGTTCCTGAGAGATGCCCCACGAGCGACCTCTTGAGACCGGTCACTTTCGTTCCCGGCAACCCCGAGACCGAGGTGAGCGTCTTTCCGTCGAACGAGTGCGAGAGCCGATACGTAAGACCCACAGAATGACGACACTCCGGTCTTCGGCGGCCCGGCACTACAGTGGGTCGGACAGGTCAGCAGGCAAGGCAAGCACCAGGGAGCGCATGACGTGCGGCCGGTAGGCAGCAAGTACCTGCTCGAGGAGCCGCTCGGACGCGGCGCCACGGGCACCGTCTGGCGAGCCCGCCAGCGCGAGACCGCGGGCGCCGAGGCGGCCGTGCCGGGACAGCCCGGCGAGACGGTCGCGATCAAGGTCCTCAAGGAGGAGCTGGCCGGCGACGCGGACGTCGTGATGCGGTTCCTGAGGGAGCGCTCCGTCCTGCTCCGGCTCACCCACCCCAACATCGTCCGGGTCCGCGACCTGGTGGTGGAGGGCGATCTGCTGGCGCTGGTCATGGACCTCGTCGAGGGCCCCGACCTGCACCGCTACCTGCGCGAGAACGGGCCGTTCAGCCCTGTCGCCGCAGCGCTGCTCACCGCCCAGATCGCCGACGCGCTCGCCGCCAGCCACGCCGACGGCGTCGTCCACCGCGACCTCAAGCCGGCCAACGTGCTGCTCCAGCAGTACGACGGGCAGATGCACCCGCTGCTGACCGACTTCGGCATCGCCCGCCTGGCCGACTCCCCGGGCCTGACCCGCACCCAGGAGTTCGTGGGCACGCCCGCGTACGTCGCGCCCGAGTCCGCCGAGGGCCGTCCGCAGACCTCCGCCGTCGACATCTACGGCGCCGGCATCCTGCTGTACGAGCTGGTCACCGGCCGTCCGCCGTTCGCCGGCGGCTCCGCGCTGGAGGTGCTGCACCAGCACCTGAGCGCCGAGCCGCGCCGCCCCTCCACCGTCCCCGACCCGCTGTGGACGGTCATCGAGCGCTGCCTGCGCAAGAACCCGGACGAGCGGCCCAGCGCCGAGAACCTCGCCCGCGGCCTGCGCGTCGTCGCCGACGGCATCGGCGTCCACGCGAACTCGGCGCAGATCGCCGCCGCCGAGGGCGTCGGCATGCTCCTCGTGCCCGACCCGGACCCCGCGCCCGTGCCGGACACGCCCGGCGCGGCCGACCCGACCCAGGTCCTCCCGCAGGGCGCCGGCTCGTACGACCCGAACGCCGCGACCAGCGCCCTGCCGCAGACCGGCGGCCCCGCCGGTGCCGCCGACCCCACCGCCGTGCTGCCCAGCCGGGGCGCGGCCGACCCGACCGCCGTCATGCCGCCGGTCCCGCCGGGCTCGCCCGGCCACCCCGGTCAGCAGGGCCGGCAAGGCGGGCCCGATGACCCGCACCCCTGGCAGAACCAGCTGCGGGCGGCCCGCGACCGCAACGAGCAGACGCAGGTCCAGTACCTCGACCCCGGCCAGGACCCGCTGCGCCGCCGCCCCCAGCGCCAGGTCGCCCGGCCGCAGCAGCAGCCCCCGCGGCACCAGGCGCCCCCGCCCGGACCCGGCTACGGCCATCCCCAGCAGCAGCCCGAGCAGTACGCCCCCCAGCCCCAGCGGCCCCAGCCGCCGCAGCGCTACGCCCCGCCCGCGCCGCCGGCCCAGCCCCAGCAGCCGCAGCCTCCTCAGCGCGAGCCCCGGCAGCCGCGGCAGCGCAGCGCCAACCCGATGCGGATCCCCGGGCTCGGCTGCCTGAAGGGCTGCCTCTTCACGATCGTCATCCTGTTCGTCGCGGGCTGGCTGATCTGGGAACTGAGCCCGCTCCAGGAGTGGATCGGCACCACCAAGGGCTACTGGGACCAGCTCACCGACTGGTTCAGCACGGTGACCGGCTGGTTGGAGAAGCTCGGCGGGAGCGGTTCGGGCACGAACTGACCCGAACCGACCTGCGAGGTTGGTGATTTGTCGACACCGGCGGGGTGATTTCCGCCTCCACGGTGAAGGTTGGCTCTCCGGACGCGTAGTTTTAGCGGCAACACGCGTCGGTAGGAGCAGCCTTGGCACGGAAGATCGGCAGCCGGTACACCGCCCACCAGATCCTGGGGCGGGGCAGCGCCGGCACGGTGTGGCTGGGTGACGGTCCCGAAGGCCCCGTCGCCATCAAGCTGCTGCGCGAGGACCTCGCGTCCGACCAGGAACTCGTCGGGCGCTTCGTCCAGGAGCGGACGGCGCTGCTCGGTCTGGAGCACCCGCACGTGGTGTCGGTGCGCGACCTGGTCGTCGACGGCAACGACCTGGCCCTCGTCATGGACCTCGTCCGCGGCACGGACCTGCGGACCCGGCTGGAGCGGGACCGGCGCCTCGCGCCCGAGGCGGCCGTCGCGATCGCGGCCGACGTCGCCGACGGACTGGCGGCCGCGCACGCCGCGGGCGTCGTGCACCGGGACGTGAAGCCGGAGAACGTCCTCCTGGACATGCAGGGCCCCCTCGGGCCCGGCGGCTCCCACCGCGCGCTGCTGACCGACTTCGGCGTGGCCAAACTCATCGACACCCCGCGCCGCACCAAGGCCACGAAGATCATCGGCACACCGGACTACCTCGCCCCGGAGATCGTCGAGGGCCTGCCCCCGCGCGCGTCCGTCGACATCTACGCACTCGCCACGGTCCTCTACGAGCTGCTCGCGGGCTTCACCCCGTTCGGCGGCGGCCACCCCGGCGCGGTCCTGCGCCGGCACGTCACGGAGACGGTCGTCCCGCTGCCCGGCATCCCCGACGAGCTGTGGCAGCTGCTGGTGCAGTGCCTGGCCAAGGCGCCGGCCTCACGGCTGCGGGCCTCGGAGCTGGGTGTCCGGCTGCGGGAGCTGCTGCCGATGCTGGCGGGCATGCCGCCGCTGGAGGTGGACGAGCCGGACCCGGAGGCCGACGAGGAGACCGAGCGCGAGGAGCAGCCCGCCGGAGCGGAACCGGCCGGGGAGCGGGTCCGGCGGCGCGGCGCGGTCCCCCTGGTGCCGGGCGCGAAGCCGGCCGATTCCAACCGGGACACCCACACCTCGATGCGCGTCCCGGCCCCCGACGAGCTGGCCGGCGGCGCCCACGGCACGGCCCGGGCCCCGCGCGCCCCCGGTGCCCCGCGCCCGGGCTCGGCCCGCAACCGGGCCGCGACCCGGCGGCGCCGGGTGGCCCTGGGGGCGGGCGCGGTCGTGCTGGCGGCGGCGGTCGGCGTCGGTGCGTGGCTGTCCGCGTCGGGCGACGACGCTAGCGCCCCTCCGCAGGACACGAAGAACTCGGCCCCGCAGTCCCCCTGACCCCCGCCCGCACCGGCCGGCCCGGGCCGCCCGGCGATGGCCGCCGGGCGGAGCCGTTACGCTGGAGGGCGTGGCAGTCGTCGACGTATCCGAAGAGCTCAAGTCCCTCTCCTCGACCATGGAGTCGATCGAGGCCGTTCTGGACCTCGACAAGATGAGGGCAGACATCGCCGTGCTCGAGGAGCAGGCGGCCGCGCCGTCCCTATGGGACAACCCCGATGAGGCGCAGAAGATCACCAGCAAGCTGTCCCACCTCCAGGCGGAGGTGAGGAAGGCCGAGGCCCTGCGCGGTCGTATCGACGACCTCGGCGTCCTCTTCGAGATGGCCGAGGAGGAGGACGACCCGGACACCCGCGCCGAGGCCGAGTCCGAGCTCGCCGCCGTCAAGAAGGCGCTGGACGAGATGGAGGTCCGCACCCTCCTCTCCGGCGAGTACGACTCCCGTGAGGCGCTGGTGAACATCCGCGCCGAGGCCGGTGGCGTCGACGCCGCCGACTTCGCCGAGAAGCTCCAGCGCATGTACCTGCGCTGGGCAGAGCAGCGCGGCTTCAAGACCGAGATCTACGAGACGTCGTACGCGGAGGAGGCCGGCATCAAGTCGACCACCTTCGCCGTCCAGGTGCCCTACGCCTACGGCACTCTGTCGGTCGAGCAGGGCACGCACCGGCTGGTGCGCATCTCGCCCTTCGACAACCAGGGCCGGCGCCAGACCTCCTTCGCGGGCGTCGAGATCCTTCCCGTGGTCGAGCAGACCGACCACATCGAGATCGACGAGTCCGAACTGCGGGTGGACGTGTACCGCTCGTCCGGCCCCGGCGGTCAGGGCGTCAACACCACCGACTCGGCCGTGCGCCTCACCCACATCCCCACCGGCATCGTCGTCTCCTGCCAGAACGAGCGGTCGCAGATCCAGAACAAGGCGACGGCCATGAACGTGCTCCAGGCGAAGCTGCTGGAGCGGCGCCGCCAGGAGGAGCAGGCCAAGATGGACGCCCTCAAGGGCGACGGCGGCAATTCCTGGGGCAACCAGATGCGTTCGTACGTGCTGCACCCGTACCAGATGGTCAAGGACCTGCGCACCGACTTCGAGGTCGGTAACCCGGAGGCCGTTTTCAACGGTGAGATCGACGGATTCCTCGAGGCCGGAATTCGCTGGCGCAAGCAGCAGGAGAAGTAAGTTTGTCGACAAGGCAACTGCCGCCCTCGGGGCGGCAGTTGCCTTTTCTGCGCCTGCATGTCTGGGTTTTGCATCACACTCACACAGTCAGACTCCCGGCATAGCCCCCGTAGTCGGACATGGTGCCCGCAAACGGCCTTGACGTGTCCTTGGAAAATGGGAAAGGTAAAGCGCGGCATGCGTATCTCTGGGGCGCATGTGAACCGGGGGGGCCTTTCACCGCAGCTTCCCCCGTCGAGCACAGCCCCGAACGCTGCCTAATGACGATGAGCTACTGGGGGTAGCAACCACATGACGAAGAAGACACGGATCCGTGTCGCGCGGATAGCGGCCGGTGCCGTGATCGCCGCCGGTGCCTCGCTGACCGCCGCGGGTGCCGCATCCGCTCTCGACCTGGGCGTGAACGTCGGCCTCGGCGACACCAATGTCGGTGTCGGCGTGAGTGTCGGCGGGGACGCCCCGACGGACCCCGCCCCGACCGATCCGGGCACCCCGCCCGACCCGGGCATTCCCACGGCGCCGAACCCGACGGACCCGGGCACGCCCACCGACCCGGCGCCCACCGACCCCGCGCCCACCGACCCGGGCACCCCCACGGACCCCGAGCCGACGGTGGTCCCGGAGCCCACCGACGAGCCGACGGAGCCCACCGAGGACCCGACGGACGCGCCGACCACCCCGGGCAACGGGAACGGGAACGGCGGCGGCAACAACACCGACCCCGACGGTGGCGCCTCCACCCAGGAGGAGGGCTCCTCGGCCCTCACCGACGTCGGCTCGGACAACACCCCGGCGCCGCAGGCCCAGGGCAGCGGCGCGGAGCTCGCCGAGACCGGTGCCGCGCAGACCACCTTCCTGGTGATCGGCGCCGCCACGATGATCGCCGGCGGTGTCGGCTTCCGTCTGCTGCCGCGCCTCGTGGGCGGCCGTGGCGGGGCTGCCGCCTGACCGTAGTCACGTCCGCACGGACCGTGGGCACAGCTCAACACCGAGGGCCCGGAGCGTCACGCTCCGGGCCCTCGGCCGTGTCTTCGGGCTGCTTCCTACGGCGTCACGCCGTCTGATGCGCCAAGAGCGCCACGGCCGCGATCAGCACCGTCAGCAGGGCGATCAGCGCCAGGGGGTTCAGATTCCCGAAAAAACTCTCCTGCTGCAGGCGCTCGCGGTTCGCGCGGCACACAGGGCAGCGGCCCTCGGTCACGGGGGCCGCGCAGTTCGCGCACACCAGCCGGTCGTACGTCATGCGCTCGCCCTCCTTGCGCCGGTTCCACGTGTCCAACGTGTGGGGGGACGGGAATGTTCCCCGCCTCCACTGTGCCAGGTTCCACCCGAGGGTGCGCGGCTCGCTCTCAAAGGGGTGGTCGTGCATCGGTGCGCGGCTGCGGGCCGGAGGGCCCCTGAGGTGCGTTCCCGCGCCCCTGGGAGCGGTGCAAAACGGCATATCCGTGGCGCAACCGCGGTCGGTGACTGCGGCCCCCTACCCGGTTCGCGTATGGTCACGCTCATCTACCCCCGGCGACCCGTGGTGCATCCGTGATCCGATTCGACAATGTCTCCAAGGTCTACCCCAAGCAGACCCGCCCCGCCCTCAGGGATGTCTCCCTGGAGGTCGAGAAGGGCGAGTTCGTGTTCCTCGTGGGGTCCTCGGGCTCCGGAAAGTCCACCTTCCTGCGGCTGATCCTCCGCGAGGAGCGGTGCAGTCACGGGCAGGTGCACGTTCTGGGCAAGGACCTCGCCCGCCTGTCCAACTGGAAGGTGCCGCAGATGCGACGCCAGCTGGGGACGGTGTTCCAGGACTTCCGCCTGCTGCCGAACAAGACGGTCGGCGAGAACGTCGCCTTCGCGCAGGAAGTCATCGGCAAGTCGCGCGGCGAGATCCGCAAGTCCGTGCCGCAGGTGCTCGACCTCGTCGGGCTCGGCGGCAAGGAGGACCGGATGCCCGGCGAGCTGTCCGGTGGTGAGCAGCAGCGCGTCGCCATCGCGCGCGCCTTCGTCAACCGGCCCAAGCTGCTCATCGCCGACGAACCCACCGGCAACCTCGACCCGCAGACCTCCGTCGGCATCATGAAGCTGCTCGACCGCATCAACCGGACCGGCACGACCGTGGTGATGGCCACGCACGACCAGAACATCGTGGACCAGATGCGCAAGCGCGTCATCGAACTGGAGAAGGGCCGCCTCGTCCGCGACCAGGCCCGCGGTGTCTACGGCTACCAGCACTGATACCGCACCCGAGATCCACGGAAAGGCATAACCAGTCGCCATGCGCGCCCAGTTCGTCCTGTCGGAGATCGGTGTCGGTCTCCGCCGCAACCTGACGATGACCTTCGCGGTCGTCGTCTCCGTCGCCCTGTCGCTCGCCCTGTTCGGCGGGTCGCTCCTGATGAGCGACCAGGTCAACACGATGAAGGGCTTCTGGTACGACAAGGTCAACGTCTCGATCTTCCTCTGCAACAAGAGCGATGCCGCGTCCGATCCCAACTGCGCCAAGGGAGCGGTGACCGACGAGCAGAAGAAGCAGATCAAGGCCGACCTCGACAAGATGGGCGTGGTCCAGACGGTCACGTACGAGTCGCAGGATCAGGCGTACAAGCACTACAAGGAGCAGTTCGGCGACTCCCCGCTGGCCGCTTCCCTCACGCCGGACCAGATGCAGGAGTCGTACCGCATCAAACTGAAGGACCCGGAGAAGTACAAGGTCATCGCCACCGCCTTCAACGGCCGGGACGGCGTGCAGTCCGTGCAGGACCAGAAGGGCATCCTGGACAACCTCTTCAAGCTGCTGGAAGGCATGAACTGGGCCGCCCGCGCGGTGATGGCGCTGATGCTGGTCGTCGCGCTGATGCTGATCGTCAACACGGTGCGCGTCTCGGCGTTCAGCCGCCGGCGTGAGACCGGCATCATGCGCCTGGTGGGCGCCTCCGGCTTCTACATCCAGGCGCCGTTCATCGCGGAGGCCGCGGTCGCCGGACTCATCGGCGGCACCCTGGCGTGCACCTTCCTGCTGGTCGCGCGGTACTTCCTCATCGACCACGGGCTGGCCCTGGCCGACCAGCTCACACTGATCAACTTCATCGGCTGGGACGCCGTGCTGAAGACCCTGCCGCTCATCCTCGCGACGAGCCTTCTGATGCCCGCGTTGGCCGCGTTCTTCGCGCTGCGCAAGTACTTGAAGGTGTGACGCATGCCAAGAGGGGCTGTACGGTCAACCGGCCGTACGGCCCTTCCCCTTGTCCTAGACTCACCGGCATGTCAGGTCGTGACCCGTTCTGTCAGCCCCGCCGCGTCCGCCGCGGGGCCGCCCTGACCTTGGTGTTCGCGAGCGTGCTCGTCGCCGGTGCGGCCACCGGGGCGTTGCCGCAGGCCGACCGGAAGTCCGTGCCGGACGAGGCCCGTTCGGCCGCGACCGCCGGGCGCCACGCGGACGTCACCAGGGCGGCCGAGGAGGCCATGGCCGACGGCAAGTCCCCGATGGAGGCCGCGAAGCGCGCCGTCAGCCGCAGCGGGGACCGCTGGGCGGCGGTCTACTCCCGGGGCGAGTACGAGGAGTTCGAGGACGCCCTCGACGGCCAGTACACCGGCGTCGGTCTGTGGGCCCGCAGCGACCGGGACGGCCGTATCGAGGTGACCAAGGTGCGCGCCGGCTCGCCCGCGGCCGGCGCCGGGATCCGCCCCGGGGACCTGCTGCGCAGCGTCGACGGCGAGAAGACCGACGGGCGGCCCGTCACGGAGGTCGTCTCCTTACTGCGCGGGGACGCCACCGGCGCCCCCGCCGGTACCACCGTCCGCCTCGGCCTGGAACGCGGCACCCGCGCATGGACCGAGACCCTGCGCCGCGCGCAGCTGTCCACGGATCCGGTCACCGTCCGCGAACTCGCGGGCGCGGTCACCCTCATCAGCGTCGACACCTTCACCCGGGACTCCGGCGACCAGGTCCGCGCAGCCGTCCGGCGGGCCCCTGGCGGCGCCGGGATCGTCCTCGACCTGCGCGGCAACTCCGGAGGCCTCGTCTCCGAGGCCGTCACCGCCGCCTCCGCCTTCCTCGACGCCGGTCTGGTCGCCACCTACGACGTCGACGGCGAGCAGCGTGTCCTGCACGCCGAGCCCGGCGGCGACACCACGAGACCCCTGGTCGTGCTCGTCGACGGCGGGACGATGAGCGCGGCCGAGCTCCTCACCGGCGCCCTGCAGGACCGCGGACGGGCGCTCGTCGTGGGCTCCCGCACCTTCGGCAAGGGTTCGGTCCAGATGCCGAGCCGGCTGCCCGACGGCTCCGTCGCGGAGCTCACCGTCGGGCACTACCGCACCCCCTCCGGCCGCGGGGTCGACGGCCGGGGCATCACGCCCGACCTGGAGAGCGACGAAGGCGCCCTGCGGCGGGCCGAGGCCGTACTGCGCGGCCTGGCCGGTCCCTCGTAATCGACTTCCCGCGAGCCCCCTCCGTAGTGCGAAAATGGTCGGCACTATGGCTAAGGAAAAAGGGCGCAAGATGATCGCGCAGAACAAGAAGGCGCGGCACGACTACCTCATCATCGACACCTACGAGGCCGGCCTGGTCCTCACCGGCACCGAGGTGAAGTCGCTGCGCCAGGGGCGGGCGTCGCTGGTCGACGGCTTCGTGCAGATGGACGGGCACGAGGCGTGGCTGCACAACGTGCACGTGCCGGAGTACAGCCAGGGCACGTGGACCAACCACAGCGCGCGGCGCAAGCGGAAGCTGCTGCTGCACCGCGAGGAGATCGACAAGCTGCAGTCGAAGTCCGGCGAGACGGGCCACACCATCGTGCCCCTCGCCCTGTACTTCAAGGACGGCCGCGCCAAGGTCGAGATCGCGCTGGCCAAGGGCAAGAAGGAGTACGACAAGCGGCAGACGCTCCGGGAGAAGCAGGACCGCCGCGAGACCGAGCGGGCGATCTCGGCGGTGCGCCGCAAGGCCCGGGGGTAGGACGGGGCGACGGCGGGGAATACGGTGGCATAGTCGGGCGTTGGTCACGTACGATGGCACCTGCACCTCACAGCGGGTGCGAGCGCCCTCGCGGGGGCGGTTTGAAAAATCAACATGGGGATGATCGGTTTCGACAGCGGCTGTCGAAGCAGGGGAAGCGTGTCGAGGAAGCGGCCATGATCTCGTAAACCACAGGCCGAAAAAAATAATCGCCAATTCCAAGCGATCCATCTCCCAGGGCGAGCTCGCCCTCGCTGCCTGATCTTCAGGTAGCGAGCAGCGGCTCCCCTACTTAAGGGAGTGTCAGCCCGGGGGTGTTCCCGACCCGGATCCTGGCATCATTTAGGGAACTAAACCTTGATCCCGGTCACGGGGTGAAGAGGGAAACCACACAGTGACTGGGCCCGTCGGAGACTTGTCGGCGTGATCTCCGGGGCCGAGAAAAGCACAGCCGACTGCACACGGAGAAGCCCTGATTCCACACCGTTGGACGCGGGTTCGATTCCCGCCATCTCCACTCATCCCATGTGGGCAGAGGCCCCGCCGCTTTCGAGCGGCGGGGCCTTTGTCATGCGTGGCTCGTACTGGCCCGCTCCGTCAGACGGGGCGGCGGCGTGCTCTCCGGCACGGGGGTGCCGTTCAGTTTCCGCGTCCGGAGTTCCACCGACACAGGAACGCCGCGAGCACCGGGCCCAGCATGAAGCGCAGGTCGTCCGCCGCCTGCTCGAAGGAGTCGGCGGTGTGCAGGGCCTTCGCGTCACCGGCGAGGAGATGCGCCCAGCGGGCCCGGGACATGCCGCCGGTTTGGGGGTCGTGGCGGTGGCGGCGTAGGAGGCGAACAGGGTCCAGTCCGGGGCGTCGTAGCGGACGCACAGCAGCAGGGCGAGGGAGCCGAGGGCGGCGAAGACCGTGGCGGGCAGGGCCACTCGGGCCTGGCCGTGGCGGTCGACGAGCCGCGTGGTCCACGGCGCGACCACCGCGGTCGCCGCGAGCCCCGTCGCCGTGACGGCACCGGCGAGCGCGTACGACCCCCGTGTGCCGGCGATCATGACGACCGCGCTGACGCTGAACATGCCCATCGGCAGCCGGGTGATGAGGTTCCCGGCGGTGAACGCACGGGCGCCAGGCAGGCGGAACAGGCGGAGACACGGGGTGAGTTGCGGCATGCGCCCACCGTCGCCCGGGGGTGCTCGAGCCGTCCGACACCTGTTCCGTGCGGAATCACGCACCTGGGTTGCAGGACGGCCGAAAGGCAGTGGCGAAAAATGTTCGCTGCCTGTTCTTCATACAGCGATATGGAGATTCTTAATGGTTCTCATGACGCATGGAAAAGATGTTCATTCGGGAAATCCTTCACTCGTTTGCCGCGCATCCGCCGCAGTGGGACGGCGGTTAGTCAGTACATGACCGAGGCGACCAGGAAAGACGGCTGGGCGGTAACGCTCGGCCCGTACACCTATATTCCGGCCCCAGCACACTCGTCGGCCACTGTCAACGGCACGCTCACCAAGGGCGGTTGCCCGGTCACGCTGCAGGTGACCGAACCGGTGCTGCGCGATTTCATCGACACCGTGAGCACGCTGGAAAAGGATCTCGCCCGGCGGTGGATCAGTGCGACGGAATGGCCCGCTTTCGCTCTTGCGGAATAGCGGGGCGCGTCATGTACGAGCAGCGAATCGAGGGCACCGGCCGGCACCGGGCCCCGGCCCGGGATTTCATCACCCCCCTGACGCCGCCGGACCCGACCTGGGACCCGGCCGAGGAACTGGCGTTCATCCTCGAGGAGGCCCTCGGGGAGCAGGCGGCGAGGGTCCCCGTCCCCCGCGACGAGCCACCGCCGGCGGACCCGCCCCCGGACGCCCACATGCGGCGGCTGCAGGACATCACCGAGGAACTGCCGCCCGTGCGGGACGTCACCAGGCGCCACCGCAAGGTCCGCGACCCCAAGTCCCCGGCCGTGCTCCGCACGACCAGCTTCCTCGTCGCCGCCCTCGCCGCCGTCATCGCCTCCGCGGTGGGCCTGCTGAGCGGCATGGTCGCCTACGACCCCCTGCGCCTGGTCGCGGTGTCCCCCGCGGGGCGGAACCTGCACACCTGGTGGCCGCTGCTGGTGTACGGCCCCTGGCTGGTGGCCTCCCTGTCCGTCCTGCGGGCCGCGCTGCACCAGCGCCGTGCCGTGCACTCCTGGTGCGTGGTGCTGGTCTTCTCGTGCGTCGCCGTGCTGCTGTGTGTCGTCCAGGCGCCCAGGACCGTCCTCGGCACCGCGGCGGCGGCCCTGCCCGGGATCGCGGCCCTGGCGTGCTTCCAGCAGGTCGTCCGCCAGATCACCCTGACCCGCCCGCCGCTGCGGTCGGTGCCCCGCCACCGGCTCGGGCAGGTCGCCCAGCCTGCCGGTGCGGACGTCGCGCCGGGCGAGGGCGAGACCCCCGGAACACCACCTGACCTCCGGGACCGCCGGCCGCTGTAGGTTCAGGGCGTGCCCACCCACTGGCCCTGCCGCCGACAATGTCGCGCCCCTGGTCGACCCCGTGCCGCTGTCCCCCCTGTCCCTGGTGTGGCGCAAGGGTCTGACCCACCCCGCGTTCGACGCGCTGCGGCGGGCCGCGGCCCGGCTCGCGGCGGCGGAGGGGTGGCTGCGGCGGCCCGCCGGGGGATGGATTCCGGCCGCGGATGATGTCCTCATGGCGTCTCGCGACTGACACGATTCGATACGCCGCTCACACATAACCTCCGCGTGCGCTACATTCGTGTCCTGAGCACGGTGTGGTAGCGGGGGGCGCTCGGACGGGTGGGGGCCCGATCCGACGACGGGTGCTCAGGTCGTACGCGCACCTGAACCATCCCGTGGGGGGAAGTGCGTGCGCGTGACGAATTGGCGAGAAGACGCCCAACCTGAATGGCCCGAGGCCGCGACGGTGAGCGGTGAGGTCTCCGCGGACGGCAGAGGCCGGGACCGGAGAGTCACGCAGGCCTTCCCCGGCGGGGACGTCCAGGTGAGCGACTTCCGGCTGCACGCCGGTACGGAGATACTGCGCGGCATCCCCCGGCAGAGCGAGGGAGATGCCGACTCGCTCACCTCCGAGACCGGGTCCCGGACCGCCGTCCGCGACCCCTGGCAGGAGGGCGCCGACCCGGTCGGGCACTCTCACGACCCGGCCGGCTCTGCCGGGCACACCCACGACCCGCACGAGGTCACCGTCCAGCTCGACGCCGTGCAGTTCGGGGACGGGTTCGTACGGCAGGTCGAGGAAGGCCCGGTCGCGGGCCCCGTAGCCTCCGCCGACCGGCCGGTCTTCGTCGACGAGTCGGGCCGCCGAAGCCGCCGCTTCCGCCGGATCGGCATAGTCATCGCCCTGGCTTGCGGGGTCTACGCCGTCGTCATCGTCGCCACACTGCTGTCGGGCAACTCCAATGCGCCCTGGCTGCCCGTACCGGGCCAGAAGCAGGATCCGCCGGCCGGGCAGGTCGACACCCCGCCGCTGCCCGAGCAGTCGGCCACGGCCACCGGCACCGGCACCACCGCCCCGGGCAGCGCGCCGACGGCCGAGGGGGCCACGGCACCCTCGCGCGATCCCGGCGCCCTCGAACCCGGTGCCACAGCCGAACCCGGCCGCGGCGGCGCGACGGCGGGCCCCTCGCCGAGCGCCACCCGGACCACACCGGCCCCGGGCACCGGCGTGACCGACCCGGCCCCGACCAAGCCGGCCGACCCGCCGACCACGCCGGCCACCGACCCGACGCCGACCGGCGAGCCCACGCCCGAGCCGACCGGAACCACGGGCACCGGCGACGGCGACGACACCGGCACAGTCGCCGAAGGCCCGGCCGAGACGCCGCCCGCCGAACCGACGCCCGCCGTCTAGGCACGGCCGGGAGGGCGGTGCCTGCCGCGCCCGCCCTCCGGGGAAGTCCGGGGGAAGGGCGCTCCGGCGCCTCATGTCGCGGGCTCCGAGCTCCCGGCCCCACTGACCAGAGGGATCCGCCGACGGCGCCGCGGAGCACGTCGGCACCGTCTCCCCGCACCCCCCGGCACCACCCACCGTCCCCGCAGCACTTCATCCCGCACCACCCCGGAGTACCACCACCCATGGCATCCCGTACCCGCCGTTCCGGGCCGGCGCCCCGAGCCCGTGGCGGCTCCAGGCGCCGCCTGCCGCTTCGCCTGCTGCTGCCTCTGCTCGTTTTGGTCGCGCTGATGGCGATGCTGATGCTGCGCGGCTACGTGCACAGCGAGATCCTCGCCGACCACCGGGTCCGGCCGCCCGCCGCCACCCACCAGGTGCCGGAGAAGATCATGAAGGGCGGCCCGGTCATCGACACCCGCAGCGGCCGCACCGAGAGCCTGCGCCTGCCCGACCGCCGCCTGGTCCTCACCTTCGACGACGGCCCGGACCCGGTCTGGACGCCGAAAGTCCTGGACGTACTGAAGAAGCACGACGCGCACGCCGTCTTCTTCGTCACCGGCACCATGGCCTCGCGCTACCCGGACCTGGTCCGGCGCATGGTCGCGGAAGGCCATGAGGTCGGCCTGCACACCTTCAATCACCCCGACCTGTCCTACCAGTCCAAGAGGCGCATCGACTGGGAGCTGTCCCAGAACCAGCTCGCGATCTCGGGCGCCGCGGGTATCCGCACGTCTCTCTTCCGGCCGCCGTACTCCTCCTTCGCCGGCGCCATGGACAACATGTCCTGGCCGGTGACCGAGTACATCGGCGACCGCGGCTACATCACCGTCGTCAACAACACCGACAGCGAGGACTGGCGCAAGCCCGGCGTCGAGGAGATCATCCGCAAGGCCACGCCCAAGGGCGGCAAGGGCGCGATCGTGCTGATGCACGACTCCGGCGGCGACCGCCACCAGACCGTCGAGGCACTGGACCGCATGCTTCCCGACCTGCGCGAGCAGGGCTACGAGTTCCACAACCTCACCGAGGCCCTCGACGCCCCGAGCGCGCACTCCCAGGTCACCGGCCTCGACCGGTGGAAGGGCACGGCGTGGATCTTCCTGGTCCAGGCCTCGGAGCACCTCACCGACGGGCTGGTCGTCGGCCTCGCGGTCGTCGGCACCCTCGTCATCGGCCGTTTCGTGCTGATGCTGCTGCTCTCCGGGGTGCACGCACGCCGGGTGCGCCGCCGCGGCTTCCGCTGGGGAGCGCCGATCACCGAACCGGTGTCGGTCCTGGTCCCGGCGTACAACGAGGCCAAGTGCATCGAGAACACGGTCCGTTCCCTCGCCGCCAGTGACCACCCCATCGAGGTCCTCGTCATCGACGACGGCTCCTCCGACGGCACGGCACGGATCGTCGAGGTCATGGGCCTGCCGAACGTCCGGGTGGTCCGCCAGCTCAACGCGGGCAAGCCGGCCGCGCTCAACCGCGGTGTGGCCAACGCCCGGTACGACCTGATCGTGATGATGGACGGCGACACGGTCTTCGAACCGTCCACCGTGCGCGAACTGGTGCAGCCCTTCGGCGACCCGCGCGTGGGCGCGGTCGCGGGCAACGCCAAGGTCGGCAACAAGGACACCCTCATCGGCGCCTGGCAGCACATCGAATACGTGATGGGCTTCAACCTCGACCGCCGGATGTACGACGTCCTGCGCTGCATGCCGACGATCCCCGGCGCGGTCGGAGCCTTCCGCCGCAACGCGCTGGAACGGGTCGGCGGCATGAGCGACGACACGCTCGCCGAGGACACCGACATCACGATGGCCCTGCACCGCGACGGCTGGCGCGTGGTCTACGCGGAGAACGCCCGTGCCTGGACCGAGGCGCCCGAGACGGTCCAGCAGCTGTGGTCCCAGCGCTACCGCTGGTCGTACGGCACCATGCAGGCCATCTGGAAACACCGCCGGGCCCTGGTGGACAAGGGCCCCTCGGGCCGCTTCGGCCGCGTAGGCCTGCCGCTGGTGTCCCTCTTCATGGTCGTGGCGCCCCTGCTGGCCCCGCTGATCGACGTGTTCCTCGTCTACGGCCTCGTGTTCGGCCCGACCCAGAAGACGATCATGGCGTGGCTCGGCGTCCTGGCGATCCAGGCGTTCTGCGCGGCCTACGCCTTCCGACTCGACCGCGAGCGCATGACCCACCTCATCTCGCTGCCCCTGCAGCAGATCCTCTACCGCCAGCTCATGTACGTCGTACTGCTCCAGTCCTGGATCACCGCCCTCACCGGCGGCCGGCTGCGCTGGCAGAAGCTGCGGCGCACCGGCGTGGTCGACGCGCCCGGCGGCGGCCCCGTGCCGTCCCAGCGGTCCCAGAGCAGTTCCGAGCGGAGGCCGGTGGCATGACCCACGGAAACCCGATCCACACGTCATCAGCGGCGTCCGGCACGCCGGGGCCGTCCTCCGGCATCCCGCAGCAGCGCACGACGCACCCCGCACCCGAGGGTCAAACCGCCACCGCGCCCGCCCCCACCACGTCGGCGCCCCGGGGCGGCGGCCGTGACCGCTACCTCGACCTGCTGCGCTCGATCGCCCTGGTCCGTGTCGTCGTCTACCACCTGTTCGGCTGGGCGTGGCTGACGGTGGTGTTCCCGTCGATGGGCGTGATGTTCGCGCTGGCCGGCGCCCTGATGGCGCGCTCGCTGAACCGCCCGGCGCTCGGTGTGATCCGGGGCCGGATCCGCCGGCTCCTGCCCCCGCTCTGGGCGTTCAGCGCGCTGGTGCTGGCGATGATGTTCATGGCCGGCTGGAACCCGGTGAAGGACCCGGGCCACGGCGGCACCTGGGGCTTCGTCGACCTGGTCAACTACGTCTTCCCCGTCGGCGCTCCGCCTTTCCCCTGGCACCTCGGCTCCAAGTCCGGCCTGCTGGAGGACACCTGGGCGGTACAGGCGGCCGGTCCACTGTGGTACCTGCGGGCCTACCTCTGGTTCGTCATCGCCTCCCCGCTGCTGATGTGGGCGTTCCGCCGGGCACCGTGGCCGACACTGCTGGCACCGCTGGGCCTCACGGCGGTCGTCGGCACGGGCCTGGTGAAGATCCCCGGCGAGACGGGCAACGCGGTGACCGACTTCGCGGTCTACGGCGGCTGCTGGGTCCTGGGCTTCGCCCACCACGAAGGCCTGCTCAAGCAGATCCCCCGCTACCTGTCGATCTCCTGCGCGGCCCTGCTCATGGCCTTCGGCCTGTGGTGGGCCTCGGGTCACCTGGGCCCCGACGGCTGGGACCTCAACGACATCCCCCTGGCCCAGGCGGCCTGGTCCTTCGGCTTCGTGGTCGTCCTCTTCCAGTACTCCCCGTCCTGGCGTGAGCTCCCGGGCCGCCTGGCCAGGTGGGACAAGCTCGTGACCCTCTCCAACAACCGCGCCGTCACGATCTACCTCTGGCACAACCTCCTCATCATGGCCACGATCCCCATCCTCGACCTGCTCTACGAACTGCCCTTCCTCCAGAGCGACAGCGCGGTGTCCGCCCTGGACACCACGTACACCATCTGGATGTTCGTCCTGGTCTGGCCTCTGATCGGCGCGGCGATCCTCACGTTCGGCTGGGTCGAGGACATCGCAGCGAAGCGGTCGCCGCGGCTGTGGCCGAACGGGCGAGGCGGCAACGGCCGGAGGCGTCGGCGGTAGGGGCGGCGCCCTCGGCTCCAGCGGGCTGGGCGTACAGCAGGTGCCCGGGCCGTACGCCCAGCCCGCTCCGGCTCCGACCCCGTACGGCGGTCAGCCCGCTCCCGGTGAGTACGGCGGTCAGCCGGCACGGCCTCCGCACGGCGGTCGGCCGGCACAGCCTCCGTTACGGCGGTCGACCCACCCCGGGCTCCTACCGTGCTCAGCAGCCCGGCCCCTGCAACCAGCCCCACCCCCCAGCAGCACCCCCACGGGCGGCCCCCGCAGCGCTGACGCGCACTGACGCGGAAACCTCCCGATCGGAACCTCTCATCCCGCTCCGGCCCGGGGTGAGAGCAACGTTCCCTCGCGGTCACCCGGTGCCACAGGCAGGAAACGCGCCATCCCTACCTTCGGGATCAGTCACTCGAAGCACGACCGAGCCCCGGAGCACAGTGGAGGCGTCATGACAGGCCCTGGCACGGCACCCGCACCCCCGAGCAGGGGCGGACGCTGGATCCGGCACTGGGATCCGGAGAACGAGACGTTCTGGAAGGAGACCGGGGAGAAGGTCGCCCGCCGGAACCTCTTCTTCTCCGTGCTCTCCGAGCACATCGGCTTCTCGATCTGGACCCTGTGGTCCGTGCTGGTGCTGTTCATGGGCCCGGAGTACGGACTGACCCCGGCCGACAAGTTCATGCTGACCTCGATGGTCACGCTGGTCGGCGCCGTCGTCCGCGTCCCCTACACCTTCGCCGTCGCGATCTTCGGCGGGCGGAACTGGACGATCATCTCCGCCACCCTGCTGCTGGTCCCGACCGTCGCCGCGTTCGCCGTGATGGAGCCGGGCACGTCCTTCTCCACGTTCCTGCTCGTCGGCCTGCTCGCCGGCGTCGGCGGCGGCAACTTCGCCTCCTCCATGACCAACATCAACGCCTTCTTCCCGCTGCGGAAGAAGGGCTGGGCCCTCGGCCTGAACGCGGGCGGCGGCAACATCGGCGTGCCGGTGATCCAGCTGGCCGCCCTCGCGATCATCGGCGCCGGAGGCGGCCCCCGGGTACTGCTCGGGATCTACATCCCGCTGATCGTCGTGGCCGCCGTCATGGCCGCGCTCTTCATGGACAACCTCGAGAACGTGAAGAACGACACCGGTGCCGCCAAGGACGCGGCGCGGGACGCCCACACCTGGATCATGTCCGTCCTCTACATCGGCACCTTCGGCTCCTTCATCGGCTACAGCTTCGCCTTCGGCCAGGTCCTGCAGAACCAGTTCGGCCGTACGCCGCTGCAGGCCGCGTACGTCACCTTCCTCGGCCCGCTGCTCGGCTCCCTCATCCGGCCCGTCGGCGGCTGGCTCGCCGACCGGTACGGCGGCGCGAAGATCAGCCTGTGGAACTACGTGGGCATGGGAGTGGCGACGGCGATCCTGATCGGCGCCTCCATGGAGAAGTCGCTGGCGCTGTTCACCGTGGCGTTCGTGGTGCTGTTCGTGCTCAGCGGGCTCGGCAACGGCTCGACGTTCAAGATGATCCCGGGCATCTTCCAGAACAAGGCCCTGGCCAAGGGGCTGGAGGGCGAGGAGGCCGCGGCGTACGGGCGGCGGCTCTCCGGGGCCTCCATGGGGCTGATCGGCGCGGTGGGCGCGCTCGGCGGCGTAGGCATCAACCTCGCCTTCCGCCAGTCCTTCCTCTCCTACGGTTCCGGCACCGGCGCCTTCGTCGCCTTCCTCGCCTTCTACGCGGTCTGCTTCGGGGTCACTTGGGCCGTATACCTTCGCCGCACGGCTCCCCGGGTACCCGTCACCACGTCCTCGGAGACGAAGCCGCAGCTCAGCTACGCCGAGGTGTGACGTAACACCAGCGACATCAACCCGATCCGAGCCTGTCACGAGCCGTTGACAGGCTCGCTCGGCATGTAGGTACGCCGTACCCACGCAGTACGACGACTCGAGTGCGGGACGAGAGCCATGTACGAGGAAGAACAGCGACCGGACCACGGGCCACTGGCCGGTTTCACCGTGGGTGTGACGGCCGCGCGCCGGGCCGATGAGCTCGGGGCGCTGCTGCAGCGGCGCGGTGCCGCCGTTCTGCACGCCCCCGCTCTGCGGATCGTGCCGCTCGCCGACGACAGCGAACTGCTGGCCGCGACCAAGGACATCATCCAGCAGGCGCCCGACATCGCGGTCGCGACGACCGCGATCGGCTTCCGGGGCTGGGTCGAGGCCGCGGACGGCTGGGGGCTGGGCGAGGACCTGCTCTCCCGGCTGGGCGGCGTACGGATCATGGCGCGTGGGCCGAAGGTCAAGGGCGCGGTCCGGGCCGCCGGGCTGACGGAGGAGTGGTCGCCGTCGTCGGAGTCCATGGCCGAGGTGCTGGACCGGCTGCTGGAGGAGGGCGTCGAGGGCCTGCGCATCGCCATCCAGCTGCACGGCGAGCCGCTGCCCGGGTTCGTCGAGGCGCTGCGGGAGGGCGGGGCCGAGGTCGTCGGCGTGCCGGTCTACCGCTGGATGCCGCCGGAGGACATCGCCCCGATCGACCGGCTCCTGGACGCGACGGTCTCCCGGGCCCTGGACGCGGTCACCTTCACCAGTGCCCCGGCCGCGGCGTCCCTCCTCTCCCGGGCGGAGGAGCGCGGACTGCTCACCGAAGTGCTGGCGGCCCTGAGTCACGACGTCCTGCCGGCCTGCGTCGGGCCGGTCACGGCCCTGCCGCTGCAATCCCGCGGCATTGACACGATCCAGCCCGAACGCTTCCGGCTCGGCCCCCTCGTCCAGCTCCTCTGCCAGGAACTCCCCGCGCGGGCCCGCTCCTTCCCCGTCGCCGGGCACCGGGTGGAGATCCGCGGCCACGCCGTCCTGGTCGACGGCGACCTCAAGCCCGTCCCGCCCGCCGGCATGTCCCTCCTTCGCGCCCTCGCCCGCCGCCCCGGCTGGGTCGTGGCCCGTGCCGAACTCCTCCGCGCCCTCCCCGGCTCGGGCCGCGACGAACACGCGGTGGAAACGGCCATGGCCCGCCTGCGCACAGCCCTCGGCACCCCGAAACTGATCCAGACGGTGGTCAAACGCGGCTACCGACTGGCCCTGGACCCGGCAGCGGAGACGAAGTACGCGGACACGTGAGGTTCGCCGGGCGGTAAGGCGGTCGTACGCTCCCGCGCGACGCCGCCGCGCGGGAGCCGGGGTGGCGGCGGGCTGCGGCCGGAACGGCGGGCGCTCGGGCCAGGACACGCTCCGGCCGTGCCGGACCGGGCCCCGCGGACGACCCTGTGCCCGCCCCGAAGCCCGCGAGCCCCTGGCCTGAACGCCCACACCCCAGGCCGACCCGCCATGTCGCCCCCGCGCGAGGTCTTTCCGGCGCGTCCCGGGGCAGGCACTGTAGAGGGACCTTGCACTGTGCCCGCCCGGGTCGCGTGGTCTGGCACCGCGCCTCGCCGCGCTGCCGAAGCGCCCAGGTAGCCCCGCTACCGGGGCACTTAGGCGCCTTGCGATGCACGGCACCGGACCACGCGACCTGATCGGACGCTCATAGTGCAAGGACCCCTGAGAGGGAACGGTTTCCCAGCCCTCTCACCGGCATCTCACCGACCCTAGGCGGTGACAGGCACATGGCACTGGGTACGGGTACGGCAACGGCCCCCTACGAGCTGCGGTTCGATGCCGGGCGGATCTGCCTGGATCTGCTCTCCACCAGGCACCCGGAGGAACGGCTGGACTCCGTGGACGTGCTGCGCGCCTGGATCACCGGCTCCGGACTCGTCCCGGCGGACACGGTGCTGAGCCACGCCGACGCCGGCTGGCCGGCCTCCTTCCGTGAACTGCGAGGCCAGATCGGCCGGTTGGTGCGTGGCCGGCCGGGGCCCGGGCCGAGCGCGTACGACTTCGCGCTCGCGCGTGTCAACGACATCGCCCGGACCGCGCCCCCGGCCCCACGTGCCGTCCGTGACTCAGACGGCGGACTCTTACGGCAGTTGGACGCCCCACCCGCCTGCGCCGCCCTGCTCGCGGTCGTCGCCCGGGACGCCGTGGACCTGCTCACCGACCCCGTCGCCCGCGCGGCCCTGCGGCAGTGCGAAGGGGGCAACTGCCCCATCGTGTACCTCGACACATCGAGGGGACGCAGGAGGCGCTGGTGCTCCGGTGGGCTCTGCGGGAACCGCGAACGCGTCGCCCGCCACCGACGCCGCGCGGCACTCGCCCGTACGTGAAACGGAATTGAGTGGTCCGTGCACTCGATTTCCCTGTCCTAAATGCTACTTCTGCGACCGCGCTGTCGAAGTGATCTCGATTACATGTCGTTTGCCTACGCTCCCGTAGGGAAGCCCTGGCTTGATCTTGCCGTTGTGGCGGAAATGTAAAGAAAGCGGGGTGGGAATGTGCTCCCATGTCCCCCTCGTCACGTCACCTCGAAGAAAACTGTCGCGTCCCTTTGAACGCCCAACGCCTCCCGTGCGTACGGCATGTCGAGCGACCGACTGGGGGAACCCCCGGACATCGGAGGTGGGCGTGCGCAAGGATTCCGTCGTGGCCAATGAACGAGCACCGAGGGCCCGACATCGCATGTCCCAGCCCTCGGAACCCGACGAGGAGTTGATGCGTGCGCTCTATCGCGAACACGCCGGACCCCTGCTTGCGTATGTCCTGCGCCTGGTCGCCGGAGACCGGCAGCGCGCCGAGGACGTCGTGCAGGAGACGCTCATCCGTGCCTGGAAGAACGCCGGTCAGCTCAATCGTGCGACCGGATCGGTACGCCCCTGGCTGGTGACGGTCGCCCGGCGCATCGTCATCGACGGCCACCGCAGCCGGCAGGCCCGGCCGCAGGAGGTCGACCCGTCGCCGCTGGAGGTCATCCCCGCGGAGGACGAGATCGACAAGGCGCTGTGGCTGATGACTCTCTCGGACGCTCTCGACGACCTGACCCCCGCTCACCGGGAGGTGCTCGTCGAGACGTACTTCAAGGGGCGTACCGTCAACGAGGCGGCCGAAACTCTGGGCATACCCAGCGGAACCGTCCGCTCCAGAGTCTTCTACGCTCTCCGTTCCATGAAGCTGGCACTGGAGGAGCGGGGGGTGACGGCGTGATGAGTGTTTACGGGGGAAACCAGGGATTCGGTACGGGAGGCATGGGTATGTCTGGACCCATGCAGGGATCTCCGGTGCCGAACGAGCACGAGACCGTCGGCGCCTACGCTCTCGGCATCCTCGACGACGCCGAAGCAACCGCTTTCGAAGCCCACCTCGCGACCTGCGAGTGGTGCGCCCAGCAGCTCGACGAACTGGCCGGCATGGAGCCGATGCTCGCCGCCCTCGCCGACCTGCCCGGCTCCGGCACACCCGCGATCGGCGAGTCGCTGTCCGCGAAGCCCCGGCCGCGCCTGGTGGAGAAGCTGGTCGACGAGGTCGCCGACCGCCGCGCCCAGAAGCGCCGCCGCAGTTTCTACATGGTGGCCGCGGCCGGCGCGCTGATCATCGGCGGCCCGTTCGTCGCGGTCGCGACGAACAGCGGCGGTGACGGCGGCGGCGCGGAGAACCGCCCGCTCGCCTCCAGCCCCGCCAAGGAAGCCTTCGACGGCATCTCCGACAAGATCACGGCCACCGACCCGTCCACCAAGGTCTCCGCGACCGTCGCCGTCCAGAAGAAGGACTGGGGCACCGGCACCGTCCTGGAGCTGAAGAACCTCAAGGGCCCGCTCAAGTGCGCCCTCGTCGCGGTCGGCAAGAACGGCGAGCGGGAGACCCTCGCCTCCTGGTCCGTCCCCGATTGGGGCTACGGCCTGCCGGACGCCAAGTCCGAGAAGGCCAAGGAGCCGCTGTACGTCCAGGGTGGCGCTGCCTTCGAGCCGAACGAGATCGACCACTTCGAGGTCGTGACCTTCGACGGCAAGCGGCTGGTCGAGGTCGACGCGTAGCCTTACCGGGTCCCCTTCGCGTACGGTGGACGGCTGCCCAGCACGTCAGAAGGGGGCCCGGTGGCCGCTCAGGCTCCACAGGAAACCGCGCTCGACTCCCTGAGAGACAGAGAGATCGGCGTCGAACAGGAACACCTGAACCGGGTGTACCGCCGCCTCGAGGAGAAGATCCACGAGGCGGAGTTCCTCATGAACGACGCGGCCCAGCGCGGCCAGGTCGGCACCCCCGGCGCGCTCGCCGAGCGGGACGCCCAGGTCTTCCGCGCGGGAATCCACCTCAACCGGCTCAACAACGAGTTCGAGGACTTCCTCTTCGGCCGTATCGACCTGTTGCCCGGCAAGGACGGCAAGAAGGGCCCGGACGGCGCGTACACCGCCGTCGAGCCCGCCGACGGCGCGGTCCGCGAGGACAACACCGCCGACATCGCCGAGACCCTGCACATCGGCCGCATCGGCGTCCTCGACCAGGACTACGCCCCGCTGGTCATCGACTGGCGGGCACCCGCCGCCGCCCCCTTCTACCGGTCGACGCCCGTGGACCCCGGCCGGGTCGTCCGCCGCCGGGTCATCCGCTCCAAGGGCCGCAAGGTCCTCGGCGTCGAGGACGACCTGATGCGCCCCGAGCTGAAGGCCTTCCTCGACGGGGACGAGCTGCCCGTCATCGGCGACGGCGCCCTGATGGCCGCGCTCGGGCAGGCCCGCAGCCACACCATGCGCGACATCGTCGCCTCCATCCAGGCCGAGCAGGACCTGGTCATCCGCGCCCCCGCCGCCTCCGTGACGTACGTCGAGGGCGGCCCCGGCACCGGCAAGACAGCCGTCGCCCTGCACCGCGCCGCCTACCTCCTCTACCAGGACCGGCGCCGGTACGCGGGCGGCATCCTGATCGTCTCGCCGACCCCGCTGCTCGTCGCCTACACCGAGGGCGTGCTGCCCTCCCTCGGCGAGGAGGGCCAGGTCGCCATCCGCGCCATCGGCTCCCTCGTCGAGGGCGCCGAGGCCACGCTCTACGACTCCCCGGCCGTGGCCCGCGCCAAGGGTTCCTCCCGCATGCTCAAGGTGCTGCGCAAGGCCGCCCGCGGAGCCCTGGAGGTGAACGACGCGCCGAACCGGCTGCGCGTGGTCGCCTTCGGCCGCCGCCTGGAACTGGAGGCCGCGGAGCTGGAGGGCATCCGCCGCAACGCCCTCGGCGGCACCGCACCCGTCAACCTGCTGCGCCCCCGCGCCCGCAAGCTGCTGCTGGACGCCCTGTGGGAGCGGTCCGGCGCGGCCGGCCGGCACACCGACCCGGAGCTCGCCGCCGAGCTGCGCTCCTCCTTCGACGAGGACATCACCTCCGAGGACGCCTTCATCGGCTTCCTCGACGCCTGGTGGCCGGAGCTGACCCCGGCGGCCGTTCTGGACGCCATGGCCGACGAGCGGCGCCTCGGCCGCTGGGCCCGGCGGATCCTCAACCCGGGGGAGATCCGCAAGGTCGCCCGCTCCCTCAGGCGCGAGGGCCGTTCCGTGCACGACATCGCGATGCTCGACGAGCTCCAGGCCGTCCTCGGCGCCCCGGCCCGCCCCCGGAAGAAGCGGGAACTCGACCCGCTCGACCAGCTCACCGGCCTGGAGGAGCTGATGCCGGTGCGCGAGGAGTCGCAGCGCGAGCGGGCCGAGCGCCTCGCCCAGGAGCGCACCGAGTACGCCCACGTCATCGTCGACGAGGCCCAGGACCTCACCCCGATGCAGTGGCGCATGGTCGGTCGCCGCGGCCGGCACGCCACCTGGACGGTCGTCGGCGACCCGGCCCAGTCCTCCTGGTCCGACCCGGACGAGGCCGCCCACGCCCGCGACGAGGCCCTCGGCACCCGCCCGCGCCGCCGTTTCGAGCTCACGGTGAACTACCGCAACCCGGCCGAGATCGCCGAGCTCGCCGCGAAGGTGCTGGCCCTCGCCATGCCCGGCTCGGCGTCCCCGAAGGCGGTCCGCTCCACCGGCGTCGAGCCGCGCTTCACGGTCGTGGAGGACACCCTGGCCGAAACCGTCCGTGGCGAGGCCGCTCGGCTGCTGGAGCGCGTCGACGGCACGGTCGGTGTGGTCGTCGCGATGCAGCGCCGCGAGGAGGCCCGCCGCTGGCTCGCCGGGCTCGGCGACCGGGTCGTGGCACTCGGCAGCCTGGAGGCCAAGGGCCTGGAGTACGACGCGACGGTCGTGGTCTCCCCGGCGGAGATCGCCGACGAGTCCCCGGCCGGCCTGCGTGTGCTCTACGTCGCACTGACCCGTGCCACCCAGCAGCTGACGGTCGTCTCCGCCGAACGGGACGAGCCCGACGCGGCCGGAGTCCCGGATCTGCTCAGGGACTGAGGCACGTTACCCACTTGGCGGCGAAATGAACTCCCGGTATGGGAATGGCCTTACGGGATCTGTTTGTTAGCCTGGACGTGGCACCGGCTCGATCCAAGCCCCCGGGCCCAACCTTCGTCGCTACGAGCGACCACTTGCCGCGAGGCGAGCATGGCGGGTCGGTGCCACTCGACTTCCGAAGAGACCCACGTCCGAGTGACGTGGGTCTCTTTTTGCTGGCGCATTCCGCGAACAAAACGTTCGCAATAGAGGGCGGCTACCTGCTACTCAGCGGTAGGTGCGACGATCGGACGGCACAACTCAGCGTCAGGTGAAAGCAGAGGAAGTCGGTCATGGCAACGGCGCCCAGCGTCTCCTACTCGATGACGGTCCGGCTGGAGGTGCCCGCGAGTGGAACCGCCGTCTCGCAGCTCACCACCGCCGTGGAGTCCTCCGGAGGCTCGGTGACCGGCCTCGACGTCACCGCATCCGGTCACGAGAAGCTCCGTATCGACGTCACCATCGCGGCGACGTCGACCTCGCACGCGGACGAGATCGTCGAGGAACTCCGCGGCATCGAGGGCGTCACCCTGGGCAAGGTCTCGGACCGGACCTTCCTCATGCACCTCGGCGGCAAGATCGAGATGGCGTCGAAGCACCCCATCCGCAACCGTGACGACCTGTCCATGGTCTACACGCCCGGCGTGGCCCGCGTCTGCATGGCGATCGCCGAGAACCCCGACGACGCCCGCCGCCTCACGATCAAGCGCAACTCCGTTGCGGTCGTGACGGACGGCTCGGCCGTGCTGGGCCTGGGCAACATCGGCCCGAAGGCCGCCCTGCCCGTCATGGAGGGCAAGGCCGCCCTCTTCAAGCGGTTCGCCGGTATCGACGCCTGGCCGATCTGCCTCGACACCCAGGACACCGACGCGATCGTCGAGATCGTCAAGGCGATCGCCCCGGGCTTCGCGGGCATCAACCTCGAGGACATCTCCGCGCCCCGCTGCTTCGAGATCGAGGCCCGGCTGCGCGAGGCCCTCGACATCCCCGTGTTCCACGACGACCAGCACGGCACCGCCATCGTCGTCCTCGCCGCGCTCACCAACGCACTGCGCGTCGCGGGCAAGGCGATCGAGAACATCCGGGTCGTCATGTCCGGCGCCGGCGCGGCCGGTACGGCCATCCTCAAGCTGCTGCTCGCCGCGGGCGTCAAGAACGCCGTCGTCGCCGACATCCACGGCGTCGTGCACGCCGGCCGCGAGGACCTGGTGGACGCCGCCCCGGACTCCGCGCTGCGCTGGATCGCCGACAACACCAACCCCGAGGGCCTCACGGGCACGCTGAAGGAGGCCGTGCGCGGCGCCGACGTCTTCATCGGCGTCTCGGCCCCGAACGTCCTCGACGGCGACGACGTGGCCGCCATGGCCGGCGGGGCCATCGTGTTCGCGCTCGCGAACCCGGATCCCGAGGTCGACCCGGCAATCGCCCGCCAGACGGCGGCCGTTGTCGCCACGGGCCGCTCCGACTTCCCGAACCAGATCAACAACGTGCTGGTCTTCCCGGGTGTATTCCGCGGTCTGCTGGACGCGCAGTCCCGCACCGTCAACACGGAGATGATGCTGGCCGCCGCGACGGCCCTCGCGGACGTGGTGACCGAGGACGAGCTGAACCCGAACTACATCATCCCGAGCGTCTTCAACGACAAGGTCGCCGGCGCGGTCGCCGGAGCCGTGCGGGAGGCCGCGAAGGCGGCGGGCGCGACGGCGGGCAGCCCCTCCGGCGTCTGAGGGCGAGGCCGCCCGGGCCGGGGTCCGGGGGCGGCGGCCCCGGACTGTGAGCAACCCCACGGCTGCCGGGCACCCGGCGCGTCGCACGACCCGTGTCAGCAGCGCAGCTATCGTGGCGCCAGGCTCAGGCCCTCTTTTCGTGTGACTCCCCAAGGGTGTTCTCACGACTCCTGCGGGTGCCGGATTGGCTTTCCCGCCGCAGGTAGAGGCAGGATGCGTCCCTGGGCGCGAGGGTCTGACGACGGACCCGGGTCCGGGGACTCACTGAGGACCCTGGCAGCATCGGCTTCGATCTGACGCCTCAACGGCAAGATGAACACGGGAGTAAGAACATGAACCGCAGTGAGCTGGTGGCCGCGCTGGCCGACCGCGCCGAGGTGACCCGCAAGGACGCCGACGCCGTCCTGGCCGCGTTCGCCGACGTCGTCGGCGACATCGTCTCCAAGGGCGACGAGAAGGTCACCATCCCCGGCTTTCTGACCTTCGAGCGCACCCACCGTGCCGCTCGCACCGCCCGCAACCCGCAGACCGGCGAGCCCATCCAGATCCCCGCCGGTTACAGCGTGAAGGTCTCCGCGGGCTCGAAGCTCAAGGAAGCCGCCAAGGGCAAGTAAGCCGCTCCGCACAGCGCCGTGGGCGTCTGCGTGCCCGCCAGTGGCTGGTCGCGCAGTTCCCGGCGCCCCTCGGGGCGCGTCCCACGGCGCGTCGTCCGCGAGAGCCGTATGAATGCCGATGGGCGGCCACCTGGATCCAGGTGGCCGCCCATCGGCGTCTGCAGGGCTGGCTGTCAGCTAGCCGAGCGCCTTGCCGGGCAGCTCGACCTTCGCGCCGAGCTCGACGAGCTTCTCCATGAAGTTCTCGTAGCCGCGGTTGATCAGGCCGATGCCGTGCACCCGGGACGTGCCCTGGGCCGCAAGGGCCGCGATGAGGTACGAGAAGCCGCCGCGGAGGTCGGGGATGACCAGGTCCGCGCCCTGGAGCTTGGTGGGGCCCGAGACCACGGCCGAGTGCAGGAAGTTGCGCTGACCGAATCGGCAGTCGGATCCGCCCAGGCACTCGCGGTAGAGCTGGATGTGGGCGCCCATCTGGTTCAACGCGGACGTGAAGCCGAGGCGGGACTCGTAGACCGTCTCGTGGATGATGGACAGGCCCGTGGCCTGGGTCAGGGCGACCACCAGCGGCTGCTGCCAGTCGGTCTGGAAGCCGGGGTGGACGTCCGTCTCCAGCGCGATGGACTTCAGCTGCCCGCCGGGGTGCCAGAAGCGGATGCCCTCGTCGTCGATCTCGAAGGCACCGCCCACCTTCCGGTAGGTGTTCAGGAACGTCATCATCGAGCGCTGCTGGGCGCCGCGGATGTAGATGTCGCCCTCGGTCGCCAGCGCCGCCGACGCCCAGGACGCGGCCTCCAGGCGGTCCGGCAGGGCGCGGTGGTTGTAGCCGCCCAGCTGGTCCACACCGGTGACGCGGATGGTCCGGTCGGTGTCCATCGCGATGATGGCGCCCATCTTCTGCAGGACGCAGATGAGGTCCTCGATCTCGGGCTCGACGGCCGCGTTCGAGAGCTCGGTGACGCCTTCGGCGAGGACGGCCGTCAGCAGCACCTGCTCGGTCGCGCCGACGGACGGGTACGGCAGCCGGATCTTGGTGCCGCGCAGTCGCCGCGGCGCCTCCAGGTACTGACCGTCCTCCCGCTTCTCGATCTTCGCGCCGAACTGCCGCAGCACCTCGAAGTGGAAGTCGATGGGCCGGCCGCCTATGTCGCAGCCGCCGAGGCCGGGGATGAAGGCGTGGCCGAGCCGGTGCAGCAGCGGCCCGCAGAAGAGGATCGGGATGCGGCTCGAACCGGCATGGGCATCGATGTCAGCGACGTTCGCGCTCTCCACGCGCGTCGGATCCATCACCAGTTCGCCGGGTTCGTCACCCGGACGGACCGTCACACCGTGCAGCTGCAGCAGACCCCGTACGACCCGTACGTCGCGGATGTCCGGGACATTGCGCAGCCGGCTCGGAGCGCTGCCCAGCAGCGCTGCGACCATGGCCTTCGGTACGAGGTTCTTCGCACCGCGGACACGGATCTCGCCCTCCAGCGGGGTTCCGCCGTGGACAAGCAGGACATCGTCGTTGACGGTCATGAATCTCGCGTTCCGTGGAGTCGGGCAGGGGCCAGGAGGGAAAGGGTAATCGCCCTCCACCCCCCTTCCGTAAGCCCGAGTCAGACCCAGTCACGTCATGGGTCTGTCACAACACGAACTGTTCCGTGCCGGGCACGTGGGGTCACGACCACATTCGTGCGCGTGGGGGCGTGTCCGTGTGCCGGCCCGTCTGCCGCCACCGGCCTCGCCGGAGGCCTCACCAGGCCACCTCTTTCCCCTTCATGGCCGCGTTCCCGCTCCGTGCCGCATTGCCTCCCCACGGAAAGGGAAGATGCGGGATCATGTCTGGCATGACCGAGGTGTCCTCGCTCACAGGGCGGTTGCTCGTGGCCACGCCCGCCCTGGCGGACCCGAACTTCGACCGTGCGGTGGTGCTGCTCCTCGACCACGATGAGGAGGGCTCCCTCGGTGTGGTCCTCAACCGCCCCACGCCGGTGGACGTGGGCGACATCCTGGAGGGCTGGGGGGATCTCGCCGTCGAGCCCGGTGTCGTGTTCCAGGGCGGCCCGGTGTCGCTGGACTCGGCCCTCGGGGTCGCCGTCGTCCCCGGCGGCGTGTCCGGCGAGGCCGCCCCGCTGGGCTGGCGCCGGGTGCACGGCGCGATCGGCCTGGTGGATCTGGAGGCCCCGCCGGAGCTGCTGGCCTCTGCCCTGGGTTCCCTGCGGATCTTCGCCGGGTACGCCGGCTGGGGCCCGGGCCAGCTGGAGGACGAGCTGGTCGAGGGCGCCTGGTACGTCGTCGAGTCGGAACCCGGCGACGTCTCGTCCCCGTCCCCGGAGCGGCTGTGGCGCGAGGTCCTGCGGCGCCAGCGCAGCGAGCTTGCGATGGTGGCGACGTACCCCGACGACCCTTCGCTCAACTGATGCGGGTGAGCTTCAGTACCCTTGGGCCTATGAGCACTCTCGAGCCCGAGCGCGGGACTGGTACGGGGACCCTCGTAGAGCCGACGCCGCAGACCTCCCACGGTGACGGTGACCACGAGCGCTTCGCCCACTACGTCCAGAAGGACAAGATCATGGCGAGCGCGCTCGACGGCACCCCCGTCGTGGCGCTGTGCGGCAAGGTCTGGGTGCCGGGCCGCGACCCGAAGAAGTACCCCGTGTGTCCCATGTGCAAGGAGATCTACGAGTCCATGAGCTCCGGCGACGACGACCAGGGCAAGGGCGACAAGTAGGTCCGGTCCGCCAGGCGTGAGGTCTTCAGGGTGCCTTCGCGTGCCCTGGAGGCCTTTGTGCTGTCCGGACACCGCACGGAGTGCGTCGGCCGGTCACAGAGCGGTGGAGACCTCGTGCGGGCGTGTTCATCGAGTCCCGCAGGGGCTCGGCCGGGGCCGGCCCGGCGGGTCTTCGGGCAGCGGGAATTCGGCCGCTGCTTCCGACAGCCTCGTCGTCGCGGACTGTGTAGTGACCGCCTCCGGGCTGATCGCGTTTCTCGCCGCGACCGCAGTCACGCGATTCCGGTTCCGCCTCGGGACCATCCTTCTGATCATGTTTCCGGTGGCCCGGACGGTGCCCGTGGAAGCCCTCGCGGTCCCCCTGTTCTTCGTTTGTCCTCCGTCATGCGGGGGCGCCGGTCAGCCGAACAAGCCGGGATCGCTGATCCTGCCCCACGTCGCCTTCTCACCGCCCTTCGCGATCCGGCTGTTGCGCGGGTTCGTGAAAGCCGTTCCGGAGGCCCTGGAGGGGCCCGTGTCCATCGACGGTCGCGACCTCGGTGCGATTTCCTCTGGCAGATTCTTCTTTTTCGTACTCGTACAGCGGCGCCCGCTCTCCGGACCGGGCGGAGCGGCGAAGGACTGACGTGACCGAACTGATTCCGAAGCCCCGCAGCGTCGTCGCGGCTGCCGGCGAGGTGCGGCTGACGGCGCACTCCCAGCTCCACGCCCGCACCGGGACGCAGGGCGTCGGCCACTGGCTGCGCACCGTCCTCCGGCAGGCCACCGGCCTGCCGTTGCGCGAAGGGCGGGAAGGCGACGACGCCGGCGGCGACGGCATCGGGCTCCGACTCGACCCCGAGCTCGGCCCCGAGGAGTACCGCCTCGTCAGCAACGGGAACGGCGTCCTCATCGAGGGCGGCGGCTCGGCCGGTGTCTTCTGGGGCGCCCAGACTCTGCGGCAGCTTCTCGGCCCCGGCGCGTACCGCGAGGCCCCGGTCAGCCGCGACCGCACCTGGGCCGTGCCGTACCTCACGATCGAGGACGCCCCCCCGATTCGGCTGGCGCGGCCTGATGCTCGACGTCGCCCGGCACTTCACGCCCAAGGAAGGCATCCTGCGCTACCTCGATCTGATGGCGGCGCACAAACTCAACGTCTTCCACTTCCATCTGACGGACGACCAGGGCTGGCGCATCGAGATCGAGCGGTATCCGCGGTTGACCGAGATCGGCTCCTGGCGCGCCCGCACGAAAATCGGCCACCGGGCCTCGCCGCTGTGGGAGGAGAAACCGCACGGCGGCTACTACACCCGGGACGACATCCGGGAGATCGTCGCCTACGCGGCCGAGCGGCACATCACCGTCGTCCCCGAAATCGACGTACCGGGACACTCGCAGGCCGCCATCGCCGCGTATCCGGAACTCGGCAACACCGACGTCATCGACACCACCACCCTCACCGTCTGGGACACCTGGGGAATCAACCCGAACGTACTCGCCCCCACCGACGACACCCTGCGCTTCTACGAAGGCGTCTTCGAGGAAGTACTCGAGCTGTTCCCCTCGGAGTTCGTCCATGTCGGCGGGGACGAATGTCCCAAGGACCAGTGGCGGCGGTCGCGGACCGCCCAGGCGCGCATCAGGGAACTCGGGCTCGCGGACGAGGACGAGCTCCAGTCCTGGTTCATCGGGCACTTCGACGCGTGGCTCTCCGTGCGCGGGCGCCGGCTGATCGGCTGGGACGAGATCCTGGAGGGCGGACTGGCCAAGGGTGCGGCCGTCTCCTCCTGGCGCGGCTACGCCGGCGGCATCGCCGCCGCCCGGGCCGGTCACGACGTCGTCATGTGCCCCGAGGAGCAGGTGTATCTGGACCACCGTCAGGCGCCGGGTCCCGAGGAGCCGGTACCGATCGGGTGGGTGCGCACACTGGAGGACGTCTACCGGTTCGAGCCGGTGCCGCCGGAGTTGACGCCCGAGGAGGCCCGGCATGTGCTGGGCACCCAGGCCAACCTGTGGACCGAGGTGATGGAGGACCTTGCGCGCGTGGACTACCAGGCGTTCCCCCGGCTCGCGGCCTTCGCCGAGGTCGCCTGGAGTGCCCTGCCGGCCCCCGCGGAACGGGACTTCGCCGGCTTCGAGCGCCGTATGACGGCCCACTACCGGCGGCTCGACGCCCTGGGCGTCGCCTACCGGCCTCCCGCGGGCCCGTTGCCCTGGCAGCGGCGTCCGGGGGTGCTGGGCCGCCCGATCGACGGCCCGCCGCCCAGTCGGTAGAGGCCGCCGTCGCTACCGAACAGCTCGAACAGGCCACGGAAAAAGCGCACAAGGGTCACCGAAAGTGCCAATCGGCACGCACTGGCGAACCCGTACGAAAACGGACCATCTCCCCGGTGAGGTGGGCGAATGCCTCCTAGCGGACCCGTGTCCTCGGCCCTCGCCAAGATGTGCCAGAGTTGCCACGTCCGCCCTGTCAGCACGTACCGTACGGCAGCACAGGTGGGACCAGGTGGGGCAGCGGGAAGGGGCAGCCGGTTTGACCACGCACGCACCGCAGGCGGCGCAGGCCGTCACGCTGCCCACGACGCTGGACGAGGCCGTGGCGGCACTCACCGCCGTGCCCGCCGCCGTGCCCGTCGCGGGCGGCACCGACCTGATGGCCGCCGTCAACTCCGGGCAGCTCAGGCCCGCCGCGCTCGTGGGACTCGGCCGGATCAGCGAGATCCGCGGCTGGCAGTACCTGGACGGCCACGCGTTGCTCGGTGCGGGCCTCACGCACGCGCGCATGGGCCGCCCCGACTTCGCGGCCCTGATCCCGGCGCTCGCCGCCGCGGCGCGCGCCGCCGGCCCGCCGCACATCCGCAACGCGGGCACCCTGGGCGGCAACATCGCCTCGGCCGCCCCCACCGGGGACGCACTGCCGGTGCTGGCCGCCCTGGAGGCGACCCTGATCATCGCGGGCCCGGGCGGAGTCCGCCGGGAACTCCCGGTCTCGCACCTGCTGGCCGGGATGGACATGCTGAGCGCCGGCGAACTCATCGGCTACGTGCGCGTGCCGCTGCTGCACGCCCCTCAGGTCTTCCTTAAGGCGACCGGCCGGACCGGCCCGGGGCGTGCGGCGGCGTCCGTGGCCGTGGTCCTGGACCCCGCGCGCCGGGGTGTGCGCTGCGCGGTGGGTGCCATAGCGCCGATGCCGCTGCGGCCCCTGGAGGCCGAGCAGTGGGTCGGCCGGCTCATCGACTGGGACAACAGCCGCGCGCTCGTGCCGGAGGCCCTGAACGCCTTCGGGGAGTACGTCGCCGCGGCCTGCATCCCTGACGCGGCCCCGGGCGAGGACGGCGTCGTACCGCAGCTTCCGCCCGCCGTACTGCACCTGCGGCGCACCGTCGCCGCGCTGGCCCGACGAGCACTGGGGAGGGCGCTGTCGTGACCGACGACCAGCACGAAGAGGGCACGCCCCGGGGCGGGAGCCGCTGGGACCCGCTGCCCCAGGGCGAGTACGACGACGGCGCCACCGCCTTCGTCGAACTCCCCGAGGGCGGCGTCGACGCCCTGCTGGCCGCCGACAGCCCCCTCGCCGCGCCCGGCCACGGCTACGTGCCGCCGCAGATCACGGTCAACCCCGCGACGGCCGGCACCGACCCGGCCGCCGGCGCGTGGCCGGTTCCGGGCGCGCCCGTCGACGGGGCACAGTGGCACGACCCGTACGCGGGGCACCAGCAGCAGGGCCACGACCTGGCGGAGCAGTCCTACGGCTCCGACGCGCCGTACGGTTCCGACGCGCCGTACGGCTCCGACGTGCCCTACGGCTCCGGTGCGGGGTACGGCACCGACACGGGGGCCGGGCAGCACGGCACGAACGACCGGTTCACGTACAACCCGGGAGCAACCGGGCAGTGGAACTTCGAGGAGGCCGCTGCGGCGGAGGCCGCGCCCGGCCATGACGTGACCGGGCAGTGGTCCATCCCCGTCGCCGGGGGTGACCTTCCGGACGAATCGGGCGAGTTCACGACGTCCTCGCTGGTCGAGCAGTGGGGCGGCACCCCGCCGGCGACCCTGCCGGGCGGCGCGCCCGCGCCCTGGGCGACCCAGGCGGCGGGGCAGCCGTGGGGGCAGCAGGACGCGGCGGGGCAGGAGCAGGCGGGGCCGGACCCGCACGAGCCCGGGGCGCAGGGCGCCGCCGGATACGCCCCGCAGCAGCCTGCCGGGCCCATGCCGCAGGAGACCGGCCCGCACGAGGACCACGCGGCTCCTCACGGGGAGTTCGGCCACGCGCCGGAGCAGGGGCCGGAGACGCCCGGTGACGGGCACGCGCCCCGGCACGCGGAGGGTGCCGCCCACGAGCCGGGAGAGTCCCCGGCCGCGGAGCAGTCGGCCGCGGAGCAGTCGGCCGCCGGGCACGCGCCGGAGACGTCCGGCTTCGCCGAGCACGGGCCGGACGGCGCCACGGGGCCGGATGTCATCGCCCCCGTCTCGGAACAGTCCGGCTTCGCCGAGCACGGGCCGGACGGCGCCACGGGGCCGGATGCCATCGCCCCCGCCTCCGAACAGTCCCGCTTCGCCGACCACGGACCCGAGCCGTCGGACGAGCCCCGCCACACCCCGGAGTCGTCGGACGTACCCGCGCACGCCCCGGAGCCGACCGCCCCGGCCGGTCACCCCGTCGAGCAGGCACCCGCGCCGGTCCAGCCGTACCCCGAGGCCGAGACCCCTGGGGGCCCGCAGGCCGCCCAGGAAGCCTCACAGCCGTCTCCGGGTTCCGGTGAGCCCGCCGAGGACGCCCCAGGGGCTCCGGAGGGCGCAGACAGCCCCGCGGAGCCTGCCGCCGACCCCCTCCCCGGCCTGGCCGACCCGGAGGCGGACACCGAACCCGAGGCCGCCGGCGGCGAGACCCCGGACGACCCGGCCCCGGAAGAGGCCCCGGCCGCCACCGCCGACTCGCACGGCACCCCGCACGAGCACGGCACTTCCGAGGAGCGCGGCACTTCCGAGGAGCGCGGCACCTCGGACGAGCGCGGCACCTCGGACGAGCCCGGCACTCCCGGCGAGCCCGCCGTCTCCACGGCGCCGCAGGACGAACACCCCCTCGCCTCCTACGTCCTGCGCGTCAACGGCGCCGACCGCCCGGTCGCCGACGCCTGGATCGGCGAGTCCCTGCTCTATGTGCTGCGCGAGCGACTCGGACTCGCCGGGGCCAAGGACGGCTGCTCGCAGGGCGAGTGCGGGGCGTGCAACGTCCAGGTCGACGGGCGGCTCGTCGCCTCCTGCCTGGTCCCGGCCGTGACCGCCGCCGGCAGCGAGGTCCGTACCGTCGAAGGGCTGGCCGCGGACGGGCAACCGTCGGACGTGCAGCGGGCGCTCGCGCGCTGCGGCGCCGTGCAGTGCGGCTTCTGCGTGCCGGGCATGGCGATGACCGTGCACGACCTGCTGGAGGGCAACCCGGCCCCCACGGAGCTGGAGACCCGCCAGGCGCTGTGCGGCAACCTGTGCCGCTGCTCCGGCTACGGGGGCGTGGTGAACGCCGTCCAGGAGGTCGTCGCCGAGCGCGAGGCACTCGCCGCGCCCGACGGCGGCACCGACGAGGCCCGCATCCCGCACCAGGCGGGCCCGGGCGCCGGTGGCGTGAACGCGTCGGCCTTCGGAGCGCCCCCGGAACCGTACTCCCCGGAACCGCATGACCAGCCCTACGGCCAGGACGGAGGCCAGGCGTGAGCAACGAAGCAGCCACCGCGCAGGCCGCACAGGCCGCGGAGGCCGCCCCCGCCCCGGAACCACTGCCGCACGGCCTCGGCGCCTCCCTCCCGGCCGCCGACGCCCGCGCCAAGACGGAGGGCACCTTCCCGTACGCCGCCGACCTGTGGGCCGAGGGCCTGCTGTGGGCGGCCGTACTGCGCTCACCGCACCCGCACGCGCGCATCGTGTCCGTCGACACCACCCACGCGCGCGAGATGCCCGGCGTCCGCGCCGTGGTCACCCACGAGGACGTCCCCGGCAGCCCGCTGCACGGCCGTGGCAAGGCCGACCGCCCGGTCTTCGCCTCCGAGGTCGTGCGCCACCACGGTGAGCCCATCGCCGCCGTCGCCGCCGACCACCCGGACACCGCGCGGATGGCCGCCGCCGCCGTCATCGTCGAGTACGAGGTGCTCGACCCGGTCACCGACCCGGAGCAGGCCTTCGAGGCCGAGCCGCTGCACCCCGACGGCAACCTGATCCGGCACATCCCGCTGCGCCACGGCGACCCGGAGGCGGCCGGCGAGGTCGTCGTCGAGGGGCTGTACCGCATCGGCCGCCAGGACCCCGCGCCCATCGGCGCCGAGGCGGGCCTGGCCGTACCGCGCCCGGACGGCGGCGTGGAGCTTTACCTCGCCTCCACCGACCCGCACGCCGACCGCGACGTGGCCGCCGCCGCGTTCGGCCTGGAACCCGAGCGCGTCAAGGTCGTCGTCACCGGCGTCCCCGGCGCCAGCGCCGACCGCGAGGACCAGAGCTTCCAGCTCCCGCTCGGCCTGCTGGCGCTGCGCACCGGCTGCCCGGTCAAGCTCACCGCCACGCGCGAGGAGTCCTTCCTCGGGCACACCCACCGGCACCCCACGCTCCTGCGCTACCGCCACCACGCCGACGGCGAGGGCAGACTGGTCAAGGTCGAGGCGCAGATCCTGCTCGACGCGGGCGCCTACGCCGACACCTCCGCCGACGCCCTGGCCGCCGCCGTCGCCTTCGCCTGCGGCCCGTACGTCGTCCCGAACGCCTTCATCGAGGGCTGGGCCGTACGCACCAACAACCCCCCGTCCGGCCACGTACGCGGCGAGGGCGCCCTGCAGGTCTGCGCCGCCTACGAGGCGCAGATGGACAAGATCGCCAAGAAGCTCGGCCTCGACCCGGCGGAAGTGCGTCTGCGCAACGCCTTGGCGACGGGTGACGTCCTCCCGACCGGTCAGACCGTGACCTGCCCGGCCCCGGTCGCCGAACTCCTCCAGGCGGTACGGGACTTCCCGCTGCCGCCGCTCCCCAAGGACACACCCGAGGACGAGTGGCTGCTGCCCGGCGGTCCCGAGGGCGCGGGCGAACCGGGCGCGGTGCGCCGGGGCGTGGGCTACGGCGTGGGCATGGTGCACATGCTCGGCGCCGAGGGCGCGGACGAGGTCTCCACGGCGACCGTGAAGGTCCACGACGGCGTGGCGACGGTACTGTGCGCGGCCGTCGAGGCCGGCCAGGGCTTCACGACACTGGCCCGGCAGATCGTCCAGGAGACCCTCGGCATCGACGAGGTGCATGTGGCGCCCGTCGACACCGACCAGCCCCCGGCGGGCGCGGGCTGCCGCGGCCGGCACACCTGGGTGTCGGGCGGTGCGGTGGAACGCGCGGCCAAGATGGTCCGTACGCAGCTCCTCCAGCCGCTCGCCCACAAGTTCGGCATGTCCACGGAGCTGCTCCAGATCACCGACGGCAAGATCACCTCGTACGACGGAGTCCTCTCGACGACCGTCACCGAGGCGCTGGACGGCAAGGAACTGTGGGCCACCGCCCAGTGCCGCCCGCACCCGACGGAGCCGCTGAACGAGGCAGGCCAGGGCGACGCGTTCGTCGGCATGGCCTTCTGCGCGATCCGGGCGGTGGTGGACGTCGACATCGAGATCGGTTCCGTGCGGGTCGTGGAACTGGCCGTCGCCCAGGACGTGGGGCGGGTCCTCAATCCGGCGCAGCTGGCCGCCCGGATCGAGGCGGGCGTGACCCAGGGCCTGGGCATCGCGCTCATGGAGAACCTCCGCACGCCCCGCGGCCTGATCCGCCACCCCGACCTGACCGGCTACGCCCTCCCCACCGCCCTCGACGCGCCCGACATCCGCATCGTCCGGCTGGTGGAGGAACGGGACGTGGTCGCGCCCTTCGGCGCGAAGGCGGTCAGCGCGGTGCCGGTGGTGGCGTCCCCGGCGGCCATCGCCTCCGCCGTACGGGCCGCGACGGGCCGCCCCGTGAACCGGCTGCCGATCCGCCCGCAGGCGGCGGTCGTCACGGAACGGTCCTGACGGTCCGCGTGGACGGGGTCGTCCTCCTCACCGGCATCATGGCGGCCGGCAAGTCGACGGTCGCGCAGGCACTGGCGGAGTCCCTGCCGAGGGCGGCGCACGTACGCGGGGACATGTTCCGGCGCATGATCGTGTCCGGGCGCGAGGAGTACGTCCCCGGCGCCGGCGGTGAGGCGGAAGCCCAGTTGCGGTTGCGCCACCGGCTGTCGGCGGCGACGGCGGACGCGTACGCGGAGGCCGGTTTCACTGCGGTCGTGCAGGACGTGGTGCTGGGCGAGGACCTGCGCACGTACGTCGATCTGGTGCGCACCCGACCGCTGTACGTGATCGTCCTCGCGCCGCGCCCCGAAGCGGTGGCCGCGCGGGAGACGGGGCGGACGAAAACGGGGTACACCGGAGCCTGGACCGTGGGCCTGCTGGACGAGGCGCTGCGCACGCGCACCCCGCGGATCGGGCTGTGGCTGGACACCTCGGAGCTGACGGTGGGGCAGACGGTGGAGGCGATTCTCGCGGAAAGGGAACGCGCGAGGGTCGTCTGAGCGTCCTGTGGGGTGGACGCGTCGTGGTCGCTGAGCGCTCGGCTCGCGGGACGCGTCGCTGTTCCGGGGCGTTGTCAGTGGTGGGGCGTAGTGTTCTGGGCAGTGGGGGACGGCTGCCGGGCCTGGCCGGGCGGTTCGCCGTACTCCGACAGGGGACGGTGAGCAAGCACATGCGGGGGAGCCCATGAGTACGACCGACGCCGGTTCCGTGATGATCACCCTGACCGAGGCCGAGCTGGACCCGTGGGTGACGCACGCGTCGACGCGGCACTGGCTGACCGGCCCCGGACTGCCGTCCGGCGGCGGCGTGCTGAGCTTCGAGGAGCTGAGCCGCGGGGGTCTGCGCACGGTCGCCGACTCCACGGGCGGCCCGGACGACCTCCTCTCGGCGGAGCTGCGCGAGCAACTGGTGATAGGCGGACTGCTGGGCCCCGGCGGCCTGGAGGCCGAATCGGTCCTGCTGGACGGCGCGACGGGCGAGATCTCCACGACGCACTTCCTGCACGACCGCCCCGACCTGATGGACCGCCGCCCCCTGGCCCCCTCCCTGCGGACCCTGGTCCGCTTCGCGGAGGCGACGGACGAACTGGCGGGTCTGCGCGGCCAGTTCGCCTCCTACGCGGACCGCTACGGCCCGAAGGCGGTGGCCGAGGCCTCCCGGCACCTCCTGTCGGTCTTCCACGACGGGACGGACGGCGAACCGGCCCCCTTCTGGAAGATGGCGGCCCTCATCCGCCCGCTCTCCCTCGTGGCCGGCCGGAGCGGCACCTCCGGCCTCTCCCTGGACCTCCCGCACCGCCTCCTGGACCAGGAGTTCGGCCCCGGCAAGGTCGCCCGCTTCGAGGACGTCGACTTCCCCGCGACCCTCACCCACGAGCCGACCCGCCGCTTCCTGCGCGAGGTGGGCCTGCCGGAGGACGCGTACGTCTTCTCCCTCGACACGGACGTCCCGCTGGCGACGCCGGCCGAGTACTACGCCGACACGGACGCTTTGGCGGACCTCCCCTCCGCGGCCCACCGCCTGATAAGGCTCGGCCACCTGGTCGAGGACAACAGCCTGGTCATCGACGGTGTGACGGGAGCGGTCCTCAACTGGAGCGAACCCGAGGCGACGCTCCACCCCCTGAACACGGACGTCTCGACCCTCGCCTTCACCCTTTGGCTCCTGCACCGCGAGCGCGCGATAGACGCCCAGTCGGACCACGAGCTGACGACCGACACGTACGACCAACTGGCCATGACGATGCTCCATGTCCTGTCCACGGTCGACCCGACGGGCGTCTCGGCGAGCCGGACGGGCCGCCACTACTGGACAGACGCGTTCCAGGACGAGGCGGGCGGGGTGCTGTAGGAGCGGGGTGCCGTAGGAGCCGGGTCCACGCTCCGGAGCGCCCGGCCCCGCCCCGCTGCTTCAGCAACTCCACGGCTACTCGCCCTCGCAGTCATGCGGCAGCGCTGAGAGGCTGACCCTGCGTCAGGGTCAAGGGCGGGATGTCTCGAACCGAGCGGTGATGCGGCCTTCGCCCCCATCCGACTGCTCCCGTTGCGCCCTGAATGCGCCCTGGCCCATTCCTGGACCCGCCCACATGCTCGGTCGCATGGGGGATACACGCGAGCCGAACATCATCCCGTTACCCGGCCCTGACGGCCACCGGCAGGCGCCCTCGGGCGTGCCGGAACCGTGGGAGAAGACCGACCGTGCCCAGGCGGCGATGGAGGGCGCCACCGGTCCGGAGCCACCCGCTCCACCCGTCTGCCCCCACTGCGGGCTTGCCGGTGACCGGTGTGTCACCTACTACGGCCGGCACGTCCTCCTCGAACCGGACATGCCGGTGCCCGCGCACATGGTGCCCGCCTGGCACCGCTGGTACGTCGACGCCGACGGCACGGCCTGGAACAGCCGCGAGGACGAGCCGGCGCCCGGTGCGGTGTGCCGCGTACCGCATCGGATCACCTGCCCCGGTCTCAGCCTGGAGGAGGCCGGGCTGTGGCGGTGGCTGGACGCGGTACGCGCGGAGAACGCGCGGCGGGCGCGGCGTGCGGCCGGCCAGGGCGCCGATCCGGAGGAACTTCCCGACGCCGGCTGACGGCGTCCTCGTCATGACGCCTGGTCGCTGGTGGAGGCCGTGGCGGGATTCGAACCCGCGTGACTCCCCGCGAGCGGAGCTCGCTGCTTGACGCGGCGCGGGCGAGCCCTGAACCACTCGGGCACACGGCCTCGTCGAACTCGGTGCAGTGACCGCAGGACGCGGGTGTGCCGGGGCTCAAGGGCACCCGGCCGGGTGCGACGTGACTGCCATACGCAGTGCATGGACCGGGGTGGCCGAGTAGAGGGGGTACGACCAAGGTCTCAGTGGGGGACCGTCTCGCGACAGGGGTCAACGTGGCCCGTGCGCCTTACGCTGGCGGGCATGAGTGTCCCGAAGCCGCCTGACGCGGATGTCGTAGGTGCCGATGACCTGCCCTCCGTCGCCGAGGTGGAGGAGACCGTGCTGGGGCGGGGCTACCGGGCGTTGAGCCTCGGGATCGTCTCCGTCGTGCTGCTCATCGCCTTCGAGGCGACCGCCGTCGGTACGGCGATGCCCGTCGCGGCGCGGGAGCTCGACGGGGTGTCGTTGTACGCGTTCGCGTTCTCCGGGTACTTCACGACCAGTCTGTTCGGGATGGTGCTCGCCGGGCAGTGGTCGGACCGGCGTGGACCGTTCGGCCCGTTGACGGCGGGCATCGCCTCCTTCGGGGCGGGGCTGCTGCTGTCGGGGACCGCCGAGGCGATGTGGGTGTTCATCCTGGGACGGGCCGTGCAGGGGCTCGGCGGCGGGCTGGTGATCGTCGCCCTGTACGTCGTCGTCGGACGGGCCTACCCGGAGCGGCTGCGGCCGGCCATCATGGCCGCGTTCGCCGCCAGCTGGATCCTGCCGTCGATCGTCGGCCCGCTCGCCGCCGGGACGGTGACCGAGCAACTGGGGTGGCGGTGGGTGTTCGTAGGGATACCCGTGCTCGTCGTCTTCCCGCTCGCGCTCGCCCTGCCGCAGATCCGGCGGCGGGCGTCCGGGCCGGTGGGGCAGCCGGTTGCGGAGATCGGCGAGGCCGACCGGGGCGACCGGCAACACCGAGCCGAGGGTGACGACCCGGCAGATGAACCCGCCTCGCCAAGTGGGCCCGCCCCCGCCGGCCCTCCCCCCTCCTTCGACCGCCGCCGTATCCACCTGGCCCTCGCCATCTCCCTCGGTGCCGGCCTGCTCCAGTACGCGGCTCAGGATCTGCGCCCGTTCTCGCTGCTGCCCGGCGCGATCGGGGTGGCCCTGCTCGTGCCGGCCGTGCTCGGGCTGCTGCCGCGCGGTACGTACCGGGCGGCCCGTGGGCTGCCCTCCGTCGTGTTGCTGCGGGGCGTCGCCGCCGGGTCGTTCATCGCCGCCGAGTCGTTCGTGCCGCTGATGCTGGTCACGCAGCGGGGGCTCAGCCCGACCCTGGCCGGGTTCTCGCTCGCCGCGGGCGGTGGGACGTGGGCGCTGGGATCGTGGGTGCAGTCGCGGTCGCGGGTGGAGCCGTACCGGGAGCGGCTGACCACCGTCGGAATGCTGCTGGTGGCGGCGGCCGTCGCCACGGCACCGAGTGTGCTGATCGACTCCGTGCCCGTCTGGACCGTGGCCGTCGCCTGGGCCTTCGGCTGTTTCGGGATGGGGCTCGTCATCTCCTCCACGAGCGTGCTCCTGCTCAAGCTCTCCGCGCCGACGGAGGCGGGCAGCAACTCCGCCGCCCTCCAGATCTCCGACGGCCTCTCCAACGTCGTCCTGCTGTCCGCCGGAGGCGCCGCCTTCGCCGCCCTGGGCGGGGGCACGGTGTCCCACACGACCGGCCATGCCTCCGGTTCGCACCCGGCCGCTTTCGCCGCGGTGTTCCTGCCGATGGCCGCGGTGGCGCTGATCGGGGCATGGGTGTCGACGCGGTTGCGGGAACGCCGGGCGTCATAACCGGATATGAACGCGGTCGTCGTGCCGCGGTCGTGGCCGGTGTGGACCAGGACGTGGCGTACTCGCTGGTCGTCGACGTGGCGTCCGGGGCGTAGGGGGGAGGCCGGGAGGATCGCGGGGCGCTCGAGGGAGCTGTGACGTGGGTCCCACCCGTGGGTGGTGCGGGCTTGTCCGCGCGTTGACGGGGGCGGGCCGCCGGTAGGGTGGCCCGGTTGTCATACGTAGCCGAGCCGTCAGGCTCCCTCGAACGAGCCGCCCGACCCCCAACGGAGACCGTGACTACCACCGCCGGCACCAGCACCGCCTCGCACCACCTGTCCCCGGCGTTCCCCGGCCGCGCCCCCTGGGGTACCGCAAGCAAACTGCGCGCCTGGCAGCAGGGCGCGATGGAGAAGTACATCCAGGAGCAGCCGCGGGACTTCCTGGCGGTCGCCACCCCCGGCGCCGGCAAGACGACCTTCGCGCTGACGCTGGCGTCCTGGCTGCTGCACCACCACGTCGTGCAGCAGGTCACCGTGGTGGCCCCGACCGAGCACCTGAAGAAGCAGTGGGCCGAGGCCGCGGCCCGGATAGGCATCAAGCTCGACCCGGAGTACAGCGCCGGGCCGCTCGGCCGGGAGTACCACGGGGTCGCCGTGACGTACGCCGGTGTCGGCGTGCGGCCCATGCTGCACCGCAACCGGGTCGAGCAGCGCAAGACCCTCGTCATCCTCGACGAGATCCACCACGCCGGTGACAGCAAGTCCTGGGGCGAGGCCTGCCTGGAGGCCTTCGAACCCGCCACCCGGCGGCTGGCCCTGACCGGTACGCCCTTCCGGTCCGACACCAACCCCATCCCCTTCGTGACGTACGAGGAGGGGAACGACGGGATCCGGCGGTCCGCCGCCGACTACACCTACGGCTACGGCAACGCGCTCGCCGACAACGTCGTCCGGCCCGTCATCTTCCTCTCCTACAGCGGCAACATGCGCTGGCGCACCAAGGCCGGTGACGAGGTCGCCGCGCGGCTCGGCGAGCCCATGACCAAGGACGCCGTCAGCCAGGCCTGGCGTACCGCGCTGGATCCGCGCGGTGAGTGGATGCCGGCCGTGCTGCGCGCCGCCGACCAGCGGCTGACCGAGGTACGGAAGGCCATCCCGGACGCGGGCGCGCTCGTCATCGCCTCCGACCAGGACTCGGCGCGTGCCTACGCCAAGCTCATCCGGGAGATCACCGGCAGCAAGGCGACCCTCGTGCTGTCCGACGACTCCGGCGCCTCCGAGCGGATCGACGAGTTCAGCGCGAACACCGACCGGTGGATGGTCGCGGTGCGGATGGTGTCCGAGGGCGTCGACGTGCCCCGCCTCGCGGTCGGGGTCTACGCCACCACCATCTCGACGCCGCTCTTCTTCGCACAGGCCGTCGGGCGTTTCGTGCGGTCCCGGCGGCGCGGCGAGACCGCCTCCGTGTTCCTGCCGACCGTGCCCGACCTGCTCTCCTTCGCCAACGAGATGGAGCGCGAGCGCGACCACGTCCTCGACAAGCCGAAGAAGGCGGGCGAGGAGGACCCGTACGCCGAGTCCGAGAAGGAGATGGACGAGGCGAACCGGGAGCAGGACGAGGACACCGGCGAGCAGGACATGCTGCCCTTCGAGGCGCTGGAGTCGGACGCCGTCTTCGACCGGGTCATGTACAACGGCGCCGAGTTCGGCATGCAGGCCCACCCGGGCAGCGAGGAGGAGCAGGACTACCTCGGCATCCCCGGGCTGCTGGAGCCCGACCAGGTCCAGTTGCTGCTGCAGAAGCGGCAGGCCCGGCAGATCGCGCACAGCCGCAAGAAGCCGGACGACGAGGCCGACCTGCTCGAACTGCCCGCCGAACGGCGGCCGGTGGTCTCCCACAAGGAGATGATGGAGCTGCGACGGCAGCTCAACACGATGGTCGGCGCGTACGTGCACCAGAGCGGCAAGCCGCACGGGGTGATCCACACGGAGCTGCGGCGCGTGTGCGGGGGGCCTCCGGCGGCCGAGGCGACGGCGGGGCAGTTGCGGCAGCGGATCGCCAAGGTGCAGGAGTGGGCTACGCGGATGCGATGACCTCTCGTCGTCACGGGGCCGGGCTGTGCCCGGCCCTTCCGCATGTGTGGGTGTCGCGCGGTGCATCGGGCGCGATGAGCCCCTGGTGCGAACTCGGGCAAAGGGGGCAAGCCGGTTCCTTATCGTGCCCGGATTCTGGACGGAGACTTCCGCTCAGCGAACCGGCTTCGCTACTGTCCCGCTACGCACACGCCCCGTGGCAGCGCCGCCGCGGAGCGCAGCCGTGAAGCGACGCGGCCCGGACAGGCCGGGCCGCCGGCCGATCGGCGGCCTCTCCAGCGCGTCGCCGACGGGACTCGGTGACGCATCCGCCGACCAGGGGGCCGTCGACCTCACCACTAAGGAGTGGGCGTCGTGACCGCGGAGACCTCCCAGACGCTCGACCGGGGACTGCGTGTCCTCAAGCTGCTCGCCGACACGGACCACGGGCTGACCGTGACCGAGCTCTCCCTCAAACTGGGCGTGAACCGGACCGTCGTGTACCGGTTGCTCGCCACGCTGGAACAGCACGCCCTCATACGCCGTGACCTGGGCGGACGTGCCCGCGTCGGACTCGGCGTGCTCCGCCTGGGGCGTCAGGTCCATCCCCTCGTACGGGAGGCCGCGATGCCGGCGCTGCGGTCGCTCGCCGAGGACATCGGCGCGACGGCGCACCTGACCCTGGTCGACGGGGCGGACGCCCTCGCCGTCGCCGTGGTCGAACCGACCTGGACGGACTACCACGTCGCCTACCGGGCCGGGTTCCGGCACCCCCTGGACCGGGGCGCCGCCGGCAAGGCGATTCTCGCGGCCCGGCAGCACCCGATGGCCGACCCGGGCTACATCCTGACGCACGGGGAGCTGGAGGCCGGCGCGTGCGGGGCGGCGGCGCCGCTGCTGGGCGTGACGGGCGTCGAGGGCAGCGTGGGCGTGGTGATGCTGGCGGACGTGGTGCCGGAACGGGTGGGGGCGAGGGTCGTCGAGGCGGCGCGAGAGGTCGCGGACGCGCTTCGCTGACGTGTGCTGCCCTCCTGCCGGGCCCCGGAGGACCTGGGCCCGGCCGGATCCCACGCCCGAGTTAGATTGATCCCGTGTTCTCTCGCCTCACGCGCCCCCAGGCCATCGCCGTCTGCGCCCTACCCGTCGTGGCTCTGCTCGCCACGGCGGTGTTCGCGCCGCTGCCGTTCTCGGTGGCGCAGCCCGGCCAGACGACGAACGTGCTCGGGGAGGACAAGGGCGCCCCGGTGATCACCATCTCGGGCGCGCCGGTCCACGACACCCGGGGTCAGCTGCGGATGACCACCATCGAGGCGACCTCACCGGAAACCCGGGTCTCGCTTCCGGACATCATCGACAGCTGGTTCCGCACGGACCGGGCGGTCATGCCGAGCGACGCGATCTACCCGAGCGGCGACACCGTCCAGGAGATCGAGCGGCACAACGAGAAGCAGATGAAGGAGTCCCAGGACGCGGCGACCGAGGCCGCGCTGGGCTACCTCGGCCTCGACGCCAAGGACGTCAAGGTCCGCCTGAAGCTCGCGGACGTGGGCGGCCCCAGTGCCGGGCTGCTGTTCTCCCTGGGCGTCATCGACAAGCTCGACGGTGACGGCACCGGTGGTGATCTCACCGGGGGCCGTGTCATCGCCGGAACCGGCACGATCGCCGCCGACGGCAAGGTCGGGGCGGTGGGCGGCGTCGCCCTCAAGACCCAGGCCGCCAAGCGTGACGGTGCCACCGTGTTCCTCGTCCCGAAGGCGGAGTGCGCGGACGCGCGGGCCGAGCTGCCGAAGGGCCTGCGGCTGATTCCGGTGACCACGCTGAAGGGCACGGTGAGTTCACTGGTGGCCCTGGAGACGGGGAAGGGGTCCGTGCCCAGCTGTTAGGGGTCCTTGCACTGTGCCCGCCCGGGTCGCGCGGCCTGGCACCGCGCCTCGCCGCGTTGCCGAAGCGCCCAGGTAGCTCCGCTACCAGGGCACTTAGGCGCCTTGCGATGCACGGCACCGGACCACGCGACCTGATCGGACGCTCATAGTGCAAGGACCCCTTAGTGGGCGGCGGCCATCCCCGGCCGGGCGGCGAGCCTCAGACCGACCTCTACGAGGGTCCAGCCGAGGCGGGTGCGCAGGCTGTGACAGGGTTTGGTCCTGACACGGCCCTGGGCTCCGGCCTCGGCACGGAGTTCCGCGACGCGGGCGTGGTGCAGGGCGAGGTGGATGTCGGGGTGCATCTCAGTCCGTCCTGATCGGGAAGGCGTGGGTGTGGAAGCGGACCTGCTCGGCGCCGGGGGCGTCCTCGGCGGTCGCGCGGTCGTGGTAGGTCCCGACCAGCGCGTGCATCTTCTCGACGAGCTCCCGCGTCAGTTCGGGCGTCAGTCGCAGCGTCCAACTGCTCATGTCCCAGACGTCGCTCCACTCCTCGGGCCATGAGTCGCGGTTGCCCAGCCATGTCGAAAGGTCCCGGGTCTGCGTGGTGGCGACTTCATGGAGGTACATGTCCGCCGCGCCGCGTACCGCCGGATCCGAGTCGTTGAGCAGATCGGCGTCGAAGCGCAGACCGCGGTGGGACGCCTGCCACCATCGCTCGCGCCCCTTGCCCCGCTCGGGGGCGTCCTCGACGAAGCCGTACTCCGCGAGTTGGCGCAGGTGGTAGCTGGTGGCGCCGCTGGACTCGCCCAGCTTCGCTGCCAGTTGCGAGGCCGTGGCCGGGCCGCCGAAGCGCAGGGCGTCCAGCAGCTGCATCCGCAGGGGGTGCGCGAGTCCGCGCAGGGATCGGGCGTCGAGTTGCCGTACTTGCGGCTTCTGGGGTTCGGTCACGGTGCAAAGCTATCCTTGCAAAGGAATCGTTGCAAGGGTTCCTTTGCAAGTCTGCCCGGTTCCCCGCGCTCACCCCTCCCTGACGAACCCCTCCGCCACCATCCAGTCCAACGCCACCTGATGCGGATCCTCCCCGTCCACATCCACCTTCGCGTTCAGGTCCCGCGCCACCGAGTTGTCCAGCCTCGCCGTCACCGGGTTCAGCACGTCCGCGATCGCCGGCCACTCCTTCAACGTCTTCGCGTTGATCATCGGCGCGGCGTTGTAGTGGGGAAAGAACCTCCTGTCGTCGTCCATCACCACCAGGTTCATCGACTTGATGCGTCCGTCCGTGGTGAACACCTCCCCGTATGCGCAACTCCCCTTCGCCGCCTGGGTGTAGATGATCCCCGTGTCCATCTGGGTCACGTTCCGCGCCGGCAGCCTCATCCCGTACGCCTGCTGCATGCCCGGCAGCCCGTCCGCCCGGTTCGCGAACTCGACCTCCACGCACAGCTTCACCGCCGCCGGGTCGGACTTCGCCAGCTCCGCCACGTCCGACAGGCTCTTCGTGCCGTACTTCTTCGCGTTCTGCTGGTTCATCGCCAGGGCGTACGTGTTGTTCAGCCGCGAAGGAGGGAGCCAGGCCAGCCCGTTGGGCACGTCGGCCTTCCGTACGGCCTCCCACTGCTGGCGCGGGTCGCTGATCGGTCTGCTGTGCCCGAGGTACGTGATCCAGGCCGTGCCCGTGTACTCGTACCCGGCGTCCGCGTCGCCCTCGCGGACCGCCTCCCGGCTGCCGATGGAGCCCTGGATGCCCGTGCGGTCGAGCACCTCCGCCCCGGCCGCCTCAAGGGCGATGCCCATGATCGCGCCGAGGATCAGGCCTTCGGTGAACGACTTCGACGTCACCGTCAGACGCGCGCCCTCGAGCGGCTCACCCCGCCCGACCGATCCGGGCCGCACATCGTCGGCCATGGGGGAGCCGCTGGTCAGGCCGCAGCCGGAAGCCGCCACCAGCAGCCCCACGGCGAGGCACGGCGGCCGCCTCATGCCTGCAACCCCCGTGGCCGCAGCAGCAGTTCCGCCAGCGACGCCAGCCAGTCCACGAGCAGCGCCAGTACCACCGTGAGAATCGAGCCCAGCACGAGCACCGGCATCCGCTGGTTGGTGATCCCGGTCGTGATCAGGACGCCGAGGCCGCCGCCTCCGCCGAAGACCGCCAGGGTCGCCGTCCCGACGTTCAGGACGAGGGCCGTCCGCACGCCCGCCAGGATCAGCGGCACCGCGAGGGGCAGTTCGACCCGGGTCAGTACCCCCGTCGGGGACATGCCGATGCCGCGGGCCGCCTCCAGCAGGGTCGGGTCGTTCGCCTTCAGGCCGGTGATGGTGTTCGACAGCACGGGCAGGACGGCGTAGACGATCATGCCGGTCAGGGCGGCTCTGCGGCCGATGCCCAGCCAGATGACCAGCAGGGCCAGCAGCCCGATCGCCGGGGCCGCCTGGCCCATGTTGGCGAACGCCATCGCCACCGGGGTGGCCCTGCTGAGCGCGCCCCGGGTCAGGAGGATGCCCAGGGGGATCGCGATGACCAGCACGAAGAAGGTGGAGATCACGGTCAGCTGGATGTGCTGCCACAGGGCGTTGGAGACCTGGCCGCCCGACAGCGCGTTGCGGGTGAGCGCGTCCAGGTCGGCCTGCTGGAACCAGAGCCAGGTGGCGAGGAGCACGGCGATCAGGCCCACGGGCAGGAAGGTCAGCTTCTGCCAGCTGATACGCGCCGCGCGGGGCTGTGGCCGGGACGCGGTCCCGATCTCCGGTTCGCGGGAGGTCTCCTCGACCTCCGCGGCGGTCACCGCTCCCCTCCGAGGCCCACGCCCGTCACACCCCCGGCCCCCTCCCGCCCGGCCTGGGGCCACGAGGCCCGCAGCGACTCCGGTTCGCGCAGGTGCTCCCTGGCGTCGAGCCGGTCAACCGCCAGCATCTCGTGGACGGAGTTCATGAGCGTCTCCATGTCGACGACGCCCGTGTACTCGCCGTACCGCCCGGTCACCGCCACCCGCCCGGCGTTGTCGGTCAGCACCGCCTCCAGCGCGTCCCGCAGCGTGGCGTCCCGGGTGACCGTGTCGTGCACCAGGGTTCCGGCCCGGGCCAGGGAGCCCCCGGCCCGCATCAGGTCGCCGCGCCGAAGCCACTTGTAGGGGCGGCCGCGCCGGTCGAGCAGCAGGATCTCGCGGGTGCCGTCGGCCCGCAGCCGGTTGAAGATCTGCTGCAGCGGGTCGTCGACCGTGACGGTGGGATAGTCGGTGATCTCCACATCCCTTACACGGGTCAGGTTCAGCCGCTTCAGCGCCGCCCCGGCGCCCACGAACCCGGACACGAAGTCGTCCGCCGGCCTGGTCAGGATCGCCTCGGGGGTGTCGAACTGGGCGATGTGCGAACGTTCGCGCAGCACGGCGATGCGGTCGCCGAGCTTGATCGCCTCGTCGAAGTCGTGGGTGACGAAGACGATCGTCTTGTGCAGCTCGTGCTGCAGCCGGATCAGCTCGTCCTGGAGGTGCTCCCGGGTGATCGGGTCGACCGCACCGAAAGGCTCGTCCATCAGCAGTACCGGGGGATCTGCGGCCAGGGCCCGGGCCACACCCACGCGCTGCTGCTGGCCGCCGGAGAGCTGGCGAGGGTAGCGGCCGCGGAACTCGCCGGGGTCGAGGCCGACCAGGTCGAGCAGTTCCTCGGTCCGTTCCTTGATCCGGGTCTTCGGCCAGCCGATCATCCTCGGGACCAGGCCGATGTTCTGCGCGACCGTCATGTGCGGGAAGAGCCCGGCGGACTGGATCGCGTAGCCGACCCTGCGGCGCAGCCCGACCGGGTCGATGTCGGTGACGTCCTCGCCGCCCATGCGGATCCGGCCGCTGGTCGGCTCGATCAGCCGGTTGATCATCTTGAGCGTGGTCGACTTCCCGCAGCCCGAGGGGCCGACGAAGACGACGACCTCGCCCGCCTCGATCTCCATGCTCACGTCGTCCACGGCCGGCTGCGCGCTGCCGGGGAACCGCTTGGTCAGGCTCTCCAGCTCGATGGAGGCACCGCGCTCGCCGGTCTCAGGCACGGATCCCCCTGGGGATGGTCAGCCGCCCGATCAGGACGTACGCGGCGTCGAACAGCAGCGCCAGGACGATGATGCCCAGCGTGCCGGCGAGGACCTGGTTGAGCGCGTTGGCGCTGCCCAGCGAGGCGAGGCCGCGGAAGATGACGTTGCCGAGGCCGGGGCCGGAGGCGTACGCGGCGATGGCCGCGATGCCCATCAGCATCTGGGTGGAGACCCGGATCCCGGTCAGGATCGGCGGCCAGGCCAGCGGCAGCTCGATCCGCAGCAGCCGGGCCGGCCGGGACATCCCGATGCCCGTGGCCGCGTCCACCAGCGTCGGGTCGACCCCGCGCAGCCCGACGATCGCGTTGCGCACCACCGGCAGCAGCCCGTACAGCGTCAGCGCGATCACGGTGGGCGGCACGCCCAGTCCCACGACCGGGACGAGCAGACCGATCAGGGCGAGCGCCGGCACGGTCAGAACGGTGGCGGTGGTCGTGGTCGCGAGGTTCCCGGCCCATTCGCTGTGGTAGGTGGCGACGCCGATCAGCACCCCGAGCAGGGTCGCGACGACCATGCACTGGAAGACGGCGCTCGCGTGCTGGTAGGCGTCCGTGAGCAACTGCTGGTGCCGGCCGGCCAGGTACTCCCAGAAGTTCACACGCGCTCACCCCTAGACTTCAGGTCTCCTCCGCGGCCTGCTCCACCAGCGGGATGATCCGCAGCGGAACGGGGTTCTCCATGACGATCGCCGTGGAGGCCCGGACGATGCCATCAAAACCGACGACCCGGTCGATCACACGCTGGAGATCGGCGTTCGAGCGGGCCACCAGCCGGCACAGCATGTCCCCGCTGCCGGTGGTGGTGTGCAGCTCCAGCACCTCGGGCACGGTCGCCAAGTGGGCCCGTACGTCGGCGCCTTGCCCCTGCCGGATCTGCAGCGTCGCGAACGCCGTGACCGGGTAGCCGAGCGCCGCCGGATCCACCTGCGGACCGAAGCCGCGGATGACTCCGTTCGACTGAAGCCGGTCGAGCCGCGCCTGCACCGTGCCCCGGGCCACGCCGAGCCGGCGCGACATCTCCAGCACCCCGATCCGCGGCTCCCGCGCCAGCAGCAGGATGATCCGGCCGTCCAGATGATCGATCGCCACAGCAGCCTCCGGGCATGGTCATCCTGTACAGAATGGCCGTCGATACGGCCGTATTGCTGAACAGATTGCCCAGCTGAAACGCAAACTATTGCGCACCTTGCCGAGCGGGGAGACCCTGCGACTATGACGCAGACCACACACCACACTCCCGACACCGCCCGGCGGGCCGACCCCTTCCCGGTCAAGGGAATGGACGCGGTCGTCTTCGCCGTGGGCAACGCCAAGCAGGCGGCGCACTACTACTCCACCGCCTTCGGCATGAAGCTGGTCGCCTACTCCGGACCGGAGAACGGCAGCCGCGAGAGCGCGAGCTACGTGCTGGAGAACGGCTCGGCCCGGTTCGTCCTCACCTCCGTCATCAAGCCCACCACGGACTGGGGCCACTTCCTCGCCCGGCACGTGGCCGAACACGGCGACGGGGTCGTCGACCTCGCCATCGAGGTGCCGGACGCCCGCGCAGCGTTCGCCTACGCCGTCGAGCACGGCGCCCGCCCGGTCGCCGAGCCGTACGAGCTCAAGGACGAGCACGGCACGGTCGTCCTGGCCGCGATCGCCACGTACGGCGAGACCCGCCACACCCTCGTCGAGCGCTCCGGCTACGACGGCCCCTACCTGCCCGGCTACGTCGCCGCCAAGCCGATCGTGGAGCCGCCCGCGCCACGCACGTTCCAGGCGATCGACCACTGCGTCGGCAACGTCGAGCTCGGCCGGATGAACGAGTGGGTCGGCTTCTACAACAAGGTGATGGGCTTCACGAACATGAAGGAGTTCGTGGGCGACGACATCGCCACCGAGTACAGCGCGCTGATGTCCAAGGTCGTCGCCGACGGGACCCTGAAGGTCAAGTTCCCGATCAACGAACCGGCCATCGCCAAGAAGAAGTCCCAGATCGACGAGTATCTGGAGTTCTACGGCGGGGCGGGTGTGCAGCACATCGCGCTCAACACGAACGACATCGTGCAGACGGTCCGCACGATGCGCGCGGCCGGCGTCGAGTTCCTCAACACGCCCGACTCCTACTACGACACGCTGGGGGAGTGGGTCGGCGAGACCCGCGTCCCGATCGACACCCTGCGCGAACTGAAGATCCTCGCCGACCGCGACGAGGACGGCTACCTGCTGCAGATCTTCACCAAGCCGGTCCAGGACCGTCCGACCGTCTTCTTCGAGATCATCGAACGCCACGGCTCGATGGGCTTCGGCAAGGGCAACTTCAAGGCCCTCTTCGAGGCGATCGAGCGCGAACAGGCCCGCCGCGGCAACCTGTGAGGCGTTTCGCCCCGCCGATCTCGTGCGGGTGTCACGGGGCACCCGCACGCCTCACCCCTCGTCCATCTCCGGCAGCTCCTCCTCCGGCGGTTCCCCCAGCGCCTCGAACGCCGCCTTCGCCGCACGCGCGTGGAGCGGCGAGAAGTGCGGGTTGATCCGCAGCGCCTCCGCCAGGTGCCGCCGGGCCGCCCCGTACCGCTCCAGCTCCCGCTCGATCATGCCGCGGTGATACATGTGCGCCGCACTGCGCACCCCGCCGCCGTGTTCCCCGTCCGTCGCCCGCACCGCGTAGCGCAACGCCTCCTCGGACCGACCTGCCCGGTGCAGCGCCCAGCCCAGGGCGTCGGCGACCTCCGTGCCCGGCTGGCGGCGCCACTCGGCGCGCAACCGCCGTACCGCGGCCCGCGGATCACCGTGGTCGGACTCGTACTGCCCGAGGACCAGCTCCTCGTCGGCCCCGCTCGCCGCAGCGCCCCGCACCCGCTCGCGCAGCAGGTCGTACTGCACCCGGGCCGCCTCCGGCATCCCCAGCGACTCGTACAACTCGCCCAGCTCCAGGGCGTACTGAGGCAACGGCTGCTTGGCGAGCGCCACCCGGTACACCTTCAGCGCCTGAGTCGTCCGGCCCAGCGCGGCCAGCGCCCTGCCCTGACCGGCCTGCGCGGCCCGCTGGTCCGGGTCGAGGCGCACCGCCTCCTGGAAGTGCCGCAGCGCGTCCTCGAGGTCCCCGCGTTCCCAGGCCAGCTGCCCGGCCCGCTCCAGGTAGGCCGCCAGCTCGGCCGGGGCCCGCGCGCCCGCCGCCGCGTCCGCCAGCGAGGCCGCGGCGTCCTCCCGCCAGCCCCGGTCCCGGTAGACGGCCGCGGCCCGCGCCAGCACGGCGGGACCCGAGCGCAGCTCCGTCAGCCGGTCCAGCATCCGCTTGGCCGCCCGGTGCTCGCCGAGCCCGGTGTACGCGTCGATGAGCAGCGGATACGTCGTCCACCGTCGCGGCTGAAGCCGCAGCGCCGCCTCACCCCACCGGCGCGCGGCGGGAAAGTCCCGGCGGGCGTTCGACAACGCGGCCAGCCCGGCCAGCGCCCGGGTGTTGCGCTGCGGGCGCACCGCCAGCGACGTACGCAGCGCCTTCTCCGCGCGCGGGTAGTACGCCGGCTCCGCCAGCCGCCGCCCCTGCTCCACGTAGGCCGCCCCGAGCACCGCCCAGGACGTCGCGTCCTTCGGATGCGACCGCACCCGCCGCTCCCGTTCGTCGATCAGCTCCGCCAGATCGGGCAGCGCGGCCGGCACCCCGGCGCTGACCGCCGCCAGGGCCGGCGCCCCCGGCGACGGCGGAACCGGCTCGGCGGGCCGGTCCCACGGCAGCAGCACCAGCGCCACGCCCAGCACGGCACACCCCGCCACGGAGGCGATCAGCGCCCGCCGCGTGCGAACGCGGCGCCCCGCACCGCTGCCCCGCCGCTCCGGACCCTCCTGCTGGTTCTCCATGGCGCTCACTGTGCGTCAGTACGACGACCACACCCGGGCAGGTGAAGGGTGCCGCCGACGGGGTTCACACCGATGGCCCCGGGGTGCGAACCTGTGATCATGAGCCGTAGCGAAGCGCCCCGCTCCGAGGACACCGCGACGACCGGCAACCTCGTCGACCTGCTCCTCGGCGGCCTCCCCGCCGAGGCGGTCCTCACCGACCCCGACGTCACGGCCGCCTACGCCAACGACATGGCGAGCTTCTGCCCGGCCGGCACCCCGGCCGTCGTCGTGCTGCCCCGCACGGCCGAACAGGTCCAGCACGTGATGCGCACCGCCACCGCCCTGCGCGTCCCCGTCGTCCCCCAGGGCGCCCGCACCGGACTGTCCGGTGCCGCGAACGCCTCCGAGGGCTGCATCGTCCTCTCCCTGACGAAGATGGACCGGATCCTGGAGATCAACCCGGTCGACCGCATCGCCGTCGTCGAGCCGGGCGTGATCAACGCCGCCCTGTCCCGGGCCGTCGGCGAGCACGGCCTGTACTACCCGCCGGACCCCTCCAGCTGGGAGATGTGCACCATCGGCGGCAACATCGGCACCGCTTCCGGCGGCCTGTGCTGCGTGAAGTACGGGGTCACCGCCGAATACGTCCTCGGACTGGACGTGGTGCTGGCCGACGGGCGGCTCATGTCCACCGGCCGCCGCACCGCCAAGGGCGTCGCCGGATACGACCTGACCCGCCTGTTCGTCGGCTCGGAGGGCTCACTCGGCATCGTCGTACGAGCCGTCCTCGCACTGCGCCCCAAGCCGCCCGCACAGCTGGTGCTGGCCGCCGAGTTCGCCTCCGGGGCCGCCGCCTGCGACGCCGTGTGCCGGATCATGGAGGGCGGCCACGTGCCGTCACTCCTCGAACTCATGGACCGCACAACGGTCAAGGCCGTCAACGACCTCGCGCAGATGAGCCTCCCCGAGACCACCGAAGCCCTGCTCCTAGCCGCCTTCGACACCACCGCCCCGGCCGCCGACCTCGCCGCCGTCGGCGCACTGTGCGAGGCCGCAGGCGCCACCCAGGTCGTCCCGGCCGACGACCCGGCCGAGTCCGAACTGCTCCTCCAGGCACGGCGGTTGTCGCTCACCGCGCTCGAAGCCGTCAAGGGCGTGACGATGATCGACGACGTGTGCGTGCCGCGTTCCCGGCTGGCCGAGATGCTCGACGGGGTCGACCGGATCGCCGAGAAGTACCGACTCACCATCGGTGTCGTCGCCCATGCGGGCGACGGCAACACCCACCCGACGGTCTGCTTCGACCCGGCGGACCCCGACGAGTCCCGGCGCGCCCGCGAGTCCTTCGACGAGATCATGGCCCTCGGCCTGGAACTCGGCGGCACCATCACCGGTGAACACGGCGTCGGCGTCCTGAAGAAGGAGTGGCTGGCGCGCGAGATCGGCCCTGTCGGGATGGAGATGCAGCGGGCCGTCAAGCAGGCCTTCGACCCGCTGAACATCCTGAACCCCGGCAAGCTCTTCTGATCTCACCGGGCGAGCAGCCGGGCCAGCTCGTCGTCGAGCCCGAGCTGTTCACCCTCCGTCCCCGGCGGGACCACCCGCAGCGTGCGCTCCAGCCAGGCCGACACCTGCGCCGCCGGGGCCTCCAGCAGGGCGTCCCCGTCGGGCGAACTCAGCGCCATCAGCACGACACCGCGCCCCTCGGTCTTCGTCGGCGACACCCGTACGTCCCCCTGCCCGCAGGGCCGGAACACGCCCTCCACCAGCAGGTCCCGGGCGAACGTCCAGTGCACCGGGTGCTCGGAGTCGATGTGGAAGGTGATGTGCACGGCGTACGGATCGTCGGTGACATACCCGAGCCGGGCCGGCACCGGGAATCTGCGCTCCGGCGACAGGACGAGTTTCAACTCCAGTTCCCGCTCCACCACGGTCCGCATGGCGTGTTCCCTTCTCCTGACGGCTGCCCGCGAGGGCCGGTCAGGAGGTTGAGAGCGGTCCGGGGCGGCGGCATTACGCGGGTCGCCGGAAGTTTTTCCGCAGGGGGCATCCGCCGGAGTGCGGTGCGTAGCACATCGGTGCTCGAAAGGGGTGGGTCCGGTGGGAGCGGCAGTGGGGCTTGCGCTCGTCTGATAGATGTGGAGGCCCCCACTTGGCCCCCGAGCAGATACGGGACGGACGGACATGAGCGCCCCAACCCCGGCCCCCGGTGACGACAGGCCCCGCGAAGGGTATTACCCGGACCCGTCCATTCCTGGATACGTCCGGTACTGGAACGGTGCCTCCTGGGTACCGGGCACCAGCCGTCCGGCGCCCAAGGACGGCGAGTCACTGGCGCCGCCGCCGGGTGCCGGGGCGGCACCCGCCGCGCCGGTCGAGGAGACCGGCCCGCACTTCTTCGACGAGGACCCGGTCGACGAGCCGACTCCTGCCGATGCCCAGCACGGCAGTCGTCCCGAACCGGCTTCCGCCTGGGGCGCCGACCGCTCCCGCCAGTCCGGCTTCGGGGGCGACCAGGACCGCCGCGTGTCGTGGGGGGCACCGCAAGGGGCACAAGGCGCTCCCCAGCAGGGTGGTGCCGACCCGAGGGTGACGGGCGCCGACCGCCGGCCGGCCGGCGAGTCCCCCCGCACCGACGGCACGGCCGCGAACCTCTCGGCCGGCCCGGGGCCGAACGCCGCGGAGGCCGGCGGCACGTTCGTGTTCCGCCGCCCGACGGGGAAGCCCGGGGGAGGGGGATCGGCCTCCGCGGACGCCCCCGACGAGGGCACGATGAAGTTCCGCGCGGTGTCGCCGGGGGGTGCGTCCGGCGGCTCGAAGCCGGCCGACGGCCCGGGTGGTTCGGGCCACGGTTCTGCGGCGGCCGGTTTCGGCCCGGCGGGCTCCGGGGGCGACTCCGGGGCTTCGGGCTTCGGCGCGGCGGGGCCGGGCGGGACCCCCTCGGCGCCCGCCTTCGGCGGGCCGGCCGGATCGACGGACCCGGACGGCAGCCCGGCGGGACCCGTCTTCGGCGGGCCGGCCGGGGCGGCCGGTTCCCGTGGCGGCTCCGCGGGGCCCGGCTTCGCGGCCGGCAAGGCTGCCGCCGCCCGGGCCGCCGCCGCGCAAGCCGGTGCTCAGGCCGCGGCAGCCGCTCCGGCGCTGTCCGGCCCCCAGACGGCCCCCGCGGCCCCCGCGGTCCCCGCGCAGTCCGGCGGACCCGGCAGCGCCCGGCCCGGCGCCGCCGCATCCTCCGCCTCCCCACTCAGCGCGGGCACCGGCGGCGGTCAGCCGTCCTGGGCGCAGCAGGTGCACCGGCTCGCCGGGGGCGGTGACGAGCAGCCCGTTGCGCCCTGGAAGCCCCCGGTCGAGGACGTGTTCCAGGCGGCAGCCCGGCGTCAGGCGGCGGCCCGCCCCGCAGGTCTCGGAAAGCGGCTGGCCGCTCGGTTGCTGGACACCGTCGTCCTGGCCGGCGTCACCGCCGCGGCCGCCGTCCCGCTCGGCATCAAGGCCGTCGACCACGTCAACGAGAAGATCGACGCGGCCAAGCTCTCCGGTGAGACCGTCACCGTCTGGCTGCTCGACGGCACCACGTCGATGTACCTAGGCATCGTCGTGGCCGTGCTGCTGCTCGTCGGCGTCGTCTCCGAGGTGTTGCCCACGGCCAAGTGGGGCCGCACGCTCGGCAAGAAGCTGATGGGTCTCGACGTGCGGGACATCGAGGGCCACGACGCCCCGGAGTTCGGCGCGGCCCTGCGCCGCTGGCTGGTGTACAGCGTGCCCGGGCTCCTCGTCATCGGGCTGGTCGGCGTCGCCTGGTGCCTCTTCGACAAGCCGTGGCGCCAGTGCTGGCACGACAAGGTCGCACGCACGTTCGTGGCGGGCTGAGCGGCAGCAGTCGTACGCCTCCCACAGCAGGGCGGCGTACCGCGACGGCGTCAGAGGATTCCGTACCTCGGACGGCCGTCTGCCGGATGCGGAGCCGGGGGGTTCGCGGTCGACTCGGGCCATGAGCAGTGAACCGCCCCCCGGCTCCGGTCAGCAGCCCCCGGAAGACGATCCGTTCAGGAAGCGCCCCCCGGGCGAGCAGCCCCGCGAGGGCACGGGCTCGCCCTACGGCAGCGAACCCCCGCCCTCGTATCCGGGCGGCGGCCCGGGCGGCCCGGGTGGTCCGAGTGGCGGCCCCGGCGGCGGTCCGGGCGGCCCCTACGGCGGCGGCCCCTACGGCGGTGACCCGTACGGCGGCGGCTCCCACCCCACCGACCCCCTCGCCGGCATGCCCCCGCTCGCCGACAGCGGCAAGCGCACGCTCGCCCGCATCATCGACATGATCCTGGTGGGTGTCGTCGTCTGGCTCCTCACCTGGGGCTTCGGTGTCAACGAGTACGACGTGGACAGCGACCGCATCGAGGTCGGCAAGTCCTTCTGGCAGTCGGCGGTGGCCGCCGTCCTCTACATCGCCTACGACACCGTCCTGACCGCACAAACGGGCCAGACCCTCGGCAAGAAACTGCTGCACCTGCGCGTGGCCAACCTGGACAACGGCGCCACGCCCTCCGTGCAGAACGCGCTGGTGCGCGCGGCGGTGCTGTGGATCCCCTTCGCCTTCTGCTGCGCCTGCGTCTGGACCGCGATCGCGGGCGGCTGGAGCTTCTTCGACCGCCCTTACAAGCAGGGTCTGCACGACAAGGCGGCCAAAACGGTCGTAGTCAGCACCAATTGAGGCATGGCGGGGTCAGCTGTCCCTGCGGAAGAGTCAAATAGTCAGCGGGCGGTCAGGAGGCCGCCCGCTCGCGTACCGGCTCCGGGGCGGGCGCGGGGATCGAGGCCCGTACGGGTTGCCGGGGTGCGGGCCGCTCCACGGCGGCCGGGCGCCTTCCGGGCAGCGGCACCGTCATGGCGACCAGCAGCCCCAGGACGAGCGCCGCGACGGCGATGATCGCGACCCCCGCGCCCGAAGTCGTCTGGGACAGCGTCAGCATGGCGAGGGTCGAGAAGATCACGGTGCACGAACCATAGGCGAGCTGTGCGGCAGTCGGACGGGGCATGGCCATCATGTCCTCGAAAGTGGGGGTCCACGGGGGTGTCGGCCCGGCATTCCGCCGGCTTCCGGGCGTTCCGCCCGCCGACATTCTCACCGGCAGCGTGCCCGAGCGGAACGAGCGGTAAGCGTGACCTAATCAACAAGGGCGGTGCACAGGGGGCGCACGGAGTCATGGCGTCCACGGAGTGGACATGTGCACGCGCCCGCACGGCCGGGAGGGTCTCGGGGCAACCGTTTGGTTGTCCGTAAAACGAACGTCGGCTCCGCATAGTGCACTTGACTTGTGCAAGTCAAGGTCTGTCTTTTTCAGTGAACCTCTAGTCAAATGTCGTCACTTGACTACACGCGTTGATCACGCGCGCGCGGACCTTCCATGACCAGACCCGGCCTCCCGCGCGCCCGGACGCGGGGGAGGAACTCAAGTGACCAGTAGACCCTGGACGTTCAGAGCGGCCGCCATCGGTGTGGCGCTCGCGGCGGCCACCGCCACCGCCTCTACCTATGCGGTGGCCGACGACGCCTCCGCTCCGCGGTCCACCACCGTGGACCGGCACGACCCGGCGGATCGTCACCACGACGAGCACGACCTCGAAGGCCCCCTGAGCAAGACCCGGGAGGCGCAGCGCCAGGAGGCCCTCGAGCAGGTCATCTCCGGCAAGGCCAAGGTGAAGGACCGCGAGGGCTCGAAGGTCGTCCAGCTCAAGAGCAAGAAGGGCGACAACAAGTACGTCGAGCTCGGCCGAGAGAAGACCGACAAGATCTTCACGATCCTGGTCGAGTTCGGCGACAAGATCGACAGCCGCTACGGCGGCACCCCGGGCCCGCTGCACAACCAGATCCCCAAGCCCGACCGCAAGAAGGACAACTCCACGGCCTGGAAGTCCGACTACGACCAGCAGCACTTCGAGGAGCTGTACTTCGGCTCCGGCAAGGGCGTCCACTCGGTCAAGACGTACTACGAGAAGCAGTCCTCGGGCCGCTACTCGGTCGAAGGCGAGGTCTCCGACTGGGTCAAGGTCCCCTACAACGAGGCCCGCTACGGCAACAACGCCTGCGGTGACACCAACTGCTCGAGCGTGTGGAACGTCGTCAGCGACGGTCTGAGCGCCTGGGTCTCCCAGCAGAAGGCAGCGGGGAGGTCCGACGCCCAGATCAAGGCGGACGTCGCGCGGTTCGACGAGTGGGACCGCTACGACTTCGACGGCGACGGCGACTTCAACGAGCCCGACGGCTACATCGACCACTTCCAGATCGTGCACGCCGGCGAGGACGAGTCCGCGGGCGGCGGCGCCCAGGGCACCGACGCCATCTGGGCCCACCGCTGGTACGCCTTCGGCACCGACGCAGGCGCCACCGGCCCGGAGAACAACAAGCTGGGCGGCGCGAAGATCGGCGACACCGGCATCTGGGTCGGCGACTACACCGTCCAGCCGGAGAACGGCGGGCTCGGCGTCTACGCCCACGAGTACGGCCATGACCTCGGTCTGCCGGACCACTACGACACCGCGGGCGGCGAGAACTCCACCGGCTTCTGGACGCTGATGTCGTCCGGTTCCTGGCTGGGCACCGGCAAGAACGAGATCGGTGACCTGCCCGGCGACATGACCGCCTGGGACAAGCTCCAGCTGGGCTGGCTGAACTACGACACGGCCAAGGCGGGCGTCAACTCCTGGCACAAGCTGGGTGTCGCGGAGTACAACACCAAGCACAAGCAGGCCCTGGTCGTCGAGCTGCCCAAGAAGCGGGTGACCACCGAGCTCGTCACTCCGGCTCAGGGCGCCACTCAATGGTGGAGCGGAAGCGGCAACAACCTGAAGAACACGCTCGCCCGCTCCGTGGATCTCACGGGCAAGTCCTCGGCAACCCTCAGTCTCGACGGCTGGTGGGACACCGAGAAGAAGTATGACTTCGTCTACACCGAGGTGTCGACCGACGGCGGCGCCAACTGGACGGCGGTGGACGGCACGGCCAACGGCAAGGCGATCAGCCGGGACGGCAGCGACAACCCCGCTCTGGACGGCACGGTCGACTCGTACCAGAAGCTCGCCTACCCGCTCGACGCCTACGTGGGCAAGAAGATCGACCTTCGTTTCCGCTACGCCACGGACAGCGGCGTGTCGAAGAAGGGCTTCGCGGCCGACGCGATCACGGTCACGGCGGACGGCGCGCCCGTCTTCGCCGACAATGCCGAAAGCGCGGACGCCGCCTGGAAGGCCACCGGCTTCTCCCGTATCGGCGCGTCCTTCACCAAGGACTACGCCCAGTACTACCTCGCCGAGAACCGGCAGTACGTGTCGTACGACAAGACGCTGAAGACCGGCCCGTACAACTTCGGCTTCACCGAGCGTCCGGACTGGGTCGAGCACTACGAGTACCAGAACGGTCTGCTCATCTGGAAGTGGGACACCTCCCAGGCGGACAACAACACCAGCCAGCACCAGGGCACCGGTCTGGTCCTGCCGATCGACTCGCACCCGACCGCGCTGAAGTGGGCCGACGGCACGCTGATGCGCAACCGGATCCAGTCCTACGACTCGCCGTTCAGCCTCTACCGCACCGACGGCATGACGCTGCACAAGGCGGACGTGGCGAAGTACATCCCGGGCTCGAAGGGCGTGTCGGTCTTCAACGACCGCACGAGCGACTACTACGACGCGTCGAACCCGACCGCGGGTGTCAAGATCACTGACACCAACACGAAGATCAAGATCCTCAAGGAGGCCAAGAACGGCTCGACGATCGAGCTGGAGGTCGGCCCCGCAGGTAGGTAACCCGCATCCTCGCAGGTCAGAGCGTGATCGGCGGTGACCCACTGGCGGGTCACCGCCGATCCGTGTTTAGGTGCGTCCTGTGGCTCTCTTATTGACACCGACCGACACGGGGGGATGAGCGCATGGCCGCAGGAGGCTTCTGCAAGTTGCCGAACGGCATGGTGGTGGTGGCGCTGAACCTGCCCAGCCCCGCCGCCGACGGCCCCGGTGCCGTCCGCGTCCTCGTCCACTCCGTGAACCGCGCCCGAGCCCTGACCAGGCTCCGCAACCTCGGCCTGAGGTCGGTCTACCTGCGCGGCAACGCGGCCCCGCCGACTCCCGACGAGATCACGGCGGTCCTCCACCACCCGGACGGCCTCATATGGCGCACCGCCCCCGAAAACGGTGTCGCAACGGCCCCGGACCTGGTCCAGGAACTGTGGCGCCCGATCCGATCCCTCCTGCGCCGCCCGACGCCCCGGACCTGACGTCCCTTCCCACGCCGACGGGCCGCGCCGAGGGTGATGCCCGTCGCCCCCGGCCGGGGCGCGCCGCGCGTCTCGCGAGGCCGGCCGGGCAGGACCGGCCCGCAGCCGTCCGCCCGGGAAGCCCCGCCCGGCTGCGGCTACTGCACGACCGGCTTGCCCGAGAGTTCCACGCCTGCTTCGCGGAGTTCCTCCAGGGCCCGTTCCGTCGTGGCCTGGGACACGCCTGCCGTGAGGTCCAGCAGGACGTGGGTGCGGAAGCCCTCGCGGGCGGCGTCCAGGGCCGTGGCGCGTACGCAGTGGTCCGTGGCGATGCCGACGACGTCGACCTCGGTGACCTCGCGGGTGCGAAGCCAGTCGGCCAGCGGCGTGCCGTTCTCGTCGGTGCCCTCGAAGCCGCTGTAGGCCGCGGAGTAGGCCCCCTTGTCGAAGACGGCGTCGATCGAGCCGGAGGCGACCGCCGGGGCGAAGTTGGGGTGGAAGCCGACGCCCTCCGTGCCGGCGACGCAGTGCGCGGGCCAGGAGCGGGCGTAGTCCGGGCTGGCGGAGAAGTGCCCGCCGGGGGCGATGTGGTGGTCGCGGGTGGCTACGACGTGCTGGTAGCCGGCCCCGGCCGCCTGCCCGATCAGCTCGGTGATGGCGGCGGCCACATCGGCACCGCCGGCCACCGCGAGACTGCCCCCCTCGCAGAAGTCGTTCTGCACGTCGACGACGATCAAGGCGCGGCGCATGGTCGGAGTCCTTCGGCTATGAGGTCGGCAAGCCCGGCCGGTGAACCACCGAGCCTATTGACAGGGAGGGGAGGGCGGGAAGGGGGACGGGTCGGCGCATCACGGCACACCGCAATTAGCTACCCGAGGTGCCGTGCACGTACTCCGTGGGGAGGACGGGCTCCCCGCGCGAGAGCTGCGTGGCCGACATCGGGAGCCCCGCCCGCGCTGCCATGTGTCGCTCCCGCGCCGCGTCCAGCGGCTCGCGTGCCACGACCTCGCCGCCCTTGACCAGCTCCACCAGCAGCTGCCGGTCCGCGAGCTCGCCCGGCACCCGCCCGGTGCCGATCACCTCGGCCTCGGCGACCCCGTACGAGTCCAGCCGCCGGGCGGCCCACTTGCGTCCGCCCACGGACGACTTGCCGCCGCTGGACTTCTTCGCGACCGGCACCAGTGGCGCCTTGGGGTCGGCGGACTCGGCACGCGCGACCAGCTTGTAGACCATCGAGGAGGTCGGGTGGCCGGAGCCGGTCACCAGCTGCGTACCCACGCCGTAGGCGTCCACGGGCGCCGCCGCCAGCGAGGCGATCGCGTACTCGTCCAGGTCCGAGGTCACGACGATCTTCGTGCCGGTCGCTCCCAGCTCGTCCAGCTGCTGCCGCACCCGGTGCGCCACCAGCAGCAGGTCGCCGGAATCGATCCGCACCGCACCCAGATCGGTCCCGGCGACCTCGACGGCCGTCCGGACCGCCTCGGCCACGTCGTAGGTGTCCACCAGCAGCGTCGTGCCCCGACCCAGCGTGTTCACCTGCGCCTGGAAGGCGTCCCGCTCGCTGTCGTGCAGCAGGGTGAAGGCGTGCGCCGAGGTGCCGACCGTGGGGATCCCGTAGCGGAACCCGGCGGCCAGGTCGGAGGTGGTCGCGAAGCCGCCGACGTACGCGGCCCGGGACGCCGCGACCGCCGCCAGCTCGTGGGTGCGCCGGGCGCCCATCTCGATCAGCGGCCGGTCGCCCGCGGCCGCCGACATGCGCGAGGCGGCCGCCGCGATCGCCGAGTCGTGGTTGAGGATCGACAGGATCACGGTCTCCAGCAGCACGCACTCGGCGAAGGTGCCCTCGACCCGCATGATCGGCGAGCCCGGGAAGTACACCTCGCCCTCGGGGTAGCCCCAGATGTCCCCGCTGAAGCGGTAGCCGGCGAGCCACTCCAGGGTCGCCTCGTCGACGATGCCCCGTTCGCGCAGGAAGCCGAGGACGCCCGTGTCGAAACGGAAGTTCTCCACCGCGTCCAGCACCCGCCCGGTGCCCGCGACGACGCCGTAGCGCCGTCCGTTCGGCAGCCGCCGGGTGAAGACCTCGAACACGCTCCGCCGCTCGGCCGTCCCCGCCGAGAGGGCGGCCCGCAGCATCGTCAGCTCGTACTGGTCCGTGAAGAGCGCCGTCGAGGGGACATCCACCGGCAGCCCAAGGTCCGCTGTGTTCATGAGCGGGATCGTACCCCCATTTCGTCAATCTGACGATTGCGGTCCCGAGGGGCGCGATCGCCTTATGGCCAGGCCCGTTTGTGCGTCTCCCCCTCTCGGGTGGCAGCATGGGCAGTGTGACGTCACCCGCGCCCCTGGAGATCGAACGCACCGAGTCGGCGGAGGAGGTCTTCGCCGTACCCGAGCCGGACGTCCCCTGGGTCACCATCGTCCACAACGACCCGGTCAACCTCATGAGCTATGTGACGTACGTCTTCCAGACGTACTTCGGCTACTCCAAGGACAAGGCCACCAAGCTCATGCTCGACGTCCACCACAAGGGCCGGGCGGTCGTCTCCAGCGGCAGCCGCGAGGAGATGGAGCGCGACGTGCAGGCCATGCACGGCTACGGCCTGTGGGCCACCCTCCAGCAGGACCGCAAGTAGCCAGCATCCCGCCCAGCAGCGAAAAGGCGTTCATGCCCGGAACCTTCGAACCGCTTCCCGGCGGCGGCGCGGCCGTCGCCCTCGACGACGTCGAGATCTCCATCATCCGGTCGCTCACCGTCCAGCTCCTGGAGCTCATCGGCCCGGGCCCCGCCGGCGACGCCTCCGACGACCCGCTCGCCGAGCTGTTCGCGCAGGGCCCGAGCGAGCCGCCCGCCGACCCGGTGCTGAGGCGGCTCTTCCCGGACGCCTACGGCGACCCCGAGCAGCCCGGCTCGCCCCGCGACGCCGAGGAGCAGCGGGCGTACTCCGCCGAGTTCCGCCGCTACACCGAGAACGACCTGCGGGCCGGCAAGCGGGACAACGCCCTGGCGGTGATCCGCTCCCTGGACGCGCTCGCCTCGGCCTCGGCCGGTGAGGGCGGGGCGGTGCTGAAGCTGTCGGTGGAGGAGTCGCAGCGGTGGCTGGGTGCCCTGAACGACCTGCGGCTGGCGATCGGCTCGCGGCTGGAGATCACCGACGAGGAGGACAGCGACCTCCTCTTCCGTCTCCCGGACGAGGATCCGCGCAAGCCGATGGTGATGGCCTATCTGTGGCTGGGTGGACTCCAGGAGACGCTGGTCGGAACGCTTATGCCCTGATCTGTGCAGATTCCGTGACCGCCGGGTGACCGATTCGTGTTCGCTCAGAGGGCACTCAAATCCGGATAACGATCGCGTCACCGCACCTGCCTTCTATGGCCCCTTCGGGTTCTCTTTGTCCAGTTTTCCTGTGCGGTGTGCCACAGCGCGCCCCTGTGATCAGTATTGCGGCCGTGATAAATCTTCACGATCGCCCGGCTGAGCACCACCCGAATGTTCGGCCGGGTGCGCCACCGAGCCGGCAACAGCCGGCCAGGCACGAGCGGGCTTCCGAGACCCGCTCACTCCATCAATCCGGGGGGATCGAGACCCGATCCGAGGCCGACGAGAGGTCCGGGTCGGCATGGAGAAAGGCGCACCACACATGACCTCTGCGCAGGTCGACACGGAAAACGTCTCCGAAGAGGGGTACGAGCGCGGACTCGGCAGCCGCCAGGTCCAGATGATCGCGATCGGCGGCGCCATCGGCGTCGGCCTGTTCATGGGTGCCGGAGCGAACATCGCCAAGGCCGGCCCCAGCATCATCCTCATGTACGCCCTCGCGGGCGTCGTCATCTTCTTCATCATGCGGGCGCTGGGCGAACTGCTCCTCTATCGGCCCGTCTCCGGCTCCTTCGCCGAATACGCCCGCGAATTCCTCGGCCCGTTCTTCGGATTCGTCACGGGCTGGACGTACTGGCTCATGTGGGTGGTCACCGGCATGGCCGAACTCACGGCCGCCGCGATCTACATCCACTTCTGGTTCCCCGACATCCCGCAGTGGGTCAGCGCCCTGGTGTTCCTGGTGGTGCTCTTCGGCGTCAACCTGATCTCCGTCAAGATCTTCGGCGAGGTCGAGTTCTGGTTCTCGATGATCAAGGTCACGGCCATCATCGGCATGATCGTCATCGGCCTCGGTGTGCTCACCCTCGGCTTCTCCGACGCCGGCGACACCGCCACCGTCTCCAACCTCTGGTCGCACGACGGCTTCTTCCCGAACGGCATCGGCTCCAGCCTGATGACGCTCCAGGGCGTCATGTTCGCCTACCTCGCCGTCGAGCTCGTCGGCGTCACCGCGGGCGAGTCCGAGAACCCCGAGAAGACCCTGCCCAAGGCCATCAACACCCTGCCCTGGCGCATCATCGTCTTTTACGTCGGCGCGCTGCTGGTGATCCTCTCCGTCGTCAAGTGGACCGAGTTCTCCGCCGGTGAGAGCCCGTTCGTCCACGCTTTCGGCGAGATCGGCATCCCGCTCGCCGCGGGCATCGTCAACTTCGTGGTGCTCACCGCGGCCCTGTCGTCCTGCAACTCGGGCATGTACTCCACCGGCCGGATGCTGCGCGACCTGGCCGCAAACAGTGAGGCGCCGCAGGCGTTCGGCAAGCTCAACGCCCGCAAGACGCCCGCCGTCGGCATCACGGTCTCCGTGGCGCTCATGGGTATCGGCGTCGTCCTGAACTACGTCGTCCCGGAGAAGGCGTTCCTCTACGTCACCTCCGTCGCCACCGCGGCCGGCATCTGGACCTGGATGATGATCCTCGTCAGCCACATCCGCTACCGCGCCGCCGTCGACGCGGGCCGGCTGCGCGCCTCGTCCTTCCCCGCCCCCGGCGGGGCGCTCTTCAGCTGGGTCGCGCTCCTCTTCCTCGTCGGCGTGACCTGCATGATCGCGTACGACAAGGACGCCCGGGTCTGCCTGTACGTCGCGGCCGGCTGGGCGGTCGCCCTCGGCATCGGCTGGAAGGTCCTCAAGAGCCGCAACCCGCAGATCACCGAGCGCCGCGGCGACGCGGAGTTCGAGAAGGTCGGCTGACCAACCCGCGGGACGCCCGCCGCAGGAAGTACTCGTGGCACTCCCTGCGGCTGCCGCTCAGGGCGTCCGGCATGTGGGCCGTTCCGTACCAACCCTCGGTACGGAACGGCCCTTCTGCTTATCCTGGCCAGCATGCTGACCATCACCCAGGCCCTCGTCGACCAGATCGTCGCCCACGCGCGCAAGGACCACCCCGACGAGGCGTGCGGCGTCGTCGCGGGCCCGGCGGGCTCGGACCGCCCCGAGCGCTTCATCCCCATGCTGAACGCGGCCATGTCGCCCACGTTCTACGAGTTCGACTCCGGTGATCTGCTCAAGCTCTACCGCGAGATGGACGACCGCGACGAGGAGCCGGTGGTCATCTACCACTCCCACACGGCGACCGAGGCCTACCCCTCCCGCACCGACATCTCCTACGCCAACGAGCCCGGCGCGCACTACGTCCTGGTCTCCACCGCCGACACCGACGGGGCCGGCGAGTTCCAGTTCCGCTCCTTCCGGATCATCGAGGGCGAGGTCACGGAGGAGGAAGTCGCGGTCGTCCAGGCGTACTGAACTCCGGATGATCTCCCCCCGATCCTCGGCTGATCTCGGCCTGAACTCGGAGATCTCGACATGCGGATGAATTTCGTCCGAAGTGTGGGATCACACTCCGGGGGCCCGCTCGGGAATCGATACGATGAGCCCATGGTTTTCCACGACGTGAGCGAAAAGACGCCGGGCGATCTGCTCGTGGCGCGGCTGCACGTCGACCTGTGCAGGCTCGCCAGCGCCATCTGTTGACGCAGCACCCTGCCGCCGTACGGCCGTGAGCCGCGGCGAAACGCTCCGCCTGCGTACGACCACGCAATCCCGCGCCGCCGCGCGCCACCACCCGACGACACCTTCCGACAGGAGCCCTGAGCCATGGCCATCGAGGTCCGCATCCCGACCATCCTCCGCACCTACACCGACGGCCAGAAGGCGGTGGAGGGCAACGGGAACACCCTCGCCGACCTGTTCACCGACCTCGAGACCCGGCATGCGGGCATCCAGGCCCGCATCGTGGACGGCGACCAGCTGCGCCGCTTCGTCAACGTGTACCTGAACGACGAGGACGTCCGCTTCCTCGACGGGATCAACACCAAGCTGTCGGACGGCGACAACGTCACGATCCTGCCGGCCGTGGCCGGCGGCATGGTCTGATCACCGATGCGCTACGACTCCCCCCTGGCCGCGGTAGGCAACACCCCCCTGGTGCGCCTGCCGCGGCTGTCGCCGTCCACCGACGTCCGCATCTGGGCGAAGCTGGAGGACCGCAACCCGACGGGGTCGGTCAAGGACCGCCCGGCCCTGCACATGATCGAGCAGGCGGAGAAGGACGGCCGCCTGACGCCGGGCTGCACGATCCTGGAGCCGACGTCGGGCAACACCGGCATCTCCCTGGCGATGGCGGCGAAGCTCAAGGGCTACCGCATCGTCTGCGTGATGCCGGAGAACACCTCGCAGGAACGCCGGGACCTGCTGGCCATGTGGGGCGCGGAGATCATCTCCTCCCCGGCCGCGGGCGGCTCCAACACCGCCGTGCGCGTCGCCAAGGAACTCTCGGTCGAGCACCCGGACTGGGTGATGCTCTACCAGTACGGCAACCCGGACAACGCGGGCGCCCACTACGCGACGACCGGCCCGGAGATCCTCACCGACCTGCCGTCCGTCACCCACTTCGTGGCCGGCCTCGGCACCACCGGCACGCTCATGGGCGTGGGCCGCTACCTGCGCGAACACAAGCCGGACGTCCAGATCATCGCGGCCGAACCGCGCTACGACGACCTGGTCTACGGACTGCGCAACCTCGACGAGGGCTTCGTCCCCGAGCTGTACGACGAGTCCGTCCTCACCAGCCGCTTCTCGGTCGGCTCGGCGGACGCGGTCACCCGCACCCGCGAGCTGCTCCAGCAGGAGGGCATCTTCGCCGGCGTCTCCACGGGCGCCGCGCTGCACGCCGCGATCGGTGTCGGCAAGAAGGCCGTCAAGGCCGGTGAACCGGCCGACATCGTCTTCGTCGTCGCCGACGGCGGCTGGAAGTACCTCTCGACGGGCGTCTACACGGCGGCCACGACCGAGGAGGCCATCGACACGCTCCAGGGGCAGCTCTGGGCGTAGCCGGCGGCGAACAGAACAGGCGAGAAGGGCTGGGGTCACGACTCCAGCCCTTTTCCGTTCTCACCCCGCCAGATACCGCACCTGGTCCCACAGCGCCGGATCCACCACCCCGATCCGCCGCCGGAAGCCCCACACCGGGACCTCCCGCAGCTCGTCCGTCTCCAGGAAGCTCGCACGGCCCTGGGCGTCACCGACCGAACCCGGGGGCAGGGGGATCACGCCGGTGCGCTCGTCGCGGAACCGCGTGGTGATCTTCGCGACGGTGGCCCGCTCGCCGCGCACCGCCAGCACCAGGCAGGGCCGGTCCTTGGCCCGGGCTTCATCCTCGTAGGGAACGTCCGCCCACCAGATCTCCGCCGGCTGCGGCCGGCCCGTCGGCGCGACGCCCGGTGCCGCCGTCCGGTTCCGCCGGGCCGGCGGACGCCGCCCCCGGCCCCAGCCGTCGACGAGTGTGGCGATGAGCGCGAGCAGCACCACCGCGGCGAGCGCCAGCCACCAGGACGTGTCCATACTGAGACGTTACCGGCGCCGTCCCTCCCGCGCGCTCCCCCTCACCAGGTTCCCGCCCGACAGTGCCAGCCGAACCGGTGACACCACGGGTGAGTTCGCCCACAACGGGCCCTGGCGGAGGAGCTACTGGAGGTTTTGCGCCTTACGCTCGACGAACCGCACGACCCCCGACGCCCCTCACAGACATTCCCGCCAGCGGAGGTTTCTGCTTCATGAAGCTCACCGTCGTCGGCTGCTCGGGGTCGTTCCCGTCCGCGGAATCGGCCTGCTCGAGCTACCTCCTCGAGGCCGACGGCTTCCGGCTGCTTCTCGACATGGGCAACGGTGCCCTGGGCGAGCTGCAGCGCCACTGCGGTCTCTACGACCTCGACGCGATCTTCCTCAGCCATCTGCACGCCGACCACTGCATCGACATGTGCGCCTACTTCGTCGCGCGCTACTACCGCCATGACGGCGGCCGCTGCGATCCGCTCCCCGTCTTCGGCCCCGAAGGCACGGAACACCGGCTGACCACCGCCTACGCGGACACCCCCTCGGCCTCCTCCATGAGCGAGGTCTTCGACTTCCACACGGTCAAGCCGTCCACCTTCGAGATCGGCCCGTTCACGGTGCACACCGAGCGGGTGGCCCACCCCGTGGAGGCGTACGGCATCCGCGTCGAACACGCCGGCAAGGTCCTGACGTACTCCGGCGACACCGGCGTGAGCCCCGCTCTGGACGAACTCGCCCGGGACGCCGACCTGTTCCTGTGCGAGGCGGCGTTCACCCACGGCAAGGAGAACATCCCCGACCTGCACCTCAACGGCCGCGAGGCGGGCGAGACGGCGGCCCGGGCCGGAGCCCGCCGCCTGGTCCTCACCCACATCCCGCCGTGGACGGACCCCCAGGTCAACCTCGCCGACGCCCGCGAGGTGTACGACGGTCCGGTGGACCTCGCGGCACCGCGGCAGACGTACGAGATCTGAGATACGGCACGCGAGGGCCCCGGAATCCGAGGGCGGGTTCCGGGGCCTTCGGCGTCACTCGGGTTACTTGGCCTCGGCCTTCTGGAGTTCGGCGAGCTCCTCGTCGGACTCCCGGCCCGGCGTCGGCAGGTCGAACTTGATGATCGCGAAGCGGAACACCACGTAGTAGACCGCCGCGAAGCACAGCCCGACCAACACCAGCATCCACGGCTTGGTCGCGATGCCGAGGTTCAGCAGGAAGTCGATGGCGCCCGCGGAGAAGCCGAAGCCGTCCTTCATGCCGAGTGCCCAGGTCAGCGCCATCGAGACACCGGTGAGCACCGCGTGCAGCGCGTACAGCGCCGGGGCGATGAACATGAACGTGAACTCGATCGGCTCGGTGACACCCGTGACGAAGGAGGTCAGCGCGAGCGAGAACATCATGCCGCCGACGACCTTGCGGCGCTCGGGCCGCGCGCAGTGCACGATCGCGAGGCAGGCGGCCGGCAGGGCGAACATCATGATCGGGAAGAAGCCGGTCATGAACTGCCCGGCGGTCGGGTCGCCGGCGAGGAAGCGCGCGATGTCGCCGCTCTTGCCCTCGTAGGAGCCGGCCTGGAGCCAGGGGAAGGAGTTCAGCAGGTGATGCATGCCCACCGGGATCAGCGCCCGGTTGGCGACACCGAAGATGCCCGCGCCCCAGGCGCCGGAGTTCACCAGCCACTCACCGAAGTTGTGCAGCCCGGTGCCGAGGACCGGCCAGATGTAGCCGAAGACCGTGCCGAGGACCAGGCCCGCGAAGGCGGCGAGGATCGGGACCAGGCGGCGTCCGCCGAAGAAGCCCGCCCAGTCGGGCAGCTTGGTGCGGTAGAACCGCTGGTAGAGCAAGGCCACGACCAGGCCCATGACGACTCCGCCGAGCACCTTGGCGTCGGCGGGGGCGTCCGTCATGAGGGCCTTGCCGTCGACAGCCGTCGCCACCTTGGGCAGGGTGGGATCGGTGAACGTGGCCAGCACGTTCTTGAAGACCAGGTAGCCGACGACGGCGGCGAGCGCGGTCGAGCCGTCCGACTTCTTCGCGAAGCCGATGGCGATGCCCACGGCGAACAGCAGCGGCATGTTGTCGAGGATCGCGTTGCCGCCCGCGGTCATAAAACTCGCGATCTTGGTGATGAACCCCGGGAAGGAGTCCCGCCCCAGCATGTCGCTGTTGCCGAGGCGGACCAGGAGCGCGGCGGCCGGCAGCACGGCGACCGGCAGCATGAGGCTGCGGCCGATGCGCTGCAGGACGGCCATCACCGCCGACCCCTTCTTCGGGCTCGCGGGCGCGGCTGTGGCTGTGGACATGTGAACTTTCCTCCAGGGGGCACGGCGCCGCCCAGGAAGAACGCGACGGGGGACGGCGGCGTCTCAAAGAAAGGGGAACGCGGTCTCCACCGCGCGACCTCCACCGGTGAGTGGTGTAGACCAGTTGTAGCACGGTAGGCCGAACGAGTGGAACCCACCAATTCCGCCCGCCGCGACGATCACCCCTTGACTGTCCTCGACTCCTCCGCGGGCGCCCGCCCCCGGCCCCCAGATCGAACTTCGTGATCGCGAACCGGAAGATCACGCAGGAGAGGAGCGCGGGACCCGGACCGATCGGGATGATCGGCCACGGCTCGGTCGCCGGTTCCAGTGGACGACGCAGTCGACCAGCCCCGCCGAGAAGCTGAAGCCGTCACGCACGCCCAGCCCCCACTCATAGTCATCGAGACCCCCGTCGGCAGCGGGTGCATCACGTACCGCACCGCGCGAGGCGAACAGGAACGAGTACTCGACCGGCTCGGTGATCCCGGTGACGAACGACGTCAGCGCCACCGGCAGCATGAGACCGCGGGCCCGTCTTCTGGAGCCCTGGAACAACCGGTTCCAGCCAGCCCGCGCAGGGCTGGCGACGGCGTCGGCGCCGGCAGGGCCGTCGGTACTCATTTCCGGCCCCCTTTGTCGAGAGACGGGCTCGTGGTGTAGACCAGTCGTTCGGACGGTCGCGCTGACGTGACGCCACCCCTCGGGTACGCACGACATGACCGCTCGCAAAGATGAGCCAACTGTGGGTTACTGCGACAAAGCGGTTCGGATCAGGGAGAACCAACATGGCCACCAAGGCTGAGAAGATCGTTGCCGGGCTCGGCGGCATCGACAACATCGAAGAGGTCGAAGGCTGCATCACCCGCCTGCGCACCGAGGTCGTGGACCCCGCCAAGGTCGACGAGACCGCCCTGAAGGCCGCCGGCGCCCACGGCGTCGTGAAGATGGGCACCGCCATCCAGGTCGTCATCGGCACCGACGCCGACCCCATCGCGGCGGAGATCGAAGACATGATGTGAAGCGCGGGGATCGTCCCGGGCTTCACCCCCTGACAGACCCCCGAGGTCACCGCACAGACCCCAGAGGTCACCGATGAGGGCCCCTTCCCACCGCGGGAGGGGCCCCTTCCGCATGTACGGATAGGCTCAGCGGCATGTCTCGAATCGACGGCCGCACCCCCCAGCAACTCCGCCCGATCACCATCGAACGCGGCTGGAGCAAGCACGCCGAAGGCTCCGTCCTCGTCTCCTTCGGCGACACCAAGGTCTTCTGCACCGCCTCCGTCACCGAAGGCGTCCCGCGCTGGCGCAAGGGCAGCGGCGAAGGCTGGGTCACCGCCGAGTACTCCATGCTGCCCCGCTCCACCAACACCCGCGGCGACCGCGAGTCCGTCAAGGGCCGCATCGGCGGGCGCACCCACGAGATCAGCCGTCTCATCGGCCGTTCGCTGCGCGCCGTCATCGACTACAAGGCCCTCGGCGAGAACACCATCGTCCTCGACTGCGACGTCCTCCAGGCCGACGGCGGCACCCGCACCGCCGCCATCACCGGCGCCTATGTGGCACTGGCGGACGCCGTCGCCTGGGCCCAGCGCAAGAAGCTCATCAAGGCCGGCCGCCAGCCCCTCACCGGCACCGTCAGCGCCGTCTCCGTCGGCATCGTCGGCGGCGTCCCCCTCCTCGACCTCTGCTACGAGGAGGACGTCAAGGCCGACACCGACATGAACGTCGTGTGCACCGGCGACGGCCGCTTCGTCGAGGTCCAGGGCACCGCCGAGGCCGAACCCTTCGCCCGCGACGAACTCAACGCCCTGCTCGACCTCGCCGTCGCCGGCTGCACCGAACTCGCCGCCCACCAGCGCACCGCGCTCGAAACGGCCCTCGAAAAGTAAAGGACGCGCCAAAACCGGTGCTCGGCACGGGCAACCGCGCCGAGCACACTCGCGTCTGAAGAGGTACGGGCGCACGGCTCATCCCTGTGCGTCCGGCCAGCCACCGGGCCCGACCGGCCCGTCGAACGAGAGGGACCGTTCCATGGCCGCGAGCCGCCGACGCCGCACCGCAGCCGTCGCCACCACCCTGGCGGCCGTCGCGCTGACCGCCGGACTCACCACCGGCTGCGCCGCCGTCGACAAGGCGCTGGACTGCGTCCAGACAGCCGACGCCATCGCAGACAGCGTCACGGATCTCCAGCAGGCCGTCGACAACGCCGCGGGCGACCCGACGCAGCTCGACGAGTCCCTCGACTCCATCGACAAGAACCTCGGCGAGATCGGCGACAAGACCGACAACGCGGATGTCAGCAAGGCCGTCGACGACCTGAACAAGGCCGTCGGCAACGTCCGCACGTCGATCGAGAACGGCGACGAGACGCCCGACATCAGCCCGGTCACGGACGCCGCGGGCGAACTGACGAAGGTCTGCACGCCGTAACGCCGCGCCGACCGGGCCACGCCGCTCGCCTGCCGGTGCCGGTGCCGGTGCCGGTGGGTGAGCGCGGGTGCGTGGGGGCTGGTCGCCTCGGTTCCCCGCGCCCTGTCGGGCTGCGCCCCCTGCGGGGCCGCGCCCGGTACTGCGGCAATACTGGGGCCATGAGTCGCCTGATCCTCGCCACCCGCAATGCCGGAAAGATCACCGAACTTCGCGCGATCCTCGCCGAAGCCGGGCTGCCCCACGAACTCGTCGGTGCCGACGCCTACCCGGACATCCCCGACGTCAAGGAAACCGGCGTCACCTTCGCGGAGAACGCGCTGCTGAAGGCCCACGCCCTGGCCCAGGCGACGGGCCTGCCCGCCGTCGCCGACGACTCGGGCCTCTGCGTCGACGTCCTGGGCGGCGCTCCCGGTATCTTCTCCGCTCGCTGGTCGGGCCGCCACGGCGACGACCGCGCGAACCTGGAGCTCCTGCTGGCCCAGCTGTCCGACATGGCGGACGAGCACCGGGGCGCCCACTTCGCGTGCGCGGCGGCGCTCGCCCTTCCGGACGGCACGGAGAGGGTGGTGGAGGGACAGCTGCGGGGGGTGCTGCGGCATGCGCCGGTGGGCACGAACGGCTTCGGGTACGACCCGATTCTGCAGCCGGAGGGGGAGACGCGGACGTGTGCGGAGCTGAGCGCTGAGGAGAAGAACGCGATCAGTCATCGGGGGAAGGCGTTCAGGGCGCTGGTGACTGTGGTTCGGGAGTTGTTGGGCTGAGCACTGCGCCACGCACATAGGCCGAAGGGGCGCGGCACCGCGATGGTGCTGCGCCCCAGTTGGCGGTGGGCCCGGTGGGACTCGAACCCACGACACACCGGACCTAAACCGGCGCCCTCTTGGCCAGCTGGGGTACGGACCCGTCACGGTTACTTTACTGGGTCGATCGCGGTGACTGTGCGGCGAGGCTGAGAGTGGGTCTTCGTCTCACTGTGACAGGACGGGCAGAGGTATCGCAGGTTCTCGATCCGGTTGTCCAGCCGATCGCCGTTGATGTGGTCGACTTCCAGAACGAGCTTCCTGCCCTGCCGAATTTCCCCTGTGCCGCGCTCGATGCACAATCACTCCGGCCACGCTGTGCGATTCGGCGACGGCTCGTGTGATGTCTTCGCGTGGAAAGAGAGTCCCCGGGCGTTTGCCGCCTCTTCCGGTGAAGTGCGAGGTGTCGATTTCGAACTTGTCCAGCTTCCTTCTAATGTGGCCGTACGGGCTGTCGCGTGGAGGAAGCCCCATGTACTCCAGCATCTCCCGGATGCTGTACGAGTGAGCGGCGGCTTCTCTGAGGAGTTCTTCCGGATAGCTGCGCCGTTCGCGTTCTGGTAGAGGCTCCTCGCACTGTCACTCATCAATGACGCCTTCCGACACGGCCCTTGTCCGCTCGGGAGGCTTTTTTCATGACCTCTTCAGAGCTGACCGTCCGCCCGGCCACCCCCGCCGACCGCCCCACCGTCGAGCGCCTCTGGCTCATGTTCGGGCATGACATGTCCGAGTTCGGTGGGCAACTGCCCAACCCGGACGGGACCTTCCGCAGTGAGCGGCTGGAGGCCGCCCTCTCCGGGGCCATCGACTGGGCGCCGTATCTCATCAGCCGCGGCGAGCAGCCCGTCGGGTTCGCGTTCGTGAGGGCTCTCAGCGCGCCCACCCGCGTGATCAACAGCTTCTTCGTCGTGCGGGGCATGCGCAGGGAAGGGGTCGGGCTGGCGGCCGTGCGGAATGTCGTGGGGCGGCATCCGGGGGAGTGGCAGGTCGCCTTTCAGGACGACAATCCCGGCGCCGTGAGCTTCTGGCGGCGGGTTGGCGAGGAGCTGGCGCCGGGGGCGTGGACGGAGGAGCGCAGGCCGGTTCCCGGGCGGGCCGACCTGGCTCCCGATGTCTGGGTTTCCTTCAGGTACCCGAGTTCTTAGATACCCAGGTCCTTGATGATCTTGGCCACGTGGCCCGTCGCCTTGACGTTGTACAGGGCCCTTTCGACCTTGCCGTCCTCGTCCACGATCACCGTGGAGCGGATGACGCCGACGACCGTCTTGCCGTAGAGCTTCTTCTCGCCGAAGGCGCCGTAGGACTCCAGGACCCGCTTGTCCGGGTCGGCCAGCAGGGTGACCTTCAGGGACTCCTTGTCGCGGAACTTGGCCAGCTTCTCCGGCTTGTCGGGGGAGATGCCGATCACCTCGTAACCCGCGCCGGCCAGCAGCTCCAGGTTGTCCGTGAAGTCGCAGGCCTGCTTGGTGCAGCCGGGGGTGAGGGCGGCCGGGTAGAAGTAGACGATGACCTTGCGGCCCTTGTGGTCCGACAAGGACACCTCGTGGCCGTCGGCGTCGGGCAGGGTGAAGGCGGGGGCCACGTCCCCCGGCTGGAGTCGCTCGCTCATCGGACCAGCCTAACCGGGGGTCCTGACCGTGCGATGAGCCGTGGAGCTGACAGACTGTCCGGCACAGGCTTCACACCGACTTCGGAGGCGACACGGTGGCGGACACGGCGGACACCAGGACCCCGGCGCAGATCGAGGCGGACATCAGGCACCGCCGCGCGACCCTGGCCGAGACCCTCGACGAGATCGGGGTGCGGGTGCACCCGAAGACGATCGTCGGGGATGCCAAGGCCAAGGTCGCCTCGAACATCGATCACACCCTCGGGCGGGCCTACGTGGGGGTCAACCGGGCCGTCACCGATGTGCGGACCCGGTTCGTGGACGAGGACGGCGCGCCGCGGCTGGAGCGGGTCGTGCCCGTCGCGCTCGTCGTGGTCGGAGTGGTCGGGCTGCTCGCGATCAGCGCGCGGCGCCGCAAGGGCTGACCCGACTGCGTACGTTCGCCGGGAAGACAGGTAGGTTTCAGGGCGTGAGCGCCAAGAGAAACGAGCACAGCACCCATCCCGACAAGCTGCCCATCCGGATGCTGCACGACCGCGTACTCGTGCGGCAGGACACCAGTGAGGGCGAGCGGCGTTCCGGCGGCGGCATCCTGATCCCCGCCACGGCGGCGGTCGGCCGGCGGCTGGCCTGGGCCGAGGTCGTGGCGGTGGGACAGAACGTGCGGACCGTGGAGCCGGGCGACCGGGTTCTGTTCGACCCGGAGGACCGGGCCGAGGTCGAGGTGCGGGGCATCGCGTACGTGCTCATGCGCGAGCGCGATCTGCATGCCGTGGCCGCGGACCGGTTCGAGGGCTCGGAGGACTCGACGGGGCTCTACCTGTAGGACCGGCGGCAGCGCGAAGGGGCCGGTGACGGTTGTCACCGGCCCCTTCGCCATGACTGCGGCTTTGCTACGTTGGAGGCCCCGACGAGACGCGCCGTACCGGGCCCAAGGCAAAGACGACGCACCTGCACCGTCAGCCCGTTCCCGGAGGTGCCCGTCATGGCCTGGGTTCTGCTCGTCGTCGCCGGTCTGCTCGAGGTGGGGTGGTCCGTCGGCATGAAGTACACCGACGGCTTCACGCGTCCGGTTCCCAGTGTTCTCACCGGCATCGGCATCGTCGCCAGCATGCTGCTGCTGTCGCAGGCCGCCAGGACCCTGCCCATCGGTACCGCCTACGGCGTGTGGGTGGGGATCGGTGCGGCGGGGGCGGCGGTGTTCGGCATGGTGGTTCTGGGGGAGCCGGCGACCGCCGCCCGCATCTTCTTCGTGTGCCTGCTGCTGGTCGCCGTGGTGGGGCTGAAGGCGACCTCGGGTCACTGACTCATTCGCGGCGCGCGGTCTGCGGGACCGCGCCCCAGTCGGGGCCCGTCGGGTTGCCGGTGGTGCCGCCGTCGCTCGTGTCGCCGCCGCCTCCGGTGGTGCCGCCGTCGGAGGTGCCGCCGTCGGTGGTCGCGCCGCCGTCGCCGGTGCCGCCGCCGGTCGGGGACTCGCCGCCGGTGGTGCCGTCGGTGGCGCCGCCGTCGGTCTGGCCCTGGTTCTGCCCCTCGGGGGCGCTCGGGCTCTGCTCGGGCGTCTGGCCGCCCTCGTCCTGACCGCCGGTGGTGGTGCCGTCGTCGGTGCCGTCCGTGGCCGGGTCGGAGGGGGCCGTGGTGCCGGGGGTCTGGGGGACGTCGGAGCCGGGCTGGAGCCTGAGGTCGAAGTCCGTGACCGGCTTGCCCTCGAGGGCGTCGCGGGTGAACTGCGCCCAGATCTCGGCGGGCGGCCCGCCGCCGTTGATGCGGGGCAGGCCCAGGGCGCCGTACAGCGGCTTCTGGGCGGCGGTGACGGGGTCCTGGCCCATGACGGAGACGACCACGGCGAGGTCGGGTGTGTAGCCGGCGAACCAGGCGGCCTTGTCGTTCTCGGCGGTGCCGGTCTTGCCTGCGACGGGACGGCCCGTGGCTTGGGCGGCGGAGGCCGTGCCGTTCTGGACGACGCTCTGCAGGACCTTGGTGGTGGTGTCGGCGGCCTCGCGGCTGACGGCCTGCCGGGTGCGCCGGTCGGGCAGGTCGATCGGGGTGCCTTCCTTGGCGACCTTCTCGACGATCGTGTAGGAGCCGTGGCGGCCGTGGTTGGCGAGGGTGGCGTAGGCCTCGGCCATGTCCAGGACGCTGGCGGTGGCCGTGCCGAGCGCGATGGCGGGGCCGTCGGCGAGGTCGGGGGTGGCTTCGGGGATGCCGAGGTCGATGGCGGTCTGCTTGACCTTCTGGGGACCGACGTCGGCGGCCATCTGCGCGTACACCGAGTTCACGGACTTGTCGGTGGCCTCGGTGACGGTGATGTCGCCGTAGGACACCTGGTCCTCGTTCTCGGGGGCGTACGGGTCGCCGGTCCAGCCCTGGACGGGGCGCCTGTTGGTGCCGTCGTAGATCGTGTTCGGGGTGATGACGCGGCCGTCCTGCGTCTCGGAGTGGTTCTCGACGGCCGAGGTGAACACGAAGGGCTTGAAGGTGGAGCCGACCTGGAAGTCCCTGCGGGTGGCGTTGGGGGTGTACTGCTTGACGTAGTCGATGCCGTTGTACATCGCGACGACCTTGCCGGTCTTCGGGTCGACGGCGGCGCCGCCCGCGCGGACGTAGCGGTCGACCTTGTTGTTCTTCGTGTCCAGCCTGGACATCAGCTTGTCGTCGACGGCCTTCACGAAGGCGTCCTGCTCGGGCTTCTGCAGGGTGGTGGTGATGCGGTAGCCGCCGGCGTCGAGCTTGTTCTCGTCGATGATCTTGTTCTGGACCAGGTAGTCCTTGACGATCCGGACGATGTAGCCGCGCTGCCCGGACATGCCGGTGGAGAGGGTGGACTCCTTCGGCACGGGGAACTTCATGCCGGCCCGCTTCGACTCGCTGAGCCAGCCCTTCTTGACCATGCCGTCCAGGACGTAGTTCCAGCGGGACTCGGCGGCCTTGCGGTTCTCGGGGTGGGCGACGACGTCGTACTGGCTGGGGGCGTTGACGAGCGCGGCGAGGTAGGCGGCTCGGGCGGGGTCGAGGTCCTTGGCGTCCATGCCGTAGTAGGCCTGGGCGGCGGCCTGGATGCCGTAGGCGTTGCGGCCGAAGAAGCTGGTGTTGAGGTAGCCCTCGAGGATCCGGTCCTTGCTCGTCTCGCGGTCCAGCTTGATCGCGATGAAGAACTCCTTGGCCTTGCGCGTGACGGTCTGATCCTGGCGCAGGTAGTAGTTCTTGACGTACTGCTGCGTGATGGTGGAGCCGGACTGCTTGCCCTTGCCGAGGGCGGTGTTCCAGGCGGCGCGGACCATGGCTTTGGGGTCGACGGCGGACTCGGTGTAGAAGTCGCGGTCCTCGGCGGCCAGGATGGCGTGCTGGGCGTCCTTGGAGATCCGCGCGAGGGTGACGTTCTCCCGGTTGACCTCGCCGTCCCGGGCGATCACCGAGCCATCCGCGTACAGGTAGACGTTGGCCTGCTTGGTGGCGAGCGCGTTGGCCGGGGGGATCTTCACGAGCGAGTAGCCCAGGAAGAAGCCGCCGACCAGCAGCAGGGCGGCCATGAGGCAGGCGCCCAGCGTCATGCGCCAGGTCGGGATCATCCGGCGCCAGCCGGTCCGCTTCGGTTTCCCGGCCGCCTGGGGCGTACCGGGGGCGCCGTCGGCGTCCGCCTGCGGCTCTCTCGGTGCCCAGCCCTGACTCGGCTGCTGCGGCTGAGGCTCGTCACTCATGTCGTGCACGGACTCCTGTTTCGCGTCGCGTACGTCGTTCCCGTACGTCTCTGCTCGCTCTTGCGCGCCTGTGATGAAGACTGTCCCATCCGGCGATCAGTTCCCTGATCGAGGGCCGTGTCGTGTGGCGGGTGGCCGGGCCGGCGGCACGCGGGGGACGTACAGGCGAACGGAGGGTGAACCCGCCACCCCGTACGCCTGTTCGTTGCGATCCTGCTTGCGCGAGATCCCCCGAAGGGGGCACGACCGAAGGTGCGACGGATCGCACGCTCCGCCCTGGCCGGCACCGCCGCCACGCTGCTCGCCCTGGCCACGGGTGCCTCGGCCCACGCGGACGTCTCGGATCGTACCGTCTGGCCCGGTGCGGACTCGCGCCGCGCCCGGCACCGGCCCCGCGAAAACCTGTGGCATGCCCGATCGCCGGACCACTAGGCTCCTGCGCTTCGGTGCCGGGCGGCGAGGAGGGCTGTGGTTGTGGGCTCGGGACGGTTGTACGCGGCCGTCGCGGCGGGGGGTTTCCGGCGGTACGCGACCTATCGGGCGGCCACGGTGGCCGGGGTGTTCACCAACACGGTCTTCGGCGTCATCCTCGTCCACACGTATCTGGCGCTGTGGGACGAGAAACCGCACCTCGGGGGGTACGACCAGGCGCAGGCCGTGACGTACGTCTGGCTCGGGCAGTGCCTCTACGCGACCCTCGCCATCCAGGGCGGTGGTGCGGAGAAGGACCTGATGGGACGCATCCGCACCGGTGAGATCGCCGTCGACCTGTACCGGCCGGCCGATCTCCAGCTGTGGTGGATGGCGGGCGACATCGGGCGGGCGCTGTTCCAGATGCTGGGGCGGGGTGTGATCCCCTTCGCGTTCGGCGCGGTCTTCTTCCCCATGGCGCTGCCGACGGACATCACCCCCTGGGCGGCCTTCTCGGTCACGCTGCTGCTGGCGGCGGTCGTCAGCTTCGCGATCCGCTACCTGGCGGCGCTCAGCGTGTTCTGGCTCATGGACGGCACGGGCGTCAGCCAGGTCCTGATGGTCACGGGGGTCTTCTTCTCGGGCATGGTGCTGCCGCTGAACGCCTTCCCGGGCACGCTCGGGGAGGTCGTGCGGGTGCTGCCGTGGGCGGCGCAGATCCAGATGCCGGCGGATGTGCTGATGGGGGAGACCGACCCGCTCAGGGCGTTCGCCTTCCAGGCGGCGTGGGCGGTGGTGCTGCTGGCGGCGGGCCGGCTGATGCAGTCGGCGGCGACGCGGCGGGTGGTGGTGCAGGGTGGGTGAGCGCGGTGCCCTGGCCGAGGGGCTGCGGGCCTACCGGCTGATCGCCGGGATGTGGATCCGGTCGAGCATGACCTACCGCACCTCCTTCGTCGTCACGGTGTTCGGCAACCTGGTGGTGACCGGTCTGGACTTCGTGGGGATCCTGCTGATGTTCTCGCAGGTCGACTCGCTCGGCGGCTGGTCGCTGCCCGAGGTGGCCTTCCTGTACGGGCTGTCTGCGACGGCCTTCGGGATCGCCGACCTGGCGCTCGGCTCGATGGACGTGCTGGGCGCCCGGATACGAGACGGCTCCTTCGACACGCTGCTGGTACGTCCCGCGCCGGTGCTCGCCCAGGTCGGGGCCGACCGGTTCGCGCTGCGCCGCCTGGGCCGGATCACCCAGGGCTCGGTGGTGCTGGGCTGGGCGCTGGTGTCGGTGGACGTCGACTGGAGCGTGGCGAAGGTGCTGCTGGTGCCGGTGATGGTGGCCGGCGGCGCGGTGATCTTCTCGGCGGTGTTCGTGGCGGGCGCGGCCTTCCAGATCTTCGCGCAGGACGCCGCCGAGGTGCAGAACGCCTTCACGTACGGCGGGACGACGCTGTTGCAGTATCCGCCGACCGTGTTCGGGAAGGACCTGGTGCGGGGCGTGACCTTCATGCTGCCGCTGGCCTTCGTGAACTGGGTGCCCGCCGCCTATGTGCTGGGACGGCCGTATCCGATCGGGCTGCCCGAGTGGACGGCGTTCGCCTCGCCGCTGGTGGCGGCGGCCTGCTGCGTACTGGCCGCGATGGCGTGGCGGACGGGGCTTCGTTCCTACCGGAGTACAGGGAGTTGAGTTGACCGGTTCGGAGAGCGGGTTCGGTTCGGAGAGCGGGTTCATCGAACTCGACGGTGTGGAGAAGGTCTTCGAGGTGCGCAAGAAGACCGGCTTCATGAAGCGGGAGCGGCGGCGGGTGCGGGCCGTCGACTCGATCTCCTTCCGCGTGGAGCGCGGTGAGATGGTCGGCTACATCGGCCCGAACGGCGCCGGCAAGTCGACCACGATCAAGATGCTGACCGGCATCCTCACGCCGAGCGCGGGTCGGCTCCGGGTGGCCGGCATCGACCCCTCCCGCGAGCGGACGCGCCTCGCCCACCGCATCGGCGTGGTGTTCGGGCAGCGTACGACGCTGTGGTGGGACCTGCCGCTGGTCGACTCCTACCGGCTGATGCACCGCATGTACCGCATCCCCGACGCCCGTTACCGGGAGAACCTCGACCGCCTGGTCGAACTCCTCGACCTGGGCGGCCTGCTGGACGTGCCGGTACGGCAACTCTCCCTCGGCCAGCGGATGCGCGGCGACATCGCGGCGGCGCTGCTGCACGACCCGGAGGTGCTGTACCTCGACGAGCCGACCATCGGGCTGGACGTCGTCTCCAAGTCGAGGGTGCGGGAGTTCCTGCGGGAGGTGAACGCCGAGCGCGGTACGACGGTGCTGTTGACCACGCACGACCTGCAGGACATCGAGCAGTTGTGCAGGCGCGTGATGGTCATCGACCACGGGCGCCTGATGTACGACGGTCCGCTCGCCGGGCTGCACGAGGCGGGGGAGAGCGAGCGGATCCTGGTCGTGGACCTGGAGCGGGAACTGCCGCCCATCGAGGCGCCGGCGCCCGCGCGGGTCGTCCGGGTGGACGGTCCGCGGCAGTGGCTGGCGTTCCCCGCGTCCGAGTCGGCGGCGCCGCTGGTGGCGCGGATCGCGGCGGAGTATCCGCTGGTCGATCTGTCGGTGCGGGAGCCGGACATCGAGGCGGTGATCGCCAAGATGTACGCCGAGCAGGCCGAGCGGGTGATCTCGTAGCCCCCGGCGGGGTGAACTCGTAGGCTGCTGTGTATGACCGACGACGCAGTCCCGGACCTCCGCGCCTCCGACGCCGACCGCGAACGGGTCGCCGACATCCTGCGGGACGCCCTCGCGGAGGGCCGTCTGGACATGGCGGAGTTCGAGGAGCGGCTGGACGCGACGTACCAGGCACGGACGTACGGCGAACTGGCGCCGATCACCCGGGATCTGCCCGCCGCGGGCGTCACGGCACCGGTGGTGTCGCTGAGCAAGGAGGCGGTCACGGGTTCGGACTGGTCCGGGCGGATCGTCGGCGGTGAGGGGTCCTCGACGTGGGCCGTCGCCGTGATGTCCGGCTTCCAGCGCAAGGGACACTGGACGATGCCCCGGCGGTTCACCTGCCTCGCCTTCTGGGGCGGCGGGGAGATCGACCTGCGTGAGGCGAACTTCACCGACCGCGAGGTCGAGATCAACGCCGTCGCGATCATGGGCGGGGTGGATGTGGTCGTGCCGCCCGGGGTCGAGGTCGTCGTGCGCGGCATCGGCGTCATGGGCGGCTTCGACCACCGTGAGGAGGGCGTACCGGGCGAGCCGGGTGCGCCGCGGGTGGTCGTGACCGGGTTCGCGTTCTGGGGCGGGGTCGGGGTGCAGCGGAAGCCGACGCGGGCGGAGACGCTCCGGATCCGCGAGGAGCGGCGGCAGGAGAAGCTGGAGCGCAAGGCGGGGCGACGGGAGCTGGACGAGCCCCGCCGCCGGGATTCGCACTGGGAGCACTGAGCCCTGAGCTCTGAGCGCCGCCGCCTGCCCGCAGACGGCGGGCAGGGCTACAGCTCCGCCGGCGCCGACCCCTTCAGCGTCTCCAGGTCGAACGACTCCGCCATCCGCGCGTACCCCTTGTCGCTGGGGTGCAGATGATCCCCCGAGTCGTACACGGGCCGCAGCCTGCGCGGGTCGTACGGATCGCGTAGCGCCTGGTCGAAGTCGGCCACCGCGTCGAAGACCCGCCCCGAGCGGATCTCGGCGTTGATGGTCTGCCGTACCGCCTCACGAGCCTCCGTGTACCCGCGGTGCCCGTAGAACGGCATCAGGGTCGCGCCCACGACCTTCACCCCGCGGGCGTGGGCCTGCCCCACCATCGTCCGCAGTCCGTCCAGGATCGCCTTCGGATCCGCGAGCCGCGGGTTGCGCAGGATGTCGTTGACTCCGAGATCGATGACCACGACCTTGACGTTCGTCCGCTCCAGTACGTCCCGTGCGAAGCGGTTCAGCCCGCTGGGGTTGTCCGCGGGGCGGCCCAGCCCGTCGGCGAGGACCTGGTTGCCGCTGATGCCCTGGTTGACGACGCTGTAGCGGGGCAGGTCCCGCCCGGCCGCGATCTCCGCGCGTAGACGGTCGGAGAGCACGTCGGTCCACCGGCTGTTGGTGTCCGAGGTGGACGTGATGCCGTCGGTCAGCGAGTCGCCGAGGGCGACGACCGTCCCGTCGGACTCGTTGCTCAGCACGTCCAGCGCCGTCAGGTACCGCCAGGCTCCCGTCCGCTCGGTGTACGGCGTGCCCGTCGCGTCCTGCGTGTGGTCGCCCTGGGCGGCGTAGGAGGTCTGCCGGGCGTGCCGGTGGTACGTCACCGGGCCGGAGCTGGTCGGCGTGTACGTGGTGATCAGCACGTCCGCGTCGTGCGGGATGACGATCCGCACCGCGTCGCTCAGCACCTGCCGGCCGGGCGGGATGACGACCGCCGGACCGCCGTTGAAGGTCAGCTGCCGCAGGGTGTCCGTGAGCGCCGCGGGCGTCCCGCTGCCGGCGGCGACGGCGATCGAGGCCTGCGTGATGTTCAGCGGCGACTGTCCGTAGAGATTGGACAGCGTCACGCGGGCACTCGTACCGCCGACGCTGGTGTGGACGACGTTGCGCACCGAGCGGTCGGCCATGCCGGTCGTCTCGGTTCCGGGCTCGCCGGCGGAGGGAGACGCGGACCATGTGCCGACCCAGGTGCCGGTGGAGGCGGGGGCGGCGGAGTTGTGAGGGGCGCGGCCGTCGCCGAGAACGGCCCGGTTGCGCATGTCGTCGTCGGAAGCCGCTCCGACGTATATGGCGGTGGAAAGGGCCACGATCGCTGCGACGACCACGGCCAGGAGGGCGTAGCCACGTCCTCGGGTCATGCTGTGTAGTTCTCCTCGGGCGATGGGAGCCCAAGGCTCCGATCTGATGTGCCCATGATGCGTCATGGACCGGGGGAAGTTCACAGGACCCCGTGGCAAAACCCCCTCCCGACAGACGCCGGGAACTCCTGTTCCGTTCCAGGAGTCGGTCAGGAAGGGACAATGTGTGCGGGATCACCAAGCGGGTGGAGCGGATGGAACGGACGAAAGCCGAAGAAAAGGGCGGCGTCGGAGGGCAGCATGCCCGCACCGGCGTCGCCGTGAACCGTGCGATGACGACCTTCAGTCCGGCGGACGAGGAGAAACAGCGCGGCGTACGCCGCATGAAACTCACCGCGACCGGGCTCCTGCTGTTCGTGGCCGTGGTCTACGTCCTCGCCAAGTGGGCTCAGAACTCCGGCGCCGGCCCCTGGGCGGGCTATGTCGCCGCGGCCGCCGAGGCGGGCATGGTCGGCGCGCTCGCCGACTGGTTCGCCGTCACCGCCCTCTTCCGCCACCCCTTGGGCATCCCCATCCCGCACACCGCGATCATCCCCACCAAGAAGGACCAGCTCGGCGTCTCCCTGGGCGAGTTCGTCGGTGAGAACTTCCTTTCCGAGGACGTCGTACGGCAGCGGCTGCGTGCCGTCGGCATCGGCAGCCGCCTCGGCGCCTGGCTCGCGGTCCCCGAACACGCCGACCGGGTCACCGCCGAGCTGTCGACCGCGTTGCGCGGCGCCCTGACGGTCCTGCGCGACTCCGACGTCCAGGCCGTGGTCGGCGAGGCCATCACCCGGCGGGCCAACGCCCAGGAGATCGGCCCCGGCATCGGCAAGATGCTCGAGAAGGTCGTCGCGGACGGCGGCCACAAACGGGTCGTCGACCTCGTCGTCACCCGCGCGCACGACTGGCTGGTGTTGCACCGCGACGAGGTGATGGACGCCGTGGAGGGCGGCGCCCCCGGCTGGACGCCGAAGTTCGTCGACCGGAAGGTCGGCGAGCGGGTCTACCGGGAGCTGCTGCGCTTCACCACCGAGATGCGCGACATGCCCGCCCACCCCGCGCGCGGCGCCCTCGACCGCTTCCTCACCGACTTCGCCTCCGACCTCCAGTCCGACACCGACACCCGCGCCCGCATCGAGCGCCTCAAGGGCGAGGTGCTGGGCCGCGGCGAGGTGCAGGACCTCATCGCCAGCGCCTGGACGGCCGTACGGTCCATGATCGTCGCGGCGGCGGAGGACGAGCGCAGCGAGCTGCGGCTGCGCGTGCGGGCCTCCCTGCTGTCGCTGGGCTCCCGGATGGCGGCCGAGCGCAAGGTGCAGGACAAGGTCGACCAGTGGGTGGAGGACGCGGCCGTCTACGTCGTCACCACCTACCGCAAGGAGATCACCTCCCTGATCACCGACACGGTGGCGAGCTGGGACGCCGAGCACACCACACGGAAGATCGAGGCGAACATCGGCCGTGACTTGCAGTTCATCCGCATCAACGGCACGGTCGTCGGCTCGCTGGCCGGCCTGCTGATCTACACGGTGTCGCACGCACTGGGGGCGTAAGAAGAAGCGCTCAGGGCACCTGAACCGGGTTCTTCTCGATGGGGAGGGAGCCCATGACCACCGCGCAGGCCGAGACCGGCCGAACCGTGACGACCGACATCCCCGCCCGCCTCGACCGCCTCCCGTGGTCGCGCTGGCACTGGACGATCGTTTTCGGTCTCGGCACCGTGTGGATCCTCGACGGTCTGGAAGTCACCGTCGTCGGCAACATCGCGAGCCGCCTGTCGGAACCCGGCAGCGGCCTGCCCATCACGTCCGGCGAGGTCACCGGCCTCGCAGCCGCCCTCTACGTGGCGGGCGCCTGCGCCGGCGCCCTGTTCTGGGGCCGCCTGACCGACAAATGGGGGCGCAAAAAACTCTTCATGATCACCCTCGCGGTGTACCTGGCGGCCACCGCCCTCACCGCGATCGCCTTCGACACCTGGTGGTTCTTCCTCTTCCGTTTCCTCACCGGCTTCGGCATCGGCGGCGAGTACGCGGCCATCAACTCCGCGATCGACGAACTGATCCCCAAGGAGTACCGCGGCCGCGTCGACCTGATGATCAACGGCAGCTTCTGGCTGGGCGCGGTCTTCGGCTCGCTGCTGTCGATCGTCGCGCTGGACACCGACATCTTCGCGGCGAACGTCGGCTGGCGCCTGACCTTCGCACTCGGCGCCGTCCTGGCCCTGGTGATCCTCCTCGTACGCCGGCACGTCCCGGAGAGCCCACGCTGGCTGCTGATCCACGGCCGCGACGACGAAGCGGAACGCATCGTCTCCTCGATCGAGCAGGAGATCGAACGGGAGAACGGCAAGCCGCTGCCGCCCGCGGAGGGCGAGATCACCATCCACCAGCGCCGCAGCGTCTCCTTCCTGGAGATCGGCCGCACGGTGTTCTCCGACTACCGCAAGCGGGCGATTCTCGGCTTCTCCCTCTTCATCGGCCAGGCCTTCCTCTACAACGCGATCACCTTCGGCTTCGGCGCGATCCTGACGACGTTCTTCGACGTCCCGAGCGGCAGCACCGGCTACTACTTCGCCGTCATCGCCCTCGGCAACTTCTTCGGCCCGCTGCTCCTGGGCAAGCTCTTCGACACGGTCGGCCGCCGCGTGATGATCTCCGGCACGTACCTCCTGTCCGGCCTGCTCCTCTTCGGCACGGCCTGGCTCTTCGACCAGGGCTTGCTGAGCGCGACCACGATGACGGCGTGCTGGTGCGCGGTCCTGTTCTTCGCGTCGGCCGGCGCCTCCAGCGCCTACCTGACGGTCTCCGAGGTCTTCCCCATGGAGACCCGGGCGATGTCGATCGCCTTCTTCTACGCCATCGGCACCGCGGCCGGCGGCATCAGCGGCCCGCTCCTCTTCGCCAAGCTCACGGAGACCGGCGTCGTCGCCGACACGGTCCTCGCCTTTTCGATCGGCGCGACGCTGATGTGCCTGGCCGGGCTGGTGGCGGTGCTCCTGGCGGTGAAGGCGGAACGCCGCTCCCTGGAGGACATCGCCCACCCGCTGACGGCTGCGGAGAAGCAGACGGGCAACGGCCCGGGAGACGACGACGCCGGCACCCGGGGATCGAGGCCGGTGACTGCGTAGGGGCGTAGGGGCGCAGAGGGACGTGCGACTGCCGCCGGCCGCGGACGGACGCGCTGCGCATGCGCCTCCTCCCCGCTCACGTGGTACCGCAGGGCGTTCTGGTAGGCGGCGTGGAGGTCGTTGTAGAGGATCCGGTAGTTCTCCGGCGTACCCGACCCCCGGTACACGGTGGCCTGCGGGTTCGGCTGCCAGCCGCTCTGCGCGTGCCGGTTGGCGGTGAGCGCGGCGAACCCGGCCGTGTACGCTCTGGCGCCCGCCTTCACCTTGGCGGCCATGCGGTCCAGGTCGGTCCTGGTGTGCAGCAGTCCGGGGTGAGCGAAGCCGGCAGCGGCGGCCGGCGCGGCCGTGCCCATCCCGGCTCCCACGGCTCCGGCTGCCGCGGCCTTCAGCATGCTCCGGCGGCTGAACTGTCGTGTCACGTCGTCGTACCTCGGCGTCGTAAGTCGCTCACCTGTGGGGGACGGCGAGGAGACGCCCGGACGGTGAGGGCGATAACAAAAACTGCGCTATAGTTGATCTGCGTCCAGCCGCCGGAACTCCGGCTGGCGGACAGTGCGTTGGTGGTCCAAGGAAAGACGCCCCACTTCCTGTGGGGAAATGCAGGTGCAAGGCCTGCCCGGCGCTCCGACAAGAACCCGGCCCTGGGATTCAGGGCCGGGTTCTTCGCTGTGCACACATTTACGCGGTGGGCCGCTGCCGATCCGCCACCACCCACGACGCCAGCCCCACGGCCCCCGCCACCCCGAAGACGGCCGGCCAGGCGCCCACCTTCCTGGCCAGGGGGTGCGACCCGGCGAAGGCGGCGACGTACGCGGCGGACAAGGCGCCCGCGGCCACCCCACCCGCCTGCTGCCGCCACTGCCGCGCGGCCGCCGCCCCGGCGACGGCGAGGACGACCCCGCCGAGCGGCCGCTGCCTGGTCCAGCGGGCCACGCCGTACCCGCCCACAAGCCCACTCGCGGCCACCACCGCGCTCGGAACCTTCGCCATACCTGCCTCCCGCGTCCTGCGATCCTGTGCCGCGCCCAAGCTCTCAGCTCTGCTCCGGGCCCTGCTCGAGATCTTGAGGCTAGCTCCCGCGCCGCGGGGCACATGCGCCAGGGCACAGGAAGCGCGCACCCCAACCTGAGCCTGGGGTTGTCAACTTTCCTCCTCCGAGCTATATAAGAAGACGCAGAACGTTGGGCATCGCACCTACTGCGTCTGAAGAGAGGAGTGACCAGTGATGCTCATGCGCACGGACCCCTTCCGTGAACTCGACCGCCTCACCCAGCAGGTCCTGGGCTCCGCCACCCGCCCGTCCGCGATGGCGATGGACGCCTACCGCTCCGGGGACGACTTCTTCGTCCACTTCGATCTCCCCGGCATCGACCCCGAGACGATCGAGCTGGACGTCGAGCGCAACGTCCTGAACGTGCGAGCCGAGCGCAGGTCGCCGGCCCCCGAGGGTGCGGAACCGCTGGTCGCCGAGCGACCCACCGGCACCTTCACCCGCCAGCTCTTCCTCGGCGACACGCTGGACACCGAGCGCATCGACGCCTCGTACGAGGCCGGCGTCCTGACCCTGCGCATCCCCGTCGCCGAACAGGCCAAGCCCCGCCGCATCCAGATCACGGGCGGCGACGCGCGCAGGCAGCTCAGCGGCTGACCGTACCCACCCACGCGCGAGGGCTGTCCCGAGGGCGTCCCCCCGGGGCGGCCCCGCACCTCACCCACGCCGCGTGCCGCCGGTATCGGATCCCGGCGGCACGAGGCAGCACCGGATCCGGAGGAAGACCCGCAGATGAGCGTGACGACGGTGCCCAGTGTGACGACGACACCCACGGCCCCGAAGACCCTGATCCCCGCCCCGCCGCACGACCGCCAGGCCCGAGGCGACGACAACGCCTGGGCCCGGCTGGTCGAAGCGGTGCAGGAAGCGGGGCAGTACGCCACCAGGCCGGAGGCCGAGCGGGTCACCCGTATCGTCCTGTCCGCCCTCGGCGGTCACGTGATCGGCGACGAACGGGTCGACCTCGCCCGCGCCCTGCCCGAAGAGGCCGCCAGAGTGGTCGCCTCCCAGATCCCGGCCACGCGCCGGCTCACCGCCGCGGAGTTCGTCGACTCCGTCGCGGCCCGTATCGAGGGAGCGACCCCGGCCACCGCCCGCTGGGACGTCAGCTCCGTCCTCAGCGTGCTGCCGTCCCTGGTCGGCGACGACCTGGTGACCCGCATCCTGGCCCAACTCCCCGCCGGCTACGCCCTCCTGTTCGGCCGGGCGGACCTGAGTCCGGCGGCGTAGGCCCCGGATCCGGGTACGACACCGCGCAAGACACCCGGTACGACGGCCACCGCCGAGGCCGACGGTGGCCGTCGGGCAGACGGCCAAGCCACCGCCAGGAGCCGCCACTTGACCCGCACGAGGTCAGCAGCCCTCACCACCCCCGACGGCACGCACCTCGCCCACAGAGACCACCGCCCCGCCGGGGAACCCGCGGCGACGTTCCTCCTCCAGCACGGCCTGGCAGGCCACCAGGGCGAGTGGGACACGCTCGCCGCGCGGCTGTCGGCCGACGGCCACCGCGTGGTGACGTACGACGCCCGAGGCCACGGCGCCAGCACCCGCACCCCGGCGACCGCGACCCGCGCGGCCCATGTCCAGGACGCCGTAGCCCTGATCGAGGAACTGGGCCTGGCCCCCGTGACCCTGCTGGGCCAGTCCCTGGGCGGGCACACGGCCCTGCTGCTGGCCGCGGCCCACCCCCACCTGGTGCAGTCCCTGATCCTGGTCGAAGCGGGCCCGGCCGGCCCGGCCCCCGGCCTCCCCGACCAGATCGCGGCCTGGCTGGACAGCTGGCCGACCCCATTCAAGTCCCTCGATGAGGCGGAGGCCTTCCTGGGCCACGAGGCCTGGGCGAGAAGCCTGGAGAAACGAGAAGACGGCTGGTATCCGGCGTGGGACCGCACCACGATCATCGACACGGTCGCCGAACTGGCCACCACGGCCTACTGGACCGAGTGGTCCCGCATCACCTGTCCCACCCTCCTCATCCAGGGCGAACACGGCACGATGCGCCCCGACGAACCGGCCACGATGCTCACCCACCGCCCGCACACCCGGCTCACACGCATCCCCGACGCGGCCCACGACGTCCACTTGGACCAGCCGGACCGCCTGTACGAAGCGATCAGGACCTTCATCGGCTGACCCTTGAGCTCAACCAAACTCGAGGTTCTACGTTGATCGTGTCCAGGCAACCACGGGAGGGGAACGCGTGAGCGCGCACACGAAGGAACAGGACCTCAAGGAGTACACCCACGACGAGCTGGCCGCCCAGCCGATCGGCGCATGGACGGGCCAGGCCTACCGCCTGGTGGTAGGAGCCCTCCGTGCCCAACTGGCGGTGGAGGGCCTCACCCAGTTCCACTGGCGGACCCTCAACCACGCGTCCGGCGCCCCCGGCTCATGGACCCGCGCGACCCTGACCGACCGCCTGACCCCCTACGACGACCAGGACACCGACTTCGACGCGGTCTACGACGACCTCATCAGCCGGGGCTGGCTGACCGAGGACGCGACGGGCGCCATGACCTTCACCGAGGAGGGCGAGGCCGGCCGTCTCCGCGCCCGCGAACGCAACCTCCGCGTCCACACCCAGGCCCACGAGGGCATCGCCCAGGCCGACTTCATCACCACGATCAACGTCCTGCGCCGGATGGTCGCCAACCTGGGCGGCGACGGAAACCTGCCCGAGAACCCCAAATAGTTCGACAGGCCCCGGCCTCCCCACGCATCCTGCGAGACGCACCTCGCAGAACACCTCTGAGGGAGAGGGCCGTTGAACCCGACCATCCGCCACATCACCTTCGACTGCACGGGCGAGCCCTACGAACTGTCCCGCTTCTGGTCCGAGTTCCTGGGCCACCCGATCTCCGACATCGACAAGCCCGGCGACGACGAGGTCCTGGTCGAACTCCCCAACGGAGTGCCCGGCCTCCTCTTCGTCAGAGTCGAGGAGGCCAAGACAGCCAAGAACCGCATCCACTTCGACCTGGGCCCCACAGGCCGCACCCGCGCCGAGGAGGTCGAACGCGCGGTCTCCCTCGGCGCCCGGATCCTGACGGACCGCACCCTCCCGAACGGCCGGGGCTGGGTGGTTATGGCGGACCCGGAGGGCAATGAGTTCTGCGTCGAGCGAGGAGAACTGGACAAAACGGAGGACTGAGAAGGTGCGAGTGTGTCCTGACCTCGCTCCCCCTCCCGAACACGCCACCCGGCCACGCTTCCGCGACCCCCCACTCACCGGGCCCCGCCGCCCCACCCTCGCCCCTGAACCGCCAACGTCGTGAGAACCGGGCGGTCGTGAGTACCGCTTGGCCAACCAGCAGTTCAGCGCCTCAGGAAGGATGCCCAGGCCCTGTACAGGTGATCATGTACCGACGTGGGCGACTGAGTCGCGGTACGCCGCCCAGTCCCGGGCGGCGGCGGTGAGCGCGGCCCTATGGGGCATCGGGCGGGTGCGCTCCCAGTCCGACCAAGCGGCGTAGACGGTGTGCGCGAATACGTCGACGGCGGCAGGGGCGGCAGCGCGGTACGCGGGAACCTGCCAGGCGATCGTCTCTGCCTGCTTCGGTGCGTGGCCGGCGGAGATGAGCCGGGGGATGATTAGTGCGGTGTCTGCCCACACAGGTGCGGGGCAGGAAAGGGCCCAGTCCAGCAGCAGCAGGTCGCCCGCTGGGGTCATCAGCATGTTGTGCGGGGACATGTCCGTGTGCGCGAGTCCTTCGCCTTGGAGGTAGGGCGGTACGTCCTCGGGCAGAAACTCGCTCCAGCGTGAGTGGAGCGGCTTTTTGCGCAGGGTCTCGGGCCAGGGCGCCTCGGACAGTACGGCGAGGGTGCGCACGAGTGGGCCGAGATCGGTGGAGCCGGGATTTAGGTCCGGGTGGCGGCCGGTGACGTACTCGTACCCGTAAAGCTGCCAGCCGCCGGCGTCGGCTGCCCACAGCACCTTGGGCGCGCAGGGGGCGAAGCGCGTGACGTCCGCCTCGTGGCGGTACACCCATGCCTGTGGGTCGTCCTGGCGGGTTCCCTTGACGAACGCTCGACCCGTCGATGTCCGGACGATGCAGGCGAGCCGGGACATGACGCCGTGCGGCGGGTTCTCGGCCGTCTTGACCGGGCCGATGTGCTGTTCGACGGCGGCCCGGGTCGCAGAGGGGAGGTCCTGCCATTCGATGCGGTTCACCGCGGTCTCCTGTGACGGGTCGAGCGAAACGGGACAGCCCCCGGCCTGGCCACAGGGTGACACAGACCGGGGGCCTGTCTCGTCAGGGATGGTTCGGACTGTCGGAGCAGTTGGCGTGACACTGCGAACAGTCGGCGAGATCCAGCTCGGGCCAGAACTCCAGGTCGATCTCGTACCCGGCTAGGGTGATGGCGTCGACCGTCCGGGCCCGGAGCGCCTTGCCGCCCCCGTGCTCCGCCCTGTCGAGGAAGCCGGGCTGGTGGTCAAGGAAGCGCCCGAACTTCTCCTCACAGAACTCCCGGTACGCCTGGGTGTGGAGGAGGAAGGCGTGCCAGAAGTCGTCGACGAGCGGTGAGGGGCTGAGCGGCCGGCCGGCGTATGCGCATGCTGCGAGGAAGGCGAGCATCTGCCCCACGCCGCGGTCGGCCTTCTCCGGCGTCAGCTGGGGGAATTTGTCGAGCATGCTGGATGCGAGGGTCTCCCGCATCTCTGCGCCGAGCAGCCTGCGGGGGTCGGTCGTGGGGCGTTCCTTCATCGTGGTCACGTGCCCTGCCTCCTTGAGTCGGATGTGCTTCGGATGGGCGTGGTGCATTCCCCCCCGCTGCAGCGCTATGGGTGCGGGGCGGGGGACTGTGTCGCCCGGTAGGTGCGGCATGATGCCGGGCGCTCCTCAGCAGCGTTGACCACGCCCGGGGCCCTGCCATGTCACCGGGTCTGAGCGCCTCAACCTGCCAGCCGGATGCGCTGCTGACTTCCCGTCTGCGGGTATCCCCGTCATGGGTAGGTTGCTTCCCTTGCAGCGACACGCACGGTGTGACGGGAGCCTTGATGACCGGTTACGAACCGCCAACCGCACTACCGCGCCGACTGTTCGAGCGGGCGGACATGCTGGCCGCGCTTGCGGCTCACGACTTCGGCACAGTTTTCCGTCTCGCACGCGCCGAGGCTCAGATCAGCTACTCGAAGATCGCAGCCGAGTGCGATATGAAGCCGGACCGCGTCGGACTTCTGGCGCGGGGGCAGGGGAGCGTGACAACGTTCGAGAAGATCACGCGTATCGCGGATGCCTTACGGATCCCAGGGCAGCTGCTCGGCCTCGCCCCCCGAGACTGGGAGAGGCCGACCTCGCCGCACAGGGCCTTTCCGGCATCTGCTTTTGGACTCGACGGGGACGGAGAGGGAGTGCGGCGCAGGAAATTCCTTAAGACCTCGGCCGCGGCTGGGCTCGCGGTCGGTCTGCCCGAGTTGGCGCACCCACGCCTGGGCAGCCGGATCGGAAGTGACTACCCCAAGCGGCTACGTGAGCGGACGGCGCGCCTGCGCCGTCTTGATGACGTCCTCGGCGGTGGCGACACGTACCGGGTATACGTCGGCGAGTACACGGCTACGAAGGCGCTCCTGCGCGACGCCACGTACACCGATCAGACAGGGCGTGCCCTTCTCTCTGTGCTCGCCGAGCAGGCGCAGCAGGCCGGTTGGGCAGCGTTCGACAGCGGTAGGCACCGGGACGCGGCCGGCCTGTACGAAGACAGCCACAGGGCCGCGGTCGACGCTCGGGACACCGAGTTGGCAGGCAACGCGCTCGCCTTCCTTGCTTACCAGGCCCTCAACGGCGACCGCCAAGCGGGCATCCAGATCGCCACCCGCTCCGTGAACGAGGCAGGGCCGGGCGCGGCTCCTGGTGTTCGCGCGTTGCTTCATGAGCGGCTCGGGTGGGCGCACGCCGTGGCGGGCAACGACGTGGAGACGGAGCGGGCTCTGGAGGCTGCCCAGAATGCCCTGACCGAGGTCGACGGCGACAACCGGCAGCCTGACTGGGTGGCGTGGGTCGACCAAGCCGAACTACAGATCATGACGGGCCGGTGCTGGACGGAGCTGCGCCGACCTCTCCGCGCAGTCCCCGTGCTCGAAGCCGCGCTCGCCCAGTACGACGATGCGCACGCGCGGGACAAAAGCCTCTACCTGTCTTGGCTCGCCGACTCCTACCTGACCGCCGGAGAGGTCGAGCAGGCGGCCTCGGTCACGAACCGAGCGCTCGACCTCGCCTCCGGGGTTGCCTCTGTACGGCCACGGCAGCGCCTTGCCTCCCTACTGCAACGGCTGAGCGAGCACCAGGCACTCCCAGCCGTCGCCGAGGTCTTGGACAAGGCTAGGGCGTGACGCCTACTCGCCGGGCGTCGTGTGAGTGGTGAGCCACCGCAGGCAGGCCTCCGAGCCTCCCACGATCGGCACGGCCGCGATCTCCGGGTTCTGCCATGGATGATGCTTGAGCAGGTGTGTCTCCAGAGCCGCGTACCGGCTCTGCTGGGTCTTGAGGAGCAGTTGCCACTCCTCGCCGGTGCCGAACTCGCCGTCGTGCCAGAAGGCGGAGGTCACTGGGCCGACGATCTGGGCGCCCGCAGCGAGCCTGCCTTGGACGACCGATCGGGCCAGTTCGACCGCTTGTTCACGGGTTTCCGTCGCTGTGGATACCTGCACGAAGTCAGTCATGCCCGCGAGCTTATCGACCTGCGGAGAGCGGGGCACCGGGCCCGATCGGTCCGTCACTAGGGCGGCTAACCGCGCCTTCGGGAGCGGGACAGCATGGCGGTCAATGACTGCGCCTGGCACGGCTCGAACGCGTTCACCCCCTCTGCCGAGGCAAAACCTGGTGCGCAAGTACGCGGTGGTCTCTACGGTCTGAGGCCGCTGAGCCGAACTAGGAGGGGCGCTTGTCACCGGCCAAAGACCAATCACGGGTGTACGAGATCCGCATCGCCGGACACCCGAGCACGGAGGAGGCGCTCGCCCTCCAGGACCCGATCAAACGCCTCCTGTGCCCGGACCCCGACCACGCGCCGCCGTGCGAGGTCCCCTGGAGCTTTACCGTCGCCGGCGGGGGCCCCGACGACTCCACCGCTCTCGTTCTGGGCGTGTATACGTCCAGCGGCCAGGCCACACAGGTGGCACTCCGGGTGCGCACGCTCGTGGGGGAGGAACGGCCCATTACCCTGAGCGAAGGCGACGCCGATGAGTGGGAGGAACTGGTCGAGCAGTACCGGTTCGAGAAGGGGCTGCACTAGGTCGCGTCCCGGGCCCTTCGATCACCGCACGTCAGCAACGGGCACGACTTTCAAGGCGTTCTCGAGTACGCGGGCCATGGCGAGCTGCTCATCGCTCGTATGAAGCACCGCCATGCCTCGTTCCCGACGTGGACGATGGGTCCCCTTGAGATTTTGGAGTCGCGTATGAGCGCACCGTTGGCGCTGTATGAGCACTCCACGCACTCTGTGGTGTTGCCGCCGCTGTAGGACGACTTGAACCACCTGGGCTCGGAGGCGATCTGGGGACCGGCGGCCATTCATAGCTCCTTGCGGGCGCGATGGATCAGGGCGGAGGAAGCCTCCATGTCCAACGCTTGTGCGCGGAGGTACTCGAACGCAAGTCTGTACCGCTCCAGTTCTGCTTCCTTTTCCAGGAAGAGAGAGCCCGTATGGAAGTCGACATACACCACATCGAGGGCTGGTTGAGGGCCGCCGATGATGACGAAGCTCCCCAGCGCTGCCGCATGGGCACCCTGCGAGAAGGGCAGCACCTGGAGTGTGATGTGAGGAGACTCGTTCGCCTTGAGTAGCCGGTCGAGCTGCTCTCGCATGACCTCGGGTGAACCGACAACCCGGCGGATCACTGACTCGTCGAGGATCGCCCAGAGGCGCAGCGGCTTTGTGCGGGTGAGGATCTCCTGCCGTTTCATGCGGATGTCGACCAGCCGCTCGATTTCCGTCGACTCCAGCGGCACCTCGTTGGCTCTCTGCAGCGCAGTGCTGTAGGCACGCGTCTGTAGGAGGCCTGGGACGTACACGCAGGAGAAGTGGTTCTCGCTTACTGCCTCGTCCTCCAGCGTGAGCAGGAGGTTCATGCTTTCAGGGATGGCGTCAGCGAAGGAGCTCCACCAGCCCTGCTGCTTGGCGTCCTTGGCGAGTCGGACAATGGCGTCGCGTTCGGTATCCGTCGCCCCGTACTCGCGGCACAGTGCATCGACGAGGATCCACTTGACCGGTCCGGACTGGGTCTCGTACCTGCTGACTGTTGCCTTGGACACGTCGACGCGTCGGCCGGCCTCCTCAAGTGTCAGCCCTTGCCGGGCACGCAACTTCCTCAACATCGCGCCCAGTTGTCGCCGACGGGTGGTAGTCCGCTCGGACATGCAGCTCCTTCGCCAAGCGTTGGGTGGCGGGCCCGGAAATCTTCATCAGGCTAGGCAGCGGGGCGCCGCGCCACCATCAGATTCACCCGATAGGTTCTCATGAGAAGTTACATAGTGAGACTTCTCTGTGCCATGCTCGACAGGTCGCTACGCAATGCAGCCGTACGAATACGGCAGCGCACTAGGTGCGTGGCATGGGAGGGAGGAGTGGCCCAATGTCAGGCTGGCAAGTCACCGAACCCGGACTCCGTTGTGTCCTGCCGTTTGAGGCGGAGCCCACGGAAGTCCGTCTGCTGCGCAGAGCCACCGTCGCACAGCTTGCCCGATGGGGCGTGTCTTCTGCGGCGGAAGAGACGGAGCTGCTGGTGACGGAACTCGTCACGAACGTCATCAAACACGTGGGAGAGGGCGCCCCGGCGACACTCATCCTGGAGTGGCGGTATGAACGCCTGCGCGTCGAGGTCCACGACAAGAGCCGTGTCCTGCCGACTCCCGTGAGGGCTCGCTGTGACGAGGAATGCGGGCGCGGCCTCCATTTGCTCGCGGCTCTGGCGGCGGACTGGGGGGCCGTCCTCACGGCTGCCGGCAAGTCCGTGTGGTGTGAGATCGCTGCACAGCCGACGGCTGTGTGCCGACGTGCCGAGCGGGCTCGCGGAGCGCTTGAGTGGTACAGAGAGGGCCACCCCGCCATGGCTGCGGAAGGTCGCAGCAAGTCGGTTCTCCTTGAGGAATCTGCGGTCGAGCTGATCGCGGACTTGCTGCACTGGACCGCCGCCCAGGGCCAAGACCCGGATGACGTACTCGACCGGGCACAAGTGCACTATGAAGCCGAAGTGGCTGCCGCCGCCTGACCGCCGACAGGCCTGCCCTTGGGTTCAAGGTGCCCCTTGCCGCGAAGACAGAGCCGCTCGCAAGAGTGCGGCGGCATCGTCAGACGCTCCGTGCTGGTGAAGCTGGGCCGCTGCCCGCATCACATGAAGTTCAGGGTTGTCCCGTCCGTAGATGTGGATCAATGTGGCTGCCAGTTCGTCCAGTTGACCTTCGCGCAGGACGCATACAAGAGCCGCCGTCTCTGCCGGGCTGAGCACTTCTACTGAGTGGCGCAGCAGAGCCAGAGCCTCGTCTTGCCGGCTGCCGTTCTGCAGGGCTTTGGCTTGGCGGGCGACAGTCAGTGCCGCCCTCTTCTCGGGATTACTCTGCTGCCGGTCCCCCTTCCGAGGGGGGACCGGCAGCAGAGCCGCATCCGCCCGGGCCGCCAGACGTGATCGCTGGCCGGCCCGAATGGCACGCCGTGCGGTGGCCTTAAGTGCGCGCCCCTCTCTCGCCTTTAGTGTCTGTACCTCCGCCTTCAGTGTCCGCACCTCGTGCTTCAAGGCCGCAGCCTCCTCCCGTAGGGCTGCGGTCTCCTCCTTTACGGTGCCGAGTTCGGCCTGGATGTTGTTGAGTTCATCGCCGCTATCGCTGGCCTGCTGCCGCAACGCCGACGCCTCACCGCGCAAGCTCACACAGTCGCCGCATTGCTGCTCCGCGGTGGCCGTGGAGTGCATCTCCTCCAGATCGGCGAGCGTGATGCCTACCTTCTCCACACCCCCCGCATCCTTGGCCGCGGCAGCGTGAAGAAGCCTGACGATCGTTATGTCCGGCAGGTACTCGGCGCGGAGAAATCTGGACAGTGACGTATCGCAGGTGTGCAGCCGGTCGGCTGCCTGCTTCTGTGTGGGGGCGCTGCCGTTGGGTTCCAAGGCCAGGAGGCGGCAGAGTTTCTGCAGCTCAGCAGCAAGCGCGCGTTTCCCTGGCGGAACGTCACTGCCGAACTCCTTCACCGTCCAGCAGTAAGGAGTCTTGCTTCCTTTTGGTCGTGGCATATCACGCACTTCGCTTTCCGGTCTATATGTAGCGAACTGGCTCAAATCGGCCTGCCGCTGACCCGTGTTGTCGACATTGCGGCCACTCCAGACTGAGGCCTGGTCAATTGTGCACGACGGGAGGCGAGTTGTGTTCTTGCTACCTGGTGCGCAAGCGTTCCAGTGGGGACTGGTTTTCGGTTCTCGGTGGGACACTGTGGATAGCCGCTCGTGGAGCGGGGGGTGGCTAAGGCGCCTGTGTCGCTGCGTGAGTTACGCATGCGCGCATACTGCGCCTTTGCCAAAATGCGTGCGATTCGACATCAGGAGTGACAAATGGCGCTGCCGTCCTGGCGGGACGCGAAGCTGGGAAGCATGGCTCGGGCCGCACTGTGGCTCGTACAGGAAGTGGGGGAGGGCAAGATCTTCACGAAGGCCGAGCTGCGCGAGGCGTTCCCGGACGTCGCTCAGATCGACCGGCGCATGCGCGACCTGCGGGACCACGACTGGAAGATCTCGACTAGCCGTGAGGACCCGACTCTCCGTCAGCAGGAGCAGCGGTTCGTGGCGCAAGGGGCGGAGGTGTGGATTCCTGGCAAGTCGAAGGCGCCGAAGCACAAGGCGAGCCTTACCGCCGCCCAGCGCGCCAAGGTGCTGGACGAGGACGGCTATCTCTGCCGCACGTGCGGCATCGCGGCTGGTGAGCCGTACGAGGAGGGAATCGAACAGGCGGTGCTCAACGTGGCCCGCCGCCAGGTGATCCAGCCTGGCGGAGACGTCGCCTACGAGTTGGTCACCGAGTGCAAGCGGTGTGGTGTCGGCAGCTCCGGCCGGCAGGCCGACCTCGGGCGGGTCTTGGAGCAGGCGGCTGCCCTGTCGCCCATGGAACAGCGGGTGCTTGGGGCCTGGATCGCTGCGGACCGGCGTTCCCTGAGCCCGCTGGACAAGCTCTGGGGCCAGTACCGGACTCTTCCGGAGACCTCCCGTAAGGCTGTGGCGGATGCACTCGATGGCGCGAACGACTAGGAACAGGACACCCGAAAAAATGATGCGAGAACTTCCCGCTCCGCCGCAGGCGGACGAACTGAGCGAACTGATCAAGAAGAAGGTTGCGGAGGCGCAAACGGCGGGCGGGACCCGCGAGACGGTGACGGTTGACTGGAATGAGCAGAAGGCGCACGTCGACGTGATCGACCTGCCCCTCAGCAAGCTTTACTTCAACCCCAGCACGCACCGTATCCGGGCCCAGCGGAGCCACGACGCCGCGAAGGACGCGGGGCTGGATCAGGACCCGTGGAGTGAGGAGAGCCAGGACTACCTCCGTTTCCTGCTCCAGGTCTCGCCGGCCGACACCAGTCTGCGCGACGTCGAGTTCGACGCCCTCAAGGACAGCCTCGAAGAGTTCGGCCAGAACGACCCCGGGCTCGTCACTCATCAGGGCATCTTGGTCAACGGCAATACCCGAGCAGCCGCCCTGAAACTGCTTGGCGTGCAGTCGATGCGGGTGGGCGTGCTGCCCGAGTGGTTCACCTGGGCGGACATCAACGCCGTGGAGCTGTCCTTGCAGCTCCGTCGGGATCACCGGCGTGACTACTCCTACATCAACCGCATCATCGCCATGGAGGAGCAGGCGGCCCTCGGGCGTACGCCCGAACAGATTGCTAAGGAGTTCCGGATCCAGGTCCGGACGTACCACCAAGAACGCTGGATCCTTGCCACGATCCGTGAGCTGATCAAGCGCAGCCAGGACGCCAACGGCAACGGCCTCCGGCTCGTCGACTGGGAAGGCGCCCAGGAGCGCCTCAAGGAACTCCAGCGCTTGTACGTGAAGCTGGAGACGCTCGACCGCGACCAGGCGGAGATTCTCAAGGAACTGCGTCTGGCCGCCATTCTGCTCAACTTCTCCAAGACCGACGTGCGGCACATCAACGAGGACTTCCTCAAGGAGGGGCTGGAGCAGAGGCTTCTTTCTGCCGGTCCGGCGCCTGAGGATCGGCCTGAGGCCAAGCCGACGGGCGTAGTGATCCCTGGGCTCGGGGTGGAGGTTCCGGCCGCCTCCTCCGCGGTGGCCGACATGAAGGCGCTCAACGACCGTCTGTTGCGGGCCGCCGCTGTTGTACGAAGCAGGAGCGAGGGCCCTGACTTCGGTAACGAGGCGAAGGAGCAGGCGCAGAGCCTCCTGGAAGACGCGAAGAATACTTTCGATGACGCCATCGAAGCCGCTGGCCGCAATGCCCGGCTGCGCAAGCGGAAGCAGCTTGCGCCGGCCCGTCTCGCAGAGGCGTGCGCCAGCATCGACCAGTGCGTGAGCGACCTAGTGCAGGCCCGCACGTCGCGCAGTCTCGACGAAGAAGCTTTCGATGACGCGGTGATCAAGCTCCGTGGCAGCCTGCTGAAGCTCGCGCAGCAGGCCGGCCGTGGTCTGCAGAATCCGGGCGACGGCGTGGCCTGGCTGATGGACGCCGTCGTCACGGAGGGTCGGCAGTGACGAACGAACCGAGCGGAACGTCTCTGCACCTGGGGTTTGACGAGACGCACACGCGTGTCGTGCTCCGGACCACTGAGCACCACCAGCCGGACCTGGTCCAGCTGGCCGCCCGTTTCCGGACGGGCGGCCAGCTCGGCCTGCTCAGCGCCTCTGTTGCTCTTGATGACTTCCTGGCTAACCTGCAAGTTCTTGGTGACTGGCCTGACCCCAGCGGTGTGGAGTGGTCCTCCGCCCTGAGGAAGCTGGCGACCGGCGTCCTCCAGGACGCGCGGACCGTGGAAACCAGGCTGGCGGGTACGGGATCTGTCGGCGAGGTCGACGCGGACGATGTCCCGAGTCTGCTCGGTGACAACTGGAAGGGTGAGCTGAGCGCCTTCCAGCGCAGGGACATCGCGAAGCTCCTGTCTCTCCAGCACGGTGCCAACTTCAGCGTGCCCGGGGCCGGCAAGACGCGCGTCGCGCTCGCTGTGTATGCGGCTCAGAAGGCCGTCGGCCACGCGCGGCGGCTTCTGGTGGTCTGCCCGAAGTCGGCCTACGACTCGTGGCGTTTCGAGACGGCGGAGTGTCTGACGCACGCGCTGCGCGTCAACGTCCTGGACGGGTCGCTGGACCAGTGGGCGGAGGTGCTCGTCGTCAACTACGAACGGCTGGACCGCTCGCTGTCGATGCTGACCACCTGGCTGGCAGCCCAGCCCTCCATGATCATTCTTGATGAGGCGCACAGGATGAAGCTCGGGGCCCGGGGCACCTACGGTGCCGCGTGCATGGCCCTCGGGCCACATGCGGATCGGCGGCTGATCCTCACAGGTACGCCGGCTCCGAACGGTTCCAAGGACCTGGAGAATCTATTGGGCTTCGTGTGGCCGGGGCACGGGCAACAGACCGTCGTGCGCGCCGTGGCCGGGGGAGACCTTCGGCAGGCAAGTAAGGTGCTGCGGCCGTTGTTCACGCGGACGACCAAGCAGGAACTCGGTCTGCCTCCTGTTGATCTGGGCATCCGTTACGTGGACATGCCGCCCCTGCATGACGAGATCTACAGCTCCCTCGTCGGCGGGATGAGTAACGGGGCGGCCAGGGAGGATCTCAGCGCGCTCGGCAAGACGGCTCTGCGGCTTCTGATGGCCGCTACGAGTCCGGCTCTGCTCCTGGAGGGAGCCACCAAGTACGAGCCGCTGGCTTACCAGTTGCCTCCGCTGGAGATTCCCCCAGGCGCCTCTCTGTACTCGAAGTTGCAGAACCTCCCCGACCACGAGCTGTCACCGAAGTACAAGGAAGCCGTGGCGATCATCGCCGAGAACGCGGCGGCTGGACGTAAGACGCTGGTTTGGACGACGTTCGTCCGGAGCCTTACGACGCTGGAGCGCATGCTGGGGAAATTCAGTCCGGCCGTGGTCTACGGAGGGACCCCCGACCGAGAGGAGCAGATCCGGCGGTTCCGCGATGATCCGGCCTGCATGGTGCTCATCTCCAACCCGGCGACCCTCGGCGAGGGCATCAGCCTGCACCACCACTGTCATGACGCTGTCTACGTGGACCGCGACTTCATGGCCGGCCGGTTTCTGCAGAGCCTGGACCGCATCCATCGCCTCGGCCTCGCGCCGGACACCGAGACGCGGGTCACGGTCCTCGCCGTACGCAACTCCATAGACGAGGTCGTGGCTGCGCGGTTGGAACAGAAGCTGGCCTTCATGGGCCAGATCCTGGATGACCCCACAGTCCAGCAGCTTGCCGACTTGGAAGAGGAGCCGTCGGTGGCGGCTGGTCTGGCGCCGAGCGACATCGAAGCGCTGCTGAGTCACCTGGGGGGCAACCGGTAGCTGGCTGCGTGAGGTGGACGCAGCGCACTACGATCGATGCTGTGTCCTCCGAAGCCGTATGGGAAGCCCCGGAAGGTTCCTGGGCTTCGTCCGCCGCCCGCCGTCGCAACATGCAGGCGATCCGCAGCCGAGATACAAAGCCGGAATGGCTGATCAGACGTCTGGTGCACGCCCAAGGGCTCCGCTACCGGGTGGCAGCACGCCCCCTACCAGACCTTCGCCGGACGGCCGACTTGGTCTTCCGCCCAGCGAAGGTCGCGGTATTCATTGACGGCTGCTATTGGCATGGCTGCCCTGAACATTATGTGCCGCCTAGAACGAACTCCGGTTACTGGTCGGAGAAGGTGCTGCGTAATGTGAAGCGGGACCGGGACACAGATCAGAGGCTCAGTGACGCGGGCTGGCTCGTGCTCCGGTTCTGGGAGCACGAGCAGTCAGTGGCTTGTGCCGACAAGATTGCCGCGACGGTCCTCGCGCGCAGGCGCGGGAGTGGTTGTCGCTGAAATTGAGAGTTCCATTTGGCGTGGAATGTCATCTAGGGCAGCTGAGCCCGAGGAGTCGATGTCGTAGTTGCTAAGAAGTTCTTCCCGGTGCTCCGGTCGCAGAATAGCAGCGATTGCGCGGCCTACGGCTTCAGCGACCGGCGGAGGGAAGGCATTTCCCACTTGCCGGTACTGTGCTGTCTTTTTCCCCTGGAACCGCCAGTTTCGCGGAAACCCTTGGATGATGGCGGCTTGCTCGACGGTGAGCATAGGGCCGTTCTCCCTGAACAAGTCCCGTTCCGGGTCACATGCTTTCGGGTCGTTGGCGACTCCCATGGCGTCAACTCCCATGGCTGCCCATGCCCTCTTGGCTCGCGTGGGTCCAAGGTCGGCGCCGCCGTGCTTCCTGGATCCACCCACCAAGGTCGGGGCAACGCCGCGGCCGGCGGCCGCGGACTTCTGGGCCGCGTCGAGCCAGTCGTTGTAGACGTCCTCGCCTGTCCGCTGTCCGGGCTTGGCCGGCTCGCCCCACTTGTTTTTGTCCCAGTACGGAAGGCACCGTTCCCGCATGCTCCTTTTGAGGCTTTCCGCGACAGTGGCTTCATCGGCCTTGATTCCCAGCGGCCAGCAGAATTCATTGATGCCGGGCTTTGAGAAGTCCTCACGGATGGCGACTAGGATGGCTCGAGGGCGTAGTTGAGGGACGCCGAAATCCTTCGCGTCGAGTCGGCGCCACACCTTTCGCATCTCGAGATCCTGGGCTTCTGGGGAAAGTGAAGCGTCAACGTTGGGGACTGTGTAGCCAGCGCGGCGCAATCGATCGAGGATCTTGCCCCTGTATTCAATGAAAACCTCGGGTGGCTCAAGGATCCCCCGGACATTTTCGATCATGACTGCTTTAGGGGTGAGTTTTTCAATTATATTCAGAGCTTCCGGGAAAAGATCGCGCTCGTCATCTTCGCCCAGTCTTTTTCCGGCCAGGGAAAAAGGAGGGCAGGGAACGCCGCCCGCGAAGAGGTCGAGGCTGTCGCCTCTGAGGTCAATACCCTGGCATGCGTCTGATGTGAGAAATTCCTTGACGTCCATAGGCTCGAGGGCTTGGGCCTTCTGAGGCGTCCACCCGGGCCAGCGTCCGACGTTGGCCCGCAGTGTACTGACCGCGTGCTGGTCCCACTCGACAAGTGCCAAGTGGTCAAATCCGGCATTGTGCAGCCCCACGGCCTGCCCACCGGCCCCCGCGCAGATCTCGATCGAGGTCAGTGGCGTGGTGAACTGCGGACGCTTCTGGCCGCTGGGGGGCATGCCGCTCCTTCTGGGGATGAACCATCGTGCTGAGGAGGGACCGTGGCTGTGGACGGGCGCTCCGAACCAAAGTCTCGCATTTACCAGGCTCTCCCTTGACACCAGTAGGTGACCGCCGGATACCAGGCTGGCGAGACTAACCCTCGGTTACGCGCAGCGCACCGGGGAGAGGGCGATTTTAAGGGGTGTACAGACAAGCGTTGGCCGTTCCACCCTTGCCCTGGTCGGCCCCATGGCACTCGCTGTATGGGGCCTCCGCCCCGCACCAGCACCCCGCCCCCTGCTGCGGCGGCCAAGCCACGGCCCGCCCCCGCGCCGCCAGTGTCGTCGCGTACTGGGGGAGCAGGGTCGAATCACCCGGGGAGGAGAGTTCCGAGGCCGCGAAGGCCTCGTACGACGGGACCGTGCCGGTGACGATGCCGAGGTTGGGGGTGCCGGAGGTGGAGAGTTCGCGCAGGGACCGCTCTATCGAGGACAGGTGCTCGCCGTGGGACGGGTACTCCGTCGCCAGGATCGGATACGCCTCGAGCAGTTCCGTCAGCTCCTCGGCGGGCCAGTGGAGGACCGCCACCGGGAAGGGGCGGGAGAGGGCCTCCCGGTACGCGCCGAGTTCTGCCCGGAGGCGGAGGATCTCCGCCTCCAGTTCCGCGGGGTTCTCCGAGCCCAGGGACCAGACGCGCTTGGGGTCGTGGAGCTCGTCCAGAGTGATCGGGAGGGAGTGGACCGTGTCCGCCAGCGCGTCCCACTCGTCATGGGACCTGCCCAGCATGCGCCGTACGCGGTGGCGGCCGAAGAGGAGGGGGTGGGTGGCGTAGGGGGGCTCCGCGACGTCCGTCAGGAGGCGGCGTACGGCCTCCGTGAAGGTGTCGTGGGCCGCTTCCAGCTCGTCGTGGGCTTCCAGGGACTCCGCGACGATCACCCAGGGGGCCGGGTCCTTGGGGGCCGCCACCCGGACGCCCTCGATGATCGCCCTGGCCTCGGCCTCGTGGCCGTACTCCCAGAGGTTCGAGGCCTTGAGTGCCCGTACCAGGTGGGGGTTCTCCAGGCCGTCCGTGGAGGACAGCAGACGGTCGTAGAGGGCCGTGGCCGTGGGGCGGTCGCCGGAGAGTTCCAGGTGGGCCGCTGCCCGCAGCAGCAGGGCCTCGGCGTCCTCGGGGTACAGGCCGGCGGTCCGCTCCAGGCGTGCCGCCTCGGCGGTGTGGTCGACGTTTTCGGCAGGCGTGTCGGGGCGCATGGGGGACACCGTACTGCCGGGAGGTGACGAGCGTGAGAGATGCGCAGGCCAGACCACCGGCCTGCCCGGATTCCCCACACTCGCCATCCCCGGCTCCACAGTCGCCCCGAACCACCGCCGAGCAGCTGCCGAGCCGCCAGTGACCAAGTCGAGCCGCCAGCGGCCGAGCGACCAAGCCGAGTCGCCGGCGGCCAAGCGGCCAAGCCGAGCCGCCAGTGACCAAGCGCCCCAGCGGCCCGGCTGCCCGGTCTACCGCGTCACGCCGTCGATCTGGAGGGTCTGGACCGATTTCGCGGCGAACGGGACGCTGACCGATTTGCCGGACAGGCGGATGTCCGAGCGAGGGGTGTACAGGTCGCCGCCTCCCGTCGTCACCGTGTTCCAGCGGGGGACCGCGCCGTTCGTGCCGCCCGTCACCGTCGAGAAGCGGGAGAGGTCGAAGGTGAGGGTCTGGGCGGACGTGGACGTGTTCACCGCGACGATCACCAGGCGGCGGGACGTCGCGTCGTACGCCGCCACCGCGTAGCTCACGCCCGTGTCCAGGATCGTCATGCCGGGGCGGATGTGGCGGCTGAACTGGGCCAGCACGTAGTGCTTGGTCTGGACTGTCGTCGGCTGGAGGGTGCTCTTGTCGTAGGCGATCATCGCCCAGCCCGTCGTCGGGTCCATGACCTGCCAGTAGCACCATGCCGTGGGGTGCAGCCAGCGGAAGTCGTAGCAGAGGTTGGACGCCATGGTCAGGCCCGTGCCGTCGCTGTCGCCGGTCTCGGAGTTCCACAGCTTCTTGCGGGACGTCGTCACCACGTCCGTGTAGAGGAGGTCGCGGCGGCCGCCCGAGCCCTGGTAGCCGTGCACGTTGACCTGGGAGACCAGGGCCTTGGTGGACGAGTTGAAGGACGCCCAGGTGGAGCGGGCCGTGTCGTAGTTGGTCTCGTCCGAGGCGGCGATCCGGATGCCGGTCAGGCCGCGCTTGTCCAACTCGCTGCGCATGTAGGGGAGTACGGCCGCCTGGACCGCGGGGTCCATGTGGCAGCCCTCCTGGGTGCCGGTCGCGGTCCACCAGGTGGAGGCCGGCTCGTTGAAGGGGTCGACCGTCGCGAAGTTCACGCCCCAGTTGTTCCGTGCGTACAGGGCCGTCGCCGCCAGGTGGGAGGCGTGCTGGCGGTAGTTCCAGGTCTGGAGGTTATTGCCGCCGCCAGCCGCGCCCGAGGGGTTGTGGTTGCTGCACATCCACCACATCGGGGAGTTGGCGAACAGCTCGGTGATCGCGCCCCGCTGCGTCGCCTTCACCAGCATCGCGCGCTGGTTGGCGTCCGCCGTCCACTTCCAGGCCGAGGAGGTGGGGTCCTCGTTGTTCCAGTCCTGCCAGAAGCCCTCGATCTGCTTGAAGCCGGGGATGTTGGGCGACTCCACCATCGTCTCGCCGCCGACGCTGTTCCAGCTGCACGCGCCGAGGTTGTAGCGGGCGATGTTGAGGCCCAGGCCGGGCAGGGAACGGCCGTTGTACGTCACGGACTTGGTGGTGAAGAAGAGGTCGGCGAAGTCGTCCCGGGCTCCGAAGACGTTGGCCCACCAAGCCAGGGAGGTGCCCCAGCCCTCCCAGGTGCCGTACGTCGTCGACGGATTGACGGCGATCGTGGCGTCCGCGTGCGCGGTGCCCGTCGCCAGGGCGCTGCCGAGGAACGTACCGCCTGCTGCGGCCAGCAGACTCCTGCGTCTGATCACGGCTCCTCCGTAAGGGAGATGGGGGACGGACGCCGCCCCCCGGCCCGGCGTCGCGAGGTGCCCCGTTGTCGGTGACGAGAAGCATCGGGCGTGGCGGGTGGGTTGTCGAGAGTTCTGACGTACCTTCCTCAAACCCGTGTACGAAGTCTCGGACGTGTTCGGGAGGGGGATCCTGTATAACGAACAACAGGGCGTACACGCGTACGAGGGAGGGGCAGCCGATGAACCGCAGCTGGGCGACTCTGCGTCCCGCCCTCGCGCTGCTGTTCCTGCTCGTCGAGGTGGCGCTGCTCGACACCGGCAGCCTCTCGGCCACCGTCGCGCTCGCCGCGACCGCCGCCGCCTCGGCCGCCCTCGCGGTCTGCGCCGTCGTCGCCTCGCGCTGCGCGCCCACCGTGCCGCGCACGCGTGTGCGTACGGCCATCCGTGACCGGGACCGCCGTACGGCCTTCCTGCCCCAGCGCGATCCCGACGCCCGGGGGCGCACCCGGCCCCGAGCACCCGGTCACGCCCTCCGGGCGACCGTCGCGTAGGGGCCTGTCCACGTAACCGGACCCCGCGCGGGTCGTCATGCCGCCATGTCCCACTCCCGGCACGACGAGACCCCCGGAGGGCTCACCCATGTCCGTCTTCGCCAACCTGGTCGAGCACCTGGCCGACCTGCTCCGGCCGTTGTTCGGCGCGTCCGCGGCCGCCGCCGCGATCGTCCTGTTCACCGCGCTCGTACGGCTCCTCGTCCACCCCTTGTCACGGGCCGCCGCACGCGGCCAGAAGGCCCGCACCGCCCTCCAGCCGAAGATCGCCGAGCTGCGGAGGAAGCACGGGAAGAACCCCGAGAAACTGCAACGGGCCGTGCTGGAACTGCACGCCGAGGAGAAGGTGTCGCCGCTCGCCGGCTGCCTGCCCGGGCTGCTCCAGATCCCCGCGTTCTTCCTGCTCTACCACCTGTTCTCCAGCGACACGATCGGCGGGCAGGCCAATGAGCTGCTCGGTCATCGGTTGCTCGCCGCGCCACTGGGAGAGCGGTGGGTGGACGCGCTGCAGGGCGGTCTCCTCGGTGGTGCGGGGCTCGTGTACGCCGGGCTGTTCGTCGTCGTCGGGTGCGTCGCCGCGGTCGGTTACCGCCTCAGCAAGCGCATGATGGCCGCCAACCCGGTCGCTCAGGCCGGTGGTGGCGAACAGGTGCCGGGGCTGGGGGCGATGACCAGGGTGATGCCGTTCATGTCGTTCTTCACCCTTGTCACCGTGGCCGTGGTACCGCTGGCCGCCGCGCTGTACGTGGTGACCAGCACGACGTGGAGCGTCGTCGAGCGGGCCGTGCTGTACCGGTGACCGACCGGCCGGCCAGGTGAAGGTCCAGTACGTGAACGGGGTATTGCGCAGTGCACGCCCACCTTGGAGGATCGACCAGTCCTCCGATGGCTGCCCCGCCGCATCCGGGTCGCGCGCATCGGGCGGGCGCCCGCGATCGAGGGAGACGTGACCATGAAGCTGCTGCGAGTCGGTACGGCGGGGGCGGAGCGGCCCGCGCTGCTCGACGCCGACGGGACCCTGCGGGACCTGTCGGGCGTCGTCCCGGACATCGACGGCACGCTGCTCGCCGACGAGGAGGCACTCGGCCGGGTGCGGGCCGCCGCCGACGCCGGCACGCTGCCCGTCCTGGACGCGGTCGGGCTGCGGATCGGACCGCCGCTCGGACGGATCGGCAAGATCGTATGCATCGGGCTCAACTACCACGACCACGCCCGCGAAACGGGGGCCGAGCCGCCCGCCGAGCCGGTCGTCTTCATGAAGGCGCCGGACACGGTGGTCGGGCCCGACGACACCGTGCTCGTACCCCGCGGCTCCCTCAAGACCGACTGGGAGGTCGAACTGGCCGTCGTCATCGGGCGCACGGCCAGGTATCTGGGGTCCGCCGAGGAAGGTCTCGCGCATGTCGCCGGGTACGCGGTGGCGCACGACGTGTCCGAACGGGAGTTCCAGATCGAGCGGGGCGGGACCTGGGACAAGGGGAAGAACTGCGAGACGTTCAATCCGCTCGGGCCGTGGCTGGTGACGGCGGACGAAGTACCGGATCCGCAGGATCTCGCTCTGAAGCTGTGGGTCAACGGGGAGTTGAAGCAGGACGGGACGACGGCCGAGCAGATCTTCCTGGTGGGGGAGGTCGTGCGGTACCTCAGTCAGTTCATGACGCTGTACCCCGGGGATGTGATCAATACGGGGACGCCGGCGGGCGTGGCGCTGGGGGCGCCCGAGCCGAAGCCGTTCCTTCGGGCCGGGGATGTCGTGGAGCTGGAGATCGACGGGCTCGGGCGCCAGCGGCAGGAGTTCAAGAGCGCCTGAGGAGTGGGCAGCCGCCCCGCCTGTCCGTCCACGCGGTGAGGGCCTTCACCTCCATGAGGTGAAGGCCCTCACGCTTGGCGGTGGGAGTCCCTTCGGGGCGATGTCAGGGTTGTGCGGGAAGATGCGTATGTGCAGCTCCCCTACGTCTACCGCGTCACCAAATACGACCCCGCCGACCGTGATGAATACGGGCCTTGCACGGGCACCGAGGACACCGAAAGCGATCACGGCGAGATCGAGGCGGCCTATCTGCAGTCAGTCCTGGCGTTCGCCGTCGAGGCCGGCGTCGATCGCCTGTCCGTACGCGAGCCGCAGGTCCCGTCCCTCGCGCACTTCGGCCTCGAGCGGCCCCTGGACGGCTTCGGGCTCGAGGGGCTCTTCTCGACGGGCCTCACCGGCTTCCATGACGGAGCGGAGGTGCCGCTCGACGTCGGACTGGAGCTGGTGCGGCTCATGCTTCGCGACAGCGGCGCTTGGTGCCGGCTGGAAGCGGAGGGCACATTCGCAGTGCACGTCGGATGGGACCAGTACCTGTACATCAGCAGCAGTCGGCCCTGCGAGGAAGCGTCGGCACGCGCCCGCGGGCTTGGACTGTTCCCAGAACGCCTGGATGCCTCCCCGTACGGCTTCGAGGCCGAGGAGGACGTTGTCCAGCGACCCGGCGACGATGACTTCTGGGCCGACCTGCACCGGGCAGTCGCCGACGGCAGCGCCGGAATCCTGGAAGAGATGTACCTCGAAGGCGCCTCACGATGGCACCACCTGACCCGCGACGCCGTCGACACGATTCGCGCCGGAGTGGCTCCCCGAGCCCGTCTGGCCGTATGGCCGCCCCTGTCCTCCAACATCGACGCCGTCCTGGGAGCCCTCCCCGCAGAAGGACTCGTCGAAGGCGTCTGGCAGGACGACGACGGCCACATCCACAGCGCCATCGCCGACGAGAGCGCGTTCCCGGAGCTGACCGCCCGGATGCGCCGCGCTCCCGCCGCCGCGCTCCTGTCCGTATACGCGGGTGAACGTGTTCCTCTGTTCACCGCTGTCATGCCCGATGGCGACGGATTCCTGCGGGCTCGTTGGCGGACCGAGCCAACGCCGAACGACCGGAACTGGGCCCTCCACCACTCCGGTGGGTGATCGCAGTTTTACGAAGGCTCTGGCGGTGCGGCGGCCGTATCGGTGCGAGCAGCGATCTCCCGGAAGGTGGGAATACCCAGGTCGACAGACTCCTGCTGCCGGGAGATCCGCGCCTCGGGCTGCCTCCCAGCGCGTGGCGGTACGTGCCGGCCTGATCCGGGCAGAACACCTCGACGGCACCGGCTACGACGGCTTCGACTGGATCTACGCAGCGAAGCTGCCGAACCTGAACGCACTCCGAGCAGGTGAACGTTCGCCGAAGGCCGTCCACCGTTCCGAGCCGAGCCACCGGCGCCCGAAGGGGCCCCGTCCAGGGACGCCCAGCAGGCCGAGGCGGTCAGCGACCGCGGCATGCCATGACGATGGGCCGAGCCCTTCGGCTGACTCGTCCCGCCCCATCGAATCAGGCTGCGCTCGCTCTCATGCCAGGAGATCGGCCACGTCGCGCCACGCCTTCCTCGGGAGGGTGTCCCGCGGCGTGCCGTCCAAGACCTGCAGGGCCAGGTGATCCGCGCCCGCCTCGAAGAAGGCGTCGAGCCTGGTGCGGATCGCCGTGTCGTCGCCCCACGCGAACAGGGCGTCCACCAGGCGGTCGCTGCCGCCGTCCTTCAGGTCGTCCTCGGTGAAGCCGTGCCGGAGGAAGTTGTTGGTGTAGTTCGGCAACGGGAGGTAGAACCCCAGGAACTCGCGGGCCAGGGCCCGGGCACGGACCGGGTCCGTCTCCGGGATGACGCCCACCTCCGGGGCCAGCAGCGGGGCGTCGCCCAGGATCTCGCGGGCGTGCGCGGTGTGCTCCGGGGTGACCAGGTACGGGATCGAGCCCGCCGCCCGGTCGCGGGCCAGCCGCAGCGACTTCGGGCCCAGGGCGGCCAGGAGACGGCGGTCCGCCGGCACTCCGGCGGTGTCCAGGCCGTCGAGGTGGTCGACCAGGGCCGAGTAGGGGCGGGCGTACTGCTCCACCCGCTTGGCGTGGCTCACGCCGAGACCCAGCAGGAAACGCCCGGGGTGGGCCGACTCCAGGTCCGCGAAGGCCGCGCCCGCGGCGTCCGGCTCGTGCTGCCAGATGCTCTGGATGCTGGTGCCTACGGTGAGCTTAGAGGTCGCCTCGATGAGCGGGACCGCGTTGGCGGCGGAGGAGTTTCCGCCCAGCCACACGGCGCCGTAGCCGAGTTCCTCCAGTTCGGCGGCTGCCTCGGCGAGTTCGCCGCGCCGTTCCGGGTCCTCCGAGCGCAGGCCCACGCTCCAGACGCCGTATCGGCCGACCGCTTCCTTGACGGGCGTGCTCATCTGTCCGATCCCTCCGGTTGGGCGCCGTGTCGATCACGCGTACAGCAGGTGCCAACCGGGGGGACCCCTCACTCATTCCGGCCGGTTACCGGCCGTTGTCCAGGAACCGCTCCAGCGCCTCCACCACGAACCGGTGGTCGTGGAGCTGCGGCAGACCGGACACCGTCACCGCGCCGATCACGCCCACGCCCTCGACGGTGATCGGGAAGGAGCCGCCGTGGGCCGCGTACGTGTCGGGGTCGAGGCGTGAGGACTCCTCGAACGTCGTGCCCTTGGCGCGGAAGCGGGCGCCGATCAGGTAGGACGCGGAGCCGTAGCGCTCCACCACCCGGCGCTTGCGGGCGATCCAGGCGTCGTTGTCCGGGGTGGAGCCGGGCAGCGCCGCGTGGAAGAGCTGCTGGCCGGCGCGGTGGATGTCGATGGCGACCGGTGCCTGCCGCTCCCGGGCCATCTCGACCAGGAGCGAGCCGAGCGCCCAGGCGTCGTCATGGGAGAACCGGCGGAACACCAGGCGGCGTTCCTCCCTCTCCAACTCCTCCAGGCTCGGGGTGAGCTCCGGGTGGAACTTCGGGGTGAGTTCCGGGCTGTGCGAAGGGTTGCTCTTGTGAGTCACAGGGTCACCGTCACCTTCTCGCGGGCCGAACGACGGGCGGCCTCCAGTACGTCCAGGGCGGCGGCCGCCTCCCGCGCGGTCACCGGGTTGGGAGCGCCCTCCAGCAGGGCCTTCGCCACGGCCGCATAGTAAGCGGGGTAGTCGCCCGGCAGGGTCGGTTCGGGGCGGCCGCCGCCCGTCACCGGGGACTCGCCGGAGCCCACGCGGCCCCACAGCGACTCGGGCTCCACGCCCCAGTCGGCGCCGGGGCGCAGACCGTCCCGGAGGGCGGCCTCCTGGGGGTCCAGGCCGTACTTGACGTAGCCGGCGGTGGAGCCCAGGACGCGGAAGCGCGGGCCCAGTTGGGCGGTCGTCGCGGAGACGTGGAGGTGGGAGCGGACGCCGTTGGTGTGCGTGATCGCGATGAACGTGTCGTCGTCCGTCTCCGCGCCCGGGCGGCGGATGTCCGTCTCCGCGTAGACGGCGGCCGCCGGGCCGAACAGGACCAGGGCCTGGTCGACGACGTGGCTGCCGAGGTCGTAGAGCAGACCTCCGATCTCTGCGGGGTCGCCGGACTCCCGCCAGCCGCCCTTCGGCTTCGGGCGCCAGCGCTCGAACCGGGACTCGAAGCGCCAGACGTCGCCCAACTCGCCCTCGTTCAGCAGCTTGCGCAGGGTGAGGAAGTCGTTGTCCCAGCGGCGGTTCTGGAAGACGGAGAGGAGCAGTTCGCGCTCTTCGGCCAGGGCGGCGAGCTCGCGGGCCTCGGCCGCGGTGCCCGCGACGGGTTTGTCGACCACGACCGGCAGTCCCGCCTCCAGGGCCTTCCTCGCGAGCGGCACGTGCGTCTTGTTCGGCGACGCCACGACGATCAGGTCCAGCTCGGTGGCCCGGCCGAACAGCTCGTCCGGGGTCGCGGCGAGGCGCACGTCCGGGAACTCGGCGCGGGCCTGCTGCCGCCGTTCCGGGTTCGAGGTGACCACCGCGTCGAGGACGAGGCCCTCGGTGGCGGCGATCAGCGGGGCGTGGAAGACGGAGCCGGCGAGGCCGTAGCCGACGAGGCCGACGCGGAGCGAGCCGGGGGCTGTGCCGAGGGGTGTGCCAGTCATGCCACCCACTTTCGCAACGCTGTTGCCAAAGTGCAAGCGCCGGGGACAATGGGTGACGTGGACAGGGCGGACGACCGGACGGGCGGAGTGGGCGGCATGCGGGGCACCGGCAGCGGGGTGAATCTGCTCGCGCTGCGCAGTCACAACGCCGCGCTGGTGCTCGACCTGCTGCGCACGGCCGGGGCCGAGGGCATCAGCCGGCTCGAACTCGCCGAGCGGACCGGGCTCACCCCGCAGGCCGTCAGCAAGATCACGGGCCGGCTGCGGGAGGACGGGCTCGCGGCGGAGGCGGGGCGACGGGCCTCGACCGGGGGCAAGCCGCGCACGGTGCTGCGGCTGGTGCCCGAGGCCGGGCACGCGGTTGGCGTCCATCTGGACCGGGACGAGGTGCGGGCCGTGCTCGTGGACCTCCGGGGCAGCGTGGTACGGGAGCGGCGCGCCGCGCTGGACCTGGGGGCGGGAACCGAGGCCGTACTGGCGGCGGTGACGGGAACGACAGGCGAGTCGATGGCCGGACTCGGCAGTGCCCTGCTCGGGGCGGGCGTGGCGCTGCCCGGGCCGCTCGATCACGCCCGGGGCGTGCTGCACCGTGTGACCGGATTCCCCGAGTGGGGCGGCTTCCCGCTGCGGGAGGCGCTGACCGAGCGGCTCGGAGTGCCGGTGGTGGTCGACAAGGACACCAACGCGGCGGCGCTCGGCCTCGCCGCCCGGGGAGAGGGCGGCTCCTTCGCCTACCTGCACCTCGGGACGGGCCTGGGCGCCGGGCTGGTGATCGCAGGCGGCGTGCACCGGGGCGCCCGGACCGGGGCCGGGGAGTTCGGCCACCAGGTGATCCAGTTGGACGGCCCGCCCTGCACCTGCGGCAACCGCGGCTGCGTCGAGGCACTGTGCCTCGGCGCGGTGGCGCGCGGCGACCTGACGGAAGCGGCCCGGGTGCTGGGCGCCGGGGCGGCGAACCTCGTCGGCCTGCTCGACATCGACGTGGTCCTGCTGGGCGGCCGCACGGTGACGGCGGCGCCCGAGGTGTTCGTGCGGGGCGTCGGTGCGGTGCTGGGGGCCTGGGCCCGGCGGACCGGTCAGGACACGGTGCCCGTGCGGGTCGCCCCGGGGGATGGGCGAGTCGTGGCGGTCGGGGCGGCTCAGCTGGTGCTGGGGCCGGTGTTCGGGCGTGGGGGTGGCTGAGGGGGTGGCCGGGCCGGTGCGCGGCCCGATTCGACGGCGATGCCGTCGACCTGCCGGTCGATCGCGCTCTGGACCAGGCCGGCCCGGTCGCCCGCGTTCGGGTCGGCGGATACCGCCGTGGCCGAGGAGAGGCCGGAGGCGGCCCAGCGGGTGGCGGGCCCTGCGCCGGCCGCTCGTCGCCCACTCCGCCCTCACCGCCGCCGGTGCCCTCCTGACCGGCTGGGCCACTTGGAGTTGGCGTCCGGCGCCTCGGGCGCGGCCTCCCGGGGCACGCACGCGAAGGTCCTGGAGTGTCGGAGGCCACCGCGCCTGTCCGCCGACCGGGCGGATCCGCACCGCCGTTCGAGGTACTTCCCGGCGACGTCGACGTGCCGGCCTCGCCGCCCGGCAATGTCACATCATCATGCGACTCTGCACGCCCGTTCACCTCTGCCTGGCGACGGCAGCCGCCGTCCTGATCCCTGGTGCTCACCCGGCGTACGCGGACGACCCGGCGCCCGCCTGTGCCGCGCCCGACGACCACACCTTCCCGCTCACCACCCGCATCCACGGCGGCCCGGACTCCTACACGGCCGGGGGCGGGTTCGGGACCTGGTACGTCGACCTGACCAACACGACCGACCGGACCTGCGGCGACATCCACCCCGTCGTCGTGATCATGGACGACAAGCGGGTCCTGGAGCCGTCCCAGCCCCGGCTGGAGTTCTTCGACGGACCGCGGGCCCATCCCGTGCGGTTCGAGAAGACCGGGGAGGACGAGCTCGTCGGGGCGTTCACCGACGAGGAGGGCCGCTTCGGCGGGTTCACCGTCGGGCCGGGGAAGACCGTCACCGTGAAGGTACGGCTCGCGGTCACCTCGGACGCCGTGCCGAACGACGTCACCGTCAACGCGGCGGTCGTGCAACGCCACGACGACGACGGCGACTGGGTCGGGCAGTCGAACGACTACCGGTTCGGCATCGACGACGGAGAGACGGGCGGCGACACCCGGACGGACGACCCTCCGCCCGACTCCGAGGCGACCGTCCCGCCCCGGGAGGACCGGTTCCCGTTCGCCGAGGAACTGGCCCGCACCGGGGCCGGCGGCCGGGTCGCGGCGGCAGCGGCGGCCCTGCTGGTCACCGCGGGCGGCACGCTGCTCCTCGTGCGCCGGCGCCGCTGAACCCGTCGTCCCGCCTGTCGGGACGCCGTACGGGAGCCGTTCCGCAAGATCCCGCCACTGTTTAGGCTGGGACGCACGCTGGACCGCGTACGGCAGGAGATCCCGCACATGGCAGAACGCAAGCCCATCGAGTCGTGGCTCACCGACATGGACGGTGTACTCATCCACGAGGGCGTACCGATCCCCGGCGCCGACGCCTTCCTGAAGAAGCTCCGCGAGTCGGGGAGGCCCTTCCTGGTCCTCACCAACAACTCGATGTACACCCCCCGCGACCTGCACGCCCGGCTGCGCGCATGGGCCTGGAGGTGCCGATCGAGAGCATCTGGACCTCGGCCCTGGCCACCGCCCAGTTCCTGGACGACCAGCGGCCGGGCGGCTCGGCGTACGTCATCGGCGAGGCCGGCCTGACCACCGCGCTGCACGACATCGGATACATCCTCACCGACCACGAGCCGGACTACGTCGTCCTCGGAGAGACCCGCACGTACTCCTTCGAGGCCATGACGAAGGCGGTCCGGCTCATCCTCGGCGGCGCCCGTTTCATCTGCACCAACCCCGACGAGACCGGCCCGTCCACCGAGGGCCCGCTGCCCGCGACCGGTGCGGTGGCCGCGCTGATCACCCAGGCGACCGGCAAGAAGCCGTACTTCGCGGGCAAGCCGAATCCGCTGATGATGCGGACCGGCCTGAACGCCATCGGGGCGCACTCCGAGAGCAGCGCCATGATCGGCGACCGCATGGACACCGACGTGCTGGCCGGCATGGAGGCCGGGATGCAGACGTTCCTGGTGCTCACCGGCCTGACCCGGCCCGACCAGGTCGACGGCTTCCCGTACCGGCCGTCGCAGGTCGTGGACTCGATCGCGGACCTGGTCGACCGGATCTGACCCCGGGAGGCACCGCACACCGGGCTCAAACCCCTCGTCACCCGCATGGAGCAGCCACCGCGTCCCTGAGGATGCGGCGGCCCACCGTGCGGGGGAGGCTCCAGTCGTCTGGAGGTTCACGATGGGTTCCCTGAGAGTCACTGTCTGTACGAGCGTTCTCGCCGTGGTCGCCCTCACCCCGGTGGCACACGCGGCGGACGGAGGGGGTGTCACGGTGACTCCGGCGACCCCCGCGCCCGGCAGTGACGTCACGCTCCGCCTGACCGACTGCGCCGAGCGGACGGCCGTCGCCGCCTCGAAGGCGTTCGTCGCCGACGCCCGGCTCACCGTCATCGACGGCCGCGAGCTCGCCGGTGACAGCCGCGTCCGCTCCACGCTCGAACCGGGGACGTACGCCGTGCAGGTCACCTGCGGCAGCGGCGAACGGACCGGCACGTTCACCGTCCGGGGCGGCCCTGGGCGGGATCTTCCGTCCGGGAGCGGTTCGTCCGCGTCCGGAGCCGAGGGGGAGCCGTCCAGGAGCGGCACCGGAGAAACGTCCTCCGTGACCGGCGTCGGTGAGGGTGCCTCCGTGACCGGGGCCGGAGACGAGTCCTCCGTGACCGGGGCCGGAGACGAGTCCTCCGTGACCGGGGCCGGTGGGGAGTTCTCCGTGACCGGCGTCGGCGAGGGGGTCTCCGCGACCGGGGGCGGAGACGAGTCCTCCGTGACCGGGACCGATGGGCAGCCGCCCGCACCCGGCACCGTCGGCCGGCCGCCCGTGCCCGGGAAGGGCGGGCAGCCGTCCGCTCCCGCCACCGAGGAGCCGTCGCCCGGCGCGCCGGCCTCACCCGTCGCCCCCGTCCAGGCGGGCGGCGGCGGTGCGGCCGACCTTGTCGCCGCCGAGGACCGCGGGGCCGGTCCCAACACCGCACACGGGGTGACCGGGCTGGTGCTCGCGGGCGTGGCCGCGGTGGTCGTCGCACTGGGCGGCGTCCGCAGGGGCCGGGGAACGGGCTGACCATGTCCGACCAGGATCAGACGCACGGAGGCTCATCCGGCACCGGCCGCCTGCTGGCCGGTGTGGCCTGGGTGGTGCTGCTGCTCGGGCTGTGGCTCTGGGGGCGCGAGGTGACCGATGTACGGCACGGCATCTCAGCGCCCACCACGGGCGACATGGCGGCGGCCGGACGGCCCCCGGACGTGAAGCTGCCGCCCGCGCACCGCCCGCTGGGGGACGCGCTGCCGCAACGCGTCGACATCCCCGGGCTGGGTGTCCAGGCACCGGTGGTGGCGCGCGGTCTGGACGCGCGCGGGGCGCTCGATCCGCCGCCGTACGACCAGCCGGGTGTGGTCGGCTGGTACGCGGGAGGCGTGGCGCCCGGGGCGCCCGGCACCGCGCTCATGGTGGGCCATGTCGACACCGACACCCGTCCGGCCGTCTTCTACAAGGTCAGCGCCATGCGGCCGGGCCAGACGATCCGGGTGATCCGGGCCGATGCCAAGGTCGCCGAGTTCACCGTCGAGTCCGTCCAGGTCCTCACCCGCGACCGCTTCGACGCCCACCAGGCGTACGGGCCGCGCGAGTCGGGGCGGGCCGAGCTGCGGCTGGTCACCTGCGGCGGCAGCTTCGACCGTACGACCCGCAGCTACACGGCGAACGTGGTCGTCTCGGCGTACCTGACGGGAACCGGCCTCTGACGGCTCCGGCTGGGTTCGGCATCGTGGGTGTCGCGGCGTATGTCAGGATTGACACTTGGAACGGTGCACCCAAGGGGGAGTTGGATGTACGGCAGCAGGGGGGTCGGGGCGTCCGCGGGGAGGCGGATGTCCGCGGTGGTGCTGGGGGCGGCACTGCTGATCACGGGATGTTCCTCCTCCGACGGAGGAGACCGATCGGACGAAGGCGCCGACGTCGGCGCAGGTATCACCCAACAACCCAGGACGACCGCCCCGTTCTGGGTCAACCCGGACGGCACGGCGGCCCGGCAGGTCGCCGCGCTGGAGAAGTCCGGCAAGAAGCAGGACGCCGAGCAGATCCGCAAGATCGCGGAGCAGCCGGTCGCGGAGTGGGTCGGCCCGGACGATCCGCAGGAGCAGACCCGGGGCTTCACCGAGGCCGCCCGCAAGGCCGGCCGTACCGCCCTGCTCGTCCTCTACAACATCCCGCACCGCGACTGCGGCCAGTACTCGCAGGGCGGCGCCGCCGACGGCAACGCCTACCGCGAATGGCTCGACGGCGTGGCGGCGGGCATCGGCGACCGGTCCGCCACGGTCATCCTGGAACCGGACGCGCTGCTCCACCTCGTGGACGGCTGCACCCCGCAGCAGTTCCACGAGGAGCGCTACGACCTCCTCAAGGGCGCCGTCACGAAGCTGAAGTCCCTGAAGAACACGAAGGTGTACCTGGACGCGGGCAACGCCGGCTGGCAGAACCCCGACCAGATCTTCGAGCCGCTGAACCGCGCGGGCATCGCACAGGCCGACGGCTTCTCGGTCAACGTCTCCAACTTCTACTCCACCGAGGAGTCCATCGCCTACGGCAAACAGCTCTCCGCCAAGGTCGGAGGCAAGCACTTCGTCATCGACACCAGCCGCAACGGCAAGGGCCCCTACACCGAGGGCAACCCGGACGAACGCTGGTGCAACCCGCCCGGCCGCGCCCTCGGTGAAACACCGACGACGAAGACGGCGGACCCGCTCGTCGACGCCTACCTGTGGGTCAAGCGTCCCGGCGAGTCGGACGGCGAGTGCAAGGGCGGCCCCAAGGCGGGCCAGTGGTGGGCGGACTACGCCCTGAAGCTGGCGAAGGCCAGCGGCTGACGTACCGGCCCGAGCGAAAGGGGCGCCCTCCCTGCCGGAGAGCGCCCCATCAGCCGGTTACGGCACCTTGACCCACTGCGCCTTGCTCGGCGTCCCCCGGGCGTCCGTCACGAACAGCATGTACCAGCCCGCCTGGACCAGGTTCCGGTTCTCCGGCACGGTCACCGTCAGCTTGTCGCCGGACGCCTTGAAGTCCAGGGCGACCGACCGCTGGTCGACATCCGTGACGTGCGTGGCGGCACTCGGCCGGATCAGCCGGACCTTCTTGATCTTCGCCGCGTCCGACGAGGTGAACGTCCCCGCCTCACCGCGCTCGATGGTCTGCGGCCCGCCGGACAACGAGGGCCGGCCCCCGTCGCCGTAGAGGTAGGGCGGCGTGTAGATCTCGATGCGCTGCTCGAACTTGCCCGGCTTGGTGTTGGCCTTGTCGCCGTACAGCGAGTCGGAGCCGAAGAACATCACGCGGCCGTCGGGCAGCAGGACCGACCCGGAGTGGTAGTTGCGGCCTACCAGCGGGTCGGCGACCCGCCTGAGCTCGTTCTTCTCCGTGTCGTAGAGCCGCGCCTCGAAGATGTTGGAGTCGCCGCGGCCGCGGTAGTCCTCCGAACCGCCGGAGATCAGCACGCTGTCGTCGGGCAGGATCGAGGCGTTCGGGTAGCGCGTGCCCTTGTCCAGGGACGGGCCGTCCTCGAAGCTCGGGTTCGCGTCCTTCAGGTCGACGAGCCGGGTCTTCTCGCTGGACTCCGGGGACTCGCCGACGCCACCGCCGCCGATCACCATGTACTTCTCGTCCTGCGCCGGCGGCAGCAGCACCGTGCCGGACGTCTCCATCAGCTCGGGGTCGCTCAGTCCGGGGATCTTCGAGAACGTGTTGGTGTCCACGTCCCACACGCCCGGCTCACGGCCCACGTCGTCAGGCCCGTAGCCCGCGTTGGACCCCGAGTAGAAGATCTTGCCGTTCTGCATGAGGAACAGCGCCGGGTAGGTCGGGAACTGGCGGACCTTGTCGGTGTAGGTCCACTTCTTGGTCTTCGGGTCGAAGACCTCGTTCTTGCCCGGGACCAGCTGGCCGATGTCGTCGAGGCCGGAGACGCTGAGGATCCTGCCGTCGCTCAGGGTGGTGAGCGTCGGGTACCAGCGGGCCTCCTTCATCGGGTCGACCTTGATGTACTTCTCGGCTACGGGATCGAACTCGAAGGCGTCCCGGATGCCCTGGAAGTCCTTCTTGTCGAGGGCGAGCTTCTGCGCGATGCCGTACGTGTTACGCGCGTCATCGCCCTTCAGCCCGTGCACACGGTAGTTGTCCTGCGTGCCCGTCTCGTACTTCTGGCCCCGCTTCTGCGCCTCGACGTAGATCCGGCCGAGGCCGGGGTCGTTGCGCAGGAACGCGCCGGTCGCCTTGTCGAAGACCTTCTTCGCGCGCGGCACCAGGACCGGGTCCTTCGAGACGAAGGTCTTGCCGTTCTCCTTGCCGGTGAACTTGGTGCCGGCCTTCAGCGTGATCGGCTTGTCCGGATTCTCGTTGTGGACGATCATCAGGCCGCCGGCCTTGGTGACGTCGCCCTCGAGCTTCTCGTACCGCTTGGTGCCGCCCGCGATCAGCAGGTTGCCGTTGGCGAGCTGCGTGTGGCCGGTGCAGAACAGGTCGCTGGGCGTGGGGACCTTTTTGATGGTGCCCTTGACCGGGTCCCAGATCCGGGTGTCGAACTTCTTCGCGTCGAAGTTGGCCTGGTTGTTGCCCGACCCCGCGACGAGCAGCACCTTGCCCGTGCGCAGCAGCGCCGCGTGGATGGTGTTCTGCCGGTACTCCTCGGGGAAATCGATGATCTCCCACTTGCCGTTGGCGGCCTTGTACTCCGGCTTGTCGATTTTGTACTGGTGGTATTTCTCGGTGCTGAAGCGGTAGAGCCACGGCCCGTTCATCCCGGCCAGCGCGAGTACCACCGCCGTGCCGATCGCGAGTCGACGGGCCCGGCGGCGGCCTGCACGGTCGTTCATTCCTTACGTCCCCCAAGTCCACCAAGGGCGATCTGCATGGTCTGGTCGGATCCCCCGACCTCCCCGTTTCCGCCCGGGGCGGCGGCCCAACTGGGCTTGTGCTGCGGGGCGTGCGGCGCCTGCTGCTGCGGGATGGGCAGCGGCTGCGTCCCGTGCGGTCCCGCAGGGTCCTGCGGCTGTTCCGCGGCGTGGCCGGCGGGCTTCTTCGCGTCCTGCCGCAGCTGCCAGCGCCAGGCGAACACCGGCGAGGCGGTGATCAGCAACGCGAACGTCGCCCAGATGATCATGGCCGGGTGGGAGTGGCCGAACACGAAGCCGGCGGCGATCGACGCGCCGAAGATGGCGACGAAGTACCAGTGGTAGCGGAACGTGCCGAACCAGCGGTCCGGGCTCGCCGAGTCGCCCTTGGGAGTGACCACGAACTTGCTCTTGCGTCGCAGCACGGAGTCGATCAGCGCCTTGGCGTACAGCGGCGCAGACAGCGCGGACATCACCATGCCGGCCACACCGCCGGAGCCCTCCGGCTCGTGCGGCGAGACGTTGTGCCGGCGGTTCCAGACGTACAGGCCGATCTGCAGGGCGGAGGCGTTGCCGTAGAGCATCAGCCAGACCGCCGGGTCGATGTTCACACCCGAGGCGCCCAGACCCAGGAACAGACAGCAGCTCAGCGCCGCCAGGATCCAGTTCAGGGCCGACATCGGGTAGAAGATGATCATCATCGTGTAGTTGAAGAGCTTGCTCGGCGGCAGCGAGTACCAGCCCTTCCAGTACTGCCCGATGATCGTCTCGTACGTCCCTCGCGACCAGCGCATCTGCTGGGTGAAGAAGTCCGTCCAGGCGCTCGGGCCCTCACCGACCGCGAGCACGTCCGGCGTGTACACCGAGCGCCACTTCCGGCCCGTCGCCGGGTTCTTGTGACGGTGCATCTCGAAGCCGGTCGCCATGTCCTCGGTGATCGAGTCGTACAGGCCGCCGATCTGCTTGAGCGCCTTGATGCGCACGGCGTTGGAGGTGCCGACGAACATCGGGGAGCCGTAGCGGTTGCCCGCGCGCTGGATCAGCGCGTGGAAGAGGAACTGCTGCGACTCGGCGGCCTTGGTGATGGGGTTGTCGTAGTTGCCGTAGACCTGCGGGCCGATGACGAAGCCGACGTCCGGGTCGCGGAAGAAGCCGAGCATCCGCTCCAGGTAGTTGGGCAGCGGCACGTGGTCGGTGTCGACCGAGGCGAAGAAGTCGTAGTCGTCGCCGTGCGCCTCGAGCCAGGCGTTGTAGTTGCCGTGCTTGGTCTTGGCGCGGTGGGGGCCCTTGGCCTGGTTCCACTTGGCGACGCCCTTGCGGGAGAAGTGGTGCACGCCCAGGCGCTCGCAGACCGCCTTCACCTCGGGGTCGTCGCCCTCGTCGAGCAGCCACACGTGCATCAGGCCCCGGTGGCGGATCCTGACGGCCGCCTCCAGGGTCTTCGTCACCATCTCCAGCGGCTCCTTGCCGGGCACGAAGGAGGTCAGGAAGGCCACTCTGGTGCCGGTCTCGGGCACCACCGGGATCGGGTCGCGGGCCACCAGCGTGGCGTGCGCGTTCGACAGCACGTTCATGCAGCGGAAGAACTCGATCAGGCCGATCGAGACGAGCATCACCATGTCGAGCGCGGGCAGCCAGTCGAAGGCCGGGTAGTCGCGCTCGGTCCAGTGCTCGGGCTGGAGCAGCCAGAACAGCAGCACCAGCGAGAGCACCGGCGCCGCGGCCAGCATCAGGGCGACCCTGATGCGGTGCGGCTCCTGCGAGATGAGCGAGCGGTACTGCACCTTGTACGGCTTGCTGGGATCCGGCTGGGTGAGGGGACCGGCGAGCCGGCTGTAGTGCTCGTAGTCGTATCGCGGCAGCGTCTTCTTGATCCGCCGGAACGTCCCCGTGGTGCTCATCCGATGTGCCGGCACCCTGAGCTGGGTGGTCTGGGACGGGTCGTGGTCCTGCCGGGCACCCGTGGGCCTCGACGTCATGAGTCATCCCCCCACACGCGGACAACCGCGTGTTTCGTAGCTTCCTACCGTCTGCTGCGGGTCCCCCTCGACCTTCACAGACGTATCAGTGGTGGGTCGCAGTCACCACGTCACCCACACCCTATAGACACGATAAAGCGACCTTCCGGTTGCATGATGCCCCCCACGGCATCGCCTCATGAACGGGGCCCCTGCCCCCGCCCAGCCCGCAACCGGCTCGGACTCCCCCCAACTGCCGCGAAACCGCGGCACCTTGAAATACCGGAAAGCCAGAGTTCTACGGTGTTCATCATGATCGCAAGATGCGAAACGCGGTGTTTACCGGTCATACCCGTTCATTGGGGCGCTTGCGGTGACCTTGTGGGGCAGTCGTGGACAGGCGGGCGCGGATGTTGCCGAAGTGCTCCCTTATGGCCTCCTCCGCTCGCATCGAGTCGCCGGACCGCACCGCGTCCAGAATCTCCCGGTGCTGCCGGCAGGTCACCTTCGGGTCCTGCGGCTCGCCCCCGAGGTCCGTGCGGACCCGGTGGAAGGCGTCCCAGAACGCCTCCAGGACCTCGCTCAGCAGTGCGTTGTCCAGCCCCCGGTAGAGGGTGGCGTGGAAGGCCCGGTCGGTCTCGGCGAGGCCGGCTCCGTGCGCGGCCTGCTCTTCCATACGGTCGACGAGCGCGTCCAGTTCAAGGAGGTCTTCCCGCGGGATCCGGCCCGCGAGCCGGGAGACGAGCCCGGTTTCCACGGCCTCTCTCAGTTCGAGCAGCTGGAGCAGGGAGTCCTCGCCCCGGTAGTGCCCGGCGACCGTGCGGAAGGCCAGGCCCTCGATCATCGGTGCGAGCGACATCGGGCCGACGTACGTCCCGAACCCGTGCCGGATCTCCACGATGCCCATCGCCTGCAGCGCCTTCAGCGCCTCCCGCACCGAGTTCCGGCTGGCACCGAGGTACTCCATCAGCTCGGGCTCGGTCGGCAGCGGGGCCCCGGAGGCCAGCCGGCGGTCGATGATGAGCTTCTTGATCCGCTCCTGGAGGTCGCGCGCTGCCATGGCGAGAGGGTATCCGGCCAACCGTGCGGTGGGCCGGGTTCCGGCCACAGAGGAGGAGCGCCCTCGGGCCCTGGGGCATATGAGAAGGCCCCTCGCTTCCGCGAGCGGCTTCCGGTCGGTGCGATTGCGCCGCGCCGGGCTTCCGACCCGGGGCGCCGTGCCAAGAGGGGGTGGGGGTACGGAGCCCCCACGGGCCGCGCGGCGAAGGCGCGCAGAAACGACGGTGGCGGCTTGTGTTCGCAGATCGGAAGAGCGTCGGGGAGGGAA
>NZ_JBSFVB010000016.1:0-196526 GCF_053592115.1 Streptomyces sp. NPDC002788 | reverse complement strand
TTCCCTTCGGTCTTGCGTTTCCGACTCTATCAGATCTTTTCTCGACCCGATTTCCTCGGTGCTTTCCAGGTTCCCGCTTCCGCGTTTCCCTTTCCAGCGGCTCCGACTTTATCAGAGGTTTCAGGCCGGACTGACCGGCCGCTCATTTCCGATTCATCGGGAGGGGCTTCATTGAAATCAGCGTTTCAAGAAGCTGACAGATGCTCACTGTCGCTGGTCTGGGGCTAGAGCCCATCTCCAGGCAACTGTTCGAATCTACCTCCCCGCACTCGCCGTGTCAACGGCTCCTGTGGGGCGAAGAGGAGACTAGCAGCTGAACGGACGTGGTCGCACATCCGTCGGCCGCCGGGGCGATCAGGCAGCTGTGGGGATGGTGGCACTGCGTTCCGCGGCGTCGACGTCGCCGGTCTCTCCCGCGCGGGCGGCACGGCCGCCGAGGACGTAGACGTAGGCGAGGAAGGCGAGTTCTGCGGCGACCCCGATGGTGATGCGCGCCCAGGTGGGGAGGCCGGACGGGGTGACGAAGCCTTCGATGGCGCCGGAGATGAAGAGGACCAGGGCGAGGCCTATGGCCATGCCGATGGCGGCTCGGCCTTCTTCCGCGAGAGCCGTGCGTCGAGAGCGGGGGCCCGGGTCGATGAGGGTCCAGCCGAGGCGCATGCCGGTGCCGGCAGCCACGAAGACCGCGGTCAGTTCGAGCAGGCCGTGCGGGAGGACCAGGCCGAGGAAGGTGTCCAGACGACCGGCAGAGGACATGAGGCCGATGCCGATGCCGAGGTTGAGCATGTTCTGGAAGAGGATCCAGAGAACTGGGAGTCCCAGGAAGACACCCAGGATGAGGCAGAGGGCTGCTGCCCAGGCGTTGTTCGTCCAGACCTGGGCGGCGAAACTGGCGGCCGGGTGGCTGGAGTAGTACGTCTCGTACTGGCCGCCGGGGCGGGTGAGCTCGCGTAGTTCGCTGGGCGCGGCGATGGAGGCCTGTACTTCGGGGTGCGTGCCGATCCACCAGCCGAGGAGGGCCGCGACGGCCGTGGACAGGAGCGCGGTGGGCACCCACCAGCGGCGTGACTTGTAGACGGCGGCCGGGAAGCCGTGGGCCAGGAAGTGCGTGACGTCGCGCCACGAGGCGCGTCGGGTTCCTGTCACGGCACTACGTGCGCGTGCCACGAGCTGGCTGAGTCGGCCGGTCAGCTGCGGGTCGGGGGCGCTGGACCGGATCAGGGAGAGGTGCGTGGCAGCACGTTGGTAAAGGGCGACGAGTTCGTCGGCTTCGGCGCCGCTGAGCCGACGCCGGCGACGGAGCAGGGCTTCGAGGCGGTCCCACTCCGCTCGGTGGGCGGAGACGAAGACGTCGAGGTCCATCGGTGTGCCTGCTCCTCGGCTGTTCGTCGGCGGCTCGTCGTGGATCAGCTTGTCGTACTGCGGCGCGATGCGCTCTCAGCTTGGCAGACTGGGGCTGTCGGGGGCAGGGCAGGGGAAGGGCGGCAGGCGTGAGTGAGCTGGTGACGGGCGAGGCTGTGGCGTTGGAGCTGCGCCCCGCGAGGCTGCCCAGCAGGGCGCTGGCCGTGCTGCTCGATCTCGTGGCGGCCGTGGCGGTCTACGTCGCCGTGACCATCGCCCTGGTGGTGTCCACCGCCTCGCTGGACGAGGCGGCGCAGACGGCGCTGTCGATCGCGTCGTTCGTTCTCGTGCTGGTGGGCGGACCGATCGCGGTGGAGACGCTCAGTCACGGTCGGTCCCTCGGGAAGATGGCGTGCGGGCTGCGGGTGGTGCGGGACGACGGTGGGCCGATCCGGTTCCGGCATGCGCTGGTGAGGGGCTTGATCGGGGTGATCGAGATCCTCATGACCTTCGGGGTCGTCGCCTGTATCGCCTCGTTCGTGTCCGGGCGGGGGCGTCGGCTGGGGGATGTGTTCGCGGGGACTCTGGTCGTACGGGAACGGATTCCCGTGGCGCGGAGCGGTTTCGTGCCGCCTCCCCCGCCGTGGCTCGCGGGGCGGTTCGCGGAGCTCGATCTGTCGGCGGTGCCCGACGGGTTGTGGCTCGCCGTCCGTCAGTACCTGACACGCATGCAGCAGCTCGATCCGCAGGTGGGCTGGTCGATGGCGCAGCGGCTGGCGTCGGATCTCGCGGAGCGTACGGGTGCCCCGGTGCCGCACGGGGTTCCGCCGGCGGCATATCTGGCGGCGGTCGTGCAGGAGCGGCAGGCACGGGAGGCGCGGCGGGCTTTCGAAAACGGTCGGGCCGCATCGGCCGCGGCCACGGTCACGGACGGGCCTCCGGCCGCGGGCGGAGGCCCGGGCGGCGGGGCCTCCGCTGCGGGCGCGGCTGCGGGTGCGGGTGCGGCTGCCTCCGGGCGGCCGGTCGTGCCGCCCGGGCCGGTGGCCGAGCCGTCCGGCGAGGGCCGGCCAGCGGCGTCACCGGAGGTACCGGCGGGTGAGCCGCCCCGCACCGGGTTCGTACCGCCGGCGTAGCGCTGGGCGAGACCGACCGTCAGGTGAACACCGACGGCGGTGATTCGAGGTCCTCGAGTTCGATACCGGGGGCCGCGAGCACCACGTCGCCGGCGATGTGCACGGCGTGCTGCTCGCCCGTGTCCAGGGCTGTGACCTGGTATTCGTCCACGGTCAGCGGGCCGCTGTCAGTGGCGTGTGCTTCGCTTCTCAGCAAGGTCCACGACTGGTCGACGGTGCGCGGGGCGAGGACCGGGTCCGTGAACGCGACGAGGCGTACGCGGGTGGCGGCTGTGGAGGGGGTGAGGCGCAGGAGACGGGCGGTCGCGACGAGGAACGCCGGGGAGGTGCCGGTGAAGGCATGGGCGCGCACATTGCCTTCCGCGGCGTCGGTTCCGGTGGGGTCGGTGCGGACCCAGGTGACGCCGTCGAGGGCTGCGCCGCGGACCTGCCAGGCGGCGGCGTGCAGTTCGAGGCGGATGGGGCGGCCGAGTTCGTCGAGGGTGAGGTCGACTGAGCCGTGGTGATCGCCCGAGGTGGTGGTCAGTTGGGAGACGTAGCGCCAGCCGGACGGGCCGATGGCGCACTGGAAGTGTTCTTCGGCAAGGGGGGTGTGATCGTGCGGATCGTGGAGCGAATAGCGGCCGCGGGGCATGGGCGTCCTGGGTCCTGACGGGCTGGGCCGGTCACCGGCCGGTCGAACGGGGCAGGCCCCCCGGCACGGGGGTGCGGGGGGCCTGTCTCGGGGACTCTGACCGGCAGCGCTGTGCTGCTCGGATCAGTAGCGGTAGTGGTCCGGCTTGTACGGGCCCTCGACCTGCACGCCGATGTACTCGGCCTGCTCGGGGCGGAGCGTGGTCAGCTTGACGCCGAGCGCCTCGAGGTGGAGGCGGGCGACCTTCTCGTCCAGGTGCTTGGGCAGCACGTAGACGCCGGTCGGGTACGCGTCGGGCTTGGTGAACAGCTCGATCTGGGCCAGCGTCTGGTCCGCGAACGAGTTGGACATCACGAACGACGGGTGACCGGTGGCGTTGCCCAGGTTCAGCAGGCGGCCCTCGGACAGCACGATGATCACCTTGCCGTCGGGGAAGGTCCACGTGTGGACCTGCGGCTTGACCTCGTCCTTGACGATGCCCGGGATCTGGGCGAGGCCGGCCATGTCGATCTCGTTGTCGAAGTGGCCGATGTTGCCGACGATGGCCTGGTGCTTCATCTTGGCCATGTCCGAGGCCATGATGATGTCCTTGTTGCCGGTCGTGGTGATGAAGATGTCGGCCTTGTCGACGACCTCGTCGAGGGTCGTGACCTGGTAGCCGTCCATCGCGGCCTGGAGGGCGCAGATCGGGTCGATCTCGGTGACGATCACACGGGCGCCCTGACCGCGCAGGGACTCCGCACAGCCCTTGCCGACGTCGCCGTAGCCGCAGACGACCGCGGTCTTGCCGCCGATCAGCACGTCCGTGGCGCGGTTGATGCCGTCGATCAGGGAGTGCCGGCAGCCGTACTTGTTGTCGAACTTCGACTTGGTGACGGCGTCGTTGACGTTGATCGCCGGGAACAGCAGGACGCCGTCGCGCTGCATCTCGTACAGGCGGTGGACGCCCGTCGTGGTCTCCTCGGTCACGCCGCGGATCTCCGAGGCCAGCTGGGTCCACTTCTGGGAGCCGTCGGTGATGGTGCGGTTCAGGAGTTCGAGGATGACGCGGTGCTCGTCGTTCTCGGCGGTGTCGACGGCAGGGACCTTGCCGGCCTTCTCGTACTCGACGCCCTTGTGGACGAGGAGGGTGGCGTCACCGCCGTCGTCCAGGATCATGTTGGGGCCGCCGGTGGGGCTGTCCGGCCAGGTCAGCGCCTGCTCGGTGCACCACCAGTACTCCTCCAGCGTCTCGCCCTTCCAGGCGAAGACGGGGACGCCCTGGGGGTTGTCCACGGTGCCGTTCGGGCCGACGGCGATGGCGGCGGCCGCGTGGTCCTGGGTGGAGAAGATGTTGCAGGACGCCCAGCGGACCTCGGCGCCCAGGGCGACCAGGGTCTCGATCAGGACGGCGGTCTGCACGGTCATGTGCAGGGAGCCGGTGACGCGGGCGCCGGCCAGGGGCTGGGTCTGGGCGTACTCCTTGCGGATCGCCATCAGGCCCGGCATCTCGTGCTCGGCGAGGGTGATCTCCTTGCGGCCGAACTCGGCCAGGGAGAGGTCGGCGACCTTGAAGTCCTGTCGGTTCTCGACAGTCGTCATTGCGAGCTGCTCCTCGGGATTGGGTCGAGGGTGGGTACGGCTGGTCTGCGCGGCGGCGGACACAGGGGTGCCCGAAAGAGGACACAGGCATGCCCGCGTACGCGCAGCGCAGTCCGTCGGAGGCCCTCTCTCCCTCGGCCGGTCCGCGGTGGGACCGCCCGACCGCCATCAGCAGCGACGTCTGGCTCCGTCCCAAGCTACACCGGGGGCGGGTGCGATCCCCAGTCCGTCCGCGAACACATCGAGCCGATCATGTGACGGATCGGGGACGGGGCGGGGGCCGGTAAGGCGGTGGGGCCCGCCGGCGTCGGCGGGCCCCGTGGGCGCGGGAGGTGCTGTCAGTGCTCGTCGGCGTGGAGGGTGGGGCCGCCGGGGCTGGCTTCGGGGTCGGAGCCCTTGGCCGCTTCGACCTCGCTGTAGACGTCCGGCTCGAGGTAGATGACACGGGCGATGGGGACGGCGTCGCGGATGCGGGTTTCGGCGGCGTTGATGGCGGCGGCGATCTCGGTGGCTGTGTCGTCGTGCTGGACCGCGATCTTGGCGGCGACGAGCAGTTCCTCGGGGCCGAGGTGGAGCGTGCGCATGTGGATGATGCGCGTGACGCTGTCACCGTCGACGACGGCGGCCTCGATCTTCCGGGTCTCCTCGGCGCCGGCGGACTCGCCGAGCAGCAGCGACTTGGTCTCGGCGGCGAGGACCAGGGCGATCAGGATGAGCAGGATGCCGATGCAGAGGGTGCCGATGCCGTCCCAGACGCTGTCGCCGGTGAGCAGGGCGAGACTGACGCCTGCGAGCGCGAGGATCAGGCCGACCAGGGCTCCGAGGTCCTCCAGGAGGACGACCGGCAGTTCGGGGGCCTTGGCGTGGCGGACGAACTCCTTCCAGGACTTGCGTCCGCGCAGGACGTTGGACTCCTTGATGGCGGTGCGGAAGGAGAAGGACTCGGCGATGATTGCGAAGACGAGGACGCCGACCGGCCAGTACCAGTGGGTCAGTTCGTGCGGGTGCTTGATCTTCTCGTAGCCCTCGTAGAGGGCGAACATGCCGCCGACCGAGAAGAGGACGATGGAGACGAGGAAGGCGTAGATGTAGCGCTCGCGGCCGTAGCCGAAGGGGTGCTGCGGGGTGGCCTCACGCTTGGCCTTCTTGCCGCCGACCAGGAGCAGTGCCTGGTTGCCGGAGTCGGCGAGCGAGTGGACGGACTCGGCGAGCATCGACGACGAGTTGCTGAAGATGAACGCCACGAACTTCGCTACCGCGATCGCGAGGTTGGCGACCAGTGCCGCCACGATCGCCTTGGTGCCGCCTGACGCGCTCATATGTACGCGTTGTCCCTTCGTACGCCGTTCCAGGGCCCGGACGCCGCCCTTGATGCGACGCCCGTGACTTTGCCCGTGCTTGACGGTGGGCCATTGTTGCAGCCCGCTCGGGCTGCGGTGCTTCAGGTCACCAGCACGGGGGCCGTCGAAACGGTCAGGCGACCACGGTTGCTCGGAAGAGCGTTCCCGTTCCGGACACTTCGGCCTTCTCGCCGGCCTGGACGAAGACGGACCGGCCGGGGGTCAGGTCGTGCCCGCCGGCCCGGACGGTCCCGGCCGTGCAGAGCAGGATCTGCGGGGTCGGGCGGGTGAGGTCGTGGGCGGCGCCGGCCTCGGGGAGGACGAAGCGGGAGAGTCGGAACTCGTCGATGGGCGTCTCGTAGACCTCCTCGCCGTCCGGGGCGGCCTCGGGGCGCAGGACACCGGGATCGGCGGCGTGGAAGCGGACGATGCGCAGGAGTTCGGGGACGTCGACGTGCTTGGGGGTCAGGCCACAGCGCAGGACGTTGTCGGAGTTGGCCATGATCTCGACGCCGAGGCCGTTCAGGTAGGCGTGCGGGACGCCGGCGCCGAGGTAGAGGGCCTCGCCGGGCTGGAGCCGGACGTGGTTGAGCAGCATCGCGGCGATGACGCCGGGGTCGCCCGGGTAGTGGTGGGCGATGTCGGCGTAGGGGATGTAGGCGCCACCGAGGCGGGTGCAGGCGGCCGCCGCCTCCGCGACCGTCCGGGACATCTCCTCGGGGTCGGCGGTGAGGATCGCCGTGAGGACCTCGCGCAGGGCGGCGTCCTCGGGGTGGGCGTGCAGCAGGTCGACGTAGGGCTTGAGGGAGTCGACACCGAGGTCGTCGAGGAGGCCGGCGGCCTCGAGCGGGGCGCGGAAGCCGCACAGGCCGTCGAACTCGGTGAGCGCGCAGATCAGTTCGGGCTTGTGGTTGGCGTCCTTGTAGTTGCGGTGCGGGGCGTCCACGGGGATGCCGCGGCGCTCCTCGTCCGCGTAGCCCTCCCTGGCCTGCTCCAGGTCGGGGTGGACCTGGAGGGAGAGCGGGGCGCCGGCGGCGAGGATCTTGAGGAGGAAGGGCAGGCGGGGGCCGAACCTGGCGACGGCGGCGGGGCCGAGTTCCTTCTCGGGGTCGGCGTCGATGACCTCGACGAGCGTGCCCCTCCCGGTGCGCGAGGGTGCGCCCGGGTGGGCGCCCATCCACATCTCCGCCTGCGGCTCGCCGGTCGGTTCGGTGCCGAGCAGGTGCGGGATGGCGGTCGGGGAACCCCAGGCGTAGGGGCGGATGGTGTTGTCGAGGCGGTCCATGGGGTCTCTCTCGCGTGTTCGGGCGTGCTGGCGCGTCAGGGTGTCCCGGGCATGATCAGGCCCTCGAAGCGAGCGCCAGGTAAACCGCGGCGAAATCCGTGATGGCGATCAGTTCCGCGAGGGTCTCCAGTTCGCCGCCCGCCTCCGGTTCCAGTTCGCTGATCGGCGTGTCGTGGCTGAGGGCCAGGTCGCGGGCGCCGGGGGCGGCGGTGAGGCCGCCGATGGGGCGGTCGCGCAGGAGCACCACGCGCGCGTGCAGGGCGGGTGGTTCCTCGACGCGGTCGCGGAAGAAGTCGTCGGGGTCGGCGCTGGCGGCCAGCGGGCCGGCGAGCAGGGCGCTGTGGGCGGCGAGGGCCTCGGGGAGTTCGGCGACGACGGCGGGGGTGCCGGACAGTTCGGCGAGGGCGGCGGCGAAGCGACGGCCCGCCGGCCCGGCCGAGACGCCCTCGGTCCAGACCAGGGGGAGCGCGTCGGCGAGTTCGGCGGCCAGGGTCTTGGCGGGGTTGCTGTAGGTGGCGATGGCGGGGCCGCAGCGTTCAGCGATGCGGTCGAGGCGGTCGGCGACCCTGCCGAGGGCGTCCGGCGGGGCGTCGAGCACCCCTGTGCGGTCCAGGAGTGCGAGGAGCGGGGTGAGCAGGGCCCACAGGACGCCGGGGGCGGACGCGGCGAAGGGCTCCTCCTGGTCGTACGGGGCACTCGCCATGGGGACGAACAGGCCGTGCGAGCCGTTGACTGCCTCGGCGAGCGGGGAACGGCCGGGTGCCACGGCGACGACGGTGCAACCTCGGCGGTAGGCCTGCTCGGCGAGGAGGGACAGGCCCGGTTCGGTGCCGTCCGGGGTGGCGATCAGGAGCAGGTCGACCGAGCCGGCCCAGCCGGGCAGTTCCCAGCGCAGGGCGCCCGCGTGGGGGGCGACGCCGGTGGGGGCCAGGCGGGTGACGGGGCTGCCGGCACCGGCGAGGGTGCCGAGGAGGTCCGCGGTGTGGGTGGCTGCGGCGCCCGGGCCTGCGATGAGGACCGCGCGGGGGCGGCCGTCGGGCTTGAGGTCGTTGATGCCGGCCTCGGCGGAGTGGCGGGCCGCCGTGCGCACGCGGGCGCCGGCTTCCGCGGCGCCGCGGAGCAGGCCGCGGTGGTCGGCCTCGGCGAGGCCGTCCGGGGAGTCGAGCAGCGATTCGTCGAGCATGGGCGGCAGCCTCCGGGTCACCGGGATCCTTTACGGGGTGTCGTCCTACGTCGGTGCCCGCTGTGGCGGGGGGTTATGTGCACCGGGGTCGTACGAGTGGCGGCCCGTCGGCGATCACGCGGGGCGGCGGGCCTCGTCGACGAGGAGGACGGGAATGCCGTCGCGGACGGGGTAGGCCAGTCCGCAACTCGTGTCCGTGCAGATCAGTTCGCTGTCCTGCTCCTTGAGGGGGGCGTGGCAGGCCGGGCAGGCGAGGATCTCGAGGAGGCCGGATTCGAGGGGCATGTGCGTTCCCTTCGGGGCTGGGTGGGGTCGTGCTCGGGTTTGTGCGGTTGTGCCTGGTCAGGGTACCGCCGGTGGTCAGCCCCTGATGATCCCCAGCACCTCGTCCCGCACCCTCGTCATCGTCTCCGGGTCCCTCGCCTCCGCGTTCAGCCGCAGCAGGGGCTCGGTGTTGGACGGACGGACGTTGAACCACCAGTCGCTGGAGGTGACCGTGAGGCCGTCGAGGTCGTCGAGGGTGATGCCTTCGCGGGCCTCGTAGGCGGAACGGATCGCGGCGAGGCTGGCCTGCTGGTCGGCGACCGTGGAGTTGATCTCGCCGGAGCCGGTGTACCGGTCGTACTCGGACACGAGGGAGGAGAGGGGGGTGTCCTGCCCGCCCAGCGCGGCGAGGACGTGCAGGGCGGCCAGCATGCCCGTGTCGGCGTTCCAGAAGTCGCGGAAGTAGTAGTGGGCGGAGTGCTCGCCGCCGAAGATCGCGCCGGTGCGGGCCATCTCGGCCTTGATGAAGGAGTGGCCCACGCGGGTGCGCAACGGGGTGCCGCCGTTCTCCTCGACGACCTCGGGGACCGACCAGGACGTGATCAGGTTGTGGATGACCGTGCCCTTGCCACCGTGCCGGGCCAGTTCGCGGGAAGCGACCAGGGCGGTGATCGCCGACGGGGAGACCGGCTCGCCGCGCTCGTCGACGACGAAGCAGCGGTCGGCGTCGCCGTCGAAGGCGAGGCCCAGGTCGGCGCCCTGCTCGCGGACCCGCTTCTGCAGGTCGACGAGATTGGCCGGGTCGAGGGGGTTGGCCTCGTGGTTGGGGAAGGTGCCGTCGAGCTCGAAGTACATCGGCACCAGCGTCAGGGGCAGGCCGGCGAAGACCTCGGGGACCGTGTGCCCGCCCATGCCGTTGCCGGCGTCGACGACGACCTTCAGGGGGCGGATGGAGGTCAGGTCGACCAGTGAGCGGAGGTGTGCCGCGTAGTCCGACAACGTGTCACGGGCGGTGATCGTGCCGGTCTTCGCGGCCGGCTCCGGGGCGCCCGACTCGCTCCAGCGCTCGACCAGTTCACGGATCTCCGCGAGGCCCGTGTCCTGGCCGACCGGGGCGGCGCCCGTGCGGCACATCTTGATCCCGTTGTACTGCGCCGGGTTGTGGGAGGCGGTGAACATGGCGCCCGGCAGGTTCAGCGCGCCCGAGGCGTAGTACAGCTGGTCCGTCGAGCACAGGCCGATCTCCGTCACGTCGGCGCCCTGAGCGGCCGCCCCCCGCGCGAAGGCACGCGACAGGCCCGGCGACGAGGGCCGCATGTCGTGCCCGGTCGCGATGGCGCTCGCGCCGGTGACCTGCACGAAGGCCGCTCCGAAGAGTTCGGCCAGGGACTCGTCCCACTGGTCGGGGACGACCCCGCGTACGTCGTACGCCTTCACGACCTGCGACAGATCAGCAGCCACGGCCAACCTTCCTGAAAAAGTACTGTCGGTCCGCCCAAACTACCCCCGCCCGCTGAGAGCGCACTGGGCGGATGCCAAGAGAACCCCCGGCCGTCGCCTGAGGTCACGACGGCGTCCGGCCAGGGTCTGTGTGCTCGGGCCGACCACGATCAGGCACATTCCCGGCAGCGGGCCCGGACTCCACGGCAGCGCCCTGCGCGGCAAGTCGCCCTCGTGGCCCGCGAGTCCGACGGCCGCGCGGACGGCGGTCGGGTTCTGCGGGGAGCGATGAGGGCACGCGGGGAGACGCGTGGAGAACCGGGGAGTGGATCAGTTGTCGGGCGACCGCAGGACCCGCAGGTGCCCGCGCCGGGCGACCTCCATCGGGTCGGCCGCGCGACCGCCGCCGGCCCCGGCCGCCCGCCGCTCCTGAGGGCGGGCCGCCTCACGCACGGCGTTCGCAAGCGCTTCCAGGTCGTCACCGCTGGGCCGGGCCGGGGCCGAGCCGTCGAGGAGCCGGACGACCTCCCAGCCGCGCGGCGCGGTGAGGCGCTCGGAGTGCTCGGCGCACAGGTCGTAGCAATGGGGTTCGGCGTAGGTGGCGAGCGGGCCGAGGACCGCGGTCGAGTCGGCGTAGACGTACGTCAGCGTCGCGACGGCGGGACGGCCGCAGGCGGTGCGCGAACAGCGACGTACAGGGCTCACGACGTTGGACGGTACCGCACTCTTGAGCGGGCCGCGACGACTCTCCACCAGGTCACTCCCCCGTGTCGTGCTGTGAAACGCCCCACACCCCCCTTCGGGCACACCTTACTGACCTGCCCGGACACTCTAGTGCGAGGTGTCGAACCGTCCCGCAAGCGGTCAAGAGTCGTCACAAAACACTCAATTGCCGTGGAGGCGCCGGTCTAGGAGGGATACGGAATCAAGTCCAACCTTGGCTTGAATGGTCATGTGACGACATGCCGTGCGGGTCGGCCGGAAGCCGTCCGTGCCGCCGTGCGGTGCCGGGCACACGGGCGCGGCGGGGACTACCCTTCACCAGTGATGGACAAGCCCGTAACGCCCCGCGCCGCCGCCGGGCCCCGCCGTCGCGACCGACACGGCCGGGGCATGCGCGGCCCGATCGCACCCCCGCAGGTGCCGCTCGCCGCGAGCCGCGCGGAGGCGTTCGCGGACCTGGTGCAGGACTCCGTGGAGCGCCTGGAGCGGCGGTGGCCGCAGCTCGCCGACATCGATTTCCTGGTCCTCGAGGTGCCGCGGCTCGACGGGCCCGGCCAGGCCTGGCACGACGAGGCGGTTCCGCTCGGCGGCACCGTCAGCGCGCGCGAGGGACGCCCCGCGCGCGTGGTCGTCTACCGGCGGCCGGTCGAGATCCGCACCAAGGGGCGCGACGAGCGGGCGGCGCTGGTGCACGAGGTCGTCGTCGAGCAGGTCGCCGAGCTCCTGGGGCTGACGCCGGAGACCGTCGATCCACGGTACGGCGAGGACCAGGGCTGAGACGCCCCGGGGGCCGGGATTGCCGGCCTCCGGCATCCCGGACCGCGGCGGACGCCCGCTCCCCGGCCGGGCCGAGGCCGAGCCAGGGCCGCCTGCTTCTGACCCCGCCGTCCTACTTCTGCAGCACCGACAGGTCCTCGTCCGCCTCCGGTACGGCCACCGTCCCGCGGTCGTCGGGCAGCGTCTGCACGGTGAAGGCGGGGACGCCGTCCTCCATCGCCGCCAGGGTGCGGGCGCCGTAGACCGGGCCGCCGGAGACCGCCTCGACCGTGAGGGCGTAGGTGCCCTTCAGGCCGCTGGGGGCCGGGGGTTCGATGTCCCGGGTCGTGCCCGCCTTGATCGTGTACGTCTTCGACACGGGGGTGCCGCCCTCGCTGCCCGCCGAGGCGGTGATCTTGACCGTGGCGGCGCGGTCGGGGGCGGTCAGGGACAGGGTGCTGCCCTTGGCGCTGTTGTCCGCGGACGTCGCGCGCGCGCCGACGGGGCGGGTGGCCGGGATGAACGCGGTCTCCTGCTTGGCGCCCTTGCCCCGTACGACCCGCAGGGCCGCCACGACCGGCACCGACTGGTCCGTCGGCGTCAGCACCAGGGAGCCCGCCTCGCCGCGCGTGACGTCGCCCAGGTCGACGGCGGTCGTCATGCCGCCCTTGACGTGCACCGTCTCGTGACCGGCCGGGGTGATCAGCCCGGAGGGGGAGGCCAGGCGCACCTTCAGGTCGGCGTCGGCGTCGCCGGGGGTGAAGGCGACCAGGCGTACGGAGGTGGCGTCCTTGGGGATGCCGGGCAGGACCAGGCTGCCGGCCGGGTCCGCGGACGCGGCCAGCCAGTCGCCGCCGATCTTGTCGTCCAGGGCCTGCACGGCGGCGCCGACGCGACCGCTGCGGACGTTGACGTGCACCGTGAGGTCGGTCTGCTCCTGGTCGGTGAGGGTGGACAGCAGGACCGGCTCGCTGGAGTGCGGCTGGACGGTGATGCCCTCCCCCACCGCGGACTTCAGGGCGCCGTCCTTGCCGTAGAGCTCGAGGTCGACCACGGCAGGCGAGTCGTCGGGGTTCGTCAGGTGCACGTAGTCGGTGCGCTCGGGCGCCGTGCTGGCGCCGGGGAACCAGAAGTTCGTATCCGGGGCCGTGCAGTTGACGCCCTGGAGGCCCCGGCCCGTCCCGGCGGCGACCTCCGTCGTCTCCTGGAGGGTCCAGCCGGGCGCGAAACGGCCGTCCGCGGTGCCGACGAGTGCGGGCGCGTCCGCGCCGGAGCTGTCGCCGGTGGCCGGCTTGCCGGGCTCCTTCGGGGTCAGTACGGGCTCGTCGGTCTTGTCCTTGCCGGACTTCCCGTCGCCCTTGCCCTTGTCACCGCCCGCGGCCGAGCCACCCGTGCCCGCGCCGTCCGCCGACTTCTCGGCGGCGGCCTTGAGTTCGGCCTTGCCACCGCTTCCGGTGCCCTTCGTGACGGGCGTGAACGAGGTGTAGGACGTCTCGGCGATGTCGGACAGGCTGGGCGCCGGGCACAGCAGACTCGTGCGCTCCACGGGCAGTCGGGCGGCCGCCTTGGCGCCGGTGTCCGCGCCCGGGGCGTGGGGAGCGGACAGCACGGCGAAGCCGGTGACGGCGGCGAGCGCGGTCGCGCCGGCGATCAGGGACAGGGTGGTGCGGTTCACTGCTGGCTCCCGTCGGGACGCTCGCTGCCCGTGCCGTGGGGGTGGTGCTCCTGCGCCGGGTCGTGCGGCGTGCCGTAGCCCTGGTTGTAGGTCTGGTCGTAGCCCGCCTGGTCATAGCCGGCCTGGTCGTACGGCGTCTGGGGCGCGCCGTAGGCGTACGGGTCGTACTGGCCGCCCTGGTACGGGTCCACCTGGTACGGCTGCCCGTACGCGTCCACCGGGTAGGGGGCGCCCTGGTACTGGTCGGCGCCGTAGCCGCCGTACTCGTCGCCCGCGTACGCCGCCGTGTCCCACTGGCCGTTCTGCTGCTGCGGCACGGCAGCCGGGGGCTGCTCGGGCTGCGGCGGCGGGAACTCCTCGGGCACTCCCGCCCCTTCGGCCTCGGCTTCGGCCTGGGCGGCGCGCAGGCGGCGGGCGCGGCGGCCCTCGCCGGCGACGGCCTGGGCCGGGACGGCGGGCTCCTCGGGCAGGTCGTCGTCCACGTCGCGGCGCCGGCCGGGCAGGGCGAGCACCACGAGGACGAGGGCGAGCACTCCCTGCGTCCACAGCCAGGCGGTGTGGCCGATCGGGTCGTGGTAGGTGACGTCCAGCGTGCCGCCGCCGGCGGGAAGTTCGAAGCCCTGGGCCCAGCCGTCGACCGTGGTGCGGGTCAGCGGCTTGCCGTCGAGCGTGGCCGTCCAGCCCTCGGAGGCGGTGTCGGCGAGGCGCAGCACGCGTCCGCCGGCGCCGGTCGGGATCGTGGTGTGGATGTCGACGGGCCCGGCGGCGACAGGCTGCGGGGTGCCGGATCCGGAGGCGGGGACGATGGTGGCGCGGGCGACCTCCCGGTCGATGCGCCACAGCGCGCCGCCGTCCTGCTGGCTGAGCCGGGTCAGGCCGGGCGTGGCGTCCAGGACGCGGGTGACCTCGCGGGGCGCGCCCCGGTGGACGAGGACGTAGCGGACGGCGAAGTTGCCGAGCTGGTCGACCTGGTCGGCGCCGGAACCGGCGACGAGGTTGGCGACGACCTTGTCGAGCCTGCCGTTCTCGCCGTCGGCCGCGGCGATCTCGCCGTCGCCCAGGCGGGCGCCGGAGCCGCGGACCAGCACGTAGCCGACGTGGGCGGCGGAGTCGCTGTCGAGGACGAGGGTGCGGGCCTGGTCGCTCGTGCCGCTCTCCTCGGCGACGAACGCGGGGACCTGGGTCGGGTCGCGCCGCTCCAGGGGTCCGTCGGCGCCTCGGATCATCCAGCCGGCGGCGATGAGCAGCGGGCCCGCGGCCGAGGCGAAGGCGATCAGCGCGGCGACCGGCTGGCGCCAGCCGAAGCTCTGCTCGGCCACGCGCGCGCGTGCCCCGTCGGCGCCGAGCGCGGCGGCCGCCAGGAGGCCGATGCCGTAGACCAGGGTCGCGGGGCCGGCCCAGGTGGAGCTGTTGGCCAGGACCGCGAAGACGAAGCCGGTCAGGGCGACCACCCAGGCCGTCCCGATGCCCAACCGGCGTTCCGAGCGCAGCAGGGCGGCGAGCGCGGCCAGCACGATGCCGATGAGCATGAGTCCGCTGACGGTGCCCGGGCCTCCCGGGGCGGCCCCGAGCAGGTCGACGGCGGAGGCGGCCGAGGAGCCGTACTCCAGGCCGGCTTCCTTGAAGAAGCCGAACGGCAGCAGCGTCAGCGACCAGGGCGCGAGGAGCAGCAGGGGCGTGCCGAGCTGGGCGAGGAACCGCAGCCCGTAGGCGGTGATGTCGGACCGCTGCAGGACCAGCAGCCCGAGGCCGAGGAGCAGCGCGATGGGCCACACGACGGGCGTGAACGCCGTGGTGATGGTCAGCAGCAGCGCGTAGGCCCAGGTGGCGCGCCAACTGCCGCGGGTGCCCTCGGGGTTGGTCAGGCCGCCGGCCGCGATGCCCGCGCGGGCGATGAGCGGCAGCAGCACGGCGAGGACGGCGGTGCCGATGCGGCCGCCGGCGAGGGCGCCGGTGGCGGCGGGCAGGAAGGCGTAGACGACGGCCGCCCAGGCGCGCAGCAGCCGGGACTCGACCAGCGGGCGGGAGGCGAAGTAGGCGGTGAGACCGGCCAGCGGCACCGAGCAGACCAGCAGGAGCGTGACGGCCAGGCCGGTCGAGCCGAACAGCAGGGACGCCAGCATCGCCACGATCGCGAGGTACGGCGGCGCGGAGGAGGTGCCTCCGGCGCCTACCGGGTGCCAGGCGTCCAGGTAGCGCGCCCACAGGTCGGAGGAGTCCGCCGGGGCGGGCAGCAGGGCGCCGCCCGCGAGCGCGCCGCCGCCGAGGAGTTGGCGGCAGGCGACCAGGGAGACGAGCAGCAGCACCAGGAAGAGCACCGGTCCGGGCTTGCGTGCGATGCGCTTGAGCCGGGCGAACTGCTCGATCTCCAGGAACTCGGCGTCGTCGCCGCCGGGACCCGATTCGACCGCGCCGCCGTGCCGGCCCGCGCCGGAGGCGGCTTCCGGGTCGGAGCGGCCGACGAGGTTGCCGGCGACCTGTTCGACGGTGACACGGATGGTCGCGCCGGGGGGTGGGAACAGCTGCCGCAGCTCGTCCTTGTCGATCCGGGGAGCGCCTCTGCCGCGCCGGCCGGCGAGGATCCGCTCGGGCCTGAGCAGCGTGCCCACCAGGCCCCGGATTTCGTCGACGGCCTGGCCGGGGACCTTGCCGACGAGGTAGGCGACGGTCCGCAGCAGGGTGCCGAGCACGATGCGCAGCAGCACCCAGGGGAGCACGGCGGTACGCGTGTTGACGAGCAGGGTGTAGACGGCGCCGGCCTTGTCGACCTTGTGCGGGGAGGCGGCCGTCCGGCCCACGCAGTCGACGGTGCGGCGCTCGCGGGAGGCCGCCTCGGCGTGCCGGACGACCGCCTCGGGGGCGATCAGGACGCGGTAGCCGGCCGCGTGCGCGCGCCAGCACAGGTCGACGTCGTCGCGCATGAGGGGAAGATGCCGGTCGAAGCCGCCGAGCTGCTCGAAGACGTCGCGGCGGATCAGCATGCCGGCGGTGGACACCGACAGCACGGACCGGACGTGGTCGTGCTGGCCCTGGTCCTGCTCGCGGCGGTCCAGGCCGGTCCAGCGGCGGCCGGAGTTGGCGATGGAGACGCCGACCTCCAGCAGCTGCCGCCGGTCGTACCAGCCCCGCAGCTTGGGGCCGACGACAGCCACGTCCTCGCGGCCGAGTTCGTACTCGTTGTCCACGACCCGCAGCAGCTGGGCCAGGGCGTCCGGTTCCGGGGCGCAGTCGTCGTGCAACAGCCACAGCCACTGGACCGGCTCGCCGTGCGGGAGGTCGGCCAGGTCGTAGGCGTCGTCGCGCCACGTGCGCGTGACCGGGTCCCAGCCGCTGGGCCGCTTCAGGTACGGCAGCTCGTCCGGGGTGAGGGCCGGGGCGGTGCGGTCGCACTCCTCGACAGCCTGGCCGAAGCCGGTGCGGCGGGCCAGGTGCAGCACCCGGTCGGCGCCGAGGGCGTCGGTGACCAGCTGGGCGGAGCCGTCCGCGCTGCCGGTGTCGGCCCCCATCGCGTACTGGACGGGGCGCTCCTGGCCGAGCAGCCCGGCGAGCGCGTCGGGCAGCCAGCGGGCGCCGTCGTGGGAGACGAGGACCGCGGTCACCACATGACGCGGGAACTCAGGTGTGGCAGCGGCGTCGTGATGAGCTGCCGAGTGGCTGTGCACGGACATCGAGGTACGGGCCCCGGTTCGGTGGACTGCGGTGGACGCCCGCGCCCGGTGGGGGCAGCGGGGCGTCTCGGACGAGCGACCACACTATCGGCAGTCCAACAGGGGCGGCGCGCAGCGCCTCGTTCAGGGGCGGTGGTCCGGAGACGGGCGGGCAAGGCGGCCCGCCGCCTGTGGACGACCGCTGGCGACGGGCCGATCGAACCGTGCGTACGTGCGTTGTCCGAGAGGCCCTGGTCAGACCGCGGCCTTCTTCAGCCGGCGGCGCTCCCGCTCGGACAGGCCGCCCCAGATGCCGAATCGCTCGTCGTTGGCGAGGGCGTACTCAAGGCATTCGGAGCGGACCTCACAGGCGAGGCAGACCTTCTTGGCCTCCCGGGTCGAGCCGCCCTTCTCGGGGAAGAAGGACTCGGGGTCGGTCTGGGCGCACAGTGCGCGCTCCTGCCAGCCGAGTTCCTCGTCCGCGTCGTCGACCAGCAGTTGCTGCACCGTCTCGGTCATGTGCGCCCCTCGTCTGTCTTTCGCGTCCCCGTGATCTAGCCGTTACCGATTCCGGCTGAACGACACGAGTGAAATTACAAGTGTGCTGCTCCGGGCGAGTCAAGCCGAGATCTGCTATTGAGCCCCTTATTCACTCTGCGGAACCAAGCCCATGCGGAAAGTGTTCAAATCACCATAAAACCTGACACACCGATGAAGCCCGTGAGGGCTCACACCGTCCGCCGGACCCTCGCAGGCCCCTCACGGGGAAGGACGCCCAGAGGTTCGATCTCGTTCCGACACGCACCTCGAAGCGAACCGGATCACATTCGGATCACGAGTCCACAACGGGGTTTGCGCACCCCGGATGGACGCCATGTGTCCCGGGTGGGCCATGAACAAACCTTTCATCTGAGCGATCGACCGGATGAGGTGAATCTCATCCCACATACCGGGTGCCGAGTTGACAGTGAAGGTGTGAACCGGTGTCCTAGTGGGCATGCTCGCGAACTCGGCACTCACCTCGACCCGCACCGCCGGGTCCCACGGTGCTGCCCGCGCTCGCTGTAGCTGTTGCTGTTCCAGCTGTTGAGCCGAACGCGCTCCGGCTGCCGCCGAGTCACCCGCGACTCGGCTTGTTGCCTCCGCTCCACCAGGGCCCTCCCCGTCGCCGCCCGCGACCTCGGGCACACGCGACGCGACACCCCCACCGACTTTCCACTCCTTGCCGAGGAACCACCGCACCCCATGAACAGCGACAGCGACCTCCAGATCGCCGGCGACATCCTCGAAGTCCGGCATCTCCTGAAGACCCCGCGCGAGCACCCGGCCACCGTCGCCGAGTTCGTCGGACTCGCCCGCTCCATCGCCGCCGACCGCTCCCAGTGGGAGCACCTCGTCCGCTACGACGCGACCAGCCGCTGGTACCACCGGCTGCGCACCGGCCCCGGTTACGAGGTGTGGCTGCTGTCCTGGGTGCCCGGGCAGGGCAGCGGGCTGCACGACCACGGCCGCTCCTCCGGCGTGCTGACCGTGCTGGACGGCACGCTGACCGAGCGCACGGAACAGGGCACGCGCGCGTTGCGTGCGGGCGCGCAACGGGTGTTCGCGCCGGGGTACGCGCACGAGGTCGTGAACGACGCACTCGATCCGGCCGTGAGCCTCCACGTCTACTACCCGGGCCTGACGGAGATGCCGATGCTCCCCCGGTCCCCCCTTCGTTCGGCCGGGGGGATCCCCACGGCCCCGCACTGCGAGGCCGGTACCGAGCCGGGTGTCGTGACTGCCTGACCGGTTGTCGTAGCCGCCTGCAAGACTTGCTCCCATGCGCATTGTGGTTCTGGCAGGCGGCATCGGTGGTGCCCGGTTCCTGCGTGGTCTGAAGCGGGCCGTGCCGGACGCGGACATCACGGTCATCGGCAACACCGGGGACGACATCCACCTCTTCGGGCTGAAGGTCTGCCCGGACCTCGACACGGTGATGTACACACTCGGCGGCGGCATCAACGAGGAGCAGGGCTGGGGGCGCGCCGACGAGACCTTCCACCTCAAGGAGGAGCTCGCGGCCTACGGCGTCGGGCCCGAGTGGTTCGGGCTGGGCGACCGGGACTTCGCCACGCACATCGTGCGGACGCAGATGATCGCCGCCGGGTACCCGCTGAGCGCGGTGACCCAGGCGCTGTGCGACCGGTGGCAGCCGGGCGTGCGGCTGATCCCGATGTCCGACGACCGTGTCGAGACCCACGTGGCCGTCGAGATCGACGGCGAGCGCAAGGCGATCCACTTCCAGGAGTACTGGGTGCGGCTGCGCGCCTCGGTGCCCGCCGAGGCGGTCGTGCCGGTGGGCGCCGACCAGGCGAAGCCCGCGCCGGGCGTCCTGGAGTCCATCGCCGAGGCGGACGTCATCCTCTTCCCGCCTTCCAACCCGGTCGTGTCGATCGGCACGATCCTCGCCGTCCCCGGCATCCGGGAGGCGATCGCCGACGCCGGGGTGCCGGTGATCGGCCTGTCCCCCATCGTCGGCGACGCTCCCGTGCGGGGCATGGCCGACAAGGTGCTCGCCGCCGTGGGCGTGGAGTCGACCGCCACCGCCGTGGCCGAGCACTACGGTTCGGGCCTGCTGGACGGCTGGCTCGTCGACACGGTGGACGCGGGCGCGGTGGAGCAGGTCGAGGCGGCCGGAGTCCGCTGCCGGGCCGTGCCGCTGATGATGACCGACGCCGACGCGACCGCGCGGATGGCCCGGGAGGCGCTGGCACTGGCGGAGGAGGTGCGCGGCGCGTGAGCGGCGAGGAGCGAGGGGCCGGCGGGTACCGGGTGTGGGCCCTGGGCGGGCTGCCCGAAGTCGCGGCCGGGGACGATCTGGCCAAGCTGATCGCGGCCGCCGAGCCCGGGCTGGCCGACGGGGACGTGCTGCTCGTCACCTCGAAGATCGTCTCCAAGGCGGAGGGCCGCATCGTCCAGGCCGCCGACCGGGAGGCCGCGATCGACGCCGAGACGGTCCGGGTGGTCGCCCGGCGCGGCAGTCTGCGGATCGTCGAGAACCGGCAGGGCCTCGTCATGGCCGCGGCCGGGGTCGACGCCTCCAACACCCCTGAGGGGACGGTGCTGTTGCTGCCCGAGGACCCGGACGCGTCCGCCCGCGTGATCCGCGACGGGCTGCGGGACACCCTCGGCGTCGACGTCGGTGTCGTCGTCACCGACACGTTCGGGCGCCCCTGGCGCGCTGGGCTCACGGACGTCGCGATCGGCGCCGCCGGAGTGCGTGTGCTCGACGATCTGCGCGGGGGCACGGACGCGTACGGCAATCCGCTCAGCGCCACCGTCGTCGCCACGGCCGACGAGCTCGCCGCCGCGGGCGACCTGGTCAAGGGCAAGTCGGCGGGTCTGCCCGTCGCCGTGGTGCGCGGGCTCCCGCACGTGGTGGCGGACGGCGGCGACGGCGAGGGAGCACGGGCCATGGTCCGCGGCGCCCGCGACGACATGTTCCGCCTCGGCACCTCGGAGGCGGTAACGCTGGCCGTGACCCAGCGGCGCACGGTGCGGTCCTTCACGGACGAGCCCGTCGACCCCGGTGCCGTACGGCGGGCCGTGGCCGCCGCCGTGACCGCGCCGGCACCGCACCACACCACGCCGTGGCGGTTCGTGCTGCTGGAGTCGGAGGAGTCGCGGACGCGGCTGCTCGACGCCATGCGGGACGCGTGGATCGCCGATCTGCGGCGGGACGGCAAGACGGAGGAGTCGATCGCCAAACGGGTCGGACGCGGTGACGTCCTGCGGAACGCGCCGTACCTCGTCGTGCCCTGTCTGGTCATGGACGGCTCGCACACCTACGGCGACGTCCGGCGTGACGGGGCCGAGCGGGAGATGTTCGTGGTCGCCGCGGGGGCCGGCGTGCAGAACTTCCTGGTCGCGCTGGCCGGAGAGCGGCTGGGCTCGGCATGGGTGTCGTCGACGATGTTCTGCCGGGACGTGGTGCGCGAGGTGCTGGGGCTGCCGGGCGACTGGGACCCGATGGGGGCGGTGGCGGTCGGGCATCCGGCGGAGGAACCGCGGCCGCGGGCGGAGCGGGACGCGGGGGCGTTCATCGAGGTGCGGTGAAAGGCGCCGGCCGGGGCCTACCCTCGTAGGGCCCTCTCCGTACCCCGCGACCTCATTCAGGGACTTCACCCATGGCAGGACGGTTCGCTCCGCGGCCCACTCGTACGTCCGTGCGCGGTGGGCATGTCGCCGTGGGCGGGGGCGTGCCGCGGCAGGCGGCGGGGCCGGGGCGGGTACGGGACTGGGTGCCGGACGGACCGCTGGATCTGGGCCTGGTGCTCGGGCCCTTGCGGCGCGGTCCCGGGGATCCGACGTTCCGGGCGATGCCGGACGGGTCCGTGTGGCGGGCCAGTCTCACGCCGGGCGGGCCCGGGACGCTGCGGGTGTGCGCGTACGGCGGCGGGGTGCGCGGGGAGGCCTGGGGGCCGGGGGCGGAGTGGTTGCTGGACCGGCTGCCGGAGATGCTCGGGGCCGCGGATGATCCGTCGGCGTTCGTGCCGCGGCATCGGCTGCTGGCGATGGCCCGGCATCGGCGGCCCGGACTGCGGCTGACGCGGAGCGGGCTGGTGCTGGAGTCGCTGATCCCGTCGATCCTGGAGCAGAAGGTCACCACCGATGACGCGTATCGGGCGTGGCGGTTGCTGGTCCGGAAGTTCGGGGAGCCCGCGCCGGGGCCGGCGCCCGGGCGGATGTATGTGATGCCGGCGCCTCGGACGTGGGCGCTGATTCCGTCGTGGGAATGGCATCGGGTTGGGGTCGACGACAAGCGGGCGTCGACGATTGTGCGTGCCGTGCGGGTCGCCGCGCGGCTGGAGCAGGCGGTGGGGATGGAGCCGGGGGCGGCTCGGGCGCGGCTGGAGGTCGTGCCGGGGATCGGGCCGTGGACCTCCACGGAGACGGTGCAGCGCAGTCACGGGGCGGCGGATGAGGTGACGGTGGGGGATCTGCATCTGCCGGGGATCGTGGGGTGGGCGCTGGCCGGGGACCGGGACGCGGATGACTCCGTGATGCTGGAGCTGCTGGAGCCGTATGCGGGGCAGCGGCATCGGGCGGCTCGGTTGATCCTGCTGAGCGGGAGGGTGCCGGGGCGGAGGGCGCCGAAGATGCCTCGGTGGGATATCGGGGGGTTGTGACGCGCTGCCCCGTTTCCCGGTACTCGGCGTGTGTGCCGGGGGCGGGGAGTTGCGCGACCCGGCGCTGCGGGGTGCCTCCCCCAAGCTCTCGGGCCCCAGCGGCACCATCGCCCGCAGCCGGCGCGGCCACCGCGAGCCTCCAGGCCAGACGGCCACCGCGGGCCCGCAGACCGGGCCGCGGTGTGGGCCGCAGGAGTGCGTGTGCCGCAACCGGCGGGACGGGCGCGGGCAACCCTGCGGCGTCAGCCGCGACGTGCCCGCACCCGCCGGTGCGCACCCGGCGTCAGGCGCTACTGGTCGGACGAGAAGCGGACCGCTCCCGCCGGTATGCGGGCGTCGCACCATATGCGAGTGCCCTCGAGGAGTTCGTTGTCGGGGCCGATCACCGCGCCGTCGCCGATGACGGTGCCCGTGAGGACGGAGCGTTCGCCTACGCGGGCCCGGGTGCCGATCAGGGAGTCGGTGATGACGGCGCCCGGTTCGATCACCGCGCCCGGCAGGATCGTGCTGCCGAAGACGCGCGCGCCCTCGGCGACGAACGCGCCCTCGCCCACCACCGTGCCGCCGGACAGCTTCGCGTCGGACGCGACCTGGGCCGTCGGCAGGACCAGGCGGTCGCCGCAGCGGCCGGGGACGGCGGGCGACGGGGCCCGGCCCAGGACCAGGTCCGCCGAGCCCCGTACGAAGGCGGCCGGGGTGCCCAGGTCCAGCCAGTAGGTGGAGTCGACCATGCCCTGGAGGTGGGCGCCGCCGGACAGGAGGTCCGGGAAGGTCTCCCGCTCCACCGACACGGGCCTGCCCAGTGGGATCGTGTCGATGACCGAGCGGCGGAAGACGTACGCCCCCGCGTTGATCTGGTCGGTGACGATCTCCTCGGGGGTCTGCGGCTTCTCCAGGAAAGCCAGGACCCTGCCCGTGTCGTCCGTGGGCACCAGGCCGTAGGCGCGTGGGTCGGTGACCCTGGTGAGGTGCAGGGAGACGTCAGCGCCCGTCGTCTCGTGGGTGTCGACCAGGGCCCGGATGTCGAGGCCGGTCAGGATGTCGCCGTTGAAGATCAGGACCGGGTCCTCGGGCCCCGAGTGCAGCCGGGAGGCCACGTTGCGGATGGCGCCGCCCGTGCCCAGGGGCTCTTCCTCCGTCACGTACTCGAGGTGGAGCCCGAGCGCGGACCCGTCGCCGAAGTACGGCTCGAAGACCTCGGCGAGATAGGACGTGGCCAGGACGATGTGTTCGACGCCCGCCGCTCTCGCTCTCGCCAGCTGGTGCGTGAGGAAGGGCACCCCGGCCGCCGGAACCATGGGCTTGGGCGTGTGCACCGTGAGCGGGCGCAGCCGGGTGCCCTTGCCGCCGACCAGGAGGATCGCTTCTGTCACGTGTCGTCTCTGCTTCCTGCCGGGACCGGCCGAACTGTCTTTCGGCCGGTCAGTGTATGCAGACCGCTCCGTGGCGCCTTCGCTGGCCGTGCGGCATTCCACCCCATGCCCCCGTATCCCCCTCGACGGCGGTGAACGTGTGCTCAGCGACCCTGGTAACGGGCCGCCTTGGAGCGGGCCGAGCCGAGCTTGCCGTAGAGCTTCCGCCCGGGGCACTCCGTCAAGAAGCCGTCCCGGTGCCCCGAAATCACGTTCAGTTGTACCTTCTTACCTTTTCGGTAGAGATTGCTTCCGGCTGACGTCAGGTAAGTTTTTCCCTTCGGATTCACCCCGTACAGCCCCAGCTTCCAGGCGGCCAACCGGGCGACGGCCTTGACCGCGGCCTTCGACGGCTTGGTGGTGCCGTACGACCCGAGGACGGCGATCCCCATGCTGTCGCTGTTGAAACCAAGCGTGTGCGCGCCGAGGACCGGCTTCGCCACGCCCCCGGCGCGGCCCTCGTAGATCTTTCCGCACTTGTCGATGACGAAGTTGTAGCCGATGTCCCGCCAGCCCATGCTCTTGACGTGGTACCGGTAGATACTGCGGATGAGTGACGGGACCTGCGAGCAGCGGTACGTGTTGCCGCCGGCGGTGTGGTGCACGAAGGCCGCCCGGACCTTCTTCGTGTACCGGAATCCCTGCTCCCGCAACCCCTCGTCCGCCCCCCAGCCGCGCCGGGTGACGATACGCGGACGCGGGCCGACGTACGGCTTCGCCCGCTGTTGCCCGGTCAGCTCGCCCGCGCGGGACGCGGGGAGCTCCCACTCGGTCTCCGCGCGGTTCAGGGCCGCGATCTCGGTGGCGTCGAGGGGGGCGAGGTCGGCGTTGACGGCGGAGGCCTCGGTCGCCGCGTAGGCCTCGAAGCCGAGGCCGGCGGTGCGGGTGCCGTCCGCCGGGGCGCCGGGCGGTGGGGCGTCGTCTCCCGGGTCGACCAGTTCGAGGCGGAGGCCGAAGGGGAGCGGGGGCGCGGCGGGCAGGGTGCGGGCGCCCGTGCCGTTCTGCGCGGCGTCGGCTTCCGTGCTCTCGGCCTCGGAGCGGACCCGGAGTTCCACGCCGTCGGAGTCGCCCACCCACAGCGGGGCGGTGGCGCCTCGCACACGCCCCGACGTGCTCTCGGGTGTGTCCCGGTCGGCGGCGTGCTCGGTGTTGTGGGTCTCCACGTCCTGCCAGCCCGACCAGGCGCCGGTCTCCACGGCGCGGGTGCGGACCTGGACGCGGCCGTGCAATTCGGCTTCGGGGTCGTCCCAGACGACCCCGACGAGGGAGAAGTGGCGTACGGCACGGCGGGGCAGGCCCTGCTCGGTGGCAGGGGCGGAGGGGGTGGCGCGGTTGCGGGTGAGGGGTTCCAGGGGGAGGGACTGGGTGCTGCCGGGGGTGAACGGTTCGGCAGCGCGGCGGGTGGTCGTGGGCGGCGTCCCCGCAGGGGGCGCGGGTCTCGCCGCCGTGGCGGCTTCCCTGGTCGGCACCGGTCCAGCGGTCGCCGCGAGGGCGGGCGGGGTGAGGGGAAGGGCCAGAGCGGCCGCACAAGTGACACCGATCGAGGAGGCAAGGAATCCACGCATGCCCCTGATCTTGGACATAGTCGTATAAGTCTGTCTATTTGGGAGTTGACGGACTGTCGGTCGGGGTTCGGCCGAACCGGTGGCGGATTCGCGCCGGGGCGGTGGGCGGGCCGTTGGGTGCGGGCCCGGGTGTTGCGTACGCTTGCGCGGTGAACGCCACCGATCGCACCCCCGCCGACCTGCTGGGTTCCGCGCTCGCCGCGGATCCGGGACGTCCCCTGGTGACCTTCTACGACGACGCCACGGGCGAACGGGTCGAACTCTCCGTGGCCACCTTCGCCAATTGGGTGGCCAAGACCTCGAACCTGCTCCAGGACGAGTTGTCCGTCGAGCCCGGGGACCGGGTGGCGCTGCTGCTGCCCGCGCACTGGCAGACGGCGGTGTGGCTGCTGGCGTGTTCGTCGGTAGGGGCCGTCGCGGACATGACCGGGGAAGTCCGGGCCGCCGATGTCGTGGTGAGCGGACCGGACGGGCTGGAGACGGCTCGGGCGTGCTCCGGGGCACGGATCGCGATGGCGCTGCGGCCGCTCGGCGGGCGGTTCCCGCAGGTGCCCGAGGGCTTCGTCGACTACGCGGTGGAGGTGCCGGGGCAGGGGGACCGGTTCGTGCCGTACGCGCCGGTGGATCCGGAGGGGCCCGCACTGATCGTGGCCGGACGGGAGTTCAGCGGGGCCGAGGTCGTCGAGCGGGCCCGGGCCGAGGCGACGGGACTGGGGCTGACCGGGCCCGGGTCGCGGATTCTGTCGGCGCTTGCCTACGACACGTGGGAGGGGCTGAACGCGGGGTTGTACGGGCCGCTCGCCACGGGGGGTTCCGTGGTGCTGTGCCGGAACCTGGAGCGGGCCGGGGACGGGGTGCTGGACAAGCGGATCGAGAGCGAGCGGGTCACGGCCGTCGCCCGCGGCTGAGGAAGACCGCGGCCGGGCCCCTCCCCCGTTCGGCCCATCCCCACCCCTCCCCCGGCGCCCGGCCGCGCCACAGTCGTAGGAACAGTGCGCGCGGCACGTTCGCATGTCAGGCGTCAGGAGGGGTGGTCCCTGTCGTGGCCGACACCGGTGGTGTGTCCTTGCGGAGGCTGGGGCCGGGGGCCGGGGCCTCCGCCAGCGGCCGGGGGCTGGTGCGGCGGCGCCGGCGGCGGTGGGTGCGGATCGCGGCGTTCGGGGTCACCGGTGTCGTCGTCGCGGCCGGGGGCGCCGGCTGGGTCGTGTACGCCAAGCTCAGCGGGAACATCACGCCCGACGAGGCGGCCGCGGCCGAACTCGCGCGGTACGACAAGGAGCGGCCCACCGCCCTGGTCAAGGACGCGCGGAACATCCTGCTGATCGGATCGGACTCGCGTGAGGGCGACGGCAACGCCCGGTACGGGAGAAACCCGGGCACCGAGCGGTCCGACACCGCGATCCTGCTGCACCTGTCCGCGGGCCGGCGCAGTGCCACCGCCGTCTCCCTCCCCCGGGACCTGATGGTGGACATGCCGGGCTGCCGCCGCCCGGACGGGTCCCGCAGCGCGCCCCGGTTCGCCATGTTCAACCAGGCCTTCCAGGTGGGCGGTTCGGCCTGCACCATCCGGACCGTCGAGAAGCTCACCCGCATCCGCGTCGACCACCACGTCGTCGTCGACTTCCACGGCTTCAAGAAGATGGTGGACGCGGTCGACGGCGTCGGGGTGTGCCTGCGGGAACCGATCGACGACCGCGCCGCCAAGCTGAGCCTGCCCGCCGGGCGGGTGACGCTCGACGGCGAGCAGGCCCTCGGCTACGTCCGCGCCCGCAAGTCCCTCGGCGACGGCAGCGACACGGAGCGGATGGAGCGGCAGCAACGATTCCTCGGGGCGCTCGTCAACAAGGTGCGCAGCAATGACGTTCTGCTGAATCCGGCAAAGCTGTATCCCGTGCTGGACGCCGCCACGTCCTCTCTCACAACCGACCCGGATCTGGCGAGCCTGCGCGGCTTGTACGAACTCGTGCGGGGTCTGCGCCACATCCCCATGGAACAAGTGCAATTCCTCACCGTCCCCCGGGAGTCGTACGCGTACGACGCCAATCGCGACCAACTCGTGGAGCCCGAGGCGGAGAAACTGTTCGAACGGCTGCGCACCGACACACCCGTGGTCGTGGCGGGAAACGTACCGCACGGTTCCGCCCCGCTGAGGCCTCCCGACGCGCGTGCCGGGCCCCACGGGGATTCACATCCGGGGCCTTCCGGGAAGCCCTCCGTCACCGTTTCTCCTCCACCGACGTTCCGGGGGAACACGGCAGCCGAGGACACCTGTGAGTAAAGCGGGCACCAAGGTCACTCCAAGGGAACGAACTCTTCACCTGAGAAATGGGCGAATTGCCCAGGTGTAGGGACGTGGAATTTGTCACGGTCGTCGTTTGACGCTGGAGTGGGCGGTTAGTGTGAGCGATCCGGTGCGCCCGGCTCTGAGGGACGGTCCTGAGTTCGCGCACTGTGACCGAGACCCGAGCGCCTTGGAGGGGAAGGCGCCGCGTGCCCCGACGGAGGAATCAGACAACCGTGGACGCGCAAGGCCGTGGGCGGGCGGACGACATCGATCCCGCAGACCAGTGGGTGCTCAACCCGGACACCGGCGAATACGAACTGCGACTGGGTTCTTCCGCACCGCAGTCGGCCGTCCCCGGGCCCCGCAGGCCGCCGTCCTCCGACGCGGACCCGCCGGCGCGCGGCCGTACAGAGGCGCGCGGCCGTACAGAGGCGCGCGGCGGTACCGAGGCGCGCGGCCGTACGGAGGCGCCCGGCCGGCCGCGACGCGAGACGCAGGGACGTGCGGTGCAGCCGCGCAGGCGCCGCGGGGCGCCGGAGGAGCCGCTGCCGGGGCGGCGCGGCAGGCGGCCGGCCAAGAAGGCCTCGAAGGGCAGGAAGGCCCTGCTGTGGACCGGCGGCACGATGGCGTTCGTGCTGGTCGCGGGTGCGGGCGCCGCGTACTTCTACATCGAGCACCTGAACGACAACATCGCCTCCTTCTCCGACGACGGCGCGAGCACCGGTGGCTTCGAGAAGGACAAGGCGATCAACATCCTGCTGATCGGCACCGACAAGCGCACCGGCAAGGGCAACGAGAAGTACGGCGACGCGGGCAGTGTCGGGCACGCCGACACCACCATCCTGCTGCACGTCTCCAAGGACCGTTCGAACGCCACCGCGCTGAGCATCCCGCGTGACCTGATCGTGGACGTGCCGGACTGCCCGACCACGCAGGAGGACGGCTCCCAGAAGGTCATCCCCGGCACGCAGCAGGTCCGCTTCAACACCAGCCTCGGCCAGGACGGCCGTACGCCCAGCTGCACCATGCGGACCGTGACCGAGCTGACCGGGGTCAAGCCGGACAACTTCATGGTGGCCGACTTCAACGCGGTCAAGACCCTGACCAGCGCGGTGGGTGGGGTCGAGGTCTGCCTGGGCAAGGACATAGACGACCCGGACTCGCATCTGAAGCTGTCGAAGGGCACGCACACCATCGAGGGCGAGCAGGCGCTGGCGTTCGTGCGGACCCGGCACGCCGTCGGCTTCGGCGGCGACCTGAGCCGGATCGGGCTGCAACAGCAGTTCCTGAGTGCGCTGATGCGCAAGCTGAAGTCCAACGACACGCTGACCAACCCGTCGAAGATGCTCGACCTGGCCGAGGCGGGCACGAAGGCGCTGACCGTCGACTCGCAGCTGGACAGCATCGGCAAGCTGAAGGACCTCGGTCTGGAGCTGGGCAAGCTGGACACCAAGAACCTGACCTTCACCACCGTGCCGGTGATCGACAACCCGGCGGAGACGGTGAAGGCCACGGTCGTCCTCAACGAGTCGACGGCCCCGCAGGTCTTCAGCATGATCAGGAACGACGTCTCCTTCACCGCGGTCAAGGAGCAGAAGAAGAAGGAGGCCGCCGCGGTGGCCGCCCGGCTGAAGGGCACCAAGGCCCCGGCCTCCGAGGTGCGGGTGCGGATCCTCAACGGCGGTGCCGTCGCCGGGAGCGCGCAGGAGACGCTCAGCTGGCTGCAGAACGAGGAGGGCGTGACCAAGTCGGAGAACGCCGGCAACGCGCCCGCCGCCCTGGCGAAGACGACGCTGGAGTACGCGCCCGACCAGGCCGAGCAGGCCCGCCGCCTCGCCGACATCATGGGCCTGTCCGGGTCCGCGATGAAGCCGGGCAAGAGCGTGACCAACTCCCAGGGGCTGCCCGCGATGACCCTGACCCTCGGCAAGGACTTCGAGGGCGCGGGCGTCTCCCTGACCGCGCCGGCGAAGGCACCGGAGGGCGTCGACAAGTCCACGGCGGACAAGGTCGAGTGCGCCGAGTGACCTGACCGGCCCGCCGTACGTCTCACAGGGCGTACGGCGGGCCGTGTCCGATGACGCGCGAACGCACGCGGGGTGGGGAAGCGGGAGAGATGGCGCAGGGCAGCAGTGTGTACGGGGAGGGGACGAAGCCGGGTGCCGTTCCGCGGGGTCCGGCCACGGACGGAAGCGGACCGGACAGGTCCGCGGGTGCCGGCGGCTCCGGGGGCCGGCCGCCCGGCCGCCGCGGCGGCCGCGTCCTGCGCTGGTCGGTTACCGGCCTCTCGGTGCTCGTCCTCGCGACGGCCGGTGCCGGCTGCGTCTACTACGAGCACCTGAACGGCAACATCCACAAGGGCCGGCGCAGCAGCGGCGACTTCGAGGCCACCAGGGCGGAGCCGAACGCGGCGGGGCAGACGCCCCTGAACATCCTGCTGATCGGCTCGGACAGCCGTGCCTCCGACGAGAACGTCCGGCTGGGCGGTGGCCGGGACAGCCGCGGCAACCCCCCGCTCGGCGACGTGCAGATGCTCATCCACCTGGCCGCCGACCGCAAGAGCGCGTCCGTGGTGAGCATTCCGCGCGACACCCGGGTCGACATACCGAAGTGCACCGACCCGAGGAGCGGCCGGACGTACCGGCCGGTCAACACCATCATCAACACCTCGCTGGCCCGTGGCGGAGCGGGCTGCACGCTGGCGACCTGGGAGAACCTCACCGGGGTCTACATCGACCACTGGATGACGATCGACTTCGCCGGCGTGGTGCAGATGGCGGACGCCGTCGGCGGGGTCGAGGTCTGCGTGAACCAGAACGTGTGGGACCGCCCGCTGCCGGGTGTGCCCGGCGGCTCCGGCCTGAAGCTGCGGGCCGGCCACCCGAAGGTCAAGGGCGAGCAGGCGCTGCGGTGGCTGCGCACCCGCCACGCCTGGGGCAGCGACCCGCTGCGGGCCCGGGCGCAGCACATGTACATGAACTCGATGATCCGCACGCTCAAGGCGCAGAACGTCTTCACCGACACCGGCAGGCTGACGGACCTCGCGGAGGCGGCCACGAAGTCGCTGCACGTCTCGGAGGAGATCGGCACGGTCAAGAAGCTGTACGACCTGGGGACGCAGCTGAGGACGGTTCCGACGGACCGCATCACCATGACGACGCTGCCCACGGCCGCGGACCCCCGGGACGCCAACCACCTGGTTCCGGCCGGCGCCGACGCCGACCGGGTGTGGCAGATGCTCCGCGACGACGTGCCCTTCGACGGCAAGGGCGGGAAGCGGGGCACGGCGAAGAAGGCCGGAGCGAAGCCCTCCCCGGACCCGGCCGCCCCGGACGGCGAGATCGGCGTCCTGGTGCGGAACGCCACACGTTCGAGCACGCTCGGGCCGGTCGCCGGACGCGCGGGCGCCGTCGCGCAGTCGCTCGTCGGGAAGGGCTTCACGAAGGCCGCCGCGGACACCTCCGGCGCGCTCTCCGAGGAGCGGACCGTCGTGCGCTACCCGGGCGCCGAGCTGGAGGGTGACGCGCGGCGGGTCGCCAAGTCGCTGGGCATCCCGTCGAGTTCCGTGCGGCGGTCGACCGACGTCTCGGGCGTCACGGTCGACGTGGGCGCCGACTGGCGTACGGGTACGGCGTATCCGAAGCCGCCGAAGCCCAAGGCCGAGGATCTGCCCGGCGACGCGGACGCGCTCAACGGCTCGGACGCCGGTACGTGCATGGACGTCTACAAGCCCTATCGCTGGTAGCTGCCGGAGCGTCACACGCACACGGGTCCGCCGAATCCCCGTTCGCGGACTTGGGATGTATTGCCCCGTGTGTGGATGTTGAATTTGTCATTCAGCGCACACCGACGTTCAACTGGGCGGATAGTGTGAGCGATCCAGTGCTTCTGTGATGACCAAGTACCCGTGCGCGCCTTCCGGGGGGAGAGGGCGCCGCGTGCCCCGACGGAGGAATCGGACGACCGTGGACGCGCAACACCGTGGGCGGGGGGGCCAGACGGACCCCGCAGACCAATGGGTACTCAATCCGAAGACCGGTGAATACGAACTGCGACTGACCCCGTCCGCATCGCGGTCGCCGGTTCCCGGGACACACGCATCCACGGCGGCTCCGCGTACGGCGGCCGCCCGTTCAGGAGCCCCGCGTACGGCGGCTCCCCGTGGAGGCGCGACCCGCAAGGACGTTCCGCCGCAGCGCAGGCGCCGCGCCGTGCCCGAGGAGCCCGCGGTGGGCCGGCGAGGTGGACGCCGGTCGGTGCAGCGCAAGCCCAAGAAGGCGAAGAAGGCGCTGATGTGGACCGGCGGCACGATGGCGTTCGTGCTGGTCGGGGTCGGCGCGGCCGGCTACTTCTACCTCCGGCACCTGGAGGGCAACGTCAAGACGACCGACATCGGCAGCGCCGGTGCCGGCAACTTCAGCAAGGACGAGGCCTTCAGCATCCTCATCATCGGCACGGACAAGCGCACCGGTGAGGGCAACGAGGGCTACGGCGACAAGGGCAGCTCCGGGCACGCCGACACCACGATCCTGCTGCACGTCGCCAAGGACCGCTCCAACGCGACCGCGCTCAGCATCCCCCGGGACCTGATCGTGAACATCCCCGACTGCCCGACGAAGCTCGAGGACGGCTCGGAGAAGATCGTCCCGGGCCAGCGGGGCGTCCGGTTCAACCGCAGCCTCGGGGAGAGCGGCCGGGACCCGGGCTGCACGATGCGCACGGTGAAGGAGAACACCGGCATCTCCGTCGACCACTTCATGATGGCCGACTTCAACGCGGTGAAGACGCTGACCACGGCGGTGGACGGGGTCGACGTGTGTGTGGAGAAGGCGGTCAACGACAAGGAGTCCAAACTCGTCCTGCCCGCGGGCCCGTCGAAGGTCGAGGGCGAGCAGGCCCTCGCGTTCGTCCGGACCCGCAAGAGCTTCGGCAACAGCGGTGACCTCGACCGGATCAAGGTGCAGCAGCAGTTCCTCGGCTCGCTGATGCGCAAGATGTCCTCAGGCGACACCCTCACGAGCCCCTCCAAGCTGCTGAAGCTGGCCGAGGCCGCGACCGAGGCGCTGACCGTGGACAAGGCGATCGGCTCGGTCGGCACGCTGAAGGATGTCGCGCTGGAGCTGAAGCAGGTGCCGACGAAGAACATCACCTTCACGACGGTCCCGGTGAAGGACAACCCGGCGGAGACGGTGAAGGCGACGGTCGTCCTCAACGAGTCGCGGGCTCCCCAGGTGTTCGACATGATCAAGAACGATGTCTCCTTCACCGAGGTCAAGCAGCAGAAGAAGAAGGAGAAGGACGCCGAGGCGGCGCGGCTGAAGGGCACCAAGGCCCCGGCCTCCGAGGTCCGGGTCCGGATCTTCAACGGCGGTGCTGTCGCCGGCGGTGCACAGAAGATGGTCCGGTACCTCCAGGTCGAGGAGGGCGTCACCAAGTCCGAGAACGCCGGCAACGCGCCCGCCGCGCTCGCGAAGACGACCCTCGAGTACGCCCCCGACCAGGCCGATCAGGCCCGCCGCCTCGCCGACATCATGGGCCTGTCCGGGTCCGCGCTGAAGCCCGGCGAGAGTGTGACCAACTCCCAGGGGCTGCCCGCGATGACCCTGACCCTCGGCAGGGACTTCGAGGGCGCCGGCGTGAAGCTGAACGCCCCGGTCGAGGTGCCGGACGTGGAGAAGTCCACGGCCGACAAGGTCAAGTGCGCGAGTTGACCCGCTGAGGGCAACTGACAGGCCCGTCGTGCGTCTAACAGGGGGCAGGACGGGCCTGTTGCATGCGCCGGGGGCGGAGAGGACCGGGGAAGTGACGCAGAGCGGTGTGCGGGAGGACGGAGCGCGACGGAGCGTCCGCGAACCGGGAGTGGACGAGGTCGAGCCCGGCACCCGGGGCACGGACGGTGACGAGCCGGCACCGGGCGCCCAGCGGCCTGCCGGCGACGGAACATCGGCGACACCGGGCAATGACCGCCGGGCACGGAACACGAAGACACCCGCCGACGGCACCCCGGCCGACGACGCGAACACCCCCGGCAGCGACGGCACTCCGGCCAAGGACGCGAAGACACCCACCCGCGAGGGCAGCGGTGCGCGAGCGCACGACGGGGACACACCGCCGCGCGGCGCCCCGGCCTCCGGCCGCGACGGCGGTTCGGGCAGCGGCGGTGAGGGCAGCGGCCGGCTCCGCGGCGCCCGCCCTTCGCGTCGGCGGCGGGCCCTGAAGTGGGCCGCGGTCGTGCTGGCCGTTCTGATACTCGGGACCGCTGGCGCCGGTTACGTCTACTACCTGCGTCTGAACGGCAACATCAAGAAGGACGACCTCAACCTCGGCGACAGCAAGGTCGCCGCTCCGACACCGAACGCCGCCGGTCAGACGCCGTTGAACATCCTGCTCATCGGATCCGACGCGCGGGACACCGAGGAGAACCAGAAACTCGGCGGTGCCCGCGAGACCTTCGGCGGCACCCCCCTCGCGGACGTCCAGATGCTGCTGCACCTGTCCGCCGACCGCACCAACATGTCGGTCATCAGCATGCCCCGCGACACCCTGGTGAAGATCCCCAAGTGCACCGACCCGGACGACGGCAAGGTGTACCCGGCGACGCGGGGCCGGACGATGACCAACCAGAGCCTCGGGCACGGCGGCCCCGGCTGCACCGTCGCCACCTGGCAGGAGCTCACCGGCATCCGCATCGACCACTTCATCATGGTCGACTTCGCGGGCGTGGTGTCGATGGCGGACGCCGTCGGCGGAGTCCCGGTGTGCGTGGACGCCAACATCCACTCCCGCACCTCCGACGGCAAGGGCTCGGGCCTGAAACTGGAGAAGGGCACCTCCTACATCCAGGGCGAGCAGGCCCTGCAGTGGCTGCGCACCCGTTACGGTTTCGAGGACGGCAGCGACCTCGCCCGCGCCAAGGCCCAGCACATGTACATGAACGCGATGGTCCGCCGGCTGCGCGACAACGCCACCCTCAGCAGCCCGAACCAGCTGCGCAGGCTCGCCGAGGAAGCCACCCGGGCCATGACCGTCGACCCGGGCCTCGACACCGTCAGGAAGCTCTACGACCTCAGCAACGAGCTGCGCAGGGTGGAGCCGGAACGCATCACCATGACCACCATGCCCAACCGGTACGTGGGCGCCCGGGTCGAGCCCACCGAGGACGCCGAGCAGCTGTTCCGGCTGGTGAGGGAGGACATCGCCCTGGACGGCAAGGACGAGCCGAAGAGGGCGACCGAGGAGAAGGCCTCCACCGACCCGGCCGCGGCCGACGACGCCATCGCCGTCCAGGTCCGCAACGGCACCCGCACCGACACCCTGGCCCCGGCCGGTGGGCGTGCGAGCACGGTGGCCGGGCTGTTGAAGGAGAAGGGCTTCACCGAGGCCGTCGCCGACACCGGCGGCTCCTGGAGCGAGGGCACGACCGTCGTCCGCTACCCGAGCGCCGACCTGGAGGGCGACGCCCGGCGGGTGGCCAAGTCCCTCGGTATCCCGCTCGGTTCGGTGAAGCGGTCGACCGACGTCACGGGCGTCACCCTCGTCGTCGGCGCGGACTGGCGTACCGGCACCGACTACGAGGCACCCGAGCGCAACAACAAGACCCCCGAGTCGGCCGACGCCCTCAACGGCGCGGACGACAAGGCCTGCATGCACGTGAACCCGGGCTTCACCTGGTGACGGGAACGGGCTCCCTCCCGAACGGGAAGGAGCCCGTGATCGCGCCCGGTCAGCTCGCGGCCGCGTCCGCGCGGACCGCCGGCCGCCGGGAGGCGATGACCTTCTTCGCCAGCGACCGTGGACTGGTCAGGAAGCCCCAACCCCACGACATGTGCATCGTGGCGAGCGCCACGGGGATCTGCAGCCGCGCCTTCAGCGGCAGCCCCTTGCCCGCCGGCACCGAGCCGAGCAGGATCGCCGCGAGATAACCGCCGGGCACCACGAAGCCCCACGGCGTCAGCAGCGCGCCCACCACCGCCCCGGCCGCGATCGCGCACACGGCGGTCGGCGGGGCGAGGTAGCGCAGGTTGATCGAGCCCTCGTGGTAGCGGGCGACGACGTGCCGCCACCGGCCGTAGTCCTTGTACTGCTTGGCGAGCGCCTTCACGCTCGGCCGCGGCCGGTACGACACCTTGAGCTCGGGCGAGAACCAGATGAGGCCCCCGGCCTCCCTGATCCGGAAGTTCAGCTCCCAGTCCTGGGCGCGGATGAACTCCACGTTGTAGCCGCCCTGCTGCTCCAGCGCCTCGCGCCGGAACACTCCCAGGTAGACGGTCTCGGCGGGGCCCGCCTGCCCGCCCGTGTGGAAGGCGGCGTTGCCGACCCCGATCTTCGAGGTCATCGCGGCGGCGACGGCGTGCTCCCAGTCGTTCTCGCCCTCGGCGTGCATGATGCCGCCGACGTTCTGTGCTCCGGTCTCCTCCAGGAGCCGTACGGCGGTGGCGATGTAGTTCGGCGAGAGCATCCCGTGCCCGTCGACGCGGACGACGATCGGATGCCGGGAGGCGTTGATCGCGGCGTTCAGCGCGGCCGGCGTACGGCCCGTGGGGTTGGGAACGGTGTGCACACGCTTGCTTGTGAGAGACGCGGTTTCGGCCACGAGCTCGGCGGCGATCTCGTCCGTGCGGTCCGTGGACGGACCGAGGGCGATCACGACCTCCATCTCGCCGGCGTACTCCTGCGCGAGGATCGCTTGGACTGCTCCCCGCAGATGCCGTTCCTCGTTGAGGACGGGCATGATCACGGAAACGGCGGGGAGCCGCACGTCGGGATTGGCGTTCATAGGGGGCTCACGTTACCGCGAACGGGGGACACCGGTGCGCGCCACCGGGGCGGTACCGCGGGCCGCAGATCGTATCGGCCTACGGTTTCACGGATCCCACGTACGGCCGTCGTCCGGAGGTGTCCCCATGCCCACGCCGCCGCGATCCCCTCGGTCCACCGCCGCCTCGCAACGCCGACCGCAGCAGCCCTCCCCCCACCCCCGTGCTCCGCGCCGGCCCGCACCACCCGCCCGGCGCCGGAAGCCGCAGTGGGGCGTGCGTGCCGTCACCACGCTGTCCGTGGTGGTCCTCGCCTCCGCCGGGATCGGGCACGCGGTGATGACCAGCCTGGACGCGGACATCGCCCGGGTCGACCCCTTCAAGGACATGAAGAACCGGCCGCAGGCGGGCCACGGTATGAACGTCCTGCTGGTCGGCACCGACGGCCGCGAGAAGATCAGCAAGGAGGAGCGGCGGAAGTACCGGCTGGGCGGTGCCCCCTGCCACTGCACCGACACGATGATGATCGTGCACATCTCCCAGGACCGGAAGCGGGCGAGCGTGGTGAGCCTGCCGCGCGACTCGTACGCCGTGACGCCGGCGCACGTCGACCGTACGTCGGGCAGGCGGCACCACGGGCACCCCGTCAAGCTGAACGCCGCGTACGCCGAGGGCGGTCCGCAGTTGACCGTGCGCACCGTCGAGAGCATGACCAAGGTGAAGATCGACCACTACCTGGAGGTCGACTTCACCAGCTTCATGAAGACCGTGGACGTGGTCGGCGGCGTGCGGATCTGCACCGCGGACCCCCTGAAGGACAGCTACACCGGCCTGGACCTGCCGGCGGGCCGGCACACGCTCGCCGGCGGGCAGGCGCTTCAGTACGTACGCGCCCGCCATGTGGACGGCTCGTCCGATCTGAGCCGCATGAAACGGCAGCAGCGGTTCATGGCGGCGCTCGTGGAGCGCATCACGTCCTCCGGGCTCCTCCTCAACCCGATGAAGTTCCGGGACGTGACCCGGGCGGTGCTCGGCTCGGTGCGGGTCGACAAGGGCTTCGGCACGGAGGAAATGCTGGACCTGGGGCGGGCCATGCGTAACTTCTCCCCCTCCTCGTCCGAGTTCACGACCGTCCCCATCGGGCGGATGGGCTACGCCGTGAAGGGTGTCGGCTCGACCCTGAAGTGGGACCCCGTGAAGGCCGAGCGCCTCTTCCACGCCCTGCGCCAGGACCAGCCGCTGTCCGCGAACCGGCCGCACGGCACGGCCCGGATCGTCCCGGTCGCCCCGCAGCAGATCCGCGTCCAGGTGGAGAACGGCACCCGCACCCCCGGCCTCGGGCACCGGATGGACGCGGCCCTGGCCTCGACGGGCTTCCGCACGACCAAGGCCCCGGTGAACGCCGCCGACCGCGATGTGAAGCGCACGATCGTCGCCCACGACCCCCGCTGGGACCGCTCGGCCAAATCCCTCGCGGCCGCCCTGCCGGGCAGCGAACTCCGCGCGGTCAAGGGCCTGGGCCCGACGCTGAAGGTGATCGCGGGCACGGACTTCGAACGCGTGCGGAAGGTGCGGGCCGAGGACCCGGGGCAGGGCGAGTTCGGGGTGGTGCGGGGGGACGAGGTGGCGTGCTCGTAGGCGCGCGTCAGTCCTCGAACCCCTCCGCCGCCCGCTTCTCCCGGAGTTCCATGATCGCCCGGCGGCGGGCCAGGCGGTGGGTGCGGCGGATCTGGGCCTCCTGGTAGCGGCGCTTGTCGCGCTCGGTCTCCGGGAGGACCGGCGGGACCCGGCGGGGCTTGCCGTCGGCGTCGACGGCGGCGAAGACGAGGTAGGCCGATCCGACCTGGGTGGGCGGGGCGGACTCGTTCCAGCGCTCGGCCAGGACCCGGACACCGACCTCCATCGAGGTCCGGCCGGTCCAGTTGACCTGTGCCTTCACGTGGACCAGGTCACCGACGCGGACAGGCTCCAGGAACGCCATCTCGTCCATCGACGCCGTCACCGCCGGCCCGCCGGAGTGGCGCCCGGCGACGGCCCCCGCCGCGTCGTCGACCAGCTTCATGATCACCCCGCCGTGCACCGTCCCCAGAAGGTTCGTGTCGTTGTGGGTCATGATGTGGCTGAGGGTGGTGCGGGAGGCCGAAGTCGGCTTGCCCGGGATCTCCGGAGTGCCGGAATCCGCAGCCGGCGCCTGGTCTGTCATGGCCCCTACCTTATGCCGAGGCGGTATGAGGGGTTTTTGTGTCAGCTTCGCCACAGCCGTGCTCTGATTTTCCGACGACTCTTGTATGGCCCACTGCGGTGACCTGCACACTGGGGCGCATGAACACTTGGCCCGAGGGACGGTCCGACGACAACCGCGGCAACCGCTACGGACGCGGAAGCTCGAGCGCCCAGCCCGAGAGCGCCCGCGTCATGCGGCAGGTCCGCCGCGGCCCGGCGGCGTCGCCCGGGCCGGCCGGCTACGGAGGCGCCCCGCCGTACCAGGGCGGAGTGCCGCAGCAGCCGTCGTACGTCGACGGCGGCGGCCACGGTCCCGCCGACCGTTACGACAGCGGATACAACACCGGCCAGGTCTACGGCTCCCCCGGCGGCAGAGGCCCGGGCGGTCCGGGCGGTCCGGGCGGTCCGGGCGACGGAGGGTACGAGCCGCGCCCCGCGCCGAACTGGCGCCGCCGTATCAAGGTGACGACGATCACCGTGGTGACGGTGCTGGTGGTGACGAGTGTCGCCACGTACTTCTGGGCCGACTCCAAGCTCAACCGCGACGTCGACCTGTCGAAGGTCATCGAGCGGCCGGAGGCGGGCGAGGGCACCAACTACCTGATCGTCGGCTCCGACAGCCGCGCGGGCATGTCGGCCGAGGAGAAGAAGAAGCTGCACACCGGGTCCGCCGAGGGCAAGCGCACGGACTCGATGATGATCCTGCACACCGGCGGCAACGGCCCGACGCTGATCTCGCTGCCCCGTGACTCGAACGTCACGATCCCGTCCTTCAAGGGCTCCGACTCCGGCAAGTTCTACCCGGCCACGGGCCGCCAGGTGAAGCTGAACGCGGCGTACGCGGAGGACGGCCCGGAGCTGCTGGTCCGTACCGTCGAGGCCAACACGGGCCTGCACATCGACCACTACGTGGAGATCGGCTTCGGCGGCTTCGCGAGCATCGTGGACGCGGTCGGCGGGGTCGAGATGGACATCCCGCAGGACATCAAGGACACCAAGTCGGGTGCCGACCTCAAGAAGGGCAAGCAGACGCTCAACGGCGAGCAGGCCCTCGCCTTCGTCCGCACGCGCTATGCCCTCCGGGGCTCCGACCTGGACCGTACGAAGAACCAGCAGAAGTTCCTCTCGGCCCTGGCCAACCAGGTCGCCACGCCGAGCACGGTCCTCAACCCGTTCAAGCTGTACCCGACCATGGGCGCGGGCCTGGACTCCCTGGTGGTCGACAAGGACATGGGCCTGTTCGACCTGGCGTCGATGTTCTGGGCGATGAAGGGCGTCAGTGGCGGTGAGGGCAAGTCGATGAACATGCCGATCGCGGGCAGCTCCGCGAACGGCAACCTGCAGTGGGACACCGCGAAGGTGAAGACGCTGGTGAACCAGCTGAAGAACGACGAGAAGGTCACCGTCTCGGGCAACTGAGCACAAGCGGCAGGAAGGAAGGGGGCACCCGGGCGGGTGCCCCCTTTCGCCGTGAGGCGGTCTCACATCGTGGCGGCCGACATCGAGCGGCACATGTCCGCGCAGCGGCGACACGCCTCGGCGCAGCGCATCATCTGCTCGTCGTCCGGCATGGACATACACGCCTCGGCGCACATGTCACAGGCGCGGGCGCACATCGCGCACATCTCGGCCGCGAGGGGCGAGCGGCGCATCATCATGTCGGCGCACATGCGGGTCATCTCGGCGCAGTCCATGACGGCACTCATGATCTGCATCTGGGCCGGGCCGCCCATCTGCAGGCAGGAGCTCATGGTCTCCTCGCACACGCTGTGGCAGGCCATGCACGCCTGGACGCAGTCCTGCGTCTCCTTGCTCAGCGGGGTCGCGGTGGCGGGCTGCTGTGTCATGACTTCCTCCCGGGGGACGACGGGAGCCGCGGATCGGCGCCCGCCCCTCCGTCCTACGCCTCTCACCCCATGAGCACCACAGGACGCCCGCCCGTGTGCGGTCGCCGGTGCGGCGCTCTCCACACGTGAGGCACGCCTCACCCGGGTCTGCGTGAAAACGCCGACAGCGGCAAAGAGGGTGTGCAGGCGCGTCCCCGGGGCGCCCGGTGCCGCGCAGGTGGGGGCGGCGAGCAGCCCGTGGCAGGGGAGACCACACGTGACACAGCAGACGTACGACGAACGGCGGGGGCCGGGGCAGACAGAACCGGAGGCGCGGAAGCAGCGGCTGCGCAGGCGGCTGGAGCGGCTGATCGGCATCGCCGCGACCGAGGGCAACGAACTCGTGGCGCTGCGCAACGGCGACGAGATCTTCCCCGCCATGCTGGCCGCCATCCGCGCCGCGGAACACACCGTCGACATGATGACGTTCGTGTACTGGCGCGGCGAGATCGCGCACGAATTCGCCGCCGCCCTGGCCGAGCGGGCACGCGCCGGCGTACGGGTGCGGTTGCTGCTGGACGGCTTCGGGGCCAAGGAGATCGAGCCGGACCTGCTGGACGCCATGGACGATGCGGGTGTCCAGGTGGCCTGGTTCCGCAAGCCCACGCGCTTGTCGCCGATGCGGCAGAACCACCGCTGTCACCGCAAGGTGCTGGTCACGGACGAGCACACCGCCTTCACCGGGGGCGTCGGCATAGCGCAGGAGTGGTGCGGCGACGCCCGGAACCCGGACGAGTGGCGCGACACCCACGTGCGGGTCCGCGGACCCGCAGTGGACGGCATCGCCGCGGCCTTCGCCCAGAACTGGGCCGAGTGCCACGACGACCTCTACGACGACCATGACCGCTTCATCGCGCAGGACCAGCCGGGCCGGGCCACGGTCCAGGTCGTGCGGGGCTCGGCGGGCTTCGGCTGGCAGGACATGCAGACGGTCCTGCGGGTGGTGATCCGCTCGGCGCAGGAGCGCCTGCGGCTGGCCACGGCCTACTTCGCGCCCGACACCTACTTCATCGGCCTCCTCGCCGCCGCGGCCCGCCGCGGGGTCCGGGTCGAGATCCTGCTGCCCGGGCCGCACACCGACCAGCGGGCGTGCCTGCTGGCCGGGCGGCAGCATTATCAGAGCCTCGTCGACGCCGGGGTGGAGGTGCGGGAGTACCAGCCGACCATGCTCCACACGAAGATCATCACCGTGGACGGGGTGTGCTCCCTCATCGGCTCCACCAACTTCAACCGCCGCTCGATGGAGCACGACGAGGAGGTCGTCCTGGCCGTCCTCGACGAGGACTTCACCGCGGCGCTCGACGCGGATTTCGAGGCCGACCGGAAGCTGAGCGAGCCGATCGATCCCTCCCGCTGGAAGCGGCGCCCCCTGCCCCAGCGCCTCACCGAGGCCGCGGTCACCCCGATCCGCCGCTTCCTGTGAGGGCATGGCCGGGCCGTCGGCAGCCGCCCGTGGAACGAGCGCGGCCCCCGGCGGGAGCCGGGGACCGCGGTGTCGCGCGAGGCCGAAGGCTCCGGCCGGCGAGACCGGTTACGGCAGGTTGCGGGCCATGACGATCCGCTGGACCTGGTTCGTGCCCTCGTATATCTGCGTGATCTTGGCGTCACGCATCATGCGCTCCACCGGGTAGTCCCGCGTGTAGCCGTAGCCGCCGAGGAGCTGAACGGCGTCCGTGGTGACCTCCATCGCCACGTCCGAGGCGAAGCACTTGGCGGCGGCCCCCTGGTAGGTGAGGTCGGCGTCGACGCGCTGGGAGGCGGCGGCGGCCTGGTACGTCAGGGCACGGGCTGCGGAGATCTTCATGGCCATGTCGGCGAGCATGAACTGGATGCCCTGGAAGTCCGCGATGGGCTTGCCGAACTGCTTGCGCTCCTTGACGTAGCCCTTGGCGTAGTCGAGGGCGCCCTGGGCGATGCCGAGGGCCTGGGCGGCGATGGTGATGCGGGTGTGGTCGAGGGTCTTCATCGCCGTGGCGAAGCCGGTGCCCTCCTCGCCGATCATGCGGTCGGCGGGGATGCGGACGTTGTCGAGGTAGACCTCGCGGGTCGGGGAGCCCTTGATGCCGAGCTTCTTCTCCGGGGCGCCGAAGGAGACGCCCTCGTCGGACTTCTCGACGACGAACGCGGAGATGCCCTTGGAGCGCTTCTCCGGGTCGGTGACCGCCATCACCGTGTAGTACTCGGACTCACCGGCGTTGGTGATCCAGCGCTTCACGCCGTTGAGGACGTAGTGGTCGCCGTCGCGGACGGCCTTGGTCTTCATGCCGGCGGCGTCGGAGCCGGCGTCCGGCTCGGAGAGGCAGTAGGAGAACATGCCGTCGCCCTTGGCGAGCGGGGTCATGTACTTCTTCTTCAGCTCCTCGGATCCGGAGAGGATCACCGGAAGGGAGCCGAGCTTGTTGACGGCCGGGATGAGGGAGGACGAGGCGCAGACACGCGCGACCTCCTCGATCACGATGACGGTGGCCAGCGCGTCGGCGCCCGCGCCGCCGTACTCCTCGGGGACGTGCACGGCGTGCAGGTCGTTCGCCACCAGCGCCTGGAGCGCCTCGCGCGGGAAGCGGGCCTCTTCGTCCACCGCGGCGGCGTGGGGCGCGATCTTCGCCTCGGCCAGGGAGCGGACGGCGTCACGGAGCATGTCGTGCTCCTCGGACGGGCGGTACAGGTCGAAGTCAGCCGATCCGGCCAAGGTCTCTCACGCTCCAAAACGCTGCGATGCTGACGCTAACTACCGTTAAGTAATCAAAAGTTTATGGGGTCGCCCAGGCGAGTGGATACGTGAGGTAGGCGACAGCGGAGAAGTTGCCCTGTGAAGCGTGCCGTCATGCCCCGGCTATGCTCGGGCGCGCACGACATGCCGCAGACCCCTGGAGCATCCATGGCCCTGAAGATCACCGTGATCGGCACCGGTTATCTCGGTGCGACACATGCGGCGGCCATGGCCGAGCTGGGCTTCGAGGTGCTCGCCCTCGACATCGTGCGCGAGAAGATCGAGAAGCTGGAGCGCGCCGAGGCCCCGATGTACGAGCCGGGGTTGGATGACCTCCTGCGGCGGCATGTCGCGGGCATCGAGGGCTCCAGCGGGCGGCTGCGCTTCACCCAGGACTGGGCCGAGATCGGCGCGTTCGGTGACGTGCACTTCGTCTGTGTGAACACACCGCAGCGGCACGGCGAGTACGCCTGCGACATGTCCTACGTGGACTCGGCGATGGCCTCGCTCGCCCCGCATCTGCACGGTCCGGCCCTGGTGGTCGGCAAGTCGACCGTGCCCGTCGGGTCCGCGGACCGCCTCGCCACCTACCTGGCCGCGCACGCGCCCGCCGGGGAGGACGCCGAGCTGGCCTGGAACCCGGAGTTCCTGCGTGAGGGCTTCGCGGTCGACGACACGCTGCACCCCGACCGGATCGTGGTGGGCGTGCGCAGCGAACGGGCCGAGAAGCTGCTGCGGGACGTGTACGCGACGCCGATCGCCGAGGGCTCGCCGTTCGTGGTGACCGACTTCCCGACGTCCGAGCTGGTGAAGACCTCCGCGAACTCCTTCCTCGCGACGAAGATCTCGTTCATCAACGCCATGGCGGAGGTGTGCGAGGCCGCCGGCGGTGACGTCGCCAAGCTCGCCGAGGCGATCGGCTACGACGACCGCATCGGCAAGAAGTTCCTGCGGGCCGGGATCGGCTTCGGCGGTGGCTGTCTGCCGAAGGACATCCGGGCGTTCATGGCGCGCGCCGGTGAGCTGGGCGCGGACCAGGCGCTGACGTTCCTGCGGGAGATCGACTCCATCAACATGCGCCAGCGTGGGCAGATGGTCGAGCTGGCCCGGGAGGCGCTGGGCGGCGGGCCGTTCCTCGGCAAGCGGGTGGCGGTGCTGGGCGCGACCTTCAAGCCCGACTCGGACGACGTCCGGGACTCCCCCGCGCTGAACGTCGCCGGGCAGATCCACCTCCAGGGCGGGCAGGTCACGATCTACGACCCCAAGGGCATGGACAACGCCCGCCGGATCTTCCCGACCCTCGGCTACGCGGAGTCGGCGCTGGAGGCCGTGCGGGGCGCCGACATCGTGCTGCATCTGACGGAGTGGCGGGAGTTCCGCGAACTGGACGAGGAGGCCCTCGGCGAGGTCGCCGCGGCCCGGGTCGTCCTCGACGGCCGCAACGCCCTCGACCCGGAGCGCTGGCGCAAGGCCGGCTGGACGTACCGGGCGATGGGCCGCCCGAAGGCCTGAGCGCGCGACGCCGAGACGGGTGACGCCGGTTCGGCCGAGGCTCAGTCGGCCGGACCGGCGTCTTGGTGCATTCCGCACCACGGGGCCGGGCTCGGGGTGCTACACCTCCTTGGCCCGGTACCTGCGCATCTTCGCCCTGGCCCCGCACACCCGCATCGAGCACCAGCGGCCGCGGCCGGCCGGGCTGCGGTCGTAGTAGGCCCAGTGGCAGTCGGGGGCCTCGCAGGCCTTGAGACGGGTCCAGGTGCCGGTGATCAAGGACTCGGCGACGGCGGCTGCCACGCGGGCGTGGAGGGAATGGTCGCCGGCGGGGGTCAGGGCGGCCGAGCCGTCCGCCGCGTCGACCGTGACGACCAGGGGGGCCGCGGCCAGGAGGTCGCCGAGCGGAGGCACCCGGCGGTGCGGCGGGTGGCCCGCGTGGGCGAGGAGGGTCGCGCGCAGGGACTCCCGCAGGGCACGGGCCCCGTCCGTCTCCCCCGGTCCGATGCCGAAGCGCGCCCGGCCCTCAAGCGTGTCCAGCGCGTCCGCGCCCGACTCGATGTCGAGCGTGTTCACCAGGGCCTCGACCAGGGCCAGGCCGCCGGGCGCGGGCGATCTCTCCGTCATGGCTGGACCGTACCTCTCGCGTTTCCCTTGCGACGTTACCGCCAATGCGGGAGCATGCGGTAACGGTTACCGGTTACCCGCACCATGAAGGTAACCAGCATGAAGCAACCAGCATGAAGCCCACAGCCACTTCAAGGAGGAAGTCATGGCTCTCGCCAAGCTGGGTGTCGTCGTCCTGGACTGTCCCGACCCGCGCGCACTGGCGGGCTTCTACGCCGAGGTGCTCGGTGGCACGCCGACGGTGGAGACCGACGGCGAGGACGAGTGGGTCGACCTGAAGGTGCCGGGCGGACCGGCGCTGGCGTTCCAGACCGCCCCGGGATACGTACCGCCGCAGTGGCCCTCGCCCGAGCACTCGCAGCAGTTCCACCTCGACTTGGACGTGGAGGACCTGGACGCGGCCGAGAAGGGCGTGCTGGCGCTCGGCGCGAAGCCGCTGGACGCCGAGGACCGGACGCGGAGCTTCCGGGTTTACGCGGATCCGGCGGGGCACCCGTTCTGCCTCTGCGCCTGCTGACACCGGGAGGCTCCATGCCTGTTGTGGCACGTTTCCGTTCCGTCGTCGTGGACTGCCCCGATCCGCGCGCGCTGGCCCGCTTCTACGCGGCGGTCGGAGGCGGCACGCCCGAGGAGGACGACCCGGACTGGGTGGTGCTGCGGATCCCCGACGGGCCGCGGCTCGCCTTCCAGCGGTCACCCGGGTACACGCCGCCGGAGTGGCCGCGGGCCGACCGCAACGCACAGCAGTTCCACCTCGACTTCGACGCGGGGTCCACCTGGGAGGAGGTCGACGCGGCCGAGGCACGGGTGCTCACGCTGGGGGCGCGGGTGCTGCACCGGGAGGACTACGAGAAGAAGGACTTCCGGGTGTACGCCGATCCGGTCGGGCATCCGTTCTGCCTCTGCCGCATAGAGCACACCTAGGCGACCGGCCGCTCACCCGTCCAGCTCGGCGATCGTCGCCGTCGACGGCTCGCGCCGCTGCTGGGCGGCGCGGGCGGTGAAGTCGGCGCCGCGCAGGACGCGCTGGACGTTGCCCCAGGTCAGCAACGCCACGTCGGCCTCCTCCCAGCCGCGCCGCAGCAGCTCCGCGATCAGCCGCGGATAGCAGGAGGTGTCGCCGAGTTCCCGCGGGTGGGCCGAGCCGGAGTCGTACGTACCGGACAGGCCGAGACTCTGCGCGCCGGCGACGGCCCGGATGTGGTCGAGATGGTCGGCGACGTCGCGGACGGTGGCCCCGGTCTGCTCGGCGGTCAGCGGCACCAGGCACAGGCCCTTGGCGGCCCCCAGTTCCCGCAGCAGGTCGTCGGGGAGGTTGGCCGGGTGGGGGCGGACGGCGCGGGCGGCGGAGCGGCTGCACAGCACGGGCGCCCGGGAGAGGGCCAGGACGCGGCGGATCGTCCGGGCGGAGGCCCCGGAGAGATCGGCGACCATGCCCAGCCGGTTCATCTCGCGCACGACCTCCTCGCCGAACCGGGTCAGCCCCGCGTCGCTCGCCCAGGACACCCCGGTCAGCGTCAGTACGCGCAGTCCCAGTGCGTGCAGTTGACGCAGGATGCCCAGCGAGTCGCCGATGGCGGGGGCCGCGGCGGGGCCGAGCAGCACGGCGACCCGGCCGCAGGCGCGGGCGTCCGCGGTCTGCCCGGCCGTGCAGGCCAGCCGCAGGCCCTCGTCACAGGCCAGGGCGAGGGCCTTCGCCCGGTCCAGTTGCTCGATGGTGGCGCCGACGGCCCGGTCGCCGGCGAGGCCCTCAGGCAGGTGCAGTGACCAGAACAGTGCGCCCACGTGCCCGCGGCGCAGGCGGGGCACGTCCGTGTCGACGGTGCTCTCGCCGAGTTCCAGCTCGTACCAGGACAGGCGCTCGAGTGCCAGGGCAGCCCGTTGTAGCCGTCGGCCACGGGGTGCGCGGCGAGGATGGCGTGGGCCCGGATCACGGGCGCTTGGTCCGGGTCCGAGACCGGTTCGCAGGGCCCCGCCGTGACCATGACCTCGTCCGGGTACGGCTCAGCCAGATCGTCGAGTTCGCCGGCCTCGGGGGTGGGACGCAGGTCGTCCTGGAGGTCTCGCATGGCGGCTCCGTACGGTCGGCGTGCAGTACGGTCACCGTCGCACGGAGCAGAGGGGGGTTCCTGGTGGGCGGGGCGTTCGGGGTACGGAAGTACGGGGCGTCCGGGACGGGGCAGTGCCCCGGGTTCGAGTCAGGGCATGTGGATGTCATGTTCTGTTCGGGTCCGCTGGATCTACGCGGCGAACCGCGGCCGGAACACGGTCCCGCTCGCCGACCCGGTCCGCCCCGAACTCGCAGTCCGGGACACGGTTCTCCCTGGCGGGGACGGCTTCGAGACCTTTGCCGCGCTCAGGGCTGCCTGCGTCGAGGCGCCGTGCTGTTCCTCTCCGCGCGGGACGACACTCACAGCGACATCGAGGCGGGATCGAAGTCGCTGCGAAGCACTCAGCCGTCGAACGACCCGATCGTGGCGTTGGACGGCGACCGCGAAGCCTGAAGCCCCCGGGCCACGTCCTCCGCCGCGTCCAGGACGCGTACCGCGTTCTTCCAGGTCAGCTTGGCCAGATCAGCCTTCGACCAGCCTCGGTCGAGCAGTTCCGCGAGGAGGTTCGGGTAGCCGGAGACGTCGCTGAGCCCGTCGGGGGTGAAGGCCGTGCCGTCGTAGTCGCCGCCGATGCCGAGGTGGTCGATGCCGGCGGCCTCGCGCATGTGGTCGAGGTGGTCGGCGACCGTGGACACCGTGGCGACCGGGCGCGGGTGCCGTTCCTCGAAGGCGCGGTGGACCTTCATGGCCTCAGCGGTCGTGTCGAGGTGGTGGAAGCCGTGGGCACGCATGTTCTCGTCGGCCGCGGCGGTCCAGTCGACGGCCGCCCGGAGCACGAACTTCGGCACGAACGTCACCATCGCGACGCCCCCGTTGGCGGGCAACCGCTCCAGGACGTCGTCCGGGATGTTGCGCGGATGGTCGCAGACGGTCCGCGAGGAGGAGTGGGAGAAGATCACCGGGGCGGAGCTCGTGTCGAGCGCGTCCCGCATCGTCGTCGCCGCGACGTGGGAGAGGTCGACGAGCATGCCGAGCCGGTTCATCTCCCGTACGACCTCGCGGCCGAACGCGGTGAGACCGCCGGCCCTCGGTTCGTCGGTCGCGGAGTCCGCCCAGTCGACGTTGTCGTTGTGGGTGAGCGTCAGGTAGCGCACACCCAGCCCGTACAGGCCGCGCAGGGTGCCCAGGGAGTTGGCGATGGAGTGGCCGCCCTCCGCGCCCATGAGGGAGGCGATTCGGCCCTCTGCGCGCGCGGCCTCCATGTCGGCGGCGGTGAGCGCGGGGCGCAGATCCTCCGGGTGGCGGGCCAGCAACTGCCGTACGCAGTCGATCTGTTCCAGTGTCGCCGCGACCGGGTCGCGCGAGTCCGTGCGCACGTACACCGACCAGTACTGCGCGCCGACCCCGCCCGCGCGCAGCCGCGGGATGTCGGTGTGCAGATGGGCGGCCTGGTCGGCGCCGATGTCACGGGCGTCGAGGTCGTAGCGGACCTGCTCGCGCAGCGCCCAGGGCAGGTCGTTGTGCCCGTCGGCGACCGGGAACTCGCTCAGGAGTTCCCGGGCCGCCTCCAGGGAGGTCATCGTCACTTCCCCGCGCCGAAGCCGAAGCCACCCGAGCCCTCGACCTTGGCCCGCAGGCGCTTGCCCTTCTCGGTGGCCTGGTCGTTCAGCTCCTGCTGGAAGTCGCGCATGCGGCCGCGCAGTTCCTCGTCGTGCGCGGCGAGGATGCGGGCCGCCAGCAGACCGGCGTTGCGGGCACCGGCGACCGAGACCGTGGCGACCGGGACGCCGGCCGGCATCTGCACGATCGACAGGAGGCTGTCCATGCCGTCGAGGTACTTCAGCGGGACAGGCACGCCGATGACCGGCAGCGGGGTGACGGAGGCGAGCATGCCGGGCAGGTGGGCGGCGCCGCCCGCCCCGGCGATGATCACCTTGAGCCCGCGGGCGTCGGCCTGCTCGCCGTAGGCGACCATCTCGCGCGGCATGCGGTGCGCGGAGACGACGTCCACCTCGTAGGCGATCTCGAACTCGTCGAGGGCCTCGGCGGCGGCCTCCATGACGGGCCAGTCGGAGTCCGACCCCATGACGATGCCAACAACAGGGCTCATTCGGTGATGGTGCCTCTCAGGTAGCCGGCAGCGTGACGGGCGCGCTCCAGCACGTCGTCCAGGTCGTCGCCGTAGGTGTTGACGTGACCGACCTTGCGGCCGTGCTTCACGTCCTTGCCGTACATGTGGATCTTGAGCTGGGGGTCGCGGGCCATGCAGTGCAGGTACGCGGAGTACATGTCCGGGTAGTCGCCGCCGAGGACGTTGACCATGACCGTCCACTTGGCCCGGGGGCGCGGGTCACCGAGGGGCAGGTCCAGGACCGCGCGGACGTGGTTGGCGAACTGGCTGGTGACCGCGCCGTCCATCGACCAGTGGCCGGAGTTGTGCGGGCGCATGGCGAGTTCGTTGACCAGGATGCGGCCGTCGCGGGTCTGGAACAGCTCGACGGCGAGGTGGCCGACGACGCCCAGTTCCTTGGCGATGTTCAGCGCCATCTCCTCGGCCCGCAGGGCGAGGCCCTCGTCGAGGTCGGGCGCCGGGGCGATGACCGTGTCGCAGACGCCGTTGACCTGACGGGACTCCACGACCGGGTAGGCGACGGCCTGGCCGTGCGGGGAGCGGACCACGTTCGCGGCGAGCTCGCGGACGAAGTCGACCTTCTCCTCGGCGAGCACCGGGACACCGGCCTTGAACGGGTCGGCGGCCTCCTCGACGGAGCCGACGACCCACACGCCCTTGCCGTCGTAACCGCCGCGGACGGTCTTGAGGACGACGGGGAAGCCGTCGCCCTCCGCCGCGAAGGCGGCCACGTCCTGCGGATCGGAGACGATCCGGTGCCTCGGGCAGGGCACGCCGATCGCGTCGAGCTTCGCGCGCATCACCCCCTTGTCCTGGGCGTGCACGAGCGCGTCGGGGCCGGGGCGCACGGGGATGCCGTCCGCCTCCAGAGCCCTGAGGTGCTCGGTGGGTACGTGTTCGTGATCGAAGGTGATCACATCGCACCCTCGGGCGAACTCGCGCAGCGTGTCGAGATCGCGATAGTCGCCGACGACGACATCGCTCACGACCTGCGCAGCGGAGTCCTGCGGGGTGTCACTGAGAAGCTTGAACCTGATGCCGAGCGGGATGCCTGCCTCGTGTGTCATACGAGCGAGCTGGCCCCCGCCGACCATGCCGACTACCGGGAACGTCACTCCCCCAGGGTATCGGCCGCGCCAGGGTGGCCGGTTCCCGTCCCTCCCTTGCCCTGCCCGGACCATCTCCGGCCGTCCACCGGCGTCCACAGGAAGATCACGGGGGAGGGTGGTTAGCATGGCTGGGTTGACGCCGACTCGGACGGGGGCCTGCATGGCCATGGGACATGGTGCCTCCGGGCTCCGACGGCTCGTCCGCGAAGTCGCCAAGTTCGGCGCGGTGGGCGGTGCCGGGGTGCTGGTCAACCTGCTCGTGTTCAACCTGGTGCGGCACGTCACCGACCTCCAGGTGGTCCGCGCGAGCGTCATCGCGACCGTCGTGGCGATCGTCTTCAACTACGTCGGCTTCCGCTACTTCACGTACCGCGACCGCGACAAGACCCGCCGTACCCGTGAGATGACCTTGTTCCTGCTGTTCAGCGCGATCGGCCTGGTCATCGAGAACGGCGTGCTGTACGCGGCCACGTACGGCTTCGGCTGGGACACCCCGCTGCAGAACAACATCTTCAAGTTCCTCGGCATCGGCATCGCGACCCTGTTCCGCTTCTGGTCGTACCGCTCGTGGGTGTTCCGCGCCCTGCCCGTCCAGGGCGCGGTGGCGGACGCGGAGCCGGCGCTGAAGAGGGAGAAGGCCCGGCAGGGCGCGGGCTGAGCAGCGGGTGCCTTCTCCTGGTGCGGTGTCCGGCGGGTCCCTCGCGCGCCCCGTCCCGGTCGGGTGGGCGGCCGATTCCCCGGCGGCCTGACTCGAACGACAGGCCCTAGCGGACCATCGGCTCGTCCTCGCCTTCGAGAGATTTCTGGAGCGGCGTGCGGGACAGGAACAGGCCGAAGACCGGGGGCTTGGTCTGGAGCATCTCCAGGCGGCCGCCGTCGGCTTCCGCGAGGTCGCGGGCCACCGCCAGGCCGATGCCCGTGGAGTTGCGGCCGCTGATCGCGCGTTCGAAGATGCGCGCGCCCAGGTCGGCGGGAACACCGGGGCCCTCGTCCGTGACCTCGATGACGGCCTGGTTGCCGATGACGCGGGTGCGCAGAGCCACCGTGCCGCCGCCGTGCATGAGGGAGTTCTCGATCAGCGCGGCCAGGACCTGCGCGACCGCGCCGGGCGTGCCAACGGCCTGGAGATGCCGTTTGCCGGAGCTGACGATCGCCCGGCCCGCGCTGCGGTACGCCGGCCGCCACTCGGCGAGCTGCTGCTGGATGACCTCGTCGAGGTCGAAGGTGACGGCGGAGCCGGTGCGCGGATCGCGGGAGTTGGTCAGCAGCCGTTCCACGACGTCCGTGAGCCGCTCGACCTGGGTCAGCGCGATCGTCGCCTCCTCCTTCACCGTGTCCGGGTCGTCGGTGAGGGTGATCTCCTCCAGCCGCATGGACAGCGCCGTCAGCGGCGTCCGCAGCTGGTGGGAGGCGTCCGCGGCCAGCCGCCGTTCGGCGGTCAGCATGCGCGCGATGCGCTCGGCGGAGCCGTCCAGCACGTCCGCCACCCGGTCCAGCTCGGGCACCCCGTACCGCTTGTGCCGCGGGCGCGGATCGCCCGAGCCGAGCCGCTCGGCCGTCTCCGCGAGGTCGGTCAGCGGCGAGGCGAGCCGGTTCGCCTGGCGCACGGCCAGCAGCACCGCGGCCACCACCGCCAGCAGCGCGACCAGCCCGATGATCAGCAGTGTCCGGCCGACCTCGCGGGTCACCGAGGAGCGCGGCTCCTGGACGGTGACGGTCTCGCCCTCCTCGCCGGGGGCGGTCGCGCTGATGACGTCACCGGCCGGCTTGGTGCCGACCTCGATCGGCGCCTCCCCGGGGATCCGGATCATGGCGTAGTAGCGGTCCTGCGTGACCTGGTCGCGCAGCACCTCGGCGTCGACCTGCTGCGCCCCGAAGAGCCTGCTGTCGACGATGCTGGCCAGCCGCACCGCCTCGGACTCCACCCGTTCCTGGGCGCTGTTGCTGATGGTCCGGGTCTCGACGATGACGAGGGAGACGCCGAAGACGGCGATCACGACGAGTACCACGGCGAGCGTGGACTGGATCAGTCGGCGGCGCATGTCCTGTCACCCGAGCCTGCCTCGCGGCTCAGCTCTTCTCGAAACGGAAACCCACACCGCGCACGGTGGCGATGTAGCGGGGGTTGGCGGCGTCGTCGCCGAGCTTCTTGCGCAGCCAGGAGATGTGCATGTCGAGCGTCTTGGTCGACGACCACCACGTGGTGTCCCAGACCTCGCGCATCAGCTGGTCGCGGGTGACGACCCGGCCCGCGTCGCGCACCAGCACCCGCAGCAGGTCGAACTCCTTCGCGGTGAGCTGGAGCTCGTCCTCGCCCATCCAGGCGCGGTGCGATTCGACGTCGATGCGCACGCCGTGCGTGGCGGGCGGCTGCTGCGGCTCGGCGGCGCCGCGCCGCAGCAGTGCCCGGACGCGCGCCAGCAGCTCGGCGAGCCGGAACGGCTTGGTGACGTAGTCGTCGGCGCCCGCGTCGAGCCCTACGACGGTGTCCACCTCGTCGGCGCGCGCGGTCAGGATGAGGATCGGGATGCTGTGGCCTTCGCCACGCAGGCGGCGGGCCACCTCCAGACCGTCCATGCCGGGCAGACCCAGGTCGAGCACGACCAGGTCGACGCCGCCCTGCATTCCGGCGTCGAGAGCGGTGGGTCCGTCCTCACGCACCTCGACCTCGTAGCCCTCCCGGCGCAGAGCACGGGCCAGCGGCTCCGAGATGGACGCGTCGTCCTCGGCGAGCAGTACTCGGGTCATGAGGTGATGGTAGACCTGCGAGGCCCTGAGCTGGGGTGTGACCGGAAGCCCAGATTCTTACCAGGCGCATACCCGCTTCTCACCTTTGGCGGGAACCCGCACGAACCTCTGCCTATGGGGTGCGATCCTAGTAAGGATCATGGAAACCCGGGGTACGGTTCCCCAGAAACCTGTGATTCGCCTCTCAAGGCCTTCCATATGCGTCGGTGTCCTGCCGTATGGTGATTCAACGCCTGTAGCACCACGGCGACCTTCGGAGGCCTTTTGCCCTGAAGGTCTCTTTTGTGTGTGGGCCGGTTTTTCGCCGGCCCCGACGTGACACGACCTGTGGCCGGGCCTCGTCGTGCGGCGACGCGCGTAGAGGCGTGGATCCCGGTGGCGGCCGCCCACCGTTCCGTGACCCGGAGCGGACCCCGTAGGCGTCGGGCGGACGGCCGTACGCACCGGTGCCGGCAGCCCCCACCGGGCGCACCACCGCTGCCGCGGGGCGCGTCCCGAGCAGCAAGGAACGACCATGGCGTCCAGCCTGACGAAGGACTCGGCCCGTCCGGGCACCCCCGGCTCCGAGAAGACCTTCTTCGGCCACCCCCGCGGACTGGCCACTCTGTTCATGACCGAGATGTGGGAGCGGTTCTCCTACTACGGCATGAGGGCCCTGCTCCCGCTGTACCTGGTGGCCCCGGGTGGCCTGCACCTGAGCGCGGGCACGGCGACGGCGATCTACTCCGTGTACCTGTCGCTGGTGTACCTGCTCACCCTGCCCGGCGGCTGGTTCGCCGACCGTGTGCTCGGCCCCCGCAAGACGGTCGCCGTCGCCGGCCTGGTCATCATGCTCGGCCACCTGTGCCTGGCGCTGCCCGCGGCCGCCAGCTTCTACGTCGGCCTGGGCCTGGTCGCCATCGGTTCCGGTCTGCTGAAGGCCAACATCTCCACGATGGTCGGCCACCTCTACGACGGCCCGGAGGACCCGCGCCGGGACGGCGGCTTCACCGTCTTCTACATCGGCATCAACCTCGGCGCCTTCGTCGCGCCGCTGGTCATCGGCACCGTCGGTGAGAACGTCGACTGGCACCTGGGCTTCGCGCTGGCCGCGCTCGGCATGGCGCTGGGCCTCGTACAGTTCCTGCTCGGCAGCCGCCACCTGAACGCCCGGAGCAGCGAGGTCCCGACCCCGCTGTCGCCCGCCGAGAAGGCGTCCACCCTGCGCAAGGGCCTGATCTGGCTGGCCGTCGCCGTGGTGTTCTACGGTCTGGTCGGCGGCACCGGCCACTTCACCCTGAACTGGGCGCTGATCCCCCTCACGCTCCTCGGCCTGATCGTGCCGATCATGGTCATCACCCGCATCCTGCGCGACAAGGACCTGGACTCCGGCGAGCGCTCGAAGGTGTCGGCGTACGTCTGGTTCTTCGTCGCCGCCGCCGTGTTCTGGATGATCTACGACCAGGGCGGCTCGACCCTGTCGCTGTTCGCCAGCGAGAAGGCCGACAACACGATCTTCGGCTGGGAGTTCCCGGTCTCCTGGTACCAGTCGGTCAACCCGGTCCTGATCATGGCCCTGGCGCCCGTCTTCGCCTGGCTGTGGCTGTGGCTGAACCGGCGCGGCAAGGAGCCGAGCACCATCGTGAAGTTCGCCTCCGGCCTGGTGTTCGTGGGTGCCTCCTTCTTCCTCTTCCTCGCTCCGCTGTCCCTCGCGGAGGGCGGTCACAAGGCCGCCGCGATGTGGCTGGTCGCGATCTACTTCGTCCAGACCGTGGGTGAACTGACGCTGTCGCCGGTGGGTCTGTCCGTGACGACGAAGATGGCGCCGGCGAAGTACGCCTCGCAGATGATGGGCGTGTGGTTCCTCGCGGTCACCGCGGGCGACTCCGTCACCGCGCTGCTGTCCAACCCGGCCGTGGGCGGCGTCAACCTGGACCGGACGAACTTCGTGGCGCTGGAGGCGGCGCTGGCCGTGGTCGCCGGGTTCGCGGTGTACATGTTCCGCAAGAAGGTCAAGGGGCTCATGGGCGACGTCCGCTGACCCTGTCGGACCCCTGGGAAGGGCCGTCGCACCCCTGTGGTGCGGCGGCCCTTCCTCATGCCCTCACGTCTTCGGCGGTCTCGGCGGGTCGGCTTCCGGGGCGAACCAGGGCGGGGCCGGGGCCGGCCGGCGGCAGGTTTGACGTCGACGACCTCGGCCCGGGCCGCAAAGGCGGCCATCCACACCGCCGAGCCGGCCAGGGCCGGGGCGGACGCGAGCGCGGCGGTTCGATTCCGGTACGACGACACGGTCCACTCCCCTTCCTGACGGAGTATCAGATCGAGCCGTCGGGGTACGCCCGGGGCGTTGAGGAAGGAAGACACAGTGCGGGCCGGTCCTGTGACGATCCGGCGGGCGGTGAGTGAGGCAGGAGGGAAGGTACGGCGGGGGTTTCACGGCGACGGCCGGCCGGGCCGGGTGCCGAAGCGGCGCCGGTGAGGAGCCCTCCCGCGAGTCAGGTGGCTCAGGTTCGGAAAGCCGGGCTGGAGCGTTCCAGGGTTTCGGTCACCCGAACGGCCCAGCGAAGGCCCGGGAGCCGGGAGGAGAAGGCGATGCCGGGCACCGGCGGGCCGGGGACACCCGGAGGCGCCCCGCACACCCTCGACATCAGGCAGGCGCGCCCAGTTCCGCCCACACCGTCTTGCCCGCGACCCCCGGTGTGCGCACCACGCCCCAGTCCAGGCACAGCCGCTGGACGATGAACATGCCGTGACCGCCCGGGCGCCCGGCCCGGTGGGGCGTACGCGGTGCCGGCTGGCCCGTGCCCCGGTCGGCGACCTCGATTCGGATCACCTTGTTGTCGCAGGTGATCCACAGTTGGTCCGGCCCCTCGGCGTGCAGGCAGGCGTTGGTGACCAGCTCGGACACGACGAGCAGGACATCCTCCGCGGCGGCCCGCTGGTCGGCGGAGTCGGCCGGCAGCCAGCCCCACGCGTACAGCGCCTGGCGGGTGAAGTCGCGGGCGAGCGGGACGACACCGCTCTCGCCCTCGAAGCTCAGCCGACGCACCTGCCGGCCGCCCCCCGGCGGCGCCACGGCTCCGGACGGCGCGACCACGCCCTCGCCGGACGGGCCGGTCGCCGGTACGCCACCCTCAGACGCGCCGGAAGCGCCGCTGGGCTCCGGCCCGCGGTCGCCCGGCGGGTAAGGCCGGGTGGTGCTCATCAGCGCTTCACCTCACCGATTCACCAGTTCAGAATTCAAAAAATTCAGTACACCGTCAATCACGCGGTGCTCGGCACGCCGGTTGCGCGGCGCGGCCGCCACCCCGGTGGCCGACAGGTTCAGGATGTCTCCTGCCCGGGCGGACCCGCGGAACACCCATGTATTCGGCACGAAGCTCGTGACGGGCGCAGAACGCCGGTCACAGGGGGACAGCCGGGGCTCAGCGCACGCACGCACCGGCGCTCAGCCCGACTCTTCGGCCAGAGCCGCCTCTAGCGTGTCGTGAACACTGAAGACCGCATCCGCCCCCGTGATCTCGAACACGCGCGCCACCACCGGCTGCATTCCGACGAGCGCGACACCGCCACCGGCGGCCTCCGCCTTCAACCGCGCGCCGAGGAGCACGTTGAGCCCCGTGGAGTCGCAGAACTCCAGGCGCGCGCAGTCGATGACCAGGCGCTTGAATCCCTTGGCGAGGCAGTCCTCGAGTGGCTCACGCAACAGATCGGCGGTGTGGTGATCCAACTCACCCGCCGGGGTCACGACGGCACTAGAGCCCTCTTCCCGCACCTCCACCAGAAGCCGGCCAGACTGTGCGCTGCCGACCGTCCCGCGGTCCATGCCGTCTCTCTCTCCCGACGTCGTGGCTGCTTGCTGACGCCCTCGAACACTACGCCTTCCCGCCGCGCTTCGACACCCGAACAACTACACAGAAACGGACATATGCCTACAGAGCGCACTTGCGGTGGGCTCAGGAAAGCGGGTAGGCCTAGTAAGGACACGCACCCGACACGGCCGGCTTTGGAGGCGCCGCACACCGCAGTGCACGTACTGGCCCCGGCAGCCAAATGCCGAGAACGATGGAGGACATCATGTCACCCCGGCTCGACGCATCGCGTACCCACAAAGCGACGTCGACACCCCCTCCGGAACATCTGGATCCCATCGAGCAGAACGAGATGCTCGTCACACAGGACGACCTTCTCGCCGGACTTCCGGACATCCCCCCGTACGAGGAAGTCGACGCGGTCGACGCACGGGCCCTGTCCAAGACCCTCTTCGAGCGCCTCGAGTCGCTGGAGGAAGGGACCCACGAGTACTCGTACGTCCGCAACACGCTCGTCGAACTGAACCTCGCGCTGGTCAAGTTCGCCGCGTCCCGTTTCCGCTCCCGCAGCGAGCCGATGGAGGACATCATCCAGGTCGGCACCGTCGGCCTGATCAAGGCGATCGACCGCTTCGAGATGTCGCGCGGTGTCGAGTTCCCCACGTTCGCGATGCCGACCATCATCGGCGAGATCAAGCGCTTCTTCCGCGACACCTCGTGGTCCGTGCGCGTTCCGCGGCGGCTCCAGGAGCTGCGGCTCGACCTGGCCAAGGCCGGTGACGAGCTGGCGCAGAAGCTGGACCGCGCCCCGACGGTGTCCGAACTGGCCGAGCGCCTCAACCTCTCCAGGGAAGAGGTCGTCGAGGGCATGGCGGCGTCGAACGCCTACACCGCCTCCTCGCTGGACGCCCAGCCGGAGGAGGACGACTCCGAGGGCGCGCTCGCGGACCGCATCGGCTACGAGGACCACGGGCTCGAAGGCATCGAGTACGTCGAGTCGTTGAAGCCGCTGATAGCAGAACTGCCGCAGCGTGACCGCAAGATCCTGTCCCTGCGGTTCGTCGCGGGCATGACCCAGTCGGAGATCGGCGAAGAACTCGGCATCTCGCAGATGCACGTCTCGCGTCTGCTGTCGCGGACGCTGGTACGGCTGCGCAAGGGGCTGACCGTCGAGGAGTGATCCTCGCTCGACGACGCTGTACCGGGTGACGCTGTCCTTCGGGGGCGGACCGAACGGTCCGCCCCCCGGGCGGTTCTCCCGCGGGCCTCGGTTCGCCCGCTGCTCCTTCACCCGCAGCCGGTCGGCGAGCTCACGGATCGACGCGTCGTCCGGGCCGCGGTCGATGCAGATGAGCAGCGCACACGGCCCCCTTCACCACGACCCGTCTCGATATGCCGCTCATGCTGCGCGGGTTGTCGGTCACGTCCTCCCTTCGTCGGTCAGAGCACCCGCTCGCCGCGCCGCCAGACTCCGGTGACCAGCGGGACACCCGGCCGGTAGGCCAGGTGGACGTGGCTCGGTGCGTCGAGAAGCGTGAGGTCGGCGTACGCGCCCGGGGTGAGGCGGCCGATGTCGGTGCGCCGGAGGGCCGCGGCGCCGCCCGCCGTGGCCGACCAGACGGCCTCGTCCGGGGTCATGCCCATGTCCCGTACGGCGAGCGCGACGCAGAACGGGACGGAGGAGGTGAAGGACGAGCCCGGGTTGCAGTCGGTGGAAAGGGCCACGGTGACGCCCGCGTCGAGGAGGCGGCGGGCATTCGGCCACTCGGCGCGGGTGGAGAACTCGGCGCCGGGCAGGAGCGTGGCGACCGTACGGCTGTTCGCCAGGGCGTCGACGTCCTCCTCCGTCAGGTGCGTGCAGTGGTCGGCGCTGGCCGCGTCGAGTTCGACGGCGATCTGCACGCCCGGGCCGTAGGTGAGCTGGTTTGCGTGGACGCGGGGGTGCAGGCCCCGCGCCTTGCCCGCGGTGAGGATCGCGCGGGCCTGGTCGCCGTCGAAGGCGCCCTGCTCGCAGAAGACGTCGACCCAGCGGGCGTGGGGCGCGCAGGCGTCGAGCATCTCGCCGGTGACGAGGGCGACGTAGCCGGCCGGGTCCTCGGCGAACTCGGGGGCGACGATGTGGGCGCCGAGGTAGGTGACCTCGTCGGTGTGGCGGGCGGCGACGCGCAGGGCGCGGGACTCGTCGTGGGCGGTGAGGCCGTAGCCGGACTTCGTCTCGAACGTGGTGGTGCCCTGGCGGAGGGCCTCGGCGAGGTAGCGGGTGACGTTGGCTTCGAGTTCCTCGTCGCTCGCGGCGCGGGTGGCCGCGACCGTCGTGCGGATTCCGCCCGCGCTGTACGGGCGCCCCGACATCCGGGCGTTGAACTCCTGTGTCCGGTCGCCCGCGAAGACGAGGTGGGAGTGGGAGTCGACGAAGCCGGGGAGGACCGCCCGGCCGCCGGCGTCGACCCGGTTGTCAGTGGCGGGTGCTTTGCTGTGATCACCGGTCCACGCGATGCGGTCGCCTTCGATGACGACGGCCGCGTCCTGGATCAGTCCGAGGGGGGAATTGTCACCGAGGGAGGGGTCGTTGGTGACCAGGGCGGCGATGTTGGTGATGAGCGTGCTTGCGGTGCTCGCTGAGTGGGCGGGGCTGACGGTCGTCGCGTTGCTCATGGCGTCCTTGCTGGCCTGGTCGGCGGTGGGGTGGGGTTCGGGAGCCGCCCCTGAGGGGCGGCCCGGGATCATCCGCGCAGGGCTGCGACGGCGTCCGCGAGGGCTCGCGGCACATCCGGTACGAGCGTGTGCACCCCGTCCCGTACGACGTGCCGGCCTCCCACGACCGTATGCGACACGTCCGCTGCCGACGCGGCGAATACGGCCGTCTCGGCCCCGAGCCGCGGAAGCGGCCCTGCCGTCCTGACCGAGTCGAGGGCGATCGTCGTGAAGTCGGCGAGCGCGCCGGGCTCCAGGGCACCCGCGTCGTCCCAGCCGAGGGCCGCGTGGCCGTCGGCCGAGGCCGCCCGCAGGAGGGCCGCAGCCGTCCAGTGACCTCGTGTGCGGGTGCGCAGCCGCTCGTTCAGCTCCATGGCCCGTGCCTCTTCGAGCAGGTCGATCACGGCGTGGCTGTCGGAGCCGAGGGACAGCGGCGAGCCCGCCTGCTGCAGGGCGACGGCGGGCCCGATGCCGTCGGCCAGATCGCGCTCGGTGGTCGGGCACATGCAGGTGCCGGTGCCGGAGCCGCCGAGCAGGGCGATGTCCTCGTCGGTGAGGTGCGTGTTGTGGACGCCCGTGGTGCGCGGCCCGAGCACGCCGTGGTCGGCGAGCAGCCGGGCGGGGGTGCGGCCGTGGGCTTCCCGGCAGGCGTCGTTCTCGGCGGTCTGCTCGGACAGGTGCACATGGAGCGGGGCCCGCCGCTCCTCGGCCCACCGGGCGACGGTCGCCAGCTGGTCCGCGGGCACGGCCCGCACGGAGTGGACGGCCGCTCCGATCCGCGCGTGGTCCCGTTCTTTGAGAACCGAACAGCGTTCGGCCCAGTTCTCGGCCGTGCCGTCGCAGAAGCGGAGCTGGGGGGCGGTGGGCGGCTGCCCGAAGCCGGAGGAGAGGTAGGCGGTGTCGAGGAGGGTGATGCGGATCCCGGCTTCGGCGGCGGCCGCGATCAGGGCCTCGCCCATCGCGTTGGGGTCGGCGTAGCGGGTGCCGCCGGGGGCGTGGTGGACGTAGTGGAACTCGCCGACGGCCGTGATGCCGGCCAGGGCCATCTCGGCGTACACGGCGCGGGCGAGAACGTGGTAGCTGTCCGGGGTGAGCCGGGCGGCCGTGGCGTACATGACCTCGCGCCAGGTCCAGAAGCTGCCGGAGCCGACCTGGACGGTGCCGCGCAGGGCGCGGTGGAAGGCGTGGCTGTGGGCGTTGGCGAGGCCGGGGAGGGTGAGCCCGCGCAGGACCTCGGCGCCGGGGGGCGGGGCGGGGGTGTCCGGGCGGACGGCGGAGATGCGGCCGTCCCGGACGTCGAGGGCCACGCCCGGCTCGATGGGGGTCCCCTCTGCTCGAGCGGAGCCCAGAGCCTGGGGGAGGGTGCCGAGCCAGGCGTGCTCCAGCCAGTACGTGCGCGTGGCTGCTGTGGTCACCTGCACGCCAGTCCTTCCAGTACGTCGGCGAGTGCGAGTACCCCGGCCACACAGTCGTCCTCGGCAGCGAACTCGGACGGGGAGTGGGAGACGCCGGTGGGGTTGCGCACGAACAGCATGGCGGTCGGGATGCTCCCGGACAGGATCCCGGCGTCGTGTCCGGCACCGGTGCCCAGGACGGGGACCTCGAGGTCGGTGTCCCGGCCGAGGATGCGGGCGAGTTCGTCGCGCAGGGCGTGGTCGAACTCGACGACGGGGGTGAACGACTCGCGGACCACGGCGAGGTCGACCCCGTGGGCGGCGGCGTACTCCCCGGCCGCCTTCTCGACGCCGGCGACCACGGCGTCCAGGCTCTCCTGGTCGGCGGCGCGCGAGTCGAGCCAGCCGCGCACCAGGGAGGGGATGGCGTTGACGCCGTTCGGCTCCACGGCAATCTTGCCGAAGGTGGCGACGGCCCCGGCCAGTTCGGCCTCGCGGCGGGCGGCGAGGACGGTCTCGGCGTAGGACAGCATGGGATCGCGCCGGTCGGCGAGCCGGGTGGTGCCGGCGTGGTTGGCCTCGCCCCCGAAGTCGAACCGCCACCGGCCGTGCGGCCAGATCGCGCTGGCGATGCCGACCCGGTCACCGGACAGGTCCAGGGCCCGGCCCTGCTCGACGTGCAACTCGACGAAGGCACCGATGCGGGCGAGCCGTTCGGGGTCGGGACCGATGGCGTCCGGGTCGTATCCCGCGGCCTCCATGGCCCGGGGCAGCGTCACGCCGTCACCGTCGGTGAGCCGGTGCGCCTGCTCGCGGCTGAGCTGCCCGGCGGTGAGCCGGGACCCGACACAGGCTAGCCCGAACCGGGCCCCCTCCTCGTCCCCGAAGTTCACGATGCCGAGGGGCCGGTCGAACGACACGCCCCTGCTCCGCAGCTCGTCCAGCGCGGCGAAGGCGGACACGACTCCCAGGGGCCCGTCGAAGGCGCCGCCGTCCGGCACGGAGTCGAGATGCGACCCCGTGACGACGGCGTCGCCCCGGGCCGGGTCCCCGAGCCAGGCCCACTGGTTCCCGTTCCGGTCGACCTCGTAGCCGAGGCCGCGCGCCCGGGCCTGGCCCTCGAACCAGTCCCGGCATTCGGCATCGAGCCCGGTCCAGGCGAAGCGGCGGTAGCCCCCGGAGCCGGGGTGACGGCCGAGGGGGAGCAGGTCGCGCCACATCTGGAGGAAGGAGTCACCGGCGTCGGCCGGTACAGGCTGTGGGGCGCCGGGCCGTGGGGCGCCGGGCCGTGGGGCGCCGGGCCGTGGGAGGGCGTTCCGCATCGTGGAACGGGTGGGCCCGGCCGGGCCCTCGGGCGGCGGCGACGCATCAGCCCCCGCCGCGGGGTTGCCGTTCGGCGCAGTCACGTGTCGTCCCCCTCACGCATCGGTACCCGCACGCCCCGCTCCCCCGCCACCGACTCCGCGATGTCGTACCCGGCGTCGACGTGCCGGATGACGCCCATGCCCGGGTCGTTCGTGAGAACCCGGCGGATCTTCTCCCCGGCCAGCTTCGTACCGTCGGCCACCGTCACCTGCCCCGCGTGGATCGACCGCCCCATGCCGACTCCGCCCCCGTGGTGGAGGGAGACCCAGGACGCCCCGGACGCCACATTCACCATGGCGTTCAGCAGCGGCCAGTCGGCGATCGCGTCGGAGCCGTCGAGCATGGCCTCCGTCTCCCGGTAGGGCGACGCGACGGACCCGCAGTCGAGGTGGTCGCGGCCGATGACGACCGGCGCGGCCAGCTCCCCGCTCGCGACCATGTCGTTGAACCGCTCACCTGCCTTGTCCCGCTCCCCGTATCCGAGCCAGCAGATCCGCGCGGGCAGCCCCTGGAAGTGGACCCGCTCCCCGGCCATGCGGATCCAGCGGGCGAGGGACTCGTTCTGGGGGAAGAGGTCGAGGATCGCCTTGTCGGTCTTGGCGATGTCGGAGGCCTCGCCGGACAGTGCGGCCCAGCGGAACGGGCCCTTGCCCTCGCAGAACAGGGGGCGGATGTAGGCGGGGACGAAGCCCGGGAAGGCGAAGGCCCGGTCGTACCCGGCGAGTCGCGCCTCACCCCGGATGGAGTTGCCGTAGTCGAAGACCTCGGCGCCGGCGTCCATGAAGCCGACCATGGCCTCGACGTGCCGTGCCATGGACTCGCGGGCCCGGGTGGTGAAGCCGGCCGGGTCCTTGGCGGCGTAGGAGGCCATGTCGTCGAAGTCCACGCCCAGCGGCAGGTAGGCCAGCGGGTCGTGCGCCGAGGTCTGGTCGGTGACGATGTCGATGGGAGCGCCCATGGCGAGGAGCTGCGGGACCAGCTCGGCCGCGTTGCCGAGCACGCCGATGGACAGCGGGCGCCGGGCGTCACGCGCCTCGGTCGCCAGTCGGAGCGCGTGGTCCAGGCTGTCGGCCTTCACGTCCAGGTACCGGTGCTCGATGCGCCGCTCGATCGCCCGCGGGTCGCAGTCGACGCAGAGGGCCACACCGTCGTTCATCGTCACGGCGAGCGGCTGGGCACCGCCCATGCCGCCGAGACCGGCGGTCAGGGTGATCGTGCCCGCCAGCGTTCCGCCGAACTTCTTCGCGGCGACGGCGGCGAACGTCTCGTAGGTGCCCTGGAGAATGCCCTGGGTGCCGATGTAGATCCAGGAGCCGGCGGTCATCTGGCCGTACATCGTCAGGCCCAGCTGTTCGAGCCGGCGGAACTCCTCCCAGTTGGCCCAGTCGCCGACGAGGTTGGAGTTGGCGATGAGGACGCGCGGTGCCCACTCGTGGGTCTGCATCACACCGACCGGGCGGCCGGACTGGATTAGCATGGTCTCGTCCTGCTTCAGCCCCTTGAGCGTGCGCACCATCGCGTCGAAGGAGCGCCAGTCGCGCGCGGCCTTGCCGGTGCCGCCGTAGACGACGAGCTTGTCGGGGTGTTCGGCCACCTCCGGGTCGAGGTTGTTCTGCAGCATCCGCAGGGCGGCTTCCTGCTGCCATCCCAGGGCGCTCGGTTCCGTGCCGCGCGGCGCTCGGACGGGACGGGGTCCTGACATGGTCTGCCTCCTGGTGGGCTCCCGGCGGAATGTTGCTACTCCTATTCACATCCTGACCTTGTGAATAGAGCTAGTCAATACGTCGAGGGGTTCGGCGCGGCCGTGCCGTGGATGTTTGGCTGGACGCATGGGCGCACACATCGAGACAGAAGAGGCGGGCGACTTCGGTGCCGGGCGCGCGGCCCGGCGGGACGAGGCGGTGCGGGCCGCCGTGGAGAAAGGGCTGCTCGGGCCCGACAGCCCCATCGTCGGGCTGCTGGACGTCACCGGCATCCGGGAGTCGGCGGCGGAGCTGAGGGCGGCGTTCGACGCGGTGACGGCACCGGGCACGCCCGTACTGCACGCCTTCGCGGTGAAGGCGACCCCGCTGGTGCCGGTGCTGCGGCTGCTGCGCGAGGAGGGCATCGGCGCGGAGGTCGCGAGCCCGGGCGAGCTGGCCCTGGCGCGGGCGGCCGGGCTGCCGCCGGACAGGACGGTGCTGGACTCGCCCGCGAAGACACCTGCCGAGCTGCGTGAGGCACTGTCCCTGGGCATCGCCGTCAACGCGGACAACCCGCAGGAGCTGGCGCGCATCGACGCCCTGAGGGGGACGGGAACCAGCCGCTCGCCGCTCGGGATGAGGGTGAATCCGCAGGTCGGTGGGGGGTCCATCGAGGCGTTGTCGACGGCGACGGCGACCTCGAAGTTCGGGGTGGCGCTGCGCGACGCGGGGGCCCGGGAGTGGGTCGTGCAGGCATACCTGGACCGGCCGTGGCTGACCCGGCTGCACGCGCACACCGGGTCCCAGGGGATCCCGCTGTCCCTGATGGTGCGGGGCGTGGCGGAGACGTACGCGCTGGCGGAGGAGATCAACCGGCGGGCCGGGCGGCGGCAGGTCGACACGCTCGACATCGGCGGCGGGCTGCCGGTCAACTTCGCGTCGGAGGCGACGACGCCGACGTACGCGCAGTACGCGCGGATGCTGGCCGAGGAGGTGCCGGGACTGTTCGACGGGCGGTACGGCCTGGTCACCGAGTTCGGGCGGTCACTGCTGGCCAAGCACGGGACGGTGGTGGCGCGGGTCGAGTACGCGAAAACGTCGGGCGGGCGGGCGGTCGCGGTCACGCACGCCGGGGTGCAGGTGGCCGCGCGGACGGTCTACGCGCCGGGGAGCTGGCCGTTGCGAATCGCGGCGTACGACGCGAAGGGGCGGCCGAAGGGCGGGCCCGACGTGGTGCAGGACGTTGCCGGGCCGGCCTGTTTCGCGGGCGACCTGCTGGCCGAGGGGCGGTCCATGCCGTTGCTGGAGCAGGGGGACTACGCGGCGGCGCTGGACACCGGGGCGTACTACTTCGCGCACCACTACGCGTACAACTCGCTGGTGCGGCCAGGGGTTTACGGGTTCTGGCCGGAGGGGCGCTTCGCGGTGGTACGGCGGGCGCAGACCGTGGAGGAGGTCGTGGCCGAGTCCGGTGGGGAGCAGGTGGACGCGCTCGCGGAATCGCCGTAGGGGCTTGTGCGGCCGGGCTGCGCGACCGTTGGGGCCGGTCGCGCAGTTCCCCGGGCCCCCGAGCAGGACCACTCCGGCCCGATCACACGAGTGCCGGTGATTTCCTTCGTGCCCCGCCCGGAGCCGCGTCACCGGCCGCGATGCCCGTGCTGCGGTAGGACCTGACCGGCTTGCCGGCCGGACCGCCCGAGCCCGAGCGCAGCCAGTCGACCCGGACCCAGAGCAGCACCGCGTCGGCCTGCTCGCGCCGGCCCAGCCACGCCGCCTTCAGCCACAGGCCCGCTCCGCAGCCGGCCAGCAGCATGCCGCCCGCGGCCGGTACGGCGAAGGCGGAGCCCAGGGCCGCCGCGAAGGCGAGCAGGAGCCACCGGCGGTGGACCCGGCGCCAGTTGCGGGTCGTCACCGCTCGGTCCTGCAGCACGTCGTGCTTGCCGGCGCGAGCCGCCGAGGCGGCCAGGGTGGCATAGCGCTTGCGGCGGCCGTAGGAGACCACCGCCACGGCCAGGACGAACACGGCCGACCCGGCCAGAATGCCGATGCGGCGGCCGGTCAGTCCCGGGACCAGCGATCCGATACCGGCCGCGAACACGCCCAGCCACCACAGCGGGGCGGCCCCCGCCCGTACGACGACGGCCACCCGGGCCAGCCCCTGTCCTCCGCGCTTCACGTTCAGCCCTCCGTCCGGATGCGAAGTGTCTGAAGAGTGTTGTAGGAGAACCACGTCAGCGACGCAACGGGAGACGGGTCCGAGAAGACACCGGACGGGCCGTCAGTCGACGAACAGGCCCCGCGAGGCGGCCTTCGCGTCGAACTCCTCCAGGCGCGCCTGGGCCTCGGGCAGGTCGTCGCAGATGGCCTCCAGCAGGACCCGTCCGAGCAGCATCGGGGCGCAGGCCGTGTCGAAGGCGAGGCCGGTGCCGACGGCGGCGGGGAGCAGCAGGTCGGACACCTTGGCGACGGGAGCGAAGGCGGAGTCGGCGACCGTGACGACGGTCAGCCCGGCCTCCTCCTTGGCGTAGGCGAGGGTGTCGAGGACCTCGCGGGGGTGCCGGGGCAGCGCGAAGCAGAGCAGTGCGCTCGCGCCGGCCCGGACGGCGGCGTCGATGCGGTCGTGGAGCATCGTGCCGCCCTCGTTGAGGAGGCGTACGTCGGGGTGAACCTTGGCGGCGAAGTAGGCGAAGCCGTGCGCCTGGGCCGCCGCCGCCCGCAGTCCGAGGACGGGGAGCGGCCGGGAGGCCGCGAGGAGGCGCCCCGCGCGCTGCACGGGCCCGGGGTCGGCCAGCGCCTGAGCCAGGTGTCGCAGGTTCTCGATCTCGGCCTCGACGGCCTGCTGGTACTCGTTCCGGTCCCGGGCCCCCGCGGCGGTTTCGGCCGGGGCGACCTCACGCAGGTGGCGGCGCAGGGCCGGGTAACCGTCGAATCCGAGAGCGACGGCGAAGCGGGTGACGGACGGCTGGCTGACCCCGGCCAGCTCCGCGAGCTCCACGCTCGACAGGAACGGCACGTCGGCGGCGCGCCGCACCATGCTGTGCGCGATGCGCCGCTGGGTCGGCGTCAGCCGGTGGCCCTCGAAGAGCGCCTGCAGCCGCGCGGCAGGGCTGTCGGTCACGCTCATGACGTGCTCCCCCTCGCCTATTCAGTAGCTGAGGATTCTGCATGAGCATATGCAGACCGGCAAGCGGGACCGCAGGGCCGGCCCTGCCGAGCGGCGAGCCGAAAGGAGAGTGCGCCCCTCCATGAGAGGGATGTAGATCACTTTCAGGAAGGGCGGTGATGCCGCCACGTCGATCAGCTCTGGTCACGGCTCCGCGAGCCGGTGAGACGTGCGCGTCGTGGTGATCGGATGGCTCGAGCGAATCGGAGTCGACCGTGGGCAGTGGGCAGTGGGCCGAGCACCGTGATCCCCGCGGTCGCCGCCGTAGACGGAATGCTCGAGCCGCGCAGCCGTCCCCCGGATGAGGAACGGTGATTGACACCTGTCGCCACTTTCATGACGCACGTCACCGGTCGCCCGGCGCAGCCCCTCGCCGACCGGCCCGAGCCCTAGGGTCGAGCATGCCCCAAGTGCCCACGGGCCGACGGGTGGAGCAGGCATGGAGGAGCGAATGAACGAAGTGGAACGACCACGAGTGACTGCGGTCGCCGTGGAAGGTCTGTGGAAGGCGTACGGAAGCCGCGAGGTGCTGCGCGGCATCGACTTCACCGTGCCGGAAGGGGCCATTTTCGCCCTGCTCGGGCCCAACGGCGCGGGCAAGACGACCACACTGGAGATCCTTGAGGGCTTCCGCGGCCGGGACAAGGGCCGGGTGGAGGTGCTCGGTCTCGACCCCGGTGTGCCCGGTGAGGCCCGTCAGCTGCGCGAACGGGTGGGGCTGGTCCTGCAGGACATAGCCGTCGAGCCGTACCTGTCCGTGCGCGAGACGATCGCCCGCAACGCGGGTTACTACCGAACTCCTCGCGACGTCGACGGGGTCGTCGACCTCGTCGGTCTGAGCGACAAGCAGAGCGCCAGGGTCAAGGACCTCTCGGGAGGGCAGAAGCGCCGCCTGGATCTGGCCCTGGGGGTGATCGGAGACCCCGATCTGCTGTTTCTCGACGAGCCGACCACGGGCTTCGACCCCAGTGCCCGGCGCAGCACCTGGCAGGTGATACGCGATCTGCGTGATTCCGGCACCACCGTCGTGCTGACCACGCACTACATGGACGAGGTGCAGGCGCTGGCAGACTGCGTCGCCGTCATCGCGGACGGTCAGATCGTCGAGTCCGGCACGCCGGCCACGCTCGGCGGAAGGGACAGCGACGTCGCCCGGATTCGCTTCGAGCTGCCGCCGGGAACGGAAGTCTCGGATCTGCCGGTCCCCACCGGTACGGCCACCGTGGAGGGGACCCTGGTCACCGTCGAGGTGCCGGAGCCGACCGCCGTGCTGCATGCGCTCACCGGCTGGGCCCTGGGCCGCGGCGCGACGCTCGGACGACTGACCGTGGAGCGGCCGTCCCTGGAGGACGTCTACCTCGACATCACCCGTTCCTTCGAACGCGAACCGTCCCCGAAGCCCGCCGCCACACGAAAGAATCGACTGATTCGGAGCCGTTCATGACCGCTTCGTCGTTGCCGTCCGCGTTCGACGCGGCGGACACGTCGCCGGACGGCACGCGCCTGAAGGGCACCTCCTCCGGCCGTGGCCGGATGGGTCTGCTGGTCCATCAGATCCGCTACGAGCAACTGTCCTTCTGGCGCAATCCGCAGGCCATGATCTTCACGTTCCTTCTGCCGGTGGTCGTCGTCGTCGTCTTCGGCGCGGCTTTCGGGGGTGGCGGGAAGCAGGCCTTCTACTTCGGCATGACCGGCATGGAGTACTACACGCCGTCGATCGCCGCCGTCTCCGTGCTCGGAGCCTGCTACGGCCAGCTGGCCATCGTGCTGTCGACGCGGCGTCAGTCCGGCGAGCTGAAGAGGCTGCGCGCGACCCCCCTGCCGGCCTGGATCTACTTCGTCGGCCTGTTGACGCACTGCGTGCTGGTCAGTCTCGTCGACGTCCTCCTGGTTCTCGGTGTCGGGAAGCTGTACGGGGTCGCGCTGCCCACCCACTGGGCGGCGATCGTCCTGACGCTGGTTCTGGGCGCGGCGAGCTTCTGTTCTCTCGGAGTCGCCGTCGCGTCGTTCGTCAGGAGCGCCGAGGCCGCGCCGGCGCTGGTGCAGTTCATCCAGTTTCCGCTGGTGTTCATCTCGGGCAGCTACTTCCCGATCCACGCCGGCATGCTGAACACCATCGCCGGTCTGCTTCCTGTCAAGCCCTTCAACGACGCCCTGATGGCCCTGTTCAGGGACGGCGGCGGCTACGAATGGAAGGAACTGGGGGTGCTGTCGGTGTGGGGCGTCCTGGGCGCGGTCGTCGCCGTCCGGCGCTTCCGCTGGGACCCCCGGCCCGAATGACGGCCACGGGCAGACACAGTCCGGGGGTGGGTACACACGCACGTGCCCGCCCTCTGCCTGCGGCCGCAGCCGCTCGGAGCAGGGGCCGTACGTGCAGGACGCGTCCGGCACGTACGGCCGTCATGGCACGCTTCCCCTCCCGCCCGTGCAGGACGCATCCGGCACCGCGGCCGTCATGGGCACGCTTCCCCTCCCGTCCGTGCCGTACCGTGTGCCCCGGCTTCGTGGGCGTAGAGCCAGGCTCGTTCCCGAAGTCCGGTCAGGCCTGCGGCCCGGCGCATCAGCTGGTCCCTTTCCCGTTGCCGCAGGCCGTCGGGCAGGTGCATGGTCTCCGTCTGGCCTCGTGAGCCCCGCTGGATGGCCGCCGTACGCGGTGCGCGGGCCTTCTCGTACCTGACCAGGAGTTCGGGCACCTCCTCGCGGCGGGCACCCGCCAGCAGTGAGGCCAGTTCCACCGCGTCCTCGACCGCCTGGTTCGCGCCCTGCGCCATGAAGGGGAGCATCGGGTGCGCGGCATCGCCGAGCACCGTGAGCCGACCAGTGGACCAGGTACTCAGCTCCGGCCGGTCGTACAGGGCCCAGCGGCGGACCGGGTCGGCGGCGCGGGCGATGTCCGGCACCAGGCCGCCCCATCCTTCGAAGGCGGACACCAGGTCGGCGGGATCGCAGACCGCCGACCAGGACTCCGCTCCCGCATGCAGGAGCGGAGCTATGGCGGCGAAGCTCAGCAGACGGCCGCCCGCCACGGGGTAGCACACGAAATGCCGGCCCGGGCCCAGCCACATCCTGATCAGCGGCTCCCGGGCGGGCGCGGGCAGCCGGTCGGCCGGAACGAGCCCCCGGAAGACACCGAGACCGGAGAACACCGGTGCGTCGCGCACCAGCGACTTCCGGACCACGGAGCGAATGCCGTCGGCCCCCAGCACGACGTCCGCACGGTGCGTGGTCCCGTCCTCGAAGGAGAGGACCAGGTCGTCACCGTCCCGGAGGACCGCTCGCAGCCGCTGCCCCAGCCGCAGCGGCCGCGGTCCGACCAGCCGCAGCAGGGCCTGCTGCAGGTCCGCACGGTGAGCGGCGTACAGGGGTGCCCCGTACAGCCGCTCGCAGGCGGCTCCGAACGGAGTGTGAGTGATCGGTTCCCCTTCCCAGCCGTACACCCGCATCTCCTCGATGGCCACGCAGCGCTCCCGCAACGTGGGCCCGAGCCCGAGCCGTTGCAGGTGTCGCGCGGCGTTCGGGGCGAGCTGCACCCCGGCTCCGATCTCCGCCATGGAGCCGGCCTGTTCGAACACCTCGCACCGGGTGCCCGACCGGGCGAGCGCCGCCGCCAGGGTCAGCCCCCCGATACCGGCTCCCACCACGGCGATGCGCGGCTGTGCGGTCACGGCCGGTCTCCGTGAACGGTGGCCGGGGAGGGGAAGAGGTGCGCCAGCCAGGCGTAGGTGCGCAGTTCGTCGAAGATCGTCCGGCCCAGACGGTTGTGGAACATGTGCACGTGCGAGACGAGGATCCGCCCGGGGACCGCCGGCGTGGTGGTGCGTATCGCCTCCACCAGATCGCACAGGGCCGCGTGCCATGCCTCGAACGGGCCGTGCCGGGTGGGCTCGACCGGCTTGAGAGTTCCCGGCGTGACGCGGCAGAGCCGGTCCAGCTGTTCCTCCGTGGAACCGAGCCCGGCCGCCCAGGCCCGCCAGCCCGCGAGGCTGCCTGCGTAGTAGGCGGCCTGTTCCGCCTCGTCGCCGAGGGCGGCGGCCGCGGACACCGTGGCACGCAGGGCGAGGGCGGAACGCGTCTGCGGAGTCGTCACGTGCGGCAGAAGGGCCGGCACCAGTTCGCTGGACAGCTGGAACAGCCTCTCCGTGCGCGGCATCAGGTCCGGGCCGCCGTATCGGTCGGTCTCCGGCTCGTAGACGGCACGGTGGACGCCCGGGGCGTGCAGCGCCTGCACGTCCGCGTCGGGGCCGTACTCGTTCCGGGCGAGCAGGCGGGCCCGGGCCCGGTAGTCCGCCTCGCTCACCAGGGCTTCGCCGGCGGCCGGCCGGCCGGCGCTCTCCAGCCGCTCCCGCAGCAGCCGTTCCACCCGGTGGAAGTCCGCGGGGCTCAGATCGCCCATGCGCAGTCTGAGGTGAGGGCCGCCCTGCCAGTAGCGGATGAAGAACCACGGCGCGCCGTCGAACGCCCCGACCGTGGGCGCGATGACGTCCTTGACCACTCGGTCGAGCAGTGACTGCTCGTTGGAGGCCAGGTGCAGATGCCAGGCGCTCCACCGCGTACGGGCCGCCGTGTCACCGCCGGGCCCGGGGCGGTCGGGTGCTGTGTGCTGTGCCAAGACGCTCTTCCTCTCAGACTCTGATGTCCAGTTGGGCGTGCACCGGATACCTCGGCGCACCGGCCACCGCGGAGAGCGCGATCATCTCGTCCGGATCCAGTTGGAGGACGCGCCGCGTCGGTGTCTCCTTGAAGGCACGGACCGGGCGGGTGAACATCCCGTACGCCGTGGTGGACAGGCACAGGCCGTGCAGGGCCCAGCCGCAGTAGTACTGCGCCGCACTCCACCCCCTGGGTCCGAGGGACCTGAAGATCGTGCGCGGCTTGACCGACATGAACCAGATCACCGAGGCGTTCCGGATGTCGCAGCCGGCCTGCGGAGTCAGGCTGTACTCGTACTCCGCCTCCAGCCGGGCGGCAGCGGTCCGGTCCGCGCGGAGCAGGACCGCCTCGCCGTCGCGCACGCGGTAGACGCCGTCCTCGAGGCCCTCCACGTCCTGGATCACGGCGGTGAGCGTGACCAGTTCGGAAACGGCCGACAGACTGCGTCCGGGTGGTGGTACACCGAGCCAGCGGATCGCGTCCCGCACGGAGTCGACGGGCATTCGTGTGCGCCGGCCGCTCATGCCGTACAGACGGCGGGGCATACGGCCGGAATTGCGCCGCCACATCAGCTCGGCCCAGGACCACGCGCCGGGCGTCGGCAGTGGACGCGCCGGCACGGCCGGGGGCACGGGAGCGGCGGGCTCGTCGAAGGAATGGGCCCGGTTCATCCGAACCAGATGCCGCAGTGCCGGGTCGTCCGCGGGCTCCTCGGGTTCCGCTCGGACCGGCTCCGGCAGGTCAGGGCGGGGAGCGGCGTGGTGCGGCCCGAGCTCGACCACCAGGGGCAGCGACCATTCCCAGGCGGGCGTGAGCCCGAGTTCGTCCAGCAGAGCGGTCGAACCCCGGTGCGGCAGCACCAGCCGGCCCGACAGCCCGAACAGTTCGAGCGCCAGCGCCAGACAGCGCAGGGTGATGCCCAGTTCCAGGTTCACCAGAGAGCCGCGGAACGATTTGTAGGCGCGCGGGACGCGCGTGTACCTCCCGGTCAGTGCGATGCGCCGCTGCCGTCCGTGGTGGCTGCCGGAGGTGAGCGCGGTGAGCGAGTGCCGTTCGGGTTCGAGCAGGTGCCAGCGCTCGCCGTCGTCGACGAAGACGTGCACGGGGTAAAGGCAGCGGGGGGAGGCGTAGCCGCGGTGCGGGTTGAAGACGTTCTCCGGTTCGTACCACTGCGTTCCGAAGCTCGCGACGAGCGCCCGGGCGAGTGCCTCGTCCGGGTCGGACAGGGCTGCCCGGCCGTGCGGGAACGGCAGGGCGCCGAGCAGCTCCGCGGTGCCGCGGGGCAGCGGGGCGCGCCGTGCGTCGCGGACACAGGCGGGCGGGGGCGGAGCCGTGTGCGACTCCGTGGGCGGCTCCGCCGCCCACGTCCAGGAGGGCAGGGAGGGGTCGTCGCAGCCGGCGCCGAACTCGTACCACAGGAGCTCGCGCTCGACGGGGCTGTCGCCCTGGGGCGGCGGCTGGTTCGACGGGGCCCGCCGCCCCGCGGCGGTCGCTCCGTCGTTCATACCGGTCCTCTCCCGGCGTGACGCCGTGCCGGGCCGCTCACGGGAAGGGGTGCGGGTCGTAGGGAATCTTCCGGTTCTCCTGCGGTGTCCCGGCGAGTGCGGCCGTCAGGCGGGGCAGGTTCCCGAGACGCTGTTGGGCGTGGCCGAAGCACATCGGCAGGATGCCGGGGACGACGGCCTTGGCCACCGAGACACCCACGTCGTTGTGTTCGCGGGTGCTCTGGTCCACCAGGACGATCCGGTCGAGCCCGGCGTTCGCGTACAGCTCGCGCAGGTGGTCCAGGGCGCCGCGCACCGTCCCGCCGGAGGCCCGCCGCAGGATGTCCGGCCATCCGGGAAAGGCGTCCCGCACGGTGATCTCCGGTCCGCCGAGGACCCGCGTGACCCGCGGCAGGGCCTCGGGGACGGTGTACAGCTGGGGGTGGTGTTCGAGCTCTACAACCAGCCAGGGATCGGCGAGCATCTGCTCGGCCTCTTCGCGGTTCCACTCCATCTTGTTGGTGACGAGCTGTGCCACCTCGCGCAGCGCGCCGCGGATCGCGGTGTGCGGGTCGGCTCCCGACCCTCCGGACGAGAAGGAGGCGGGGAAGGCGTCTTTGCGGTTCACGGCCAGCACCCAGACGATCGGCAGGTCGATGTCCTGCTTCGCCACGAGTATGTGCACGTCGAAGCCGCGCGTCTGGATCAGGTCGATCAGGCTCCGGTTCTCGGGATCCGTGATCGAGGCGTTCGGGATCCGGGGCAGCGGTGTCCGGCGGTGCCAGGAGAGCAGGAAGGCGTCACGTTCGGCGAGTTCGAGCAAGGAGTGCAGTGCGGCCTCCTCCAGGCTCGCTCCGGCCGCGCAGCCGCTGGAGGAGTCGTCGAAGTACTTTCGCAGGTGGCCGCGTTCGGGCCTGCGGCCTGCCGCGCGGGCGTCCCGGGCGGCCACACGTGCGGTCCGCGCCGCATGCCAGTCGCGCTTGTACCGCAGCTCGTAGCGGTAGAAACCCACCTCGGCGGGCACGAGCGCGGGTTCGCCGGAGGCCAGGTCGTGACCCCACACCCAGTCCATGGGCGTGTCCGCCGTGCGGGGAAGCACCTGGCAGTCGGGGTGGGCCAGTTGCTCCTCGGTGTACTCACCCAGGGTGGTCGGATCCAGGGCATGGTCGGACACCTCGCGGTAGCCACGCTCCAGGAGGAGCGGGGTGTCGAAGGGGAAACTGCCGAGTCGTTCGTAGGTCTCGATGATCCCGACGGGGTCGGCCTCGGAGAACGTCCTGGCCCGGCCGTGCCCGGAGGCACCCGCGTCGGGCGCGAGGCACATGCTCATGGCGAAGGGAACGTTCGACTCCCGCATGATGGCCCGGACCGGCCCGTAGCGGGCGTCGACCAGGCGGTCGCGCAGGGCGCCGGGCTCCATCAGGTGCGTGCCGCCGGTGCCGCGCGTGGGGTCGCCCGGGGAGAGGGGCTCGTCGCGCGGCTCCAGCGGGACGGGTCGCCAGTCGTCGGCCAGCCCCTCTCGGGGACCGGCACACGACGGGCACAGGAAACTGCGCGGGACGCGATGGCGCCGTACGTACCGGGTGCCGACCGCGTACAGTTCGCCCGGCTGCAGGGGGTGGGCCGCGAGGTTCGCCAGGGCGGCGTCGAGCAGGAGGGGCAGCAGGGGCGCGGAGGCGCGCGGAACCAGACGGGGTTCCTCGGGGGCGTCCCGCAGGGGGTGCTCGGCGGTGTTGCGCTCACGCACCTCGGTGCAGCCGGCGCACCCGGAGTCCGTGCCGGGCGCCCACCGGGGTCCGACGATCACCTCGTCGTCGTACACCCGCACCGAGACGAGTTCCTCACCGCGAGCGGCACTGCTCTCCCACTGTGCGCGCTCCCAGGTCAGGTCCCAGCCGCGGTTCACCGTGACCCTGGCGCGCAGGGCGCCGCCGATCCGCTGGAGCGTCTCGTCCCAGGAGACGTCGCGAGTCGCGGCGATGCCGGGTCCGTACTGGTTCTCATCGTGCATGCCGGGGCTCCTGCGTGAGCGTGCGGGCCTGGACGGGGCCGGACCAGAAGGGAATGGTGCCGAGCGCGGGGTCCGCCCGGCGGGCGAGCCCCTCGTAGGCCGTCTCCCGCGACGTGGCGAGCCGGTCCACCTGCTCGCGCAGTGCGCGGATCCGTTCCTCGTCCGCGAAGTTGACGGCGTCCGTGCGCAGCAGGGGAAGGCCGGCCCCGCCGTGACGCGTCGCGTCCAGTTGGGCCCGTGCGAGCGCCGTGCTCAGGGCCTCGCGCACCGCGGTGTCACCGTCGGGAGCCCATGCCGCCCCCAGGACGTCGCCGCTGTCGGTGAGTTCGACACGGGCCAGCTGCCAGTCCAGTCCGGGCACGTGCGCGGGGCGGACCACGAGGGGCTCCGGCCGCACGGACTCCAGGATCCGCCGGATGCGGGCGGTCTCCTCACTCTCCGTCACGGCGCTGAGCGTGTCCTGTGCGTCGTCGGCGAGCAGGCGCAGCACGCCGTCCAGGAGCCAGCGCTCCTCGGTCACGCCGGCGGCGCCCGTCCCGCCCCCGGCGGAGGGGCAGGAGCGCCGCAGAGCCTCCAGAGCGGCACCCACGGTCGCGGACCACTGGTCCGGCCCCCATACGGTGATCCGTCCGCCGGTGTCCGTCCGCGGCTCCATCTCGCGTACGGCCAGAGGCATCTGGAGGAGGGTCTGCTCCGTGTCCGCCGGTGTGAACAGGCCCTTCCACCGGGAGGTGAGGGTGTTGACCCGCTCGATCGCGTCGTCGAAGTCCACAGCCGGTTCGGCCGGGGCGTTCCTCAGTGTCCTGGGGCCTTCGTCCGTCGTGTCCGCCGCCCCGAGGAGGAACCGTTCCGCGACGAGCTCGGCGCCGTACACCACATGCACGGCGTCGCCCTGGTCGATCCCGGCCAGGGCGTCGAAGATCAGCTGCCCGGCGAGCGCCCCGATCATGGCGTCCGCGACCGGCCGGGCAGCCGGCCCGAGGTCCTCTCCGCGCGCCCACCCGAGCACCCTGGCGCGGAGGGTGGACAGCAGCGGGTGCCGCCCGGCGTCCGGGAGGACCGGACCCGCCTGGAGCACGAGGTCGTCGAGCAGGACCGGCAGGACCGGCACGCCGTCCGGCAGCCGAGCGGTGCCGGGCACGAGGAGGCCTCCGGCCCGCAGGGCCTCGTCGGTCCCGCACCACAGGACGGCGTCCACGGCGTCCAGGGTGTCGTGGACGCCAGGGTCGGCGGGGTCCGCCGTGAGCACCTGGCCGACACCGGCGCGGGCCAGGCCCCGGGCCGCCGGGCCTGTCGCGTCGGGCGTCCCGAACAGCGCGACCCTGGCGGCGCGGACGCGGGCGAACACGGCGTACGGCTCGGCGCACACCGACTCCAGGTAGGCGAGCGAGCCCGCGTACCGCTCCCGGTCCTCGCCGCTCGGCCGGGGACCGCTCAGGGCGTCCTCGTCCAGCAGCATCCCGTGGTCGCGCAGCCCGTTCGTCAGCCGGCGCACGACGGGCCGGGCCCGTTCCGTGCCCAGGGCCGCCACGAGTTCGTCCTCGGTCGTTCCCCGTTCCAGGAGCGGGACGCACACGTCCGCGACCTTGAACAACTGGTCCCAGCCCTTGAGGACGAACTGGGCCCGCGCGCCACTGAAGTACACACCGCCCGGCACCGGCGCACAGTGCAGATGTGGTCGCGCTCTCATCGTCATCGGTTGTCTCCCTCGTACTGGAACCGGCCGCCCGGGCGCCGCGCCATCTCCACCACCCACTCCTGCGCGTGCGTGCCGCCGGCCACCGCGGGCAGGGCCTCCTCCAGGTAGGTGACGGCCTCCTCGTCCGTCACCCGGCGGTTCAGCATCTTCGGGAACACCCGCGTGCTCAGCACACTGGAGAGATCCACGTACTGCGGCTTGTGCTGGAGACGGCGGGGCACCGCCTCGGCCGGATCGAGTGTTCTGGGCGGGCCCTGCCCGAAGGCCGTCTTGACGACGATCTCCTCGGGGATGCCGTACCGCGCGCGCCAGGCGGTCAGCGCGAGCAGCCGGTCGTGCTCCGCGGGTCCGGCCTCCAGCACGGAGGCCATCTCCGCACCGCCGTACCAACGGCGCCGTGACAGGACGACCTGGCCGATCGAGATCCCGGGGGCCGTCAGTGTGTGCCGCTCGTCCCCGGAGTGCGCCTGGTGCCAGCCGTCGACCAGGCCGTTGTTGAGCCGGCCCGAGGCGGACAGGGACATCGCCAGGGACAAGGGAGGGGGATAGAGCCCCGGGTGGCCCGTGCCGAGCGGAAGGACGCGCAGCCGCTGCCCTTCCGCGTCCTCCACGGCGAGCGTGTCGGTCTCCGTGTCGTGCACCAGGTCCAGCGCGTACCAGTCGTCGGACCGCAACCCGTGCGGCAGGACGCGCGGATGGGCGTTCACGTTGAGGCGGTGCAGTCCGAGGTCGTCCACCACGCGGGCGCCGTCCCACCCGTACCGCTCCTGAAGCCGCCGCGCCAGGCGGGGAACGGACCCGCCGGCCAGCTTCCGGTCGGCGTCGAGGAAGCGGGCGTACAGCATGCCGTGCCCGGGCAGGCCGTCGTTGAACACCAGCCGGTCGCCCGCGGCCTGCGTCATCACTCCGTAGCTCAACGGCTCCCGGCGCAGGCGCTGCGGCATTCCGGAGGCGAGGTCGATGGCCTCCGAAGGGGACAGCGCGACATCTGGAGCTCCGTTCTCCACGGCCTTGGTGAGGCGCCGGTGGATCTCATCGGCCACCCGGCGCCGCACGGCGAAGAGCTGTTCCAGGCTGCCGTCCGCGGGGCCCAGGCCGTCGAGCGCCGACATGTCGCCCCGGGCGTAGGACTCGCCCGTCACGGCCGCGCGCTCGGCGACCTCACGGATCAGGGACTCGGCGTGCTCGGTGAGCGGAACGCGGGCCCCGGCACCGAAGCGCCGCACGAATGCGGCCGTCGTCAGGATCCGTACGTCGTGCAGCCAGTCGAAGACCGACAGCAGCTCCACCGTCGCGCTCATGTCGGCCAGCGGCCGCTGCCAGCGGCCGGAGTCGACGGTGAACGGTGAAAGGACGTAGTCCTCTTCGACGGCGCCCCGTGCCGGACGCCGGGCCAGCCGGGCGAGCTGCGCGAAGTCCTCCTCGATGGCGCGCAGTTCGCCGCGGCGCTCGGCGACCGGCCCGGTCGCGAGGCGCGGCAGCCGCGCCTTGAGGTCCTCCAGCAGTTCGGAGCCCGGAGCGCCGGGGCGGGTCAGCATCGCAGACAGGTCGACGGACCCGTCCTCGGGCTCGTTGTAGGTGCACAGGATGCCCTGGTGGACCGCTTGCAGCAGGGCTTTCGCGGCGTCCTGCGCCGAGCACTTCGTCTGGGCGGCTATGTGCGACACCACCGAGCGCACCGGTCGGGGGCCCATGGCGGTCGCGTCGACCAGCGCGCGGACAAGGCCCTTGACCGGGGCCGACAGCCGTTGGAGGCCGGAGTCGGTGGGCCTGAGGAAGTACAGCGTGCTGCGCTCCCCGTCGAGCGAGGAGGTGGGGGAGAGCGCCACCCAGGCGTCCAGGAGCGCGGCGCCGGTCGCCTGCGGCAGACCCCCGAGGACGTAGGCGAGCATGGCGCGGTCCACGCCCGGAAAGGCGGTGGCCCCTTCGAACCGCACCTGGCCCGGATCGACCCCGCCGGGCCCGGGAACGGCGATTCCGACGGCGGTGAAGCGGGAGAGCGGGCTGGTGCGCACCATGGCCCTGGTCACGTACTGGATGAGTCCCCGCTCCGACTTGCGCACGCGCGCGGAGAGCCGGCCTTCGGCCATCGCGGCGGCGTAGCGTTCCGATTCCTCGTACACCTCGGGGGAGACGAGGGCGAGCGAGCGGCGCAGGTGCTCGTCGCCGAGCAGCCGGACGAGTGTCCGGCGTTCCCGGTCCGCTGCCTGCTCGTAGTGGTGGGCGACCTCCGCCCGCAGGCGGTTTCGCCGCTCGGTGGCCCCGAGCCACGCGGCCACCGAAGGCGTGCCGGCTGGGGCGGCCCTGAGGGGGCGGTCGTTGTGGATGGCCCGGCGCGCGGCGATGAGTTGTCCGCGTCTGCCGTCGTCGGTCGTCGAGCCGATGAGGGAGTAGAGCTCCTCGGAGCACCACTCGGCGGCCGAACGCACGGCGCGTTCGGCGACCGTCAGCCGCTCCAGAAGCTCCCGGAGGGCGGGATCGGCGAGACGCGTGCGCAGCAGGGGGTTGATCCGCAGAAACCACAAGGGCTCCTGGTTCGCGGCGGAGCCAGGCTGCCGCGGCGCGGCGACGGCCGGTGTCCCGGGTGTGGTCACTGGGCGGCCCCCCGGGTCTCTGCCCAGCGCGTGCTTCCCGTGGTCAACCGCTCCTGCCAGGTCTCGCCGAGGACCTCGTCGATCGTCTCGGCGAGGGCGTAGCACGTGTAGTACCGCTGGATCGGGGAGACCGTGAGCAGCGGCAGTTGCTTGTAGAAGAGGTTGATCAGCAGGCGGTACGCGGCGAACCACGGAGTCGGGTCGTCGATCACCCCCGATTCCGCTGTGGCCCGGTGGAAGGCGGTGTCGGGATGCTTGCCCTGCGGCACCACGCCGGGAGCGGTGGGCGGGCCCATGAGGCTGTTGTCCACGGAGTCGTTGATCGCGTCCAGCGTCGCCGGGGTCAGCCGGCCTTCCCGCACCGCGCCGTCCAGGACACCGGTGCAGTAGGCGAAGGCCGTGCGCCACTGGGCTGCCGCGGGGCCGACGTCCCCGGCCAGGCGCTGCTCCACCACGGTGCGCAGCAGGGGCGCCTCCCGGGCCAGCCGGTCGGCGAACGCCGGGCGCATGTCCTTGCTGGGGGCCGCCCACGCGAGGAAGGCCTCGGCATGGGAGCGGAACGAGAACGCGCCGTAGGCCAGACCCAGGAAATAGGAGTCGCCGAGGGCGCAGAAGGCTTCCGCGAGCCGGGTGGTGGCCAGGGACGGATCGCGGGCCAGTTCCTCGATCGTGTTCAGCAGAGGCGAGGTCAGCGCACCCTGCACGACCTCCGTCTCACGCAGGGTGCGCAGCCGTGGATCGGCCGGGACAAGGTCGTCCCGCCCGAGGAACTCCACTTCCCCGTGCTCACGCATGGGCAGATACGGCGGCGGCACCGCTTCCAGGCGGCCGAACTCCCGGGCCTGGCGGAGATACGTTTCCTCGTCCAGCGCCCGCGCCGCGGGCAGGGGACCGGCGTCCAGCTTCCGTGCGACCGATTCCCAGTCGGGGTCCCGCCCCAACACGTTGTGCCCGATGACGTCCACGTGCGGGCCGTGCAGCCATCCTCGACGCAGCCGTACGACGGTGCCTGTGCTCTCACGCAGACTGCGGGCCAGGGGCACCAGCGTCGCGGAGAGCCACGCCAGGGTGACGGGCGCCCTGGTATAGAGCCGGACTCCAGCGAGACGGGCCCCTTCCGGAGTGTCGATACCGTGTTCTGGCGCATTGGCTCTCATGGGTACTCATCTTTCACGGATCGAATACGGTCAGAAAAGGACTGCCCGCCTGTTTGTTGACATGCGTCACCAACTCCGTGACATATGTACCGCTTTTCCGGAGGATTACTGCGCTAACCTGAGCAAGTGATCGGTGAATCTGGCACGCGAGAATTCAATGAGAGCCCGGCTCTGCACGGCGTGGCCACCTTGGCCGCTTTTGCGTTTTTCTGGGAGGCCCTGGGGGTCTCCGGACTGATGTCCCGGGCGTCGGCGCCGACCTCGCTGGGCATAGGGGTCCTGGCTGCGGCCGTGGGGGTCACTGTGATGGCTCTCCTCATTCGGTCCGGAAGGCTGCCGGGAACGAGGCGCGTGCGCAGGGTGGCGCCGAACATCTTCAAGGTTTTCGTCCTGGTCAACATCGCCCAGGTGGTGGCCATCGTCGCGGCCGTGGTGGTACTCGGCCGCCTCGGCCTGGGGTTCCACGTTCCCGCGGTGGTGTGCCTGGTCGTCGGGCTCCACTTCTTCCCGCTCGCACGGTCCTTCGCGCAACCGCAGTACTGGTGGACCGGCGGACTGCTGGTGGCCCTGGCGCTGGCCGGCTCCGCCACGCTCGCCGACGGCGGCGACGCCGCGGGGGTCCGCGTTCTGATCGGATTCGGGGCGGCCCTCGTGATGTGGGTGACCGCCCTGCACCTCGCCCGCCGAGGCTGAGCGGTGAACCCGGTCTTTCGGCCGGGCGGCGGTGTCCACCCGTGACGGGATGGACACCGCCGCCCGTTTTCAGCGGGTCAGGCGATCAGCCCGTCGTCAGCAGCAGGACGAGGAGCAGCAGGACGACGAGGACGACGTACCGCCGTTGCCGCCGGAGGCACCCATCTCGGGCAGGGCCACGCCCTGCGAGACCTCCAGGACCTCCAGTTCGGTCACGTCGAACGCGTCAAAAACCTGCTCGATGTCAGCGGTGTTGACCGAGACGTTCATAGGGAACTCCCTCAGTGGATTCCTTGTGTGACCAGTTGGCCACACAAGGGACTATTGCAAATTGCTGAGCTCGGGGCCATAGCGTGAGGCTTTTGATTGACGATTGTCATGCGTGTAGTTAGGGGCATCACGAGCATGTAAAACGGCAGCGGAAAACCTGTCGACGGGCATGAGAATTCCCCCCATCGCATAGACGGGGAAATCTTCGGGCAGGTCGCGCGGATTCTCAGGTTCGGTGCAGCACAGAACCGGCCCACGCCCCCCACTCGGGGTCGTTGACCCATTTCCAGCCCTGCCCTTGGTCCCAGATACCGAGCTCGCCCGGCGGACGGCTGCCCAGGATGAAGTCCCCCACGGACGACTCCCGCAGATAGTCCAGACCGAGGACGCGCGCCGACATGTCGGCGTTTCCGAGGCCCAGGCCGCACGGAGCGATACCCATCGCCGTGGCCACCAGGTACATGGTCTGGTACAGCACTCCGGTGTGCCGCAGGGTCGTTGCGTAGGCCATGCCGCTGTACTTCCAGGACAGCCGCTGGAACCGCGAGGTCATGGTGATCAAAACCTCCGGGTCGGCCTCCCTGGACGTCGCCGAGGACGCCACGTCCAGCATCGCCATGCGGTCACCGGGATCGTCGTTCACCAGAACGAGCCGATGCCCGACCGGGTCGTAGTAGTAGATGCCCTGGTCGATGCCGGTGCAGCGCTGGATGGTCAGGTACAGCTCCAGCTCGAAGGCCGAGCCCCCGTTGGGATAGGGGCGCGAGACGATCTCACTGCCCGGTTCGTCTCCCGGCGCCGGAACGTAATGGGTCCTGACCCTGGCGACCCGGTAGAGAAACTCGCCGATCTGCTCCGCTGTGAGCGGCTGCTCGCCGTAGCTGCGGAAAGACCTGCGGCCTTCCAGCACCGCCGTCAGACCGGGGTCGCGCCGCGCGATGTCTTCGAGGAGGGGGCGGTACAGCTCGACCGACGGCCCGTCGGGCGGAGGTTTGACCGCCGGGAGCGGATCGATCGTCCCCTTGTGCGGGAACACGCCCCCCAGGGGTTCGTCGAACCGTCCGTCGCGGATGCGTGAGTGGAACAGCAGGTCGTGAAAGTCCCACTGGCGCAGGACCGGATCCTCTTCCGCCTCGAAGTCCCCCTCCGCCGGACGTACATCGACGAATCCGGCGCCGGCCAGTACGCGCAACAGCGCGTGGATCTCGGTCTCCCCCAGGTCACTGCCGGTCGACTCGATCAGTTCACCGACGTGCCGGACGGCCGTGAGCGACGTCACGAACTCCCGGGCACCCCGATGGACCAGCAGCACCCTGATCCTTGCCAGCGGCGACTCCAGCACCAGTGTCCCGGACCTGCTGCGGCACAGGGCGAACCTGGACAGCCGCACGAAGCTCTCCGGGCTCACGGCGGCGGCCCGCGGCGCGGCGTCGTGCGCCGTGTGCTCGATACGGATCAGCTCCTGCCCGTCGGCCACGATGCCGGTCACGATCAGGCGTCCGATCCGGCCCAGCAGACGCTGGAACTGCGCGCGTTCGACGGGGCCGAGTCCCTCGAGTGCCTTGCCCACGGGAACGGGATTGCCGATGAGCAGTGAAAGCGCATCACGAATACGCCCCTCCGGAAGCCGCACGGCGAAGGTGCTCCCGGAAGTGATGAGGTTGACCGACGTGGCGTCGAACACGGCCCGGACATCGTCCCGGAAGCCCACGAGATACTCCATGTCGAGCCACGGGTCACCGGGTGGCATGCTGACCTCCGAAGATGCGGGTATGGCTGCCACATCGTCATCCACCCGATGCCGTCCATAGCAAGAATTCGATGACATCGGTCAGCTTCCCCGTGACATCGGTCATGACGTCGCCCGGCGTGCACAAAGCGGCTGCCGGAGTTCCTCTGTTCCGCGAACGATGATGATTGTCACCGGCCTGCGTGGGGCACTTGCGCCGGTCCTCCCGCCATCTCAGGATTTCAGCAGATCATGCGATGCGTCGGCCCCGGCTGGGTGAGTCGAGCTTCACCTGACAAGCGGATGGGGCGGGAATGTCTACTGCGCGGATAGTGAGTAGCCACACGACACAGACCCGGAAACAGACCCGGAACTATGTCCTGCGCATTCTGGAGGGGCTCGAAAGGGATCCGACGAGAATCGCCGTGCATTCCTGGGCCGGCGACCTCACCGCCGCGGAGTTCCGCGGGACCATAGCGGGCGCCGCGAGAGCCCTGGCGTGTGCCGGCACCGGCCCCGGTGACACCGTGGCCGTGCTCACCGAGCCGAACTGTGCCGTTCTGCTCGCCGCACGCTACGCCGCCCACCTGCTGGGTGCCACCGTGATCCACATCCGCTCCATGAACGCCCGGTCCGACGCGGAGGCACTGCCGGCGGCCGAACAGGAGCGGCTGCTGCGGGCTACGGGTGCGCGTGTGCTGGTGGTGGACGGCCCCAACGCGCCCTGCGGCCGCGCCCTGTGCGGGAACCGGGAGGGGACCACCCTCCTCACCCTCGCCGGAGACGACCTCGCGGACGTCACCGGCGATCTCCCCCCGGCCGCCTCCCACATGCCTCAGGAGGTGGCGGTTCTGGACCTCACCAGCGGCAGCACCGGCAGGCCCAAGCTCGTGCGCCGTTCGTTCGCAGTGAGAGACCGGCTCATCGACCTGTCGTTCGGCGCCCTGCCACCGGAACACCGGCCCACACTCCTGTCGGTCACGCCGGTCTGTCACACCACGGCGACGATGGCGGACGCGACGCTCACCGCGGGCGGCACGGTGATCCTTCACAACGGCTTTCGCACGGACGACGTGCTGCGGGCACTGACCGAGCAGCAGGTGACCGACGTGTACCTCGCGGTGCCCCACCTCTACCAGCTCATCAGCCGGCCCGGCATCGACGAAGCCGCCTTTCCGGCCCTGCGTCAGGTTCTCTACAGCGGCACGGCCGCCGCTCCCTCCCGCGTCGCTCAGGCCGCCCGGGTCTTCGGCAACAGCCTGGTCCAGCTCTACGGCAGCACGGAGGCCGGTGGCATCTGCACCCTGACGCCTCTGGACCACTGCGAACCAGAACTCCTCTCCAGCGTGGGCCGTCCGTTTCCATGGGTCGAGGTCGAGATCCGGCGGCCGGACTCCGGCGCGGTGGTGGAGCGGGGGGAAACCGGTGAGATCTGGGTCCGGTCGCCCACCGTCATGGACGGGTACGCCGGCGAGGAGGAGCCCGTCGCCCCCGTGCTACGGGAGGGCTGGCTCCAGACCGGGGATCTCGGCCACTGGGACAAGTACGGATACCTCCACCTGATGGGCCGAGTCGGCGACGTCATCAAGGCCAAGGGCATAAAGATCCATCCGTCGTCCGTCGAGGACGCTCTTCTGCGGCACCCGGACGTAGCGAACGCGGTGGTCTACGGAATCCGTGACACGGCGTACGTCGAGCACGTGGCAGCCGCCGTACAACCGCGAACCGGCGCACACTGCACCGACAGCGATCTGCGCACCCATGTAGCCGCCACGCTGTCGGCAGCGCACGTCCCGGAAGAGATTTCCTGGTGGGCGGAGATACCGCTCCATCCCTCGGGAAAACCTGACTTTGCACTGCTCAGAGGCCGAAAGGGTGCGCAATGAACTTCAACGGGCATTTCGCGCGGTCGTTGCGCTTGCGGCGGCTGTTCCGCCACTCCACGTCCGGACTGGTGATCACGCCCCTGGACCACTCGATCAGCGATGGTCCCGTCGTGCCGGGGAACAACTCGATCGACCGGCTCGCAGGGCAACTCACGGCAGGCGGCGTCGATGCGATCGTCGTGCACAAGGGCAGCGTCCGGCACATCCGCCCGGAGCGGTTCGCCGATATGTCGCTGATCATCCATCTCAATGCGAGCACAGGACAGGCACCGGACCCGGACGCCAAATACGTCGTCACCGAGGTGGAGGAGGCACTGCGCCTGGGCGCTGACGCGGTGAGCGTCCACGTCAATCTCGGCTCCGCCGACGAGCGTCACCAGATCGCCGACCTCGGCAGGATCTCCGACGCCTGCGATCGCTGGAATTTGCCGCTCATGGCCATGATGTACGCCCGCGGACCCCGCATCGCCGACCCGCACGACCCCGCGCTCGTGGCCCACGCGGTGACCATCGCGGCCGACCTGGGAGCGGACCTGATCAAGACGTCCTTCCCGGGCTCCCTGCCCGACTTGATGGCGCTCACCGGAGCCTGCCCCGTTCCGATCCTCATCGCCGGCGGCCCGCCACAGGCCACCGAGGAGGGCGTCCTCGCGTTCGTCGGCGAGGTCCTCGCGGGCGGTGCGCTCGGGGTGGCTATGGGACGCAAGATCTTCCAGTCCGCGGACCCGCAGCGGCTGGCGGGACGGGTGGCGCAGCTCGTGCACCGCTCGTCGGCCGAACAACCGGCAGAAGAAGTCGACCACCTGACGAGGGGACACCAGCGTGACGGACAGCAAACTGTGCTGGCTTGACATACGAGAAGCAGGCGACCTCGCGCCGGCGGTACTCGAAGAGGCCCTGCACCAGCGCATCGACGCCGTCGTCGCCGCCGACATGACGATGCTGGCCGATCTGCCCCCCACGATCCGCCGGGTCCTCCTGCACGACGCGGGCGAGCCGACAGACGGATTCACCGGTGCCGACCTGGTCCTGGTCGCCGGCGGTGCCGAGGACCGCGCCAAGCTGGCCCAGGCGCACCCGTCGATCGAATTCGGCCGCTACGTGGAGATCACCGATGCGGACAGCCTGGAGACGGCCTGCCTGTCGGCCCGGACGGAACAGTGGAGCCTGCTCGACTTCCGTGACCCCACGAAGATCCCGCTGGAGATCGTCCTCGCGGCTGCGGCCGGGTGTGAGGGGACCATCGTGACCACGGCAGCCGATGTGGAAGAAGCCCGGATCGTCTACGGAGTGCTCGAACTCGGTTCCGACGGCGTGCTCATGCCGGCGCGCGCCGTGGGCGACGCCACCGCGCTGCGGCAGGCCGCCGGAAGCACCGCGGGGCAGATCTCACTCGTCGAGCTGGAGGTCACGGCGACCACGCACATCGGCATGGGAGAGCGTGCCTGCGTCGACACCTGCAGTTACCTCGGCAAGGACGAGGGCATCCTGGTCGGCTCGCACTCGAAGGGCATGGTCCTCTGCGTCAGCGAGACACACCCCCTTCCGTACATGCCGACGAGGCCCTTCCGGGTCAACGCGGGAGCCATCCACTCCTACGTCGTTTCGCACCACGGTCGCACTCACTACCTCAGTGAACTCGTCGCGGGCAGCAAGGTGCTGGCCGTCGACACGCAGGGGCGCACCCGCGTGGTCAGCGTGGGACGCGTGAAGATCGAAACACGGCCTCTGATTTCGGTGGACGCGGTGGCGCCCCACGGGCAGACGGTGAACCTCATTCTCCAGGACGACTGGCACGTCAGAGTTCTCGGTCCCGGGGCAGCCGTACTCAACAGCACCGAACTTCGCCCGGGAGACAAGGTCCTGGGCCATCTGCCGACGGCTGATCGCCATGTCGGCTACCCCATTGACGAGTTCTGCCGCGAGCAGTGAATGCCGCCGTCGCAGCCTCTCCGGGACGGTGACGCCCGCGGGTGACCGACGCCGATCGAGTCCGCCGCCCCGTGGCCTCGTGGGACGTGCGAGGGCCGTGGCCGTCCTGCCCGTTCCGCCGAGCGCTGCGCATGGCGGAACGGGCAGGACGGCTCGGGCGCAGGCGGGTACGGCGCCGACGGCGATTCGCGTGAGAGCGCCGTAACGGCGGCTCATGCCGCGGCGAAGGGGCTCGGCGGGACCTGTGCCCCTTCGCCGCGGAGGCCTTTGCGGGTCGGTCGATCAGATCCAGCTTCGTTCGCTCGCGATGCGCACGGCGTCGTAGCGATTACGAGCCTCAAGTTTCTTGATCGCCGCCGAGGCCAGGTTGCGGATCGTTCCCGCGGACAGGTAGAGCTTCTCCGACATTTCCTTGACCGACGCTCCTGACGCCGTGAGGCGCAGCACTTCCGCCTCGCGTTCGGTCAACGGGCAGTCCTGACCACCCGCTACGGACAGCAGGCGTGGATCCATGAACACCTGCCCCACTGCCACGGCACGCACCGCCTCGATCAGTCGCTGCAATCCGGCGCTTTTGGGGGTGATGCTCAGCACGCCGGCCCTCAGGGCCCGATCCACGAAGGTGCGTGTGGGCGCGTCCATGGTCAGAGCCACGCCACAAGCGGGACGCGTCCGGTGTATTTCGTTTGCGACACCCAGGCAATCCCCCTCGATCCGCTCCGGGTCGATCAGGGCGACTCCCGCGTCCTTGCGCTCCACAGCTTCGAGTAACTTGCAGTAATTGCTGGCGACGGCCACCACATCAAGTCCTTGCACTCGGCTCAGTGAATCCGTCATCAGCTCCACCGTGAGCAATGATCTGCCGGCAATGACAATGCGACTGGCCATGTTGCTTCCCGTTTTGTGCGTGCGGCCTGTTACTTGAAAGCTCACAGACGACCCATGGCCACGCTAGGAGTTGGCGGTCATTTTGTCAGGACAATTGGAGAATGCTTTGCCAAGGTGACATCAGCGATTCACTTGAATTCATCCGAGTCACGGCGATACCCGCCGCGGCCGACGCGATGCCGGGTAAATGGTCCACTGTCGCCGGGTTCGGTGAAGTGTTCGCGGAGACTTGGAGGTGGACGTCGAATGCGGAAGTTTTGTTCGACAACGACGATCAGCATGCTCGTTTGCACGTCCGGCGTCGACGATCTCGAAGGGGCGTCTCCTGGAGCGTGCTCCCACACCCGGCGATCGCGCCCCCTCGGCGCCGGTCCGGCCTGCGGCAGCGTGGCACCGGCAGGTGCCCTGACGGCGGTCGAGGTGTCCCTGGAAATGCCGTACCGCATACGACGCCGGCCCGAGTCCTCCTCCGCGTACGACGACAAGTCACCGACGAGGTCATTTTTCAGTGGCAGTTCCCGTCTCGCGCCCGCCAGCCCCCGCCCGGACAGGGGGGGTAACCCCAGTGCGGCCGGCGCCCCGGCTTTCTACCGTGAGTGCCATGACCGGAATGGACGCGCGCGACACCGACCTGAAGAAGGAACTCGACGCCACCCTGCACGCGCGCAGGGATCTGGGCGAGGAGTACGAGTCCGCGCTGGTCGACTCGTTCCTGGAGAAGGTCGACCAGCGGATCGACGGCGCGGTGGAGCGTCGGGTGCGCCGGCAGCTCGCCGAGCAGCAGATGCAGACCGCCCGTGACTCCCGGGCACCGGGGGCCACCGACTCCTGGGGCGAGCGCTTCGGCTTCGGGATCGTCTCCCTCGTCCTCGCGATTCCGCTGTCCGCGATCGGCGGGGGCGTGGCCCATCTGCCCGGTCTGCTCGCCGCCTGGGCGGGCATCGTGGGCGTCAACGTCGTGCAGGCCGCCCGCACCAACCCCGGCCTGTTCGGCCGCCGCAGGTCCTCCCGGGACGGCGACTGGGAGGACTGAAACCGCTGCGGCGTCAGACCTGCCGGGTGGGCAGCGCGACGATCTGCCGCGGATTGACCCGCCGGGGCCGGCTCGTCACGTAGGCCACGAGGTCGGCGAGCTCGGGGATGCAGCTGATCCTGGACGGCATGGACCGCGACCCGGCCTACGTCCCGGACGCTCACGATCCCGGCGGCACCGGACCAGACGATCGTGGCCTGCACGCCGGAGCCGGGCTCGGAGACGGCGGAGCGGCTTGCGCTGCCGGGGAGCTGGGCGACGAGCCACGCGGGCTGACACCCCGTAGGGGAGAGCCGCTGCCCGTGAGAGACATGCGCGGGGACCGCCGCACCCCCTGAAAGGGGGGCGGGACGACGGCGGTCCCCGCGAGGGACGCGGGCCTGGTCAGGCCGGGCTTGCGCGTCTGTGACGTCGGTGGAGGTCCGGGAGCCGCTCCGGAGGTCCTTGACGCCAACGGCGCCGGCCGGGGCGGGGAGCCGCTCCCGCCCTGCCGACACCCACTAATGTGCAGGACCCGTGTTAAGCGGGTGCTGCGCGAACGTGTCGCGCTCGTACCACTTCCGCGAAGTCCACGAAGATCGCGGACGAACGGCAAGTTCACACGGTTCGCGGGCAGTTCACCGGACGTTCGCCGTCACTTCGCGGACCGGGCGAGGAAGGACAGCAGGTCCTGTCGGCTGACCACACCGGTCGGCTTGCCCTCGACGAGGACGATCGCCGCGTCCGCCTTGCCGAGGACGGCCATCAGGTCGCCGACCGGCTCACCGGAGCCGACCTGGGGCAGCGGGCCGGACATGTGCTTCTCCAGCGGGTCGTCGAGCGAGGCGCTCTTGCTGAACAGCGCGTCCAGAAGCTCGCGTTCCACGACCGAGCCGACGACCTCGGCGGCCATCACGTCGGGGTGGCCGGCGCCCGGCTTGACGACCGGCATCTGCGAGACGCCGTACTCGCGCAGCACCTCGATGGCCTGGCCGACCGTCTCCTCCGGGTGCATGTGGACGAGGGAGGGCATGCGGTCGCCCTCCTTGTCGTTCAGGACGTCGGCGACGCGGGCGCTGGGGCCGGTGTCCTCGAGGAAGCCGTAGTCGGCCATCCACTCGTCGTTGAAGATCTTGCTGAGGTAGCCGCGGCCGCTGTCCGGCAGCAGGACCACCACGACGTCGTCCGGGCCGAGCCGCTCGGCGACCTCCAGTGCGGCCACGACCGCCATGCCGCAGGAGCCTCCGACCAGCAGACCCTCCTCCTTGGCCAGGCGGCGGGTCATCTGGAAGGAGTCCTTGTCGGACACGGCGACGATCTCGTCCGCGACGGTGCGGTCGTAGGCGGTCGGCCAGAAGTCCTCGCCGACGCCCTCGACGAGGTACGGCCGTCCGGAGCCGCCGGAGTAGACCGAGCCCTCGGGGTCGGCGCCGATGACCTTCACCTTGCCGTCGCTGATCTCCTTCAGATAGCGCCCGGTGCCGGAGATGGTCCCGCCGGTGCCCACGCCCGCCACGAAGTGGGTGATCTTCCCCTCCGTCTGCTCCCACAGCTCCGGGCCGGTGGAGTGGTAGTGGGAGAGCGGGTTGTTGGGGTTGGAGTACTGGTCGGGCTTCCAGGCGCCCGGCGTCTCACGGACCAGCCGGTCGGAGACGTTGTAGTACGAGTCCGGGTGCTCGGGGTCGACGGCCGTCGGACAGACGACGACCTCGGCGCCGTACGCGCGCAGTACGTTGATCTTGTCAGTGCTCACCTTGTCGGGGCACACGAAGATGCACTTGTACCCCTTCTGCTGGGCGACTATGGCGAGCCCCACGCCGGTGTTCCCGCTGGTCGGCTCGACGATCGTGCCGCCGGGCTCGAGCGCGCCGCTCTCCTCCGCCGCCTCGATCATGCGCAGGGCGATACGGTCCTTCACCGAACCGCCGGGGTTGAAGTACTCCACCTTGGCCAGGACGGTCGCCCTGATGCCCTTGGTCACGCTGTTGAGCTTCACCAGCGGGGTGTCGCCGACGAGGCTGATCATCGAGTCGTGGAATCGCACCGTTGTCTCCGGATGCCGCGAAAGAAGTGGTCCTAGTGGTGCCGCCAGCCTAGGGCCTGGCCCGTGGTCCGTGACGGTCGTTCACTCCCCGTTGCGATTGGACCACGGTCCGTACGGGGCAAGCACTGGGTGTACGGCTTCGAGGAGGTGGCGGCGACGCATGTCGAGCATGTCGAGGGCGAGGGTGGCCCGGCGGATCGCGGCCGGTGCTGCGTACGGCGGCGGCGGGATCGGTCTGGCCGGGGCGGCCACGGTGGGGCTGGTGCTGGCGGAGCTGCAGCTGGCCCGTCGCCGGGTGGGCAACGGCAGGTCACCGCAGGTGCCGAACGCGGACGGGGTGTACGGGCAGACGTACACCACCGATGCGCCGATGCGGCTGACGATGCTGGGCGATTCCACGGCGGCCGGCCAGGGCGTGCACCGGGCCGGCCAGACACCGGGGGCGCTGCTCGCGTCGGGCCTCGCGGCGCTGGCGGAGCGCCCGGTGGAGCTGCGCACGGTGGCGATGCCCGGGGCCCGTTCGGACGACCTGGACCGCCAGGTGGCCCTGGTGCTGGCCGACCCCGGCCCGGTCCCGGACATCTGCGTGATCATGGTCGGCGCGAACGACGTCACCCACCGCATGCCCCCGACGCGCTCGGTGCGCTGCCTGTCCTCGGCGGTACGGCGGCTGCGCACGGCCGGCGCGGAGGTCGTCGTGGGCACCTGCCCCGACCTCGGCACGATCGAGCCGGTCCGGCAGCCCCTGCGCTGGCTGGCCCGACGGGCCTCCCGCCAGCTGGCGGCCGCCCAGACGATCGGCGTCGTCGAGCAGGGCGGCCGCACGGTCTCCCTGGGCGACCTGCTGGGGCCCGAGTTCGCCGCGAACCCGCGCGAACTGTTCGGCCCGGATAACTACCACCCCTCTGCGGAGGGCTACGCGACGGCGGCGATGGCGGTCCTGCCGACCGTCTGCGCATCCCTGGGCCTGTGGCCGGCCGAGGAGGAGCGTCCGGACGCCTCCCGCCGCGAGGGCTTCCTGCCGGTGGCGCGGGCGGCGGCGGAGGCCGCCTCGGAGGCGGGCACGGAGGTCGCGGCGGCCATGCCGACCGGCCCGAGGGGCCCCTGGGCCCTGCTGAAGCGCCGGCGCCGCCGGCGGGTACCCGAGCAGGAACCGGCCCCCGCCACACCCTCCAACTGACAACGGCAAAAGCAAGCGCTTGGAAACTGCGGTCAGGGTCACACCGCGACACCCGTGACCCAGGCCATACGTACGGGTAACTTCCCCAACAGCCCTGCCAGACCACCCGGTACGTCAATGGAGCCGTGATGCCCGAAGCCGTGATCGTCTCAGCCGCCCGCTCCCCCATCGGCCGCGCCGTCAAGGGCTCCCTCAAGGACCTCCGCCCGGACGACCTCACCGCCACGATCGTCCAGGCCGCCCTGGCCAAGGTCCCCGGGCTGGACCCGAGGGACATCGACGACCTGATGCTCGGCTGCGGCCTGCCCGGCGGCGAGCAGGGCCACAACCTCGGCCGCATCGTCGCCGTGCAGATGGGCATGGACCACCTGCCGGGCTGCACCATCACCCGGTACTGCTCCTCCTCCCTCCAGACCTCCCGCATGGCCCTGCACGCCATCAAGGCCGGCGAGGGCGACGTCTTCATCTCGGCCGGCGTCGAGATGGTCTCCCGGTACGCCAACGGCAGCTCGGACATGCCCGGCACGCACAACCCGCTCTTCGCCGAGGCCGAGGCCCGCACCGCCGCGACCGCCCAGTCCGAGGGCTCCACCTGGCAGGACCCGCGCGAGGACGGCCTGCTGCCCGACCCGTACATCGCGATGGGCCAGACCGCCGAGAACCTGGCCCGCGCCAAGGGCGTCACCCGCCAGGACATGGACGAGTTCGGCGTCCGCTCGCAGAACCTCGCCGAGGAAGCCATCAAGAACGGCTTCTGGGAGCGCGAGATCACCCCGGTAACCCTCCCCGACGGCACGGTCGTCTCCAAGGACGACGGCCCCCGCGCCGGCGTGACCCTGGAGGGCGTGCAGGGCCTGAAGCCCGTCTTTCGCCCCGACGGCCTGGTCACGGCCGGCAACTGCTGCCCGCTGAACGACGGCGCCGCCGCGCTCGTGATCATGTCCGACACCAAGGCCCGCGAGCTCGGCCTCACCCCGCTGGCCCGGATCGTGTCCACCGGTGTCTCCGGCCTCTCCCCCGAGATCATGGGTCTCGGCCCGGTGGAGGCCAGCAAGCAGGCTTTGCGGCGCGCCGGCCTGACCATCGACGACATCGACCTGGTGGAGATCAACGAGGCGTTCGCCGCCCAGGTGATCCCCTCCTACCGCGAGCTGAACATCCCGCTGGAGAAGCTGAACGTCAACGGCGGTGCCATCGCCGTCGGCCACCCCTTCGGCATGACCGGCGCCCGCATCACCACCACGCTCATCAACTCCCTCCAGTTCCACGACAAGCAGTTCGGCCTGGAGACGATGTGCGTCGGCGGCGGCCAGGGCATGGCCATGGTCATCGAGCGCCTCAGCTGAGCGCCTGACCGTAGCCGCCATAGCACGGACCGTGAGGCCTTGGCCCAGAACCCCGAAAACCCCGGGGTTCTGGGCTGTTTTGTGATCCAATCTCCCCCAGGATGTGACCTATCTCCCTTCACCCGGGGAGAACCGCAGGTCACAGGAGTCCCACCCTCTCCCCCGAGACCGAAGCCCTGTCCGTTTCGTGAGGTTACGCACTGACAGCTGGTTAGTCCGCCCTTCAAGCTGATGTAGGAAGTCGGGGGTCGACTTTGAACCGGGAGTACGTCAGTGAGCGCCATGCCGATCGCGTTGCTGGTCACCACGGCCGCCACGGGCGCCGTGGGCGTCGCCGTCCTGCGCACCGTGCTGCAGCTGCGCCGACAGGTCGCGGCCCTGCACACCGCGCTGGCCGAGAACCGCGCCGCCACCACCCGCGCACTGCTGCCCGCCGCCCGTACCTCTCCCGACACCGACGAGATACGGGCCGCCGTGGCGGCGGCACTCGCCGAGGAGCGGGAGCGTGAGCTCGCCGAGGCGCGCGCCTTCTGGGCCGCCCAGGAGGCACGTGACGCCTCCGACGCGCCGTCCCTGCTGGGCCTGCCCGACACCGATCTGTTCCTGCCCCGGCAGGCCGATTTCGCGGGTCTGGAGCCGGTGTCCGAACCCGGCGCGGACGCCGAGGAACCGGCCGGCGAGTCCCCGGAGCTGGCCGCGGCCCGCCGCCGTCACCCGTCCCATCCGGACTTCGTGCCGAACCCGTCGCCGGCCGTGAACGACCACGAGCGCACGGTCGCCACGTTGGAGGAACTGGCCGCCTCCCGCACCGAACTGACCGACGTCCGCCCGGGCCCCCTGGGCACCCTGGACGTCTACGTCTTCGCCGACGGCACGACCCTGTGCATGACGCCCGGCCACCGCGAGACCGCGGAACGCCTGGCCACCGCCCTCCGGGCGGGCGAGACCCCGACCCTCCTCGGCGGCTCAGGAGTCTCGGGCGCCTACACCCTGACCTTCGAGTGCGGCCAGGAGAACGTCTACATACTGGCCGACCGGGTCATCGCGTCCCTGTAAGGAAGCGCCCCAATGGGGCACGGGGGCTGTATCGATGTGCGGCTCCGCCGCGGAGGCGTGAGCTACCACAACGCACCCCGCCGACGAAACGGGTCACACCCCCGCCCGCTTCCGCGCCTCCTCGACCAACCGCACCGCTTCATCGACGTCGGCATCACTGGGCAGCACAACGGCCAGATCATGCCCGGCAACGGTGATCTGATCTGCGGCCGCGAACATCCCCGCATCGGGCATCACCCGAGGCTCCGCATCCGGAGCCTCCAGCACCTGCGCCCTCCGGGCCAACTCCCGGGCCAGCCCGAGAGCCTCGGCGGCAGCGCCCCGCTGCAACCGGCTCTGGGGCGCAGCCCGCAAACGATCGGCGAAGTGATCCACCGCACGGGTCAGAGGCGTCGTATCAACCACGCCGCGAGCGTACGCGTCGCACCGGGACTGTTGCCAACGGGCGAACACTCAGGCACGGTGACCTGAAGGACCGGCTTACATCCCAGCGTCCGGAGGCGCCGATGTCCCAAGTCTTCTCCGAAGAGACCCATCGCAATCTGCTCGCCCGCATTCCGCACTGCACCGGTCGTGAGATCTCCGACTGGCTCCGCACCGTCGAAGAAGGCCCGGCACTCTTCCGCTTCGAGGAAAAGGTCAGCTGGCTCCGGCACGAACACGATCTGGCGTACGGCCACGCCAAGGCGATCATCCACGAGTACGACCTGAGGAGGGCCGCGCGCAAACTGCTCTAGGCGCCCGACGGCCTGGACGACGACGAAGGGCCCCGGCCGGAGCCGGGGCCCTTCGCGCACGACTGGTCGGTGCTAGTCGTTGCTGTTGAGGATCGAGATGAGCCTCAGGAACTCCAAGTAGATCCACACCAGCGTCAGCGTGAGACCGAAGGCCGCGAACCAGGCCTCCTCGCGCGGGGCGCCGTAGGCGACGCCGTCCTCGACCTGCTTGAAGTCCAGGGCGAGGAAGCAGGCACCGAGGATGATGCCGATGACGCCGAAGACGACACCGAGCGCACCGCTGCGGAAGCCGAGGCCGTCACCGCCGCCGAACACCGCGAACAGCAGGTTCACGGTCATCAGCAGGATGAAGCCGAGCGCGGCCGCCATCACGAAGCCGTAGAAGCGGCGGTTGACGCGGATCCAGCCGGCCTTGTAGGCGGTCAGTACACCGGCGAAGACCGCCATGGTGCCGATCACGGCCTGCATCGCAGCGCCGTCGGCGATGCGGTTGTCGACGATGTTGGACACGACGCCGAGGAAGACACCCTCGAACGCGGCGTACGTCAGGATCAGCGCGGGCGAGGCCTTGCGCTTGAAGGACTGCACGAACGCCAGGACCATGCCGATCAGCGCGGCGCCGATACCGATGCCGTAGCTCCGGCTGATGTTGGCGTCGTCCACCGGCAGCAGGGCCCAGGAGAGCGCCGCCGTGAGGATGAGCACGCCGAGCGTGCTCGCCGTGCGCAGGACGACGTCGTCGATGGTCATCCGGCCGGTGGTGGCCGGGGCCTGCGGCGGCGCGCCGTACTGCAGGTCCTGCTGGGCGTAAGGGTTCTGGGCGTACGGGTTGCCTGTCGACTGCGCGTACGGGTTGCCCTGGGTGGCGACAGCGGGTCCCCCGGCCTGCGGCGCGGTGTTGAAGCCCGCGTAGCCGTTGTCGCGGCTGAACCCCCGTCGCGAGAAGACCGGGTTTCTGCTCCTCATTTCACTCCTCCATGGCCACACAGCATGGCCTTGGCTCAAGAGTAATAGGTAGGCAAAGGAATGACCCTACTGCCTGGGGAGGATCTTTCCCTCGTCGTGCAGCGCAACACGCTACGCCGCTTCCTGATTCCCCTGACCGGAGGGGCCCATTCATCACCGAGCTGCGACCTGTCCGGAACCGTTCGGTGATCATCCGCTGACGCGGGTCACACGTCTCACCCCAAGGGGAAGCCTGTGTACGCCTCGGCCAGGTCTGCCTCGGCGGAGCGGGAGGAGGCGATCCGCTCCAGCCGGGCGAGCTGGAGGCGGTCGTCGAAGGGCGTCGCGTCGGGGGCGCGGTGCAGCAGGACCGTCATGTCGAAGGAGAACCGCTCGGCCTGCCAGACGCGGCGCAGACAGGTCGCGGAGTAGGCGTCGAGCAGGTCCGCCGATCGGGTACGCCGCTGGTGGATCAGGGCACGGGCGAAGGTGACGACGTCGCCGACGGCGAGGTTCAGGCCCTTCGCCCCCGTCGGCGGGACGATGTGCGCGGCGTCGCCGGCGAGGAAGAGACGGCCGTGGCGCATGGGCTCGTGGACCCAGGAGCGCATGGGCGTGACCGACTTCCGGGTGAGGGGGCCGCGTGCCAGGCGCCAGTCGTCGTCGGTCTCGAAACGGCGCTCCAGTTCGTCCCAGATCGCCTCGTCGCTCCACGTGCCGGCGTCGGTGCCGTCGGGCACCTGGAGGTAGAGGCGGGAGACGGACGGCGACCGCATGGACAGCAGGGCGAAGCCGCGCTCGTGGCGGGCGTAGACCAGCTCGTCGTGGGAGGGCGGCACGTCGGCGAGGACGCCGAGCCAACCGAAGGGGTACGTCCGTTCGAAGACCTGGGTCAGCTCGGCGGGGATCGCCTTGCGGGCCACGCCCCACCAACCGTCGCAGCCGACGACGTACTCGCACTCCAGGACGTCCTCGCGGCCCGCGTACCGGAAGCGGATCCGCGGGACGTCGGTGGCGGCGTCCTCCACGGCCAGGGCCTCCGCCTCGAACAGCAGGGGGCCGCCCTCCCGCAGCTGCAGGGCGATGAGGTCCTTGCACACCTCGGTCTGGGCGTAGACCATCACGGACCGGCCGCCGGTGAGGGCGGGGAAGTCGACGCGGTGGCGCCGGCGGTCGAAGCGCAGTTCGATGCCGTCGTGGCGCAGCCCCTCCCGGTCCAGGCGCTCCCCGGCGCCGGCCGCGCGCAGCGCGTCCGCCGTCCCCTGCTCCAGGATCCCGGCGCGCTGCCGCTGCTCGACGTAGGCGCGGTCGCGGCTCTCCAGGACGACCGAGTCGATGCCGGCGTTGTGGAGCAGCCGGGCGAGGAGGAGGCCGGCCGGGCCCGCTCCGATGATGCCGACGGTGGTGCGCATCGAACGCCCTCTTCCCGTACGTTCGTCAGGTGAAGTTTTTTTCACCATTGAGTGGATGCGAGTCTCTGACGGCATGCGACCGCTGTCAACGGGCACGCCGCGAACTTCTCAATGGACCACACAGGGATCGGAAGGTGCCCGGAGCCGGACTCGAACCGGCACGCCCGCGAAGGGGCAGCGAGGTTTAAGCTCGCCGTGTCTGCATTCCACCATCCGGGCAGGCCATGGGCTCCGCATCCAGGTCCCGAGACTATCGGGACAGGTCCCCCGAACAGCGGAAGCATGGACCGATGTTGTCTTATTTTATTGACGTCTGAGGGTGCATCAGCACACGGAACGCGCCATCCGCACTTGCCAATAGCCTTGCGTGCGACGCTCGGCCGTGTATGCGGAATGACGGAATTTCACCGCTTGAACGAGGGCACTCCACCTGTTCTCGACACTCGGAGGCGTTCTTTCCCCAAACGGCGGGGTCCTTAAGGGGTGTTCGTCATCCCCAGGTATGACACCGCCCCGTGCGGTCAGACCGCAGTACGCCGTCGGAACCGGAACAACGGGTGACTACACGGCGTCGTGGGACCCGGACGATGGAACACGTCCTTCCCCCGTACGCCGTCCGACAGGAGAGCCATCCCGTGACCACCGCATCCCTCGCCGACCGGGCCACCACCGCGGCCGCGCGCGCCGCGGATCTGTCGAAGATCTACGGGCAGGGTGAGACCCAGGTGGTCGCCCTGGACCGGGTCTCCGTCGACTTCCGGCAGGCCGAGTTCACCGCGATCATGGGCCCCTCCGGCTCCGGCAAGTCCACCCTGATGCACTGCGTGGCCGGACTCGACACCTTCTCCTCGGGATCGGTGCGCATCGGCGACACCGAGCTCGGTTCCCTGAAGGACAAGCAGCTGACCAAGCTGCGCCGGGACAAGATCGGCTTCATCTTCCAGGCGTTCAACCTGCTGCCGACCCTGACGGCCCTGGAGAACATCACCCTTCCGATGGACATCGCGGGCCGCAAGCCGGACAAGCAGTGGCTGGACTCCGTCATCGCGATGGTCGGTCTGGCGGACCGGCTCGGTCACCGGCCCTCCCAGTTGTCCGGCGGCCAGCAGCAACGCGTCGCCGTGGCGCGGGCGCTGGCCTCCCGGCCCGAGATCATCTTCGGTGACGAGCCCACCGGAAACCTCGACTCGCGCTCCGGCGCCGAGGTGCTGGGCTTCCTGCGCAATTCCGTGCGCGAGCTGGGCCAGACGGTGGTGATGGTGACGCACGACCCGGTGGCCGCGGCCTACGCGGACCGGGTGATCTTCCTCGCGGACGGCCGGATCGTCGACGAGATGTACCGGCCGACGGCCGAGTCGGTCCTGGACCGCATGAAGGCGTTCGACGCCAAGGGCCGCACCAGCTGATCCCCCGTCAGGACCGACAGGACTGAGAAGAAGAACCCATGTTCCGTACCGCCTTGCGCAACGTGCTCGCGCACAAGGCCCGGCTCCTGATGACCGTCCTCGCCGTGATGCTCGGCGTGGCCTTCGTGTCGGGGACCCTGGTCTTCACCAACACCATCTCCGACGCCTTCCAGAAGAGCTCCGCCAAGGGCTTCGACCAGGTCGACGTCGCCATGACGGCGGACTACCGGGAGGCCGAGGGCGACCAGGTCGGCAAGCCCCACGACCTGACCCAGGCCGTCCTCGACACGAGCGAGCGGGTTCCCGGGGCCGCGTCCGCCATCGGGGTCGTGCAGGGTTTCACCGCCATCGCCGGCAAGGACGGCAAGCTGATCGGCGACGGCTTCCAGTCGCAGGGCGGCAACTACTGGGGCTCCAAGGACCCGCGCTACCCCCTGGTCAGCGGGCACGCCCCCAAGGGCCGGGGCGAGATCCTCATCGACTCGGCGACGGCGAAGCGCACCGGATACAAGGTCGGCGACACCGTGCGGATGTCGGTCGACGGGCCGGTCCTGACCCCGAAGATCACCGGCATCTTCACCACCGACGACGGCAACGTCGCGGCCGGCGGCAGCCTCACTCTGTTCGACACGACGACCGCCCAGAAGCTGTTCGGCAAGGCGGGCGTGTACGACCAGATCGACGTCAAGGCGAAGCCGGGCGTCACGCAGGCCGCGCTGAAGGCGGAGCTGGACAAGACGCTGCCCGAGGGCACCGTCGAGACCACCACCGGCAAGGAGCTCGCCGACGACCAGGCGGAGGCGATCGCCCGGTCGATGAGCGGCATGCAGACGGCCCTGCTGGTCTTCGCCGGCATCGCCCTGTTCGTCGGCACGTTCATCATCGCCAACACCTTCACCATGCTGGTCGCCCAGCGCACGAAGGAGCTGGCGCTGATGCGGGCGGTCGGCGCCTCCCGCCGGCAGGTGACGCGATCGGTGCTCATCGAGGCGTTCGTGGTCGGCGCGGTCGCCGCCGTGGCCGGGCTGGTCGCGGGCATCGGCATCGGAGCCGGACTGCGCTCCCTGATGGGGACGTTCGACGCGACCGTGCCGGACGGTCCGCTGATCATCAAGCCGGCCACGATCCTCGCCGCGCTCGCGGTCGGCATCCTGGTGACCATGCTGGCGGCGTGGCTGCCGGGCCGCCGGGCCGCGAAGATCCCGCCGGTGGCGGCCATGAACAGCCTGCACGCCAAGGCCACGACGAAGTCGCTGGTTCTGCGCAACACACTGGGCGCCCTGGTCTCGGCCGCGGGCATCGCGGTGGTCCTGGTGGCCTCGACGATGGACGGCTCGGACGGCCAGGTGCCCATGGGCTTCGGAGCGGCACTGCTGATCATCGGTGTGTTCATCCTGACCCCCCTGCTGTCCCGCCCGCTGATCGCCACAGCGGCGCCCGTGCTGCGCGCCTTCGGCATCTCCGGCAAGCTGGCCCGGCAGAACTCGGTGCGCAACCCGCGCCGCACGGCCGCCACCGCCTCCGCTCTGATGATCGGCCTGACCCTGATCACCGGCATGACCGTGGTGGCGGGCAGCCTCCAGCAGGCCATCGAGAAGATGGCGGCGGCTTCGATCAAGGCGGACTACGTGGTGTCCATGGCGAACGGCAACACGCTGTCGCCGGACGTCGAGAAGAAGCTGGAGCGGACCGACGGCGTCACCGCCACCAGCCCGATGCTCAACGCCGACGCCCGGATCGACGGCCGGACCGAGTACCTGACCGGCGTCAACGGCGCCGCGATCGGCGAGCTGGCCGGCCCGAAGGTCGACGCCGGTTCCTTCAAGGTCGGCGGCACCCAGGTCGTCGTGGACAGCGAGACCGCCAAGTCCTACGGCTGGAAGGCCGGTTCCTCCTTCACCGCCTCCTTCGAGGACGGCAAGAAGCAGAAACTGACGGTCGCCGGGACCTACGAGAGCAACGACTTCCTGAGCGGCATCCTGCTCGACCGGTCGATCCTCGCCGCACACGTGTCGGACCCTTACACCTTGAAGGTCATGGTGAAGACCGCGGGCGGCACGTCCGGCGCGACGCAGGACAAGCTGGAGAAGGCCCTCGGCGCCAACCCGGCCGTCAAGGTCCAGGACAAGCACGACATCTCCAACGAGATCGCGCAGATGTTCACCCTCATGCTGAACATGGTCTACGGCCTGCTCGCCATGGCGGTGATCGTGGCGGTCCTCGGTGTCGTCAACACCCTGGCCATGTCGGTCTTCGAGCGCTCCCAGGAGATCGGCATGCTGCGGGCGATCGGCCTGGACCGCAAGGGCATCAAGCGGATGGTCCGCCTGGAGTCCCTGGTGATCTCCCTGTTCGGCGCGGTGCTGGGCATCGGGCTCGGCGTGTTCTTCGGCTGGGCGGCCGGTGAACTGCTGGCCTCGAAGATGGCGACGTACGAACTGGTCCTGCCCTGGGCGCGGATCGGCGTCTTCCTCCTGCTGGCCGCGACGGTGGGTGTCCTCGCGGCACTGTGGCCGGCGCGGCGGGCGGCCCGGCTGAACATGCTGGAGGCGATCAAGGCGGAGTAGCGGGGACGCGCGAGGGCCCCTTCCCACCCGGGCGGAAGGGGCCCTCGGTCGTTCTCAGTTCCAGGTGCGGGCGCGCAGCGGCATGCCCGCCCCCCCGGCTTCGGGGGTGCGGACGGCCAGGACCTGGTTGACGCCGATGCGGTTGCGTTCGAAGGCGAGCGCGGAGGCGGCCATGTACAGGCGCCAGACGCGGGCGCGGCCCGGTCCGGCGAGCTGGACGGCACGCTGCCAGTCCGCCTCCAGACGGGCGACCCATCGGCGCAGGGTGAGGGCGTAGTGCTCGCGGATCGACTCCACGTCGCGCACCTCGAACCCGGCGCGCTCCAGCTGGGCGACGGTGATGCCGACGGGCTGCAGCTCGCCGTCGGGGAAGACGTAGGAGTCGATGAACGGGTCGACGCTGTAGGCCGTCTCGTCCCGCTGCGGGCGGCGGGCGATCTGGTGGTTCAGGAGCCGCCCGCCCGGCTTGAGCAGGGAGTACAGGTCGGCGGCGTACTCCAGGTACCGTTCGGCACCGACGTGTTCGGCCATGCCGATGGAGGAGATCGCGTCGTACGGCCCGTCGCGGACGTCGCGGTAGTCCTGTACGCGGATCTCGACCTTGTCGGTGAGGCCCTCGCCGGCGACGCGCTTGCGGGCGTACGCGGCCTGCTCATGGGAGAGCGTCACGCCGATGACGTTCACGCCGTACTCGCGGGCGGCGTGGACGGCCATCGAGCCCCAGCCGCAGCCGACGTCGAGCAGCCGCCGGCCGGGGCTCAGGCCGAGCTTGCGGCAGACGAGTTCGATCTTGTCGTGCTGGGCCTGTTCGAGGGTGCTGTCCGGAGCGGGCCAGTAGGCGCAGGAGTACACCATGGACGGGCCGAGGACGATCTCGTAGAAGTCGTTGCCGACGTCGTAGTGGTGGCTGATGGCGCGTCTGTCGGTGTGCTTGGTGTGCAGGTGGCGGCGGGGGCTGCGGGTCTCCTCGCGGGGCGGGGCCGGGGGCAGCGGACTGCCGGCGAGCTTGACGAGGCCGCGTACGGCGGAGCGCACCTCGGGGTCACGCAGGGCCTGAGCGAGGGTACGGGCGTCCTCGCCGCGCTCCCAGACGAGGCCGGCGAGCAGGTCCAGGGTGGTGTAGAGGTCGCCCTGGATGTCCAGGTCGCCCGCCACCCAGGCGCGGGCCAGGCCCAGTTCGCCCGGCTTCCACAGCAGGCGGCGCAGGGCCCGGCGGTTGCGCACGACCAGCATCGGCGCGCCCGGCGGGCCCGCCTGTGAACCGTCCCAGGCGCGGATGCGCACGGGGAGTGGTGCTCCCAGCACCTGTGCGAAGAGGCCCTGCAGCCGCTGCGCGGCGTCTGCCATGGTGTACACCTCCATGACGGGGAATCCCGGAATGTCCGACACCACGTAAACACCTGCGGCGCTTCACCGCAGCCCCCGGCACGCGTCATGACCGGGCGAAGCCGGTTCTTCCCCCGCCCGGCGGCGGGGCCCGGACACGCCGAAGGACCTCCCGCACCACGGATGGCGGGAGGTCCTTCGTCAGGCGGGTGCCGGACCGGAGGTCAGGAGGCCTTGGCCTTCTCCTCGGTCTTCTCCTTGGGCGCGGCGGCGACCGGGGCCGGCTTGGCGGCCTCGTAGAACTCCTCGCGCGGGGTCTCGATCGCGCCGAGGGAGACGACCTCGCGCTTGAGGAACATGCCGAGAGTCCAGTCGGCGAAGACGCGGATCTTGCGGTTCCAGGTCGGCATCGCCAGGCCGTGGTAGCCCCGGTGCATGTACCAGGCGAGACGACCCTTGAGCTTGATCTTCATCTTGCCCATGACGATCATCGCGACGCCCTTGTGGAGGCCGAGACCGGCCACCGCGCCCTTGTTGGCGTGCGCGTAGTCCTTCTGCGGGAAGCCCCGCATGCCGGACACCACGTTGTCGCCGAGGACCCGGGCCTGGCGCAGCGCGTGCTGGGCGTTCGGCGGGCACCAGGCGTTCTCGTTGCCCGCCTTGCGGCCGACGAGGTCCGGGACCTGCGCGTTGTCGCCCGCGGCCCAGATGTAGTCGGTGCCCTTGACCTGGAGGGTCGGCTCGCAGTCGACGTGTCCGCGGGGGCCGAGAGGCAGGCCGTAGCGCGCGAGGGCCGGGTTGGGCTTGACGCCGGCGGTCCAGACGATCGTGTTGGAGTCGACCTCGAGGCCGTTCTTCAGCACCACGTGGCCGTCGACGCAGGAGTCCATGGAGGTGGACAGGTAGACCTCGACACCGCGGCCCTCGAGGTGCTCCTTGCCGTACTTGCCGAGCTTGGGACCGACCTCGGGGAGGATCTTGTCGGCTGCGTCGACCAGGATGAAGCGCATGTCCTCACGGGACACGTTCTTGTAGTACTTGGCCGCGTCGCGGGCCATGTCCTCGACCTCGCCGATGGTCTCCGCACCGGCGAAGCCGCCGCCCACGAAGACGAAGGTGAGCGCCTTGCGGCGGATCTCCTCGTCGGTGGTGGAGTCGGCCTTGTCGAGCTGCTCGAGGACGTGGTTGCGCAGGCCGATGGCCTCCTCGATGCCCTTCATGCCGATGCCCTGCTCGGCGAGGCCGGGGATCGGGAAGGTGCGGGAGACCGCGCCGAGCGCGATCACCAGGTAGTCGAAGGGCAGCTCGTAGGCCTCGCCGACCAGCGGGGAGACCGTGGCGACCTTGCGGTCCTGGTCGATGGTGGTGACCCGGCCGGTGAGGACCTCCGCCTTGGGCAGCACGCGTCGCAGCGGGACGACGACGTGGCGCGGGGAGATGTTGCCGGCGGCGGCTTCGGGGAGGAAGGGCTGGTAGGTCATGTACGACCGGGGGTCGACGACCGTGACGGTCGCCTCGCCGTAGCGCATCTTCTTCTGGATACGCCGAGCTGCGTACAGGCCTACGTACCCACCGCCTACTACGAGGATCCTGGGACGCTCCGTGGTGCTCATGCCATCGAGTATCCACCCGCTTCAGGGGGGTGGCTCGTGCGCCCCTTCACAAGCTTGTCCAGGGTGTGTGCTATCCTCCGCGGCTCGCGTGATCCACGTCATGGTGACAACCGGGCTCCTTTGTGCACCCCGGACCGTTGTCAATGCCGCGTGAGCTGCCTCTCTGGCTTCGAGGACCCCCCGTGAACCCACCTCCGGAGGGCTGCCGGAACGCCCTCCCGGGGACCTCCATACCACGCTTCTGAACATGTTCAAAGGCCTGCTCAGCCCCCGGACGGGTCAACGGGACCCTTCTGATCGCCCGGAGGGGCCGAATTCCTTGTGAAGAACTTCACGAACTTTTCCGACGGACCGTCGCCGGGGGATCCCCCGAACCCCCCGGACGCGCTCATCCGTGATCCGTGCCTGCTCAGAAGCGGGCTAGGCCACCGACCACGCGATGCCGTCGAGGATGTCGTGCTCGCTGACGACGACCTCCTGCGCGCCGGTCCGCTCCATGATCGCAAGGAGCACGAGGGCCCCCGCTCCGATCACGTCGACCCGGCCCGGATGCATGGACGGCACGGCCGCCCGCTCGGCGTGGGTGGAACGCAGCAGCCGCTCGGTGATCTCGCGGACCTTCGCGTGGGAGACCCGGGAGTGGTGGATGGCGGTCGAGTCGTACTCGGGCAGTTCCTGGGCGATCGCCGACACGGTCGTCACGGAACCGGCCAGGCCGACCAGGGTGCGGGCCTCGCGCAGCGGAACCGTCTCCGCGGCCACGTCGAGGGCGGCCTCGATGTCGGCCCGCATCGCGGCGATCTGCTCCTTGGACGGCGGGTCGCTCACCACGCCGTCCCGGACCAGGTGCCGCTCCGTCATGCGGACGCAGCCGATGTCCACCGAGCGGGCCGCGCGGACCCGGTCGTCGCCCACGACGAACTCGGTCGAGCCACCGCCGATGTCCACCACCAGGTAGGGCTCGGGGAGGTGGTCGCCCCCGGCCAGCTCCTTGGTGGCGCCGGTGAAGGAGAACTCGGCCTCCTGGCTTCCGGTGATCACCTCGGGCTCCACGCCCAGGATGTCCAGCACCCCGCGCACGAACTCGTCGCGGTTCTCGGCGTCCCGGGAGGCGGAGGTCGCCACGAACCTCAGCCGCTCCGCCCCGTGCTCCTTGATGATCCCGGCGTACTCGCGGCACGCCGCGAAGGTCCGCTCCAGGGCCTCGGGGGCGAGCCGGCCGGTGCGGTCGACGCCCTGCCCGAGCCGCACGATCGTCATCCGGCGGTCCAGGTCGGTCAGCTCACCGGTGGCCGGATCGGCATCGGCGACCAGGAGGCGGATGGAATTCGTACCGCAGTCCACGGCGGCGACACGGGTCACTGTCCGTCCTCCTCGACCGGCTTGACGGCGAAGTGGCCCGAGTCCGTGCTCTCCACCCGCCATCCGTCACCGCTCGGCGGTCCGGCGGTCGTCACACAGGCGCCCTTGCGCCACCATTCCGGCAGCATGGCCAGCGCCTCGTCACCCAGCGGGTTCACGCCCGGCCCGGCGGCCAGCGAGTGCGCCACCAGTACGTGCAGGCACTTCACCCGGTCCGGCATGCCGCCCGCGCTCGGGAAGTTCCTCAGTTCCTCGATCTCGTCGCGGCGCCGGACGTAGTCCTCGTGCGCCGCCCGGTACGCCGCCGCCAGCTCCGGATCCGCGGCCAGGCGCTCGGTCATCTCCTTCATCACGCCGTTCGCCTCCAGCGTGCCGATCGCCGAGTTCGCCTTCGGGCACGTCAGGTAGTAGAGCGTCGGGAAGGGCGTGCCGTCGGGCAGGCGGGGGGCCGTCTCCACGACGTCGGGCTGTCCGCAGGGGCAGCGGTGCGCGATGGCCCGCAGGCCGCGCGGGGGCCGACCGAGCTGCTGCTTGAAGGCCTCGACGTCCGCGTCGGTGGGCTCGGTGCGCGGGGTGGTCGGCGGGGGCGTTTCCATGACTGTCTTCAGGCTGTCTTTCTCTGGGTGTTCTCTCGGGTCACGTTCACTGGTCGGAGGCGTCGGCCTCGTCGACCCCGTCCCAGACGTTCGCGTACCAGGGGCGGTCGGCCGCCCCCAGGTCGCTGCGCGACTGTTTCGCCGCGTGCGGGTCGACGACGATGAAGCCCGTCTCCCCCGGCATGACGTAGTGCAACCGCTGCCGGATCTGCTGCTCGGCGTACGCGTCGTCCTGCCAGCGCGCCTTTTGGTCGCGCAGTTGTTCGACCCGCTGCCGGGCCTGCTGCTGTTCCCGCTGGAGGTCCTCGATCTCGGCGCGCTGGGAGACGTACTGCCGCATCGGGTAGGCCAGGGCCACGATCAGCGAGCACATCACCAGGGCGAGCAGCGCGGCCCGGCCGGTCAGCCGGGAGCGGCGGGCCTGGCGCCTGGTCTGGGAACGGTAGACCCGGGCCGCGGTCTGCTCGCCGAGCAGCCGGATCCTGGTCGTGGTGGAGAAACGGTCCCGGTCCTTCACGGCCATGACTGTCCGCCTCCCGTTCCACCGTCATACGCGCGTACGTCCCCGGACACGGTACGGGACCGAGTACGGGGACGTACGTACGACCGGCGCAAGCCTTGACCCGGGCCGGGGACCTGCTTGACCCGGGGCGCGCCTTCTCGCGGTCAGCCCTTGAAGCGGGGGAAGGCGCTGCGGCCGGCGTAGACCGCGGCGTCGTCGAGGATCTCCTCGATGCGCAGGAGCTGGTTGTACTTGGCGACGCGCTCGGAGCGGGCCGGGGCGCCGGTCTTGATCTGGCCGCAGTTGGTGGCGACGGCCAGGTCGGCGATGGTGACGTCCTCGGTCTCGCCGGAGCGGTGGGACATCATGCACTTGAAACCGTTGCGCTGGGCCAGCTCCACGGCGTCCAGGGTCTCGGTCAGCGAGCCGATCTGGTTGACCTTGACCAGCAGGGCGTTGGCCGCGCCCTCCTCGATGCCGCGGGCGAGGCGCTCGGGGTTGGTGACGAACAGGTCGTCGCCGACGAGCTGGACCTTGTCACCGAGCTTGTCGGTGATGGTCTTCCAGCCCTCCCAGTCGTCCTCGAACAGCGGGTCCTCGATGGAGACGAGCGGGTACGCGTCGACGAGCTCCGCGTAGTACTCGGTCATCTCGGCGGCCGAGCGGTTCTTGCCCTCGAAGGTGTAGACGCCGTCCTTGTAGAACTCGGAGGCGGCGACGTCGAGCGCCAGGGCGATCTGCTCGCCGGGGGTGTAGCCGGCCTCGTTGATCGCCTCGAGGATGAGGTCGAGGGCCTCTCGGTTGGAGCCGAGGTTCGGGGCGAAGCCGCCCTCGTCGCCGAGGCCGGTGGCCAGGCCCTTGCTCTTCAGGACCTTCTTCAGCGTGTGGTAGACCTCGGCGCCCCAGCGCAGGGCCTCGGAGAAGGACTCCGCGCCGATCGGCGCGATCATGAACTCCTGGATGTCCACGTTGGAGTCGGCGTGCGAGCCGCCGTTCAGGATGTTCATCATCGGCACCGGCAGCAGGTGCGCGTTCGGGCCGCCCAGGTAGCGGAAGAGCGGCAGGTCGCTGGCCTCGGAGGCGGCGTGGGCGACGGCGAGGGAGACGCCGAGGATGGCGTTGGCGCCGAGGGAGCCCTTGTTGTCGGTGGCGTCCAGGTCGAACATGGCCTGGTCGATCAGGCGCTGCTCGGTGGCGTCGTAGCCGACCAGCTCCGGGCCGATCTGCTCGATGACCGCGAGGACGGCCTTCTCCACACCCTTGCCGAGGTAGCGGTTCGAGTCGCCGTCGCGGAGCTCGATGGCCTCGAAGGCGCCCGTGGAGGCGCCGGACGGGACGGCGGCACGGCCGGTGCTGCCGTCGTCGAGGCCGACCTCGACCTCGACCGTGGGGTTGCCTCGGGAGTCCAGGATTTCCCGGGCTACGACGACGTCGATGGACGGCACGAGCATCTCCTTCTTCATGTGACGCGGATACGCGGGTCACGTGGACCCGGCGAGGCGCGGGCCTCGGTGGCTCGCGACATGAGCCTAACCGGCTCCGGGCGATCGGCCACCGCGTCGCCCACCCCATGGACAGAACCGAGAGTAAATTGTTTCCGAACGGAACAAAGCCGTATCGCAAAGACCGGCGGAAAGAACCCCGCCCCGGTGCGTACGGGGGAGGACGCACCGGGGCGGGGAGCCCGTGAGGACGGGGGCGGGCCGCTGCTTACTTCAGGTGCAGCTGCTGGCCCGGGTAGATGAGGTCGGCGTCGTCGACGATGTCCTTGTTCAACTCGTAGAGCTTCTCCCAGCCACCCTTGACCTTCTTCTCCGTGGCGATGGTGCTGAGGGTGTCACCCTTGACGACCTTGTACTCGCCGTCGCCCTTCTTGACCTTCTTGCCGGTCGGCGTGGTGACGGTCTGCTTGGCGGCCGGGCGCTCCTCGGAACGGGAGGCCGGCTGCTGCTCCGTCTGGCGGGTCTCGGTGCTCTGCTGGTTCTGCTGCGAGGAGCTGCCCGAGTCGCTCGAGGAGCCGCCACCGGTGTAGCCGGCACTCGACAGGCCCTTGCCGCAGACCGGCCAGGCACCCTTGCCCTGGCTGGCGAGGACCTTCTCGGCGATCTCGATCTGCTGGGCCTTGGTGGCCTGGTCGGCGGTGGAGGCGTACTTGGTGCCGCCGTAGCCGGACCAGGTGGAGGCGGAGAACTGCAGACCGCCGTAGTAGCCGTTGCCGGTGTTGATGGACCAGTTGCCGCCGGACTCGCACTGGGCGACGGCGTCCCACTCGGAGGCGGTGGCGGCGGAGGCGTTGCCGGCCGCCATCAGCGGCGCGGCGACGGCGGCGGAGGCGACACCGGCGACGGCGATGGCACGGGTGGCCTTGGACGGACGACGGTGCTTGCTCTTGCCGGAAAACAGCATGAATGGATCCCCTCACCGACGCCTGCGAGGTGAGCTGTCGGGTTCGGGCCGGTCGAGTTGCCCGGCCACGTCCCTCACGGGACGCGGCTTCACCCCTAGCCCTTCCGGCGCAACTGGCCGGTCGGGCGCCTACCTTGGGTCCCCCGCTCCTGCCTACGGCGCTTTGACGCGACGACTGTTCCCGTGCGGCCGCTGGCAGGATTCGGCGTTGCGGCAGCCGGGGCTCGCGGTGACGAGCGATCACGACCGTAGACACGCGATCGCCGGAATTTCAAAGACGATCAGGGCTTCTGAGATCTATCTCTCACCGCACTTATACGGGACATTCACCGCGAATGGTGACGTGAACTCGCACGGTTTCGGGGCGACTTCCGCCCTCGTTTCCGCACTGCCCGAACGGCTACTCCTCGTCCGCTTCGACCCTTGTCGTGAGCGTCTGACCGGGGCGGATGAGGTCGGGGTCGGAGCCGACGGCCTCCTCGTTCCCGGCGTACAGCACGCGCCATCCGCCGCGGAGGTCAAGGGAGTCGGCGATGGACCAGAGGCTGTCGCCGGGGCGGACGGTGTAGGAGCCGTCCGAGAGCGCACGGGAGACGCCGTCGCCGCGCGAGGCGTGCCGGCCCGCGGAGTCGCCCGTACGGCCCATGCGGCTGTCCCCGGTCGCGGAGTCCCCGTCGGCGCTGGGTCCGCGGTGGCGGCCGGAGCCGATGTCGGTCAGGGCCGAGGAGTCGCTGCTCTGCCGCGAGTTGCCCGACTTGTCACTCTCGGGGGTGGCCGAGGGGGAGCTTTCAGCGTCTTGGTCCTGCGGCGCGGAGCTCTTGAATTCGAGCGACTTGCCGGACTTGTCGGTTTCACCCTGCTCGGTCGACCGGGCGTCGGAAGACGTGGATGCCGACGGAGAGGGCGACGGCGACGACTCGGAGGAGTCGAGCAATCCGGGCGAGTCGGTCGGCGTGGACGAGTCGGATGATTCAGAGGTGTCCGACTTCGAGCCCTGCTGGAGACCGGAGAGCAGTCCGCAGGTGCGCCAGGCGCCGACCCCCTGGTCGGCGAGGATTCTCTCGGCCACGGCTATCTGCTGGGAACGGCTTGCCAGGTCGGCGCTCGCGGCGTAGTCGAGGCCCCCGTGGTTCTCCCAGTCCTCCTGGGACAGCGCGAGGCCGCCGAAGTAACCGTTGCCGCTGTTCTGGCTCCAGGCGCCGCCGGTCTCGCAGTCCGCGACCCGGTCCCAGGTGGTGCCGTCGGCCGCGCTGGCACCGGAGGCCCCGAGGAGCGGGATCGCGATGGCGGAGCCGGTCACTCCGGCCGCGACGAGGAGAGCCGGAGCCTGGCGGGGGCGACGGTGCCGACCGTTCCCGGAGAGCATACGGAGACCTTTCGCGAGACAGCAGTGATCAACGCGGCACGAGTCCCGGGCCGCGTTGATGGGTGAACGTATCGGCACACGATCACTTGTCACAAGTTCATGCCGCGCAGATCACGTGAAGATCACAGACATGACGGCGTGTCATGTTTGGCCGATTCACTCGCTGGTCATGGCGGCCGTCACGCCGGTGTGAACTCGACGGGCAGGGTGCGCAGCCCGCGCATGATGAGGCCGCCGCGCCATCTCAGCTCGGCCGGGTCCGCCGCGAGCCGCAGGTCCGGGAGGCGGGTGAGGAGGGTGGCGAGCGCGGCCCGGCCCTCCAGGCGGGCGAGCGGAGCACCGAGGCAGTAGTGGATGCCGTGGCCGTACCCGAGGTGCTGGTTGTCGCGGCGGGAGAGGTCCAGCACGTCCGGGTCGGCGAACCGCTCCGGGTCCCGGTCCGCCGCGGCCAGGACGACCAGGACCGGGTCGCCGGCCTCGATGCGCTGCCCGCCGATGGTGAGCGGCTGCGTGGCGAAGCGCCAGGTGGCGAGCTCGACGGGGCCGTCGTAGCGGAGGAGTTCCTCGACGCCGGTGGCCAGGAGGCCGGTCTCCCCGGCGGCGAGGGAGGCCTGGAGCCGGGCGCGCTGCCCGGGGTGGGTGAGCAGGGCGTAGGTGCCGTTGCCGATGAGGTTCACGGTGGTCTCGAACCCGGCGAACAGCAGGATGAACGCCATGGCCGCCGCCTCGTTCTCGGTGAGGTGCTCACCGTGGTCGAAGGCGCGGATGAGGCCGGAGATGAGGTCCTCGCCGGGGGCGGGTTCGGCGGGCAGCGCCTCCCGCTTGCGGTGGATGAGGTCGGCGAGGTAACCGCGCATCTTCTTCACGGACCGTGCGACGCCGCCGCGGGGCCCGCCCTGGTGACGGATCATCATGCCCGCCCAGTCGCGGAAGTCGTCCTGGTCCTCGCGGGGGACGCCGAGCAGGTCGCAGATGGCGTAGATGGGGAGCGGGAAGGCGAACTCGTGGATCAGGTCGGCGGACCCCTGCTCCGCGAACTTGTCGATGAGCCCGTCGGTGAGCTCCTGCACCCGTGGCGCGAACTCGGCGACCCGGCGGGGCGTGAACGCCTTGGACACGAGCCGCCGCAACCGGGTGTGGTCCGGCGGGTCGATGTTGAGCAGATGCGTCATCAGCTCCGCCTTGCGCTCACCGGGGATCCCGGTCCTGCCCTTGGCGTGCGCGGGTTCGTCGTGATGCGCCGGGTTCTTGGAGAGCCGGTTGTCGGCGAGTGTCTGCTTGGCGTCCGCGTATCGCGTGACCAGCCAGGCCTCCACACCGCTGGGAAGCCGCGTCCTGTGCACGGGGGCGTGCTCACGGAGCCAGGCGTAGGCGGGGTAGGGGTCGGTGGCGAATTCCCACGAGAACAGTTCGGGCGCCCCGGGCACTTCATGTTGCATGCCACGACCCTACGCAGCGGCCGGTGGGGCGGTGGTCGCCGCTGTCAGCGGCAGGGGCTGTGAGCTACCTGGGCGCTTCGGCAACGGGAGGCGCGGTGCCAAGGCCGCGCGACCCGGGCGGGCACAGTGCATGGACCCCTGAGCGGCCCGCCGGGCCCGGCCTCACGGCCGTCGCTCTCCGCCTTCGGCCTCCCTGATCGCGTCCCGGTACGCGCGGGCCGCTGCCCGCAGGGCCGCCTCCGGGTCGACGCCCTCGGCCTCGGCGCGGACCGCGAGGGCCAGGAGGTCGTAGCCGATCCCCTCGACGGGCGGGAGGGGTACGTCGAGGGCGGCCGTGCGGGCCCGGGAGGCCAGCTTGGCGGCGAGGGCCAGGCCGGGCTGGCCCAGGGGTATGCCCTCGGTGACGGAGGTGCGCTGCTTCTCGACCGCCTTGGTGCGCAGCCAGTGGGCCTTGACCTCCTCGGGGGTCGTGGCCGTCTCGTCGCCGAAGACGTGCGGGTGGCGGTGGATGAGCTTGTCGACGATGCCGCCGGCCACGTCGTCGATGGAGAAGGGCGCCTCCAGGTCGTCCTCGGCGATCCGGGCGTGGAAGACGACTTGGAGGAGGACGTCACCGAGCTCCTCGCGCAGCTCGTCGCGGTCGCCCTCCTCGATCGCCTCGACGAGTTCGTACGCCTCCTCGATGCCGTACTTCGCCAGGCCCTTGTGCGTCTGCCGGGACGACCAGGGGCATTCGGCGCGGATGCGGTCCATGACCTGGACGAGGTCGAGGAGGCGAGCGCCCGGCAGGTCGTAGGAGGCGGGGAGCAGCTCCAGCTCGGGCATGGCGACACGGCCGCTGCCGGCGAGGCGGGCCAGGCCGTCCGTCAGGGCCGGCTCGCCCTCGCCGGTCGCCACGACGACCACCGTGCGGCCGCCGGCGCAGGCGTCGACGAGCTCCTGGGCGGTGGGGGACGCCTCGTCGACGGTGACGCCCGCCTCGCGCAGATACGGCAGCTGCGGGTGCGTGCCGTCGGCGCACAGCACCTGGTCGGCCGTGTGCAGTGCCTGCCAGGCGGGCCAGGAGAGCAGGCCGGGGGCGACGCGGTGGCTGGTGGTGAGCAGGACGATGCGGCCGGGGGCGGCGGCCGCGCCGGGGGCGGTCCGCTCGGGGCCCGGGGTGGCTTCGGGGCTGTTGGCGTTCACGATTCGAAGCTATCCCACGCCGCCGACGGTCCCGGAAGTCGTCCGCAGTCCCCGGAGATCGCCCTACATGGACTGCTGCGTCTGCGCCGCCGTCACGTCTCGTACCCACGGCGTCTTGGCGTCGGCGCGGCTGCTCTTCTGGACGTCCCAGGTGCCGTAGCGCGGGTTGAGGTCGATGTTCAGGTCCTTGGAGGCCTCGGACAGGGCCTTCCAGAACTCGGGCCGGTTCGTGTCGGTGCCGAGCTTCTCGGCGAGCTTCTGGGCCTCCAGCTGGAGGCGGAGGTTCTCCTCGAGGCGCTGCGGCGGGATGCCGTACTGCTGGAGCCAGGTCGTCTCCAGCGCCTTGGCGCCGCCGGCCTGCGCCTCCAGGCCGGAGCGCATCTGCTGGATCTCCCGGCGGGTGACGCTCACCCCGGCGTCCTCGGCGGCACGGTGCAGCACCCGGTCGAGGAGCATGGTGTGCAGGGTGTCGCGGGTGAGGGTGCCGGTCCTGGCGATGGCCTGCTGGTACTGGGCCTCGTCCCGCACGGCCGCCCGCTGGGCCGCCCGCACCTCGCCGACCCGCTCCTCCAGCTGGGAGACGGTGATCCGCTGGCCGCCCACCACGGCCGCCGCGCCGGGATGCGCGTCGTTCCCGCAGGCGGTGAGGAGGGGCGCCGCGGCGGCGATCGCGGCGGTGAGGACGAGCGCGGTGCGACGGCGGCGGTGCAAGGAGACCTCCTGAGGAGATTGCAATGACAGGTGCGGCGCGCAGCGCCTCCGCCAGGGGTGGTGGTCGGGCGACGGGCGGACGCACAAGGTCTTGCGATGATCGATGGTAGGCAGTGGACAAGCTCTGGCCAACCCATTCGACCAACGATTCACCGGGACTTCCGGCACCGCCGCGCCGCCCGCGATGCGGCCGTCAGCCCCGCACCTGCCCCAGCCAGTGGAGCGTCCTGCGGATCTCCGCCCCGAGCGGGTGGCCGGGGCCGTGGGTGCGATCCACGTCGTGCAGCAGCCGGGCCAGGGTGTCGTGGGCGGCGCCGCGGTCGCCGAGGGCGAGCAGCAGGTGGCCGATGCGGCGGCGGACGTCGTGCGCGAGCTCGGGGCCGCCGGCGGCGACGTACTGGTTCTCGTAGTACGGCAGCACCGCCCGGTACTCGGCGAGCGCAGCCGCCGGTTCGCCCAGCTGTTCCAGGCACTGGGCGGCCTCGTAGCGGAACCGCAGGCACTGCGGGTCGGCCTGGCCGGCCTCGGCGGCGCGTTCGTCGGCGAGGCGGCGCAGCTCGGGCAGGGCGCGCCGGTACTGGCCGTCGTCAAGGAGCGTGGCCGCGTACTGCCTGCGCAAGGTGCGCACGACCGGGGAGTGCTCGCCGTGCTGCTCGGCTGCGACGGGCAGGATCGCCCCGAGGATGTCGACGGCCTGGGTGATGCGGCCTTCGCCGAGGAGCCGTTTGACCTCGTCGACGGCCCGGGCGATGTCCGTGTTCCCAGCGGTCCCGGTGACGGGTGCTGCGGGCGAGGGCTGGGGCGCGGGGGTGCGCGCACGGTCCGGCCAGGGCGCGTGCGGGCGCAGGAACGGGCGGGTGGGGTCGAGGGGCGCTCCGGTGGGCGTGCCGCGCGCGGGCAGGAGCGGTTCCAGGTGCTCGTAGACCTCCTGGGCGGAGGCGGGCCGGTGCTGTGGGTCCTTGGCGAGCAGGCGCAGGACGAGGGTCTCCAGGGCCTCGGGCACTTCGGGGCGGATGCGGCGCACCGGCAGCGGCGGTTCGTACAGGTGCCGGTGCAGGACGCCGAGGGCCGTGGAGCCGGAGAACGGGACGTCGCCGCTGAGGAGTTCGTGGAGCACCACGCCGAGCGCGTACAGGTCGGTGTACGGGCCGACCGCGCCGCCCATCGCCTGCTCCGGTGCCATGTAGGCGGGCGAGCCGATGGGGGTGCCGGTGTGGGTGAGGCGGGTGGTGTCCGCCTCCATGACGGAGGCGACGCCGAGGTCGAGGACGGTGACCGTGCCGTCCTGCTTCACCATGACGTTGCGCGGCTTGAGATCGCGGTGGACGATCGGCACGGCGTGCACGGCGCTCAGCGCGGCGCACATCTGCGCCGCGACCGCGACCGCCCACAGCCAGGGGTACGGGGTGTGCTCGGCAAGGTGATCGGCGAGGTCCGCGCCGTCGATGTACTGCATGACGAGGAACAGCTCCTCGCCCTCGCTGCCCGCGTCGTGCACGGTGACCAGGCCGGGATGAGCGACCTGCGCGGTCACCCGGCACTCGCGCACGAAACGGCGGCGCAGTTCCTCCGCGTCCTGCCCGGCCACCTTGTCGGGGCGCAGCAGCTTCACCGCGACGCGCCGGTCGAGCCGCTGGTCGTACGCGGTCCAGACCTGACCCATGCCGCCCTGTCCCAGGAGCGTGGACAGTTCGTAGCGGCCGGCGACGACACGTCCTGCCGCCCCGCTCACCTGCTGCCCTCGGAGTCACCGGGGGTGCCGTCCGGCCGGCCTTCGTGCCGGCGCAGATAGTCGCTGAGTTCGTCGAGTTCGGCGCGCACCTGGTCGATGCGGGCGGGCGCGGGGCGCTGGGGAGCCGGGGGCCCGGGGTGCTGCGGCGGCTGCGGGACGGGCGTGGAGGCGGGTGCGTAGGGCGGCGCCGGGTGCGGATAGCCGTACGGGGTCTGTGAGGAGTGGACGGTAGGCGCCTGGGACGGCGGCGGGTGGCCGGCGGACCGGCGCGCCGCGCCGTGGTGGCCGATGTCCACGATGAGGAAGTGGATCGCGGCGCCCAGGCCGAGCAGCAAGATCACAGCCAGCGCTATGTCGGTGCGGTGGTCGCCCTCCGGCAGCGCGCCGATCACCACGAAGCAGGCGATGGACAGGGGCAGGCTCACCCAGGCCGCGACCCAGTCGAGTACCTTTCCGCGCAGGACGGCGACCCGGAACAGCGGTACGCAGGCCAGCACGCCGCACGTGAGGAATCCGGCTGCGGCGAACAGCACGCGCAGTGAGATGACCGTTGCCGCGCTGCGGGAGGGCGGCGCCGCGCCGTGGCCGTACATGACTGCTCCTGGACCGGTGTAGCCGATGGGAAAGGGACGTGCGAGTGGCAGAGCACGGATGGGAGTCCGAGCGTATAGCTCGACACGGACAACCGGTCACGGGTTGTACCGAACCGTTGTCGTGCTGATCACTTCGCCTGTCAGGAGCGGGGGCGGGACCTGGTGGGGTTCCGGCGCGTTCAGGGGAGGGCCCTCCCCGCAGGACACGTGGGGCCCGGGGCTCACAGGGCGTGCCGCATCCACACGTTGGGCTCGACGTACACCGCGTACCCGCGCTCCGGTTCGCAGCGCACCGGCACCAGACTGCCGGGCACCTCGATGTCGCCCGCGGTGTCGAAGGGCAGCCCCGTCCAGCGGCGCCAGTCGGCCAGGGAGGCGGCCACCGTCATGGACGCCGGTGCCACGGAGTCGATGGTGGCGCCGGCCCGGGCGTGGACGCGCAGCCACGGGTCCTGGGGCAGCCCGTCGGGGCGGACGCGGCGGGCGTACTCCTCCATGGGCGTGTGCGGTTCCAGGTGCTTGGCGTTGGGGCGGACCGGGGCGACGACCTCGCTGAAGCCGCGGGCCCTGGCGTTGTCGCGCATGGCCGAGAGCATCACCGCGGACAAGCCCCGGCCCTGCGCGTGCGGGGCGACGGAGACCGAGATCGCGCTGACCGTGTCGGGCCGGGCACCGCGGCGCAGGTCGGAGAAGGCCCACACGAGCACCGTGTCCCAGCCGCCCGCCGGCAGTTCGCCGCGTCCCGGGGCGCCGAGGGCGAAGGGCACGCTGTAGGCGCTGGCGACGACCTCGCCCCGCTCGTCCTCGGCGAACAGCACGTACTCGGAGAGTTCGGTGGCGATCCGCGGATAGTGCGCGGCGCCCACGAGGTCCTGGATCACGAACTCCGGCCAGCTGTCCGCCATTCCGACGACCCGCTCCAGCATGTCCGGGCGGTCGGCGAGGCTCGATATCTTCGGCTGCATGCGGTCACGGTAGGCACGCCGGACGCACGCCCGGAACCGAATGACCGTACCGGGGCCCGGTCCGCCGCCCGGGCCACCTGGCCAGGAGCCCGGCGATCAGGAACTCAGGCCGATGCCGAATCCGCCGGGTGCCGGCGCGCTGAGTCCACTCGGTGTCCGTCCCGCTCCCCGATCGAGCTCGACTCGGCTGATTCCTCGGGGACTTGCTGTCACCCCTCCGGGGCCCTACCCGCCGCACTGCCTCAGCATCATCTCCTTGTCCGCTGCCGTCACCGGAAGGTCGTACTTCAGCGACACCTGGGCGAAGCGCACCGAGTAGGCGCAGCGGATCCGCTTGTTGGGCGGCAGCCAGGAGGCCGGGCCGGAGTCTCCCTTCGAGCTGTTGGTCGGTCCGTCCACCGGTACGAGGTTGAGGGGGTCGTTGGCGATGGCCTCACGCTCGTCCTTCGTCCAGCGCGAAGCGCCCATCTGCCAGTCGTACGACAGCGGCATGACGTGGTCTATCTGGACCTCGGTCGCCCGGGACTTCTTCCACTCGATGACCTTCCCGGTGTACGGCTCGTGCAGCGTCAGCGAGACGACGATGCAGTCCGAGCCCGACCGGAAGCGAAGGTCCTCCCCGTCTCGCTTCAAGAGGTCGTTCCGTGAGTCGCAGCCGTTGTGCGAGTAGGGGACGTCGCGTGGCGCCGAGTCCGTCCAGGCGTAGCCGAACTTGTCCCGTTCGTATCCCGTACGGGGCCCGCGGCCCTTCGTGTCCACCTTCGCGATCAGGGCACGTGCCTTTGCCTTGTCCGCGGATGAAGTGATCGCCGCCAGCCCCGGCTTGGTGCCGTCCGGGTTGTCCAGCGGGTTCGCTGCGCGCCCGTCACCGGCGGCCGGGGCACCGGAACCGGAGGGGCCGCCGCCGTCCGCGGGCGGGGCCAGCCCCTCGCAGCCGGCCAGCGCCGACCCGGTGAACACCATCGCGACAGCCAGTGCCGCCCCGCCCCTCAGACGCCTCACCGTGCGCCCCTCCCTGCTTGCCGATTCCGCCTCCGCACGGCGGCCTGTGCCTGGTCCCACGGTAGCGGGACAGAGGTACAGACCACAGTGCGCTTCAAGGGGCGTTCCTCGCATGGCACGCGTATCGTCGGTTCTGAGTCACCTCCGGAAGGAGCTCTGAATGGGCATCTTCGACAAGTTCAAGAGCCAGGCGCGGAACAAGGGCAAGCAAGGCTCCGACACCGCGGAACAGAGGATCAACGAGAGGACCGGAGGCAAGCACGAGGACCAGGTCGACTCCGGCCAGCAGCGCGTCGAGGGCTCGCTGGGCATGGACCGCGACCGGAACCGGCCCGAGCAGCGGTAAGACCTCCGGTATGTCAGGCCGTCCGCGGAGACGCGCGCTCGACGCAGCTCCCGCGGGCGGCTTCTCGCGTGCGGAGCAGAAGCAGGGCGGTCCTCGCTCAGACCCTGCCTATGCCCAGCGTCGTCTCCGAGGGCAGCAGACCCGACGCCAGGACCGCGACCCAGAAGTCACCCAGCAGTGCGGCGAGGCGGTCGACACTCTCCGGGCCGAGCAACTGCCAGGGACCGGCGGCCAATCGGTCCGTCTGCCGCTCCACGCGGTGGCGCAGGGCGCGGCCCGCCTCCGTGGCCCCACCGTCCGCGTCGACCAGTCCCCTCGCGACCAGGCGGTCACGCGCGGCTGCCCACTCCTCGGGGCTCCAGCCCCGGCTCTCGAAGCGTGCCGCGGACGCGGCACCTGTCGCGGCGAAGGAGACGAGCGACTCCACCGGATCCAGGCCGGCCAGCAGCAGGGCCGCGAGATGGCCGTCGCCGCGGTGCTCGCGCAGGATCGTCGCCGCGTGCCACAACTGCAGGTGCGGGGCCCGGGGCCAGTCGAGCGCGGCGTTGGCCGCGGCGAGCGGGCGGGCGACCGCGTCCGCCGCTGCCGCCTCCGCCGCGCGCCTGGCGAGCGCGGACGCCTCCGCCAACTCGGAGCTTTCCACGCGGTCGCCGAATATGGCGCGGTAGGCCCGGTCTATCGCCCGCGCCCTCGCTGCGAGCACCGCGGCCGGGCTCGCGGTCCGCCAGGCCGGCTCGACGTACTCGGCTACCATGCGCGGACTGAAGCTGTAGAAGGCGGAGGCCACTCGCTCCGGACCGGCCTCCCCCAACGGGGCGGCCCGGTAAGGAAAGTAGCTCGGCCAGCGCTCCCCTGTGCCGTATCCGAGGGCGGCGGCCTCCTCGAAGGCTTCCGGCGCGTAGTACAGCACCGCGTGCAGGGGCTCCAGCAGGTGCCACATCTGCCGCACGCGCGCCGGCTCCACTGCGTCCTGCCCCGCCACCACGGCCTCGCCGATCTCACCGACCTGGTCGGTCTCGTCGACCTCGCCCATCCCGCCGAGATGTTCCGACATGGCATGCCTCCCGTCACGTCCAGCCCCCGTGGTGCACGCCCCCGTCACTTCCGCGGCCGGTCGCGCACAACTTGACACTGACAAGATTGCCGAGGCCTCCCGAACTTGTCAATGGCTAGATTCGGCGTAGGCTGCTGACCATGAGCTCCAGTGAGGGATCGGCGAAGGCCAAGCCCGCCGCCGGCCGCCCGTACCACCACGGCGACCTGCGTCGCGCCATCCTCAGCGCCGCCCTCGACGCCATCGCGGCGGACGGCCCGTCCGCGCTGAGCCTGCGCGACCTCGCCCGCCGCGCCGGCGTCTCGCACGCCGCGCCCGCCCATCACTTCAAGGACCGGGCCGGGTTGCTCACGGCGATCGCCGCCGAGGGCTTCGGGCTGCTCGCGGCCGCGCTCAGGGAGGCGGCGGATCTGAAGGAGGCGGGTGTGCGCTACGTACGCTTCGCGCGTGAGCATCCCGCGCACTTCCAGGTGATGTTCGCGCCCGGGCTGCTGCGTGCCGGCGATCTGGAACTGGCCACCGCCCGCGCCCTCGCCGGTGACGCCCTGCGTGAGGCCGTCACCGCCGTGCCGTCGGAGAGCCGTGGCAGCGACGCCCGTCTCGCCGGTGTCGCCGCCTGGTCCCTGGCCCACGGCTTCGCCACGCTGCTGCTCGGTCACAACCTGGACGACCCGGTGGGTGACCAGGATCCCGAGGAGGTGTTCCGCGAGCTGGCGGTGATGCTGTTCCGCAACACCTGACCGCGGCGGTCACCCACCCCGGGCCCACGCCCTTGACCATGACACTGGCGTCAGGGTCCGACGATCCCCCCATGGAAACCCCGAACCCGACGAGTCGGCGCGAGACTTCGCCCACGACCCCGCGAACCGTGATCGTCACCGGCGCCGGTACCGGCATAGGCCGTGCCACGGCCCACGCCTTCGCCGACGAGGGCGCACACGTCGTGGCGGTGGGCCGCCGCGAGGCGCCCCTGGCCGAGACCGCCGCCCACGACCCCTCCCGCATCACCCCACTGGTCGCCGACATCACGGCAGCCGACGGCCCCGGGACCATCGTCCGTACGGCACTCGAACGGCACGGCCGCATCGACGTCCTCGTGAACAACGCCGGGATCGTCAACACCCAGACCCTGCGCACGTACACGCGCGCGGCCGTCGAGCCGCAGCTCGCGACGAACCTCCTCGCCCCGGTCCTGCTCGCCCAGGCCGCGCTCCCGGCGCTGGAGGACAGCCGCGGGGTGATCGTGAACGTGACGACGTCGGTGGGGCAGCGCGGCTGGCCGGGCAACTCCCTGTACGCGGCCGGGAAGGCGGCCCTCGAAGTGCTCACCCGCAGCTGGGCGGTGGAACTCGCACCGCTCGGGATCCGCGTCGCCGCCGTGGCTCCCGGTGCGATCGACACCCCCATCGGCGAACACGCCGGTCACACCGCGGAGCAGCAGGCGGCGATCCGTGCCTGGCAGCTCGCGCACACGCCGATCGGCCGGGTCGGCCGCCCCGAGGAGGTGGCCTGGGCGATCGCCCGACTGGCCTCGCCCCGCGCCTCGTTCATCACCGGCGTGGTGCTTCCGGTGGACGGCGGCGCGGTCGTCACATGAGACTGAGGCACATGGCGGCACCTCGTATGCGGATCGGCGAACTCGCCGCGGTCACCGGCGCGACCCCGCGTGCCCTGCGCCACTACGAGCAGGCGGGACTCATCGCCTCCGAGCGGGCCGCGAACGGCTATCGCCTGTACGACGCCGGCGCGGCCGTCCGCGTCCGCAACATCCGGCAGCTGCTCGACATCGGGCTGACGCTCGATGACGTACAGGTGTTCCTGCCCTGCCTGGACGGCGATGTCACGGCCGGGCCCGCCTCGGACCAGGCCCTCCGGGTCGCCGCGGACCGTCTCGCGGTGCTGGACGCGCGTATCGCCGCGCAGGCCGCGGTCCGCGACCGCCTGGCGGAGGCCCTGCGCCAGGCCACCGGCGCACACGTGCGACCGGTGGCCTGACGGGCTTGGGCCATTGCCGCCCAGCCTCGCGAACCTCGGTCGACGGCCGACCTCAGGATCCCAGCACCGACGTCAGGAACTCCCCGACCCACGCCAGCAGGTCCCGCCCGACCAGCGGCTTCCCGCCCACCTTCGCGGTCTTCGGGCGCGGCACCAGCACCTGGTGCACCGCCGGCTTGATGACGACCCCCGGGTACAGCCGCTTGAGCCGCAGCTCCTGGGACTCGCGCAACTCCACCGGGGCGAACCGGATGTTGGTGCCCTGCAGCACGATCTCGCCGACGCCGCACGCCCGCGCGAACATACGCAGGCCCGCGACGAGCAGCAGGTTCTCCACCGGCTCGGGCAACTTGCCGTAGCGGTCGACGAGTTCCTCGCGTACGGCCTTGATGTCCTCCTCCGAGTTGGCGGAGGCGATAGCGCGGTACGCCTGGAGCCGAAGGCGCTCGCCCGGCGCGTAGTCGTGCGGGACGTGCGCGTCGACGGGCAGCTCGATCTTGACCTCGAGCGGCGGCTCCTCCTCGATCTCGCCGGTCTCCAGCTGGCGCCGGTAGTCGGCGACGGCCTCGCCGACCATCCGCACGTACAGGTCGAAGCCGACGCCCGCGATGTGGCCGGACTGCTCGCCGCCGAGGAGGTTGCCCGCGCCGCGGATCTCCAGGTCCTTCATGGCGACATACATGCCGGCGCCCATCTCCGTGTGCTGGGCGATCGTCGCGAGCCGCTCGTGCGCGGTCTCGGTCAGCGGCTTCTCCGGCGGATAGAGGAAGTACGCGTACCCGCGCTCGCGGCCTCGGCCCACCCGGCCGCGCAACTGGTGCAGCTGGGACAGGCCGAAGTTGTCGCCGCGCTCGACGATGAGGGTGTTGGCGTTGGAGATGTCGATGCCGGACTCCACGATCGTCGTGGACACCAGCACGTCGAACTTCTTCTCCCAGAAGTCGACGACGACCTGCTCCAGCGCCGACTCCGACATCTGGCCGTGCGCGGTGGCGATGCGCGCCTCGGGGACGATCTCGCGCAGCCGGGCCGCGGCGCGGTCGATCGACTCGACGCGGTTGTGGATGTAGAAGACCTGGCCCTCGCGCAGCAGTTCGCGGCGGACGGCGGCGCCGATCTGCCTCTCCTCGTAGGGGCCGACGAAGGTCAGCACCGGGTGGCGCTCCTCCGGCGGGGTGGTGATGGTCGACATCTCGCGGATGCCCGTGACCGCCATCTCCAGCGTCCGGGGGATCGGGGTCGCGGACATCGTCAGCACGTCGACGTTGGCCCGCAGCTTCTTCAGCTGCTCCTTGTGCTCGACGCCGAAGCGCTGCTCCTCGTCGACGATGACCAGACCCAGGTCCTTGAACTTCGTCTCGGACGAGAACAGCCGGTGGGTGCCGATGACGACGTCGACGGAGCCCTCGCGCAGGCCCTCCAGAACGGCCTTGGCCTCGGTGTCCGTCTGGAAACGGGACAGCGCCTTCACTTTCACCGGGAACTGGGCGTACCGCTCGCTGAACGTCCCGAAGTGCTGCTGCACCAGCAGGGTCGTGGGCACCAGGACGGCGACCTGCTTGCCGTCCTGGACGGCCTTGAAGGCGGCCCGGACGGCGATCTCGGTCTTGCCGTAGCCGACGTCACCGCAGATCAGGCGGTCCATCGGGACCGTCTTCTCCATGTCCTCCTTGACCTCGGCGATGGTGGTGAGCTGGTCGGGCGTCTCCGCGTAGGGGAAGGCGTCCTCCAGCTCGCGCTGCCATGGCGTGTCCGCGCCGAAGGCGTGCCCGGGGGCGGCCATGCGCGCGCTGTACAGCTTGATGAGGTCGGCGGCGATCTCCTTGACGGCCTTCTTCGCCCGGGCCTTGGTCTTCGTCCAGTCGGCGCCGCCCAGGCGGTGCAGGGTGGGGGCCTCGCCGCCGACGTACTTGGTGATCTGCTCCAGCTGGTCGGTGGGGATGTACAGGCGGTCGCCGGGCTGGCCGCGCTTGGCGGGGGCGTACTCGACGACCAGGTATTCGCGGGTGGCGCCCTGCACGGTGCGCTGCACCATCTCGATGTAGCGGCCCACGCCGTGCTGCTCGTGGACGATGTAGTCGCCCGGCTCCAGGGTGAGCGGGTCGATGGTCTTGCGGCGGCGGGCCGGCATCCGGGCGCCCTCGCGCCCGGAGGCTCTCTGGCCGGACAGGTCCGTCTCGGTCAGGACGGCGAGTCCGAGGGCCGGATCGACGAAGCCGTGCTCGATCGAGCCGCACGCCACGTGCACGACCGACGGGGAGATCTCGGCGAGCTCCGCGTCAAGGCGGGCGGCGATGCCCTCGCCGCCCAGCACCTCGACCGTACGGGCCGCGGGGCCGTGTCCCTCGGTGACGAACACCGTGCGCCAGCCGTCGGCGAGCCAGCCCTTGGTGTCGGCGAGGGCCTTGGCGGTGTCCCCGCGGTAGGTCTCCGGGGCGTGCATGCCGAGCTTGAGGGTGTCCTCGTCGAGCTCCTCGTCGGCGGCGAACGGCGACACCGACCACCACATCATGTTCAGCTCGCGGGCCCGGTCCCGGACGTCCGCGATGGACCACAGGGAGGCCGCGCCGACGTCGATGGGCGCCTCGCCGCCGCCCGCGGTGGCCGCCCAGGAGGCCTGCAGGAACTCCTGGGAGGTGGCCACGAGGTCCGACGCGCGCGTGCGGACCCGCTCCGGGTCGCACACGACGGCCATGGCGCCCGCGGGCAGCACGTCGAGCAGCAGCTCCATGTCGTCGACGAGGACCGGGGCGAGGGACTCCATGCCCTCGACGGCGATCCCCTCGGCGATCTTGCCGAGGAGTTCGCCGAGCTCGGGGTGCTGTTCGGCCAGGGCACGCGCACGCGTGCGGACGTCCTCGGTGAGCAGCAGTTCGCGGCAGGGCGGCGCCCACAGGCCGTGCTCGGCGACCTCGAGGGAGCGCTGGTCGGCGACCTTGAAGTAGCGGATCTCCTCGACGTCGTCGCCCCAGAACTCGACGCGCAGAGGGTGTTCCTCGGTGGGCGGGAACACGTCGAGGATGCCGCCGCGCACGGCGAACTCGCCGCGCTTCTCCACGAGCTCCACGCGCGCGTAGGCGGCGGCCGCGAGGGCTTCGACGATCTCGTCGAGATCGGCGCTCCGCCCCGACTTCAGGGAGACCGGCTCCAGGTCGCCGAGGCCCTTGACCTGCGGCTGGAGCACGGATCGGACGGGCGCGACGACCACGGAGACGGGGCCGGTCTCGGGGTCGTCGGGACGGGGGTGGGACAGGCGGCGCAGCACGGCCAGGCGGCGGCCGACGGTGTCGCTGCGGGGGCTGAGCCGCTCGTGCGGGAGCGTCTCCCACGACGGGTACTCCACGACCCCCTCCGGCGGGAGGAGGGAGCGCAGGGCGGCGGCCAGGTCCTCCGCCTCGCGGCCCGTCGCCGTGACCGCCAGCACCGGGCGGCCCGTGTCACGGGCCAGGGCGGCGATCGCGAAGGGGCGGGCGGCAGGGGGGCCGACCAGGTCGACGTGCATGCGGTTGCCGTCTGCGGCCGCCTTGATCGCTTCCGCGAGCGCGGCGTCCTTGGCTACGGCGTCGAGCAGACCGTGCAGGCTCATTCGGGGCTTTTTCCGTCCAGGGGTGGGCAACACGACGGGCCCGACGCGCGCTGCGGGCCGGGGGTCTCCAGCGTACGACGATGCGCGCCCGCGCGGCGGGCCTGTGGATGACGCCCGTTCTCCCCCGGGGCCCGTCCCCCGGCGGATCCGCGGGGCCACCGCATGCGGCCGGGCCCGCCCCGGAGGCGGAAACCTCCGGGGCGGGCCCGTCCCCCGCAACCCCCGTGTGCGGTGGTTTCCGGGCGGCTACTCGGTCGCGATCGCGTTGAGGACGTTCATCCGGCCCGCCCGGAACGCCGGGATCAGTGCCGCGAACAGGCCCACGAACGCCGAGCTGATGAAGACGCCGATGATCGTCGGCCAGGGGATGTCCAGGACCATCAGGCCCTCCAGGGCGAGCAGCTGCTGCGCGGTGGCGCCCCAGCCCATGCCCAGTCCGAGGCCCAGCAGGGCGCCGAAGAGGGCGATGACGACCGACTCCATCCGGATCATGCGGCGCAGCTGGCGGCGGGAGAGGCCGATCGCCCGCATCAGGCCGATCTCCCGGGTGCGCTCCACCACCGACAGTGCCAGGGTGTTCACCACGCCCAGGATGGCGACGATGATCGCCAGGGCCAGCAGGCCGTAGATCATGTTGAGCAGCTGGCCGATCTGGTCCTTCAGGGCCTCCTTGTAGTCGGTCTGGTCGCGCACGGTGTACTGCGGGTAGTCGTGCAGCGCCGACTTCAGGGACTTGTAGGCGGCGTCCTGCTTCCCGTCCTTGGCGCTGGCGAAGACCAGCGAGTCCAGCGGCATCTTGTCGGCCGGGACGTACTTGGCCATCGTCGAGATGGACGTGTACATCGCGCCCGCGTCGATCACGACGTCGCTGCTGGTGATCGCCCGGACCGTCAGGTCGGCCGCGGAGCCGTCCTTGAAGGCGACCTTGATCTTGGACCCGAGGCTGATGCCGTGGTCCTTGGCGAACTTCTCGTGGACCGACATCGAGTCGGGCTTGTAGGCGTCGGGGAGCTTGCCGGCGACGGTCTCGGTGCGCAGGTCGGTCGCGTACGACGGGTCGGCCGCCGTGATCGCCGTGTCCTTGAGCGTCTTGCCGTCGGGGGTGGTGAAGTCGGCCTCGGTCCACTTGTACTCGGTGACCCGCGCCAGGTCCGGCGACGACTTCACGGCCTTGACCGCCTGCGGGGTGATCAGCTGGCCGCTGTCGGACTGGATGATGAAGTCCGTGCCCACGGTCTTGTCGAGCTGGTCGGTGGCGGACGCCACCATGGAGGAGCCGACCACGGACAGGCTCGCCACCAGGGCGAGGCCGATCATCAGCGCGGCGCCGGTCGCGCCGGTGCGGCGCGGGTTGCGCAGGGCGTTGCGCTCGGCCATGCGGCCGACGGGGCCGAACATGCGGAGCAGCACGGCGCCCAGGACACGGACCACGGCACCGGCGAGCAGCGGGCCGATGACGACGAAGCCGATCAGCGACAGCACGACACCGAGGCCGAGCCACAGGGAGCCGTCCTTGGCCTTGTCGGCCGCCGCGGCGAGGTAGAGGGCGAAGCCGCCGGTCCCGGTGAGGAGCGTGCCGATCGCGGCGCGGATCCAGCCGGCCTTGGCGTCCGCGGGGGCTCCCGCGTCGCGCAGGGCGGCCATCGGGGAGATCTTGCCGGCGCGCCGGGCGGGCAGGTAGGCGGCCAGCACGGTGACGACCACGCCGAGGACGAGGCCGACCACCGGGGTCGTCCAGGCCACCGTGAGGTCGTCGGTGGACAGTTCCATGCCCATCTGGCCCATGAGCTTCATCAGGCCGACGGCGAGGCCGACGCCCGCGCCGACGCCGAGCACCGAGCCGACGAAACCGAGCAGCAGCGCCTCGGCCAGCACGGAGCGGTTGACCTGCTTGCGGGACGAACCGATGGCCCGCATCAGGCCGATCTCCCGGGTGCGCTGGGCGACCAGCATGGAGAAGGTGTTGATGATCAGGAAGATGCCGACGAGGAAGGCGATCCCGGCGAAGCCGAGCATCGCGTACTTCATGACGTTCATGAAGCCCGCGACGTCCTTCTGGCCGGCGTCGGCGGTCTCCTTGGCCGTCTTCACCTGGAAGCCGCCGCCGAGTTCGGCCGTGACGTTCTTCTTCAGCTGTGCGTCGCTGACGCCGGCGGCCGCGGTCACGTTGACGTTGGTGTAGACGTCGCTCTCGCCGACCAGCGACTGCTGGGCGGTCCTGGTGTCGAGGTAGAAGATCGCGGCGCCGGGGTTGGTCACGGTGAAGTCGGCGATGCCGGAGATCTTCGCGGTGTGGGTGCCGATGGCGCTGATGACGCCGATCTCGTCGCCGAGCTTCAGGTCGTGCTTGTCGGCGGTGTCGGCGTCGACCATGATCTGGTCGGCGCTCTGGGGAGCCGCACCGGTGGTGATCTTCATGGTGCGGGCCTCGTTGGCGTTCCAGCTGCCGACGATGGTCGGGGCGCCGCTGGAGGGCGACAGGTTGTCCTTGTCGGCGTCGACGACGGTGACCGAGGTGGAGAACACCGAGCCCTCGGCGGACTTCACGCCCTGCACCTTGCGGACCTCGCCCAGCACGGAGGCCGGCATGACCGGCGGCTTGCCGTTGTCCGCGGTCGTCTCACCGCCGTCGGAGGCACCCTTGGCGCTCACCGTCACGTCCGAGGACGTGGCCGCGAAGAGCTTGTCGAACGTGGTCGACATGGTGTCCGTGAAGACGAGCGTGCCGCAGACGAAGGCCACCGACAGCAGAACGGCGATCGCGGAGAGCGCCATCCGCCCCTTGTGCGCGAGGAAGTTGCGCATCGAGGTCTTCATGACGGTCATGACGTGCGCCCCCGGGCGTCGAAGTCCTTCATGCGGTCCAGGACGGCCTCCGCGGTCGGCTTGAACATCTCGTCGACGATGCGGCCGTCGGCGAGGTACAGCACCCGGTCCGCGTAGCTGGCGGCCACGGGGTCGTGGGTGACCATCACGATGGTCTGGCCCAGCTCGTCGACGGACCGGCGCAGGAAGCCGAGGACCTCGGCGCCCGCGCGCGAGTCGAGGTTTCCGGTCGGCTCGTCCCCGAAGATGATCTCGGGCCGGGCGGCGAGCGCCCGCGCCACGGCGACGCGCTGCTGCTGGCCGCCGGAGAGCTGGGTGGGCCGGTGCTTGAGGCGGTCGGCGAGCCCGACGGTCTCCACGACCCGCGTCAGCCACTCCTTGTCGGGCTTGCGGCCCGCGATGTCCATGGGCAGGGTGATGTTCTCGATCGCGTTCAGCGTCGGCAGAAGGTTGAACGCCTGGAAGATGAACCCGATCCGGTCCCGGCGCAGCTGCGTGAGCTTCTTGTCCTTCAGACCGGTGATCTCGGTCTCGTCGAGGTAGATCTGGCCGCCCGTCACGGTGTCGAGCCCGGCCAGGCAGTGCATGAGGGTGGACTTGCCGGATCCCGAGGGACCCATGATCGCGGTGAACTGGCCGCGTGCGATGTCCACGTCGACGTGGTCGAGGGCGACGACCCGGGTCTCACCGGATCCGTACGCCTTCACGACCTGTCGCGCCCGCGCGGCAACGGCCGTACGCCCTCCAGTACCCCCGTGCCTGGGAATGGTCACAGCCGAAGTCACGGTATGTCTCCTATATCGGTCAGCAGATGGTGAAGGCGGTCGCCCGTTCGGCAGCCGCTGTGCGCGGTGCCGGACCTGGAACCGGTCCGGCGTGTTTCAGTCTCGCGGCGGGGAGGGGTCCCGCGCCCTGGTGTTCAGCGCAGTCTTGTGCTGTGGAAAACCCCACCCCCGCCGGTGTGCCCACCGCCCCCCGGCGGCGTAAAGCCAGGTTAAGGACGGGCCCCTGCCCGTCTCGTCCTCCGCCGGTACGAACCCTCCCCAGGTCGTAGTACGGAGGTACCCCTAGGGGCACTCCACCGAAGGGTGGAGTCCGTCTCAGGGTCGGCTCCACCCGTGGGCTCACTCAGGCTCCACCCTCCCGCTGCGTCAGGGTCAAGTGGGAAGCTGTCCGCGGCAGGTAGGTGCAAGGGGCAGACATAAGCGACGGGGCCCGGGGCGAGGGTGTGGCCGGGGCGAGGGGGAGGACCGGGGTGGGCAGCACCAGTTCCGCGGAACGTGAGGCCGCACGTCCCGCCGCGGCCGGCCGGCGCGGAGCCGTCGTCGCGGCGCTGATGCTCTCGATGGCGCTGGCAGCGCTCGACGCGACCATCGTCTCGACCGCCGTCCCGCAGATCGTCGGGGACCTGGGCGGTTTCTCCGTCTTCTCCTGGCTGTTCTCCGGCTATCTCCTGGCCGTGACCGTCACCCTGCCCCTCTACGGCAAGCTCTCCGACACCTTCGGCCGCAAACCGGTCCTCATAGCAGGGTCGGTGCAGGCTCGGCGGCGCGGGCGACCTCGACTCGGTGACGCGGGCGCTCGACTCGGGCAGCGCGCCGGAGGCGACCCGGCGGGCGATCGCCGACGCGGTGCACGCGGTCTACCTGGGCTCGGCGTGCGCGGCGGCCCTGGCGTTCCTGGTGCTGCTGTTCCTCGCGCCCCGGAAATTCCCGGTGCTGAAGGACCGACCGTCCGTATCCTCCCGCGCATGGTGACCTTGGAGCCCTTGCGGGCGGAACACGCGGACGCGCTGCTGGCCTTCGAGCGGGAGAACCGGGCGTACTTCGCCCGCACGGTGCCGGACCGCGGGGACGCCTTCTTCACGGCGGCGGGGTTCGCCGCACGCCTCCGGGCGCTCCTCGACGAGCAGCACGCGCGCGTGTGCCGCTTCCACGTAGTCCTCGGGGAGGACGGCGAGCTGATCGGCCGGGTAAACCTGCTGGACCTGGTGGACGGCAGTGCCGAACTCGGCTACCGCGTCGGCGAACAGGCCGCCGGCCGGGGGGTGGCGACGGCAGCGGTCGCAAAGGTGTGCCGACTGGCCGCCACCGACTACGGCCTGACGTCCCTCACGGCGGTCACGACCCGGGACAACCCGGCGTCCATGACGGTCCTGGCCCGCAACGGCTTCACGCACGCGGGGGACACGACGGTGGGCGGCCGGCCCGGACTCCGTTACGAGCGCCGACTCCTGCCCGCCTGAACTCTCAACGCTCTCGCTCGAACCATGCCGTGCACTGCGGCAGGAACATCAGCACGAGCACGGGCCCTCCCAGCGCGATGCGCAGGGCGGCGTCGACGAACTCGCCCGGCGTCGCAGCACCGGCCACCTGCCTGAAGGAGCCGAGGAGGACGAAGACCATCATCACGACGGTCGTGATCCGGATCCCACCCCGCGCGCTGCCGTCGTAAGTCAGAGCGAGCAGCGCACAGACCCAGACAAGGAGCCACGGCGCCATCAGGCCGCCGAGCTCGTACGAGGTCGCCCCGCCCGACAGCGCCAACATCACGATCAGCCCGGAGAACGCCAGCACGTACACGAGCATTTGAGCGGCCCGGACCTGCCGTGGCATCACGGTCTCCTGGTGAACCTTGCTCATCATCAATCCCCCCTCGTGGCGCGGGAAGCCCCATCGAAATCCGCGCGCTCCTTGCCACCGGCCGTCAGCCCGGCCAGTGGCTGGTCACTGTCGCCCCGCTGACAGGCGGATGTCCTCCCCGGCTCGCGGTGCGAGCTGCCCGTCAGCCTGTGTCGGTGATTTCGGTCTGGCAGAGGTCAACCCTAGGCCGGTGGCAGGCGGTGGCGCACGAAGCCGACGGCAGACGAGCCCGGCCGGTCCCTCACGGCGCCCCGCCGCACGTCACTCGGCCGCCGCCTGCCCCGCCCACGCCGTCAGGCTGGTGTGGACGCGGTCGATGTGCTCCCGCATGGCGTCCCCCGACTCCGCGTGCTCGCGGAGCACCCGGTCCGTCTCCTGCTCGACGGACTCCGCCCGTCCCCGGGCCCGTTCCAGCAACTCGGCGGCACGCGCGCGTGCCTCGTCCTCGAGATGTCCGGCCGAGGCCTCCGCGTCGGCGAAGGCCTGCTCCGCCTCGGACACCGCGCCCTCGGCACGCGCCACCGCCTCCGCCTCGTCCGCGTCCAACGCCGCCCCCCGCGCGGCCTCCTCGTTCTCCGACTCCGTCCAGCGCTCGGCGCGTTCCTTCTCCTGTTCGGCCAGCATCCCGGAGGTGCGCTGCCGCATCTCGTGCAGCGCGGCCTGCGCCTCACCGCGCTGCTCCTCGGTCTCGCGCCGGGCCGCGCCCCGGATGTCGTCCGCCTCCGCGTGCGCCGCGAGCAGCCGCTGCCGGGCGCGTTCGTCGGCATCGGCGCGTACGGAATCGGCGTACTCCCGTGCGGACTCGTGCATGCCGGTCGCGTACTCGCGCGCCTCCTCCACGAGTTGACACGCCTCGCGACGCGCCTCCTCCCGTACGGCCGCGGCCTCCTCCTGCCCGAGCGCGAAGAGCCGCTGGGCCCGTTCCCCGAGTGACTCGTAGGCCTGCGGGGCCAGTCGCGCCACGGCCTCCCGCAGCTGCCCCAGTTCCTCCTCCATCCGCCGGGCGAGCACCGTCAGCCGGGCGGCCCTCTCCCAGGCCGCGTCACGATCCGCGGAGAGGGCCTCGGCGTACACGTCGACCTGCTCGGGACGGTAGCCGCGCCCCCGCACGGCCACGAAGCCGTGCGGCGACACCGATGCGCTGCTCATCCTGGGACCCCTCTCCACCACACCGACGCGCCGTCACACGAGAAATGGGACGATTTCGCGCACATCTTGGTGGATCAGACTGAAGTGCTCATAACGCGACACTCCGCACCGGGGTCACGGGCTCACGACCGGCCCGTACGGCGGTCAGCCCCACGTGGTGCCCGCGGGCTCCTGGATCGTCGTGTTGATGCGGTTGAACAGGTTCGTCAGCGCGACGGTGAGGATCAGCCCGGAGAGTTCCTTCTCGTCGAAGTGGTCGGCCGCCTCGTCCCACAGCGCGTCCGGCACCGACTCCCCCGAGAGGTCCGAGAGCCGCGTCATCGCCTCCGTCAGCCGCAGCGCGGCGCGCTCGGCGTCCGAGAAGAACGGCGCGTGCCGCCAGGCGACGACGGCCGCGATGCGCTCCTCGCTCACCCCGCCCTCGCGCAAGTTCGCGGTGTGCCCGTGGACGCAGGCACCGCAGCCGTTGATCTGGCTGGCGCGCAGCCCCACGATCTCCGCCAGGTCCTGCCTCAGGCCACCTTCCCCGATCGCCTGGAAGAGGGTGGCGATGCCCTTCATCGCACCGGGAAGGACGAACGCCGGGTTCTTCATCCGTGCCTGCATGATGCTGCCTCCTGCGTCGGCGGTGAGTCGCTGTCACTGCACTGACGGAGCGGCCGCAGAAGGTGTGACGGCACGACACGAGGATCTGCCGGTGCGGGCACGAAAGAGCCGGGCCCGGTCGTACGAGCGACCGAACCCGGCTCTTTCCGGCACGTCAGCGGCGGTGCGTCACAGCAGTCCGTCCCACATCTGCTCCAGCAGGACCGACCACCAGCTTTCCGAAGACCCCAGCGCCGCCGGGTCCAGCGCGGCCAACTGGGCTTGGAAATCAACGGTCCAGCGGCCCGCCTGCTCCTGGTTCAGCCCGAACCTGAGCCGCCACATCCGCCCGAGCAGCGCCAGGCAGCGCGCGAACTCCGGCAGCCCGGTGTTCACGAACTGCGGCGGTACGGGCGCCCCGCCCGGCCCGGCCTCCACCGGCACGGCGACGATGTTGGCCGTGCCGTACTGCACGCAGATCGCCTTGCCGAAGTCGCTGCCCATCACCAGATAGGCGCCCGCGTCCGAGGCCGGCTGCACACCGCGCTCGGCCGCCAGCTCCGCCAGCGTCGGAACGGGCCGCCCCGGCTGGGCCTGCGCCCAGAAGAACGGACCCATGTCCATCGGCAGACCGGCCGCCACCAACGTGTGCGCCACGACCGGCGGCACCCCCTGCCGGGACACCGCGGCCTGCTCGAACCGGAACACCCCCGGCCCGAACGCCGCCCCCAGCTCCTGCGCGATGCCCTCCGGCGGGATCGGCGGCGCCGCCTGCACCGGCGGCAGCGGAGCGCGCACCGGAGCCGGGCGCGCCGGGCCGTCCGCCACCTGGTGCAACTCGCCCTGGTGGGCCAGCAACTGCTGCATACCCTGCTGCCGGCTCGCGTGGTCCGTGCCGTACGGCGCGATGGACGTGATCCGCGCCTGCGGCCACTGCTCCCGGATCATCCGCGCGCAGTACGCACCCGGCAGCTCACACGACTCCAGCTCGGTGTGCAGCTCCAGTACCTGGTCCGGGGGCACGTTCATGGCGCGCAGCTCGTGGAAGATCTGCCACTCCGGGTGCGGCGTACCCGGCGCGGAGCGCCGGATCAACTGCTGCTCGGAACCGTCCTGCGCGCGGTAGCGCAGCACGGCCTGGTATCCGGGACCGACCGTCGGCAGCCCGGTGGTCTGCTGCGGATAGCCGTACGCCGGCGGCTGCCCGGGAATCGGCTGACCGGGCAGCGGCATCGCACCATGCGGCATCGCGCCCGGCGGCATCGGCGGAGCACCGGGCGCGCCAAGGGCACCCGGGGCGGCGGGTGGTGCGCCGGGGGCCTGCGGGGGCGGAGGCACGCCGGGGCCGCCCGCCGGGGGCGTGGCCAGCATGGTCTCCGCGTGGTGCACGGGCCCCGGGCCGCCGGGAAGACCGGGGGCACCCGGAGGCCGCGGCGCACCAGGCGTCCCAGGTGCGGAAGGCGCACCGGGCGCTCCCGGGGGGCCGGGCGGCTGCGGAGGCTGGGGCGCACCGGGGCCCGTCCGGCCCGGGTCGCCCAGCATGGTCGCGGCATGGTGGACACCGCCGGGGGGCGTACCGCCGGGGGCACCGGGCGGCTGAGGGGCGCCCGGCGCACCAGGGGGGCCAGGCGGAATCGGGGGCGGCTGCGGGACGCCGGGCGGCATCGGCGGCTGCTGCGGAGGCTGAGGCACGCCCGGGCCCTGGGCGACCCCGGCGCCCGAGGAACCCCCGGCACCACCGACACCACCGGCACCCTCAGAGCCCGGACCCCCCGGACCCCCCGGACCCTCAGGCCCGAGCGCCGGCACCATCTGCGTCGGCACGTACCCGCCCGCGGGCGTGCCCGGCGCCCCGGGCCCCGACGGCGGAAGCGTGCTGTCGGGTCGCGCGCCCGGCGTACCCGGGGCGCCCGGCGGAGGCGGCGCGGACGGACCCGCGCCCCGGCCGCGACCCGGCGGCGGTGCCGCCTTGCTGGTCGCGGCGTCGGCGATGTCCCCGGCGTTCGGGGCGAGCGGCCGCGAGGGCGTGGCATCCACCGCCCCCCGGGGGTGCCCGTACGACCCGCCACCCGACGTGGGCGCGGGCGCGCTTCCGTGCGGCACACCACAGGGCGGCGGCCCCGGCACACCACCGGGCAGCGTCCCCGGCAGGCCCTGAGCAGCGGAGGCAGCTCCCGGCCCGGGCGGATAGCCGTACCCCGGCCCGGAAGCCCCCGCCCCCAGCGCGTTCGGGTCGTCGATCGCCGGCGAGACCGCCGTCGGCGGGAGCCGGCTGCCGCCCGACATCAGGGCCGTCTTGGCGTCGGGCGTCGTCGACGGCGGCGTGTCGCCGTCGGCCTCGCTCAGCGGCGGCGCGAAAACCGTCGCGGGCAGCGGCACCGAACGGTCGTCGCCCGCATCGCCGTTGGTGTCCGTACCCGCCCAGGGCGTCGCCCCGGCAGGCGCGGCCGGAGCCCCGGAAGCACCCGGGTCGGCTCCCGCGTCGCTCCCCCCGGCAGCCGGCCACGCCGCACCACTCCCGGGCGCAACGGGCGCCCCCTGCGCCGAAGAACCCGAAGCAGCCGAAGCAGCAGGCTCCGGCGCGCGAGCCCCGGCAGCAGGAGCCGAGTCAGCGGCAGCACCCGAGCCGGCAGCGGGATCCGACGCGGCAGCCGCCCCGGAGCCATCGCCCCGCCGGTCCGGAATCCCCAGCTTGTCCGCCACGTCCTGCAACCACTCCGGCGGAGTCAGCAGGAACGACGTCTGGTTCAGATCCACCCGCGCGGCAGGCGCCGCCGGTGCCGGCTCCTGCGCCGCGTCCGGACGGCCGTGCTCCTCCTCGTACCGGCGGATCACCTCACCCACCGGCAGCCCGGGCCACAGCGTCGCCTCGCCGCTGTCCCGCGCGATCACCAGCCGCTGCGCGCCGCCCTCCGAACGCGGCCCGTCCGCACGGTCCTCGGCCCACACCACGAACCCGAGGCCGAACTCCCGCACCCGCACGTCGCGATGCTGGTACGCCGGCAGGTCCCCGTTGATCCACTCTTCCGCGCGCTCCTGCGCCTGTGCGAAAGTCACCATCGCTGACGTCACTCCCCCACGACCGAGGACGACACCGCGCCCACCGGCACCACACGCGCGAACCCGCCGTCCACCATCAGGTTCGCCACCGTCTCCAACTCCGGCGGATTGCCCGCCAGCCGCGACAGGAAGACGTCGAAGTCGTCCCCGCACGGCAGCAGCAGCCGTTCCACCCGCTCCGCCGGCGGCAGCGAGGGATCCACGTCCCGAACGTCGTCGTACGCGCAGAACCACACGGACCCGATCCGGTCCCCCTTCACCTTCACGGCGAGCAACCCGCCCTGAGCGAACGAGATCCCCAGGTAGTCCTTGGTCAGATGGTCACGCAGACATTTGTTGACGTACACCAGGTCGTTGACCGCCGCCTCGTCGCGCACCGTGAAGAACGGCTGGTCGACCAGCAGCCCGAGCCCCGCGTCCAGCGCGGCACCCACCGTCGCGCAGCCACCCGCCGCCTTCAAAAACGACCGGTACGCACCCGGCAGCCGGTAACCGAGGTCCTCCTCGACACCCTGCACCTGCGACTCGGTCACCGCCACACCCGACTTCGGCAGCCCGAAGTGCGCCGGACGCGTCTCCTGCAACGGCCGCGTGCCCCGCTTGGCATGGTCGACGCCCGACGTCGCCACCCCGCCGTGATGCCGCAGCAGCGCCTTCACCTCGACCGGAACCAGCTCCAGCCGCCGCGTGCCCGCCACGTGGTGCCACGTCCAGCCGTGCGGCGTCGCCACCGCCGGCACCGTGCCCCACAACTCGTGCCCGGACGCCGACAGCGCCGTGTTCGCCGACACGTAGTCCGTCAGCCGCAACTCGTCGACGCCGAAACCCTCCGGCGGCTCCGCGATCTCCACGGCCGCACGCGCGTAGGGCGAGAAGTCGGGGTAACCACGCTCGTCGACCCATACCCCTCTCGGGTGACGGGCCGCCCGGACCGGATCCGGGAAATGCACGACCTGCCCGGCGTAGGCCGCGTTCGGCGGCGCGGCTTGTCCCCCGGCCTGGCGGCCGGGAGGTGCCCCCAGCCCGAGCCGACCTGTCGTCATGGCGGTTGCCCCCTGCGGCACTCTGTACGACCCGTATTGACCACCTTTGGCGCACTACGGCCCGTATCGACTGTCACGTCTTCTGATGCGACTTCCCTGCACGTCACTGCACCCGCCGACCCCCACGGATCACCCTCCGGTTCACTGCATCGATCTCCGAACGGATCACCGCATCGCCCGCGGTGCCGACAGCCTATGCGGTACGACGACACCGGTCACCGGCACCGGCCGACGCCCCCTCCGCTCCCGTGACCAGCCGTCACCCCGCCGTCACGGCACAACCCTCTCCGGGCGTGTCGCCGCGCCCCAGCTTCCGCACCCGCCACGGCATTTGGCAGTCTGTGACCCCCGGGGGGATGCACGGAGGGGAATACGATCATGAACGCGACACAGACGGGACCACACACCGGCAGGTCCGCCGACCCACGAAACGGCGACCCACGAGGCGGCACCCCGCACACCGCCGACCCCCGAGGCGGCGACCCCCGCATCGGCTGGAGTGCCACCCAAGCCGCCCACACCCCCGTCCTCCACCACCGCCGCGACGGCATCCTCCCCACCATCGCCGCCGCCCTCTCCGTCCGCGGCGCCACCCTCACCGGCACCGCCGCCCGCGGCGACACACCCCCCACCCTGCACCCCCTCGTCCAGGACTTCCTGGACACCCTCACCAGCGCCCAGCGCGACCGCTACACCGGCCGCTGCGCCGAGACCATCCTCATCTCCCGCCACATCGCCGCCGCCGACGCCGCCCGCAGCAAACGCGCCGCCCGCAAACCCATGACCAACGGCGAGGCACGCAAAGCCCTCAAGCAGGCCAAACTCACCGCCCGACGCATCCGCGAGGACGGCGACCCCCTCCACGGCAGCTTCGCCACCCCCTGCCGCGCCTGCACCGCGCTCAGCGCCCACTTCGGCGTCCGCATAGTCGACCCGACGTCCCGGAACAACTGACGCCCCCCGACACCCCGCACGACCAGACACCCCGGCGCGCACCCACGCCACCCCATGACCTCGACGAGACGAAGGGCAGATGCACACCGACCGCACGTCCTCCCCCAAGCCCCCGAGTTCGTTCGGGCAGGGAGTACCCCCACCCCGCTTCGCCGTACCCGTCGACGCCGCCCTGCGCGCCGCCGGCTGGCAACCCGGACGCTGGGACATCAAACAAGCAGAGACCTGGGCCGACGCCCTGCGCGACCACGCCTCCCCCGCAGGCCACCGCCACACCGTCTTCCCCGCCGCCGTCGAAGCCTGGGCGGAATTCGGCGGACTGCGCATCGCCCCCACCGGACCCGGCCGCCAGGTCGCCCCCGCCACCCTCCACCTCGACCCCCTGCACGGCCTCCACATGGCCCGCACCCTCGGCGACCTCGGCCGCGCCCTCGGCACCCAGGTCTGCCCCCTCGGCGCCGAAACCGACAGCCAGGCCCTCCTCGCCATCGACACCGACGGCCGCGTCTACACCCTCGACCACACCGGCGACTGGTACCTCGGCGCCGACATCGACCAGGCCCTGACCACCCTCATCGCCGGCACCGAACCCGCACGCCTCACAGCAGGCTGACCACCGCAGCCCGCGACGAAGCGGCCTACGACACCGACGCCGGAATCACCGCCGACACCCGGAAACCCCCCGCCTCCGTCGGCCCCGACACGAACACCCCGCCCAACGCCGACACCCGCTCCTTCATCCCCACCAACCCGTTCCCCCCGGACGGCAACCGCGCCGACGACGCCGCCGCCTCAGGCGGCTCGTTCTCCACCTGCATCGCGATCTCCGACACCCGATGCGCCAACCGCACATACGTCTTCGCCCCCGCCGCGTGCTTGTGGACGTTCGTCAACGCCTCCTGCACCACGCGATACGCCGTCTGCTCCACCAGCGGCGCATACGACCGGGCCTCCCCCTCCACCGACAGATCGACCACCATCCCCGCCGCAGCCGACTGCCCCACCAACTCCTCGATCTCCGCCAGACACGGCCCCTCGTCATCGGCCGCCCGCGAAGCCGCCGCCGCGGCAGCCACCCCCACCGCCGCCAACGGCAACGACGTCACCTGCTCACGCCGCCCGTCCCCACCGCTGCGCAGCACCCCGAGCATCTCCCTCAGCTCGGTCAGCGCCTGCCGACCCATGTCCCCCACCAGCGCGGCGTTCCGCACCGCCTTCTCCGGATCCTTCCGCGCCACCGCCTGCAACGCCGCCGCATGCACCACCATCAGACTCACCCGATGCGCGACCACATCGTGCATCTCCCGGGCGATCCGCGTCCGCTCCTCGTTCCGGGCCCACTCCGCCCGCTCCTCCGCCCGCTCCGCGAGCAACTGAAGCTCCCGCTCCAAACTGTCCGCACGCTCCCGCAGACTCTCCATGAGCCGCCGCCGCGCCCCCACATACAGCCCCAGCAGCACCGGAGGCGCCGTGAAGCCCAGCGACATAGTGATCGCCGCGAAGGGCACGAACCAGTCCCCTATGTCCAAGTCCCCCCGCGACACGTCCTGCCGCGTCTTCACGAACGTCACGATCAACGTCCCCACCAGGGACATCCCCGCCAGCGAGGCGATGATCCGCCGGGGCAGCTCCGCCGCGGCCAGCGTGTACAGGCCGACCACGCCCATCAGGAAACCCATCTCGGCCGGCGTGATGGCGATCGACACCAGCACGACGGCGATCGGCCACCGCCGCCGCACCAGCAACACGGAACCGGCCACCAACCCGAACAGGACCCCCACCGCCACCGGAATCCCGGCGTCCCTGGCGAACGGCATCCCCTCCAGCGCGCACTCCAGGGCGGACACCACGGCCAGACCCACATCGAACACGGCACTGCGCCGCCTGGCCCACCACCACGGCCCTCCCCGGGCCGTCACATGGTCTTCCCCCGTCGCGGTCATGCCTCCAGCCTAAAGGCGCCCCCCGCCCGCTTTCCGGTGAGTTTCCGGGACTGGCCCGCACCACACTCCGTGACCGTTCGGATGCGATACCGCCCGATATCCCTCGAACTGCTGACTCGCTCACCGTTCGACCCCGGAAGCCTCCATTCCGCCCGGACGGTATGCCTATGACACATGCACTCGGCAAGTACGCCGACTACGAGGGGTTGCGGGAGAGGGCGGTGGCGCTGCGGCGCGCGGGCTACAGCCTTCGACAGATCCGCGACGAGCTGAAGATCTTCAACAACGACATCCTCAACCAACTGGTGAAGGGCGAGCCCCCGCCAGCCTGGACGAAGCGCCCGAACGCGAAGGACGACCTACGACAGAAGGCGAGGGAGCTCCGGCTCCAGGGCTGGACGTACGACCAGATCGAGGCGGAGCTGGGGTGTTCGAAGAGCTCGATCTCGCTGTGGGTGAGGGACCTTCCGAAGCCCGAGCGTCGCGACCCGGCGGAGCAGGCAAAGCTTGCGGCGCGCATGCGCTGGGAGAACGAACTGGCAGCGCGGGAAAGAGACCGACAGCGAACCAAGATTGCGGCTGCCGAAGAGCTCGGCGAGCTATCCGAACGGGAGCTGTTCGTCCTCGGAGTCGGCTTGTACTGGGCCGAGGGCACCAAGGACAAGCCGCACGCCCGACGCGAACGGGTCACTTTCGTCAATAGCGACCCCAGCATGATCCGTGTGTTCCTCGCGTGGCTCGACCTTCTCGGAGTTGAGAGGACCCGCATCACATACCGCGTGATGATTCATGAGTCGGCCGACGTCGAAGCAGCCGAGAAGTACTGGGCGGAGATCGCCCAGACCGACCGTGCCTCCTTCGGCAAGACGACTTTGAAGCGGCACAACCCGAAAACAGTGCGTAAGAACACCGGCGACGACTACCGGGGATGCCTCGTACTCACCGTGCGACAGAGTGCGGAGCTCTACCGGCGCATCGAGGGCTGGTGGAACGGCATCGTTGCCCACGTTCAAGCACGTCTCCGGTAAGGTCTGAGGCGCTGTCCCCCGTGGTGTAACTGGCAGCACACTAGATTTTGGATCTAGCAGGACAAGGTTCGAATCCTTGCGGGGGAGCCAGCGGCCCCCAGAGCCTCGGTTCGGGTCCTGACCGATCACCCCCCGGTCAGGACCCACACCCGCACCCCCCCACAAAACCCCCCGGTATCCTGCGGATGTCACCCCACCCCATCCACAGCCGAAGGGCATCCCGTGAGCGCCAACCGCCCGGCAGCCGTCGTCGTTCTCGCAGCGGGTGAGGGCACCCGTATGAAGTCGGCCACACCCAAGGTCCTGCACGAGCTCTGCGGCCGCAGTCTCGTCGGTCACGTGCTCGCCGCCGCGGGCGAGCTGCAGCCCGAGCAGCTGGTCGTCGTGGTCGGCCACGCCCGTGAGAAGGTCACCGCCCATCTCGGCGAGATCGCCCCCGACGTCCGCACGGCCGTACAGGCCGAGCAGAACGGCACGGGGCACGCCGTACGGATGGGTCTGGAGGAGCTGGGCGGGTCCGTCGACGGGACCGTCGTCGTCGTGTGCGGGGACACTCCCCTGCTGACCGGTGCGACCCTGCAGGCCCTCGCCGCCACGCACTCCGCGGACGGCAACGCGGTGACCGTGCTGACCGCCGAGGTGCCGGACGCGACCGGTTACGGCCGGATCGTCCGCGACGACGCCACGGGCGCTGTGACCGCGATCGTGGAGCACAAGGACGCCACCGACGCGCAGCGGTCGATCCGTGAGATCAACTCGGGTGTGTTCGCGTTCGACGGGCAGTTGCTGGCCGACGCGTTGAAGAAGGTGCGGACGGACAACAGTCAGGGCGAGGAGTACCTGACCGACGTCCTGGGGATTCTGCGTGTGGCCGGGCATCGGGTGGGCGCGTCCGTGGCCGGAGACCACCGTGAGATCGCCGGGATCAACAACCGTGTGCAGCTCTCCGAGGCTCGCCGGATTCTCAACGACCGGCTGCTCACCGAGGCCATGCTGTCCGGTGTCACGGTCGTCGACCCGGCGACGACCTGGCTGGACGTCACCGTGACCTTCGAGCAGGACGCCGTCGTTCACCCGGGCACGCAGCTGCACGGGGCGACGCACGTGAGCGAGGGCGCCGAGGTCGGACCCAACTGCCGACTGACCGATACCCGTGTGGGTGCGGGTGCGCGGGTCGACAACACCGTGGCCGTGGGCGCGGAGGTGGGGCCCGAGGCGACCGTCGGGCCGTACGCGTATCTGCGTCCGGGGACCCGGCTGGGCGCCAAGGGCAAGATCGGGACGTACGTGGAGACGAAGAACGCGTCGATCGGGGAGGGGACGAAGGTGCCTCATCTCTCCTATGTCGGTGACGCGACGATCGGTGAGCACACGAACATCGGTGCCGCGAGCGTGTTCGTGAACTACGACGGCCAGGAGAAGCACCACACCACCATCGGTTCGCATTGCCGCACGGGCTCGGACAACATGTTTGTGGCGCCTGTCACGGTGGGGGACGGTGCGTACACCGCTGCGGGGTCGGTGATCACGAAGGATGTGCCGGCGGGTTCGCTGGCCGTGGCCCGTGGTCAGCAGCGCAATATCGAGGGTTGGGTGGCCCGGAAGCGTCCGGGGAGCGCGGCCGCGAAGGCGGCGGAGGCGGCCTCCCGGGAGTCGGCCGAGGAGGGGTGACCGGAAAGCGGTGCCTCAAACACGGCGTACGGTGATAAGTGCACACCCGCACCCCCACCAGCTGAGACGGCCTCTCGCAAGCCGGCTGAGAGGTCTCTCGAAACCCCAGCTGCGACACCTCTGAGGAGACAGTGCTGTGACCGGGATCAAGACGACCGGCGAGAAGAAGTTGATGTTCTTCTCCGGCCGCGCCCACCCCGAGCTTGCCGAGGAGGTCGCCCAGCAGTTGGGTGTCGGGGTTGTCCCGACGAAGGCCTTCGACTTCGCGAACGGTGAGATCTATGTGCGTTATCAGGAGTCGGCGCGTGGTGCCGACTGCTTCCTGATCCAGAGCCACACGGCTCCGATCAACAAGTGGATCATGGAGCAGTTGATCATGATCGACGCGCTGAAGCGTGCGTCGGCCCGGTCCATCACGGTCATCGTGCCGTTCTACGGTTACGCGCGGCAGGACAAGAAGCACCGGGGACGTGAACCGATTTCGGCGCGTCTGATCGCGGACATGATGAAGACCGCGGGCGCGGACCGGATCCTGACCGTGGATCTGCACACGGACCAGATCCAGGGCTTCTTCGACGGTCCGGTGGACCATCTGTTCGCGTTGCCGCTGCTGGCGGACTACGTGGGCCGGAAGGTGGACCGGGAGAAGCTGACGGTCGTGTCTCCGGACGCGGGCCGGGTGCGGGTCGCGGACCGCTGGTGCGACCGGCTGGGCGCGCCGCTGGCGATCGTGCACAAGCGGCGGGACAAGGACATCGCGAACCAGGTCACCGTCCACGAGGTCGTGGGTGAGGTGAAGGGGCGCGTGTGTGTCCTGGTGGACGACATGATCGACACGGGTGGGACGATCTGTGCCGCGGCGGACGCGCTGTTCGCGCACGGTGCGGAGGATGTGATCGTGACGGCGACGCACGGTGTGCTGTCGGGTCCGGCGGCTGACCGGTTGAAGAACTCGCGGGTGAGTGAGTTCGTGTTCACGAACACGCTGCCGACGCCGGGTGAGCTGAGCGGGGATCTGGACAAGATCTCGGTGCTGTCGATCGCGCCGACGATCGCGAATGCGGTGCGTGAGGTGTTCGAGGACGGTTCGGTGACGAGCCTGTTCGACGACCAGTAGGAGTCCGCCGGTCGGACTCCTGTAGATCATTTTGGGTGCGGCCTCCCTCGCCGAGTAGACTGCTGAAGTTGCTCGGCGAGGGAGGCCGTTTCCCGTTGGTGGGATGCGGTGGTCCGTTATCGACGCGCTCTTCGTAGCAGGCCGTTCGTGGCCGGGTGACCACGTCCGTTCCTACTTCGAGGAGTGATTATGTCCGAGGTGAAGATCGCCGCCGAGACGCGCACCGAGTTCGGTAAGGGTGCCGCGCGCCGTATCCGTCGTGAGGACAAGGTTCCCGGCGTGCTGTACGGGCACGGTTCGGACCCGCTGCACCTGACGCTGCCGGGCCACGACCTGCTGATGGCGCTGCGTACGCCGAACGTGCTGATCGCGCTGGACATCGACGGCAAGACGAACGAGCTGGCGATTCCGAAGGCCGTGCAGCGTGACCCGCTGAAGGGCTTCCTGGAGCACGTCGACCTGCAGCTGGTCCAGCGTGGCGAGCAGGTCAACGTCGAGATCTACGTCCACACCGAGGGTGAGCTGGCCCCGGGCGGCAACCTGCTGGAGCACGTGCTGAACGCGCTGCCGGTGGTGGCCGAGGCGACCCACATCCCGGAGTCCGTGACCGTCTCCGTCGAGGGTCTGACGGCCGGTGACTCCATCCTCGCCAAGGACATCCCGCTGCCGAAGGGCACGACGCTGGACGTCGAGGAGGACACTGTCGTCCTGCAGGTCCTGGCCGCGCAGGCCGAGGAGCCCTCCGAGGGCGAGGAAGAGGGCTCAGAGGCCGCCGAGGCCTGATCCCTCGTCGTCGTTTCGTCGGCCGCTGCTCCCGTGCGGGGCAGCGGCCGACGCGTATGAAGGAGACATGGACGTGACGACCGATGCGGCCGCTCCCTGGCTGATCGTGGGGTTGGGCAATCCGGGGCCGGAGTACGCGGGGAACCGGCACAACGTGGGCTTCATGGTGGCCGATCTGCTGGCGGACCGGATCGGGGGGAGGTTCAAGCGGGCCGGGAAGGCGCAGGCGCAGGTGGTCGAGGGGCGGATCGGGCCGCCGGGGCCGGCGAACCGGCGGGTGATTCTGGCGAAGCCGATGTCGTACATGAATCTGTCGGGTGGCCCGGTGAACGCGTTGCGGGAGTTCTACAAGGTGCCGGTGGCCCATGTGGTGGCGGTTCATGACGAGTTGGACATCGACTTCGGCATGCTGCGGTTGAAGCTGGGTGGCGGGGACAACGGGCACAACGGGCTGAAGTCGATGACGAAGGCGTTCGGGTCGGACTATCACCGGGTGCGGTTCGGGATCGGCCGGCCGCCGGGGCGGATGCCGGTGGCGGATTTCGTGCTGAGGGATTTCTCGTCGGCGGAGCGCAAGGAGCTGGACTACTTCGTGGACCGGGCGGCTGACGCGGTGGAGTGTCTGGTGATCGAGGGGCTGGAGCGGGCGCAGAGTACGTACAACTCCTGACGTGTCACCCTCGGGAGTTGACCGGCCGTGCGGGTATGGCCAATGATCCCGGCCATGCCTGCCTCTGCCGCCGCCACTCGCCCGAGCGCTCATGCCGCCCTGCGGTTCGGGCGGTTCGCGGCGATGGGTGCGGTCGCGGTGCTGATCCTGATCGCGGGTGTGTGGGCGTCGTGGGGGACGGCCCAGCACGTGATGCTGACGAAGGGCCGGGAGCGGGGCACGGTCGAGGTGACGCGGTGCGGGCAGGACTCGTGCTCGGGCCCGTTCGCGCCGTTGTCGGAAGGTTCGCAGCCGCGGTCGAAGGTGGTCCTGGAGAAGTCGGTCGCGGTGCGGGAGGGCCGGACCTACACGGTGGTCTTGAAGCCCGGCAGCGATGACGCGGTGCGCTCGGGGCCGGCCGGGGTCCTGTATGCGTGGATTCCGCTGGGCGGTGCGCTGTTGCTGGCGTCGGTCGTGGTGGCGGGCGGTCTGCTGCGCACGCGGGCGGCGTGGGTGATGGCGTTGTCGGGGGTGGCGTTGCTGACGGCCGCTTTCGTGACTGTCTGAGGGGATTCCGGCGTTCTCCACTTCTGTGGAGGGACGAGCGTTGTCTCTTCGTGATTGACGAGGCGTCGGGCGAGGCTGGAAGCTGAGCCGCCCCCTCCACATCTTCCCGGTCACTTCTCGAAGATGGACTACTTCTCGATGCGAACCCTCATGCACACCGGCGCTGCCTGCGCCGCCGCTACGGCGGTCCTCCTGCTTGCTCCGGCCGCCCAGGCCGCCCCTCCCGGTGACAACGGCACGGTCAAGATCCATGATGCTTCGACCGGCGAGGAGCTGCGCCGCAACGAGCCGCACGTGTGCACGTTCTACCTGGACGCTTTCGGTTTCGACGGCGGCCAGGAGGTCGACTGGCACATCGACGCGATCCCCCCGAGCGAGAACAAGGGGGAGACGGTGAAGTCCGGCGCGCTGACGCTGGACGCGGCGGGCCACGGCCGTACCGAGGAGCTGTCGCTGCCGGACGGGCACTACAAGCTGTTCTGGACCTTCGACGGCGAGAAGGGTGCCGCCAAGCACAAGGTGTTCTGGACGGACTGCGAGGATGCGCAGGAGCCCGGCGGTTCGACGCCGTCCGGGGCGGCTTCCCCGTCGCCTTCGTCCGGGGCGTCGCAGGCGCCGTCGGCGCAGCCGGGGACGTCGGGGTCGCCGGGTTCGCCGGCCGGCGGGGGTGTGCCCGCCTCCTCGTCGCCGTCGCCGCAGGGCGGTGCCGGCGGTGATCTCGCCGAGACGGGCAACGGAGCCCCGGTGGGGCTGCTGTCCGGTGTGGCGGCGGTGCTGGTCGCGGGCGGTGGGTTCCTGGTGCTGCGTCGCCGCAGGCTCCACCGCGGCTGACGTGGAACGCACCGTGCCCCCGAGCCTGTGCGGGCTCGGGGGCACGGTTGTGTCCGGGAGCGGTTCAGCCGGTGTTGCGCAGGCCGGCTGCCACGCCGTTGACGGTGAGGAGCAGGGCGCGGGCGAGCAGCGGGTCGGGCTGTTCGCCGGCGGTGGCCGCGTCGCGCTGCCGCTTGAGCAGGGCGACCTGGAGGTAGGAGATGGGGTCGAGGTAGGCGTCGCGGATGGCGAAGGTCTGCTTCAGGACGGGCTCGGCGTCGAGGAGTTCGGTTTCGCCGGTGACGCGCAGGACTTCGCGGACGGTGAGTTCGTGTTCGGCCTTGATGGTGTCGAAGACGTGCTTGAGCTCGTCGGGGACGAGGGTGTCGACGTAGTGCTGGGCGATCCGCAGGTCGGTCTTGGCCAGGGTCATCTCGACGTTGGACATGAAGTTGCGGAAGAAGTGCCACTGCCCGTACATCTCGTCGAGCACGGTGTCCAGGCCGGCCTCGCGCAGTGCCTTGAGGCCGGAGCCGACGCCGAACCAGCCGGGGACGATCTGCCGGGACTGGGTCCAGCCGAACACCCACGGGATGGCCCTGAGTCCGTCGAGGCCGGCGCCGGAGTCGGGTCGGCGGGACGGGCGGGAGCCGAGGTGGAGGTCGGCGAGCTGGTCGACGGGGGTGGAGGCGAAGAAGTACGCCGGGAGGTCGGGGTCCTCGACGAGCCTGCGGTAGGCGGCGTGGGCGGCGTCGGAGACGACGTCCATGGCGGCGTCCCAGCGGGCGAGTGCCTCGACGGACTGGCGGGGGGCGGTGTGCAGGGCGGAGGCCTGGAGGGTGGCGGCCACCGAGAGTTCCAGGTTCTCCCGGGCCAGGGCCGGGATGAGGTACTTGTCGGAGATGACCTCGCCCTGCTCGGTCACCTTGATCTCGCCCTCGAGGGTGCCCCAGGGCTGGGCGAGGATGGCGTCGTGGGTCGGGCCGCCGCCGCGGCCGACGGTGCCGCCGCGGCCGTGGAAGAGGCGCAGGCGGACGCCGTAGCGGTGGGCGACGTCGCGCAGGCGGCGCTGGGCGCGGTGGATCTCCCACTGGCTGGTGGTGATGCCGCCGAACTTGGAGGAGTCGGAGTAGCCGAGCATGACCTCCTGGACGTCGCCCCGGAGCGAGACGAGGCGCCGGTAGGACGGGTCGGAGAGCATGTCCTCGAGGATGGTGTCGGCGGCCTTGAGCTCGTCGGTGGTCTCCAGCAGGGGGACGATGCCGATCTTGGCCCAGCCGGCGTGGAGGTCGATCAGTCCGGCTTCGCGGGCGAGGACGGCGGCGGCGAAGACGTCGTCGGCGCCCTGGCACATGGAGATGATGTAGGACTCGATGACCTCGGGTCCGAAGACCTCCAGGGCGCGCTTGACGGTCTGGAAGACGCCGAGGGTCTTCTCGCCGGGCGCGTCCACGGGCGCCGGGGTGGGCGCGAGGGGGCGGCGGGAGCGCAGTTCCTTGGCGAGGAGCTTGGCGCGGTAGTCGCGGGGCATGTCGGCGTAGCGCCAGGATTCCTCGCCGAGCCGGTCGAAGAGCTGGCCGAGGGCGTGGTGGTGGGCGTCGGCGTGTTCGCGGACGTCCATGGTGGCGAGCTGGAGGCCGAAGGCGGCGAGGGTGCGGATGGTGCGGGCGAGGCGGCCGTCGGCGAAGAGGCCGCCGCGGTGCTCGCGCAGGGAGTCCTGGATGATCCGCAGGTCGGCGAGGAGTTCGCCGGTGCCGAGGTAGTCGCGGCCGGGCACGTGGGTGGTGCTCTCGGCGAGGCGCTGCTTGGTGTTCTCCAGCTTCTGCCGGATGCAGGTGGCCTTGAGCCGGTAGGGCTCCTCGGCGTTGAGGCGCTTGTAGCGGGGGCTGATCTCGGGGAGGTTCTCCAGGTCGGCCTGGAGGGAGGTCAGCAGTTCCTCGGTGGCGCCGGCGTAGCGGATGGAGTTGGACAGGAAGCCGCGGAGTTCGTCGATCGTGTCCAGCGCGTCGTTGATGCCGTGCTCGTGCTGGAGGATGAGGACGTCCCAGGTGACCTGGGGGGTGACGTTGGGGTTGCCGTCGCGGTCGCCGCCGATCCAGGTGCCGAAGGTGAGGGGGCGGGTCTCGTCGGGGAGCTTGACGCCGGCTCGCTCCAGCTCCGCCGTCAGGTCCTCCAGGACGTCGCCCACGGCGCCCGCGTGGAGCTCGTCGAGGTAGTAGATGGCGTTGCGGGCCTCGTCGGCGGGCTCGGGGCGGACGACGCGGAGTTCGTCGGTCTGCCAGACGAGGTCGATGTTCTCGGCCAGGCGGGTGTCGAGGCGGCGGCGGTCGGACTCGATGACCGGGGTCTCGAGGAGCGCGGCGATGCGCCGGAGCTTGTTCAGGACCGACCGGCGCGCGGCCTCGGTGGGGTGGGCGGTGAAGACGGGGCGGACGTTGAGGTTGCGGACCGTCTCGCGCAGGTGCTCGGGGTCGGCGTCCTTGAGCCGGTCGGCCGTACGGGCGAGGAGTCCGCCCTCGGCGGCGCGCCGGGCGCGCAGCTCGCGGCCTCGGTGGACCTGCTCGGTGACGTTGGCCAGGTGGAAGTAGGTGGAGAAGGCGCGGACCAGCTTGGCCGCGGTGTCGAGTTCGGTGCCGCGCAGCAGCTCGGCGGCGGCCTCGCCGTCCTCCCGGGTGAGGCGGCGGACCTTCTCGACGAGTTCCAGCAGCTCGGGGCCCTCCTGCCGGACGAGGGTCTCGCCGAGGAGGTCACCCAAGCGGCGGATGTCGGCACGCAGCTCGCTGCTCGTCGTCGTGGTCTGATCGTCGGCACTGCTCACAGGTGCGGCTCCTTGCAGTGTTGAAGCTCGTCTGGGAGGGGAACCCGGACGGCGTCTCGCGGCGGCGGGGGGCCGCATACGGATCGGACATCCGGGAGGAAATCAGAGCGGACCGCGCTGTCCGACCGACACCAGGATAGGTGTCGGCCGTGACGCGCAGGCTCGCGGGCTCTTGCCGCCGGGCGACGCACTGCCATACTTACGACGCCGTAGGTTACGGGACCGTAGGAAGCACATGACGGTTCCCGTGGCCCGGCCACACCTTCTCCATCCACATACCCCCCAGGGGACGCGTATGACCAGTAGTTCCGACGTGATCCAGGACGCCCCGAAGGCTCCCGGTCAGGCCACCGACACCGCAGCATCCTCCGCCACTCTGGGCGGCGAGAAGAAGCGGTCCATCGAGCAGATCGCCCTCCTGCTCTTCATCACCGTCCCGTTCCTCGCGTTGCTGGCGGCCGTGCCGCTGGCGTGGGGCTGGGGAGCGAGCTGGCTGGACCTCGGTCTGCTGGTCTTCTTCTACTTCCTGGGGTGCCACGGCATCACGATCGGTTTCCACCGGCACTTCACGCACGGATCCTTCAAGGCCAAGCGGCCCCTGAAGATCGCCCTGGCGATCGCGGGCTCGATGGCGGTCGAGGGTCCGCTGGTGCGCTGGGTGGCCGATCACCGCAAGCACCACAAGTTCTCCGACGCGGAGGGTGACCCGCACTCGCCGTGGCGGTTCGGGGAGACGCTTCCGGCCCTGATGAAGGGCCTGTGGTGGGCACACATCGCATGGATGTTCGACGAGGAGCAGACGTCGCAGGAGAAGTACGCCCCGGACCTGGTCAAGGACAAGACGCTCTGCGCCATCTCCCGCCAGTTCGTCCTGTGGACGGTGGTGTCCCTGGCGCTGCCGCCGGTGATCGGTGGCCTGGTCACGATGTCCTGGTGGGGCGCGTTCACGGCGTTCTTCTGGGGGTCGCTCGTCCGGGTGGCCCTGCTGCACCACGTGACCTGGTCGATCAACTCGATCTGCCACGCGGTCGGCAAGCGCCCCTTCAAGTCGCGTGACCGGTCGGGCAACGTGTGGTGGCTGGCGATCCTGTCCTGCGGCGAATCGTGGCACAACCTGCACCACGCCGACCCCACGTCCGCGCGGCACGGTGTGATGCGCGGGCAGCTGGACTCCTCCGCCCGGCTGATCCGCTGGTTCGAGATGGCCGGCTGGGCGTACGACGTGCGGTGGCCGTCACGCTCGCGTATCGATTCGCGCCGTAACAGCGGGGAAGGCGGCTCCCCACGCGGGAAGGAGCCCGTCGAGGCGGCATGATGGTCGCTGTGGCGACCGACTCGAGCAGCACCCCCAGCAATGACAAGCCGCGGCGAGCGCGTCGCACCCGGATGACCGGTGCCGAGCGGCGTCAGCAGCTGCTGGAGATCGGTCGCACGCTCTTCGCCGCCAAGGGGTTCGAGGGCACGTCGGTGGAGGAGATCGCGGCGAAGGCCGGGGTCTCCAAGCCGGTGGTGTACGAGCACTTCGGCGGCAAGGAGGGCCTGTACGCGGTCGTCGTGGACCGTGAGATGCGGCGCCTGCTGGACATGGTGACCGGCTCCCTCACGGCCGGTCACCCCCGCGAACTGTGCGAACAGGCGGCCTTCGCCCTGCTGGACTACATCGAGGAGTACACGGACGGGTTCCGCATCCTGGTCCGTGACTCCCCCATCCCGCAGTCGACTGGTTCCTTCGCGTCCTTGATCTCGGACATCGCCACGCAGGTCGAGGACATCCTGGGCCGTGAGTTCAAGAGCCGCGGCTTCGACCCGAAGCTGGCCCCGCTGTACGCCCAGGCCCTGGTCGGCATGGTCGCTCTGACCGGCCAGTGGTGGCTGGACGTCCGCAGGCCGAAGAAGGCCGAGGTGGCCGCGCACCTGGTGAACCTGGCGTGGCACGGCCTGGACGGTCTGGAGGCCAAGCCGCACCTGATAGGGCGCCGCAAGGCCTGAGGCCTGTCGTCGGCCGACCGGGCAGCGGCGATCATCAGCCGTCCTTCCGGGCCACGGCGAACACCCGGCGGAAGGGGAACGGCGTGCCGTGGGGGCCCGCCGGATAGGCCTGGCGCAGAGCCGCCCGGTACTCGGCGACGAAGCCGTCCCGCGCGTCGGGGTCGTCGGCGAGGGCGGTCAGCACGGGCCGCAGCCCGGTCCCCTTCACCCAGTCGAGCACGGGGTCCTCGCCTTGGAGCAGGTGGATGTACGTCGTCTCCCACACGTCGGCCGTACAGCCGAGGGACGTCAGCCGCTCGTGGTAGGCCTCGGGAGTGAGGACGGCGTCGGCGTGACGCAGGGTGCCGTCGAGCCGGTCGCGCCGGCGCGGTGAGCCGGCGAGTTCGCGCATCAGCCGGTGGCTGGGGGCGTCGAAGTTCCCCGGCACCTGGAAGGCGAAGGTACCGCCGGGTTTCAGTCCGGCCACCCAGTCGGCGAACCGCTCGACGTGCCCGGGCACCCATTGCAGCGTGGCATTGCTGACGATCAGGTCGTACGGCTCGTCGGGCGCCCAGGTCCGTACGTCCGCGTGGGCGAAGTCGAGGCGTCCGCCGCCCGCGGTGGGGCCCTCGTGCTCCACGTGGGCCTTGTCGAGCATCTCGGTCGAGTTGTCGTAGCCGGTGATCCGGGCGGTGGGCCAGCGGTCGGCGAGCAGCGTGGTGACGTTGCCGGGGCCGCAGCCGAGGTCGGCGATGCGGGGCGGGTCGGCGGGCAGTTCGGGGACGCGGGCGAGGAGGTCGGCGAAGGGGCGGGCGCGGTGGTCGGCGTGGCGCAGGTACTGGGCGGGGTCCCAGGCGGGGTCGGCTGCGGGCATGGGTCCTCCTGGTGTCCTGGTGTCCTGGTGTTCCTGGTGTCCTGGTGTCCTGGTGTCCTGGTGTCCTGGTGTCCTGGTGTCCTGGTGTTGACCGTACGGGGGCGTGCACCCAGCGTGATCCCCGATATATCTCGACGTCAAGAAAATGGATGTCAAGAGACTCTACGTCGACACAACCACTACACTGATCGTCATGGAGGACGAGGTCGATCGGCTGGTCGCAGCATGGCGCCGGGAGCGCCCGGACCTCGACGTGGAACCGCTCGAGGTGCTCAGCCGCGTGAGCAGACTCGCCCGGCATCTGGACCGGGCGCGGCGGTTGGCCTTCTCGGAGCACAACCTGGAGCCGTGGGAGTTCGACGTACTGACGGCCCTGCGCCGCGCGGGCACGCCGTATCAGCTCTCCCCGGGACAGCTCCTCACCCAGACCCTGGTCACGTCGGGCACGATGACGAACCGCATCGACCGCTTGGCGAAGAAGGGCCTGGTGGAACGCCTCCCCGACCCCAGCGACCGCCGGGGCGTCCTGGTCCGGCTCACGGACGAGGGCAGGGACCGCGCGGACCAGGCCCTGTCCGGGCTGCTGGACCAGGAGCGCGCGATCCTCGCGGAGCTCTCCCGCGCCCAGCGCGGTGACCTGGCGGGGCTGCTACGCCAGCTGACCGCCCCGTTCGACAACATCCCCGGCTAGGTCGGCGGGCCCCACTCCGGCCCGCCGGGCGAGGGCGACGGCGGCGAGCGTGGAGTGCACGCCCAGCTTGCCCAGCACGTTCTGCATGTGCGTCCGCACCGTGTGCGGCGACAGATACAGGCGCTCGGCGACGGCCTTGCGCCCCAGTCCCGCCACCATGCACCGCAGCACTTCCCGCTCACGCGGAGTGAGGGACTCCACGAGCCGCTCGCTCTCGGTGCGGTGCCTGCGGGCGGCGGTGAGCTCGCGCAGCACGCCCGTCAGCAGGGCGGGCGGCAGATGGGTCTCGTCGCGCAGCACGCCGCGGATGACGGTGAGAAGCCGGGACAGCGAGCAGTCCTTGGCGACCCACCCCGAGGCGCCGGCCTGCAGGGCGAGCGCGGCGCGCCGCGGGTCGTCCCTCTCGGCGAGCACGACGATCCGTACGTTCGGCTGCGCGGACCGCACCCCCGTGACGAGGGATATGCCGTCCACGAGCCCGTCCTCATCGCCCTCCCGCACGGGTACGGCCGGGCGGGCGCCCGGCACCTTGCCGCCCAGGTCGGCGTCGACGAGCAGCACGTCGAACCGCCGCCCCTCGGCGACCGCCCGCTCCAGACTGCGCAGCGCCGCGGGGCCGCTGCCGGCCGCGGAGACGTCGACATCGGGCTCGGCGGCCAGGGCCGCGGCGAGTGACTCGGCGAAGATGCGATGGTCGTCGACGACCAGGACTCGGATGCGAACCACGTAACCCCCTTCCCCACGCTCCTGAGAGCAGGGGATTCCCCATCGTCGGACGACGACACCCGCGCGGGTACGACGCCGGGGTGTCCGGATCCGCCGCGTCCGTCCTTGCCGCAGCCGCACGGCCGCCGCCATGCAGAAACCGCTACCCCCACCCCGGGCGTCGTACCCGGCTGTCTCGCCCCCTGATCGGCACCGGCCCCCACCGGTGCTGTTCATCAGGGTACGGACGGTGGCCCGGAGCGGAAGGCTATTTGCAGAACTGACTGTCCGGCGCGTTTATGGTGTGCCGCATGTTCCGTCTTGAGACAGAAGTCGACAAGGCCCGACGTGATCTGCTCCGCACGCGCCTGCGGGACACGAACACGGTCGCCTCTCCGATCCTGCGATCCCTGCGGGGAACGCCGGACGAAAGGGACGTGCCCTTGCACGTGTGGGCTGTGAACGACACGGACGGCGACCTGGCGGGCGGCCTCGTCGGCTACACCTGGGCGACCTGGCTGCACGTGACGTACCTGTGGGTCGACGAACGCCACCGCGGCCGGGGCCTGGGCGCCCGCCTCCTCTCGGAGGCGGAACGCATCGCTTCCCGGGAACGCGCCTGCCGCTCGTCCCGCCTGGAGACCTGGGACTTCCAGGCGCCTCGCTTCTACGAGAAGCAGGGGTACGAGGTGGTGTGCGCGGTGCCGGACTATCCCCCGGGGATCACGGAGTACTCGCTGACGAAGAGGCTGTGGTAGGACCGCCGCGTCAGCGCATCCGGCGGGCTCCCGCCGACGGCACCGCCTCGAAGACACGGGGAGCCGAGTAGCCCGCCGCGGCGAACGCCGTCGTCACTGCCTTCGTGATGGCGTCCACGTCCGCTTCCTCCGCCAGGACGATCGCCGAGCCGCCGAAGCCGCCGCCCGTCATGCGGGCACCGAGCGCGCCGGCGGACAGGGCCGTGTCGACGACCAGGTCCAGTTCCGGGCAGGAGATGCGGAAGTCGTCGCGGAGGGAGGCGTGGCCCTGGATGAGGACGGGGCCGATCGAGCGGGTCTCGCCTGATTCGAGAAGGGAGACCACCCGTTCGACCCGCTCGTTCTCCGTGACGATGTGGCGGACCAGGCGGCGGACCTCCTCCTCGTCGCCGAGGCGGGCCAGGGCCGCCTCCAGGTCCGCGTACGGCACGTCCCGCAGGGCGTCGACGCCCAGCAGGGCCGCGCCCTTCTCGCACCCCGCGCGGCGCTTGCCGTACTCGCCCTCGCTGTGGGAGTGCTTGACCTGCGTGTCGACGACCAGCAGGCGCATGCCCTCGGCCGCCAGGTCGAAGGGGATCTGGCGCTGCGCGAGGTCGCGGGTGTCCAGGAACAGCGCGTGGCCTTCCTCGCAGCACGCCGACGCCGTCTGGTCCATGATGCCGACCGGGGCACCCACGTAGACGTTCTCGGCCCGCTGGCAGAGGCGGGCCAGTTGCCAGCCCCGGAGTTCCAGGGAGAAGAGATCGTTCAGGGCGAGCGCCACCACGACCTCCAGGGCCGCCGAGGACGACAGGCCCGCACCCGACGGGACCGTGGAGGACAGGTGGATGTCCGCGCCGGTCACCGCGTGGCCGGCCTCGCGCATGGCCCACACCACGCCCGCCGGGTACGCCGTCCAGTTCTTGTCCGACTCGGGGGACAGCGCATCGAGGTCCAGTTCGGTCACTGAGTCCTCCACGTCCGCCGAGTGCAGGCGAAGGACGCCGTCCGCGCGGCGTGACACCGCCGCCACCGCCGTGTGCGGCAGGGCGAACGGCATGACGAAGCCGTCGTTGTAGTCCGTGTGTTCGCCGATGAGGTTGACGCGGCCCGGCGCCGCCCACACCCCGTGCGGCTCGGCTCCGTACAGCTCGGTGAACCGTTCGGCGACCGTCTCGGCAACAGCCTCGCTCATGCCCTGACCCCTGACTCTTCCGTACGTACTAGTTGCCGCGCCGCTGCGCGAAGTCCCACGCGTCGGCGACGATTCCCGCGAGATCCGCGCGGGACGGGTTCCAGCCCAGCTTCTCGCGGGCCGTGGCGGCCGACGCCACCAGGACCGCCGGGTCGCCGCCCCGGCGCGGGGCCACGACCTCGGGGATCGGGTGGCCCGTCACCCGGCGGACCGTCTCGATGACCTCGCGGACGGAGAAGCCGTTGCCGTTGCCGAGGTTGCAGATCAGGTGTTCACCGGGCGCTGCGGCCCGCAGCGCCAGCAGGTGGGCCTCGGCCAGGTCCGCGACGTGGATGTAGTCGCGCACGCAGGTGCCGTCCGGCGTCGCGTAGTCGTCGCCGAAGACCGAGATCGCCTCGCGCCTGCCCTGCGCCACCTGGAGCACCAGCGGGATCAGGTGGGACTCGGGGTCGTGGCGCTCGCCGAACTCGCCGTACGCGCCCGCCACGTTGAAGTAGCGCAGCGAGACCGCGCCCAGGCCGTGCGCCGTCGCCTCACCGGTGATCATGTGGTCGACCGCGAGCTTCGAGGCACCGTAGGGGTTGGTGGGCTTCGTGGGGGCCGACTCGACGATCGGGACCTGCTCCGGTTCGCCGTACGTCGCCGCCGTGGAGGAGAAGACGAGCTTGCGGACGCCTGCCTCCCGCATCGCCTCCAGCAGGGCCATCGTGCCGCCGACGTTGTTGTCCCAGTACTTCTCGGGCTTCACGACCGACTCGCCGACCTGCGAGGACGCGGCGAAGTGGAGGACGCCGTCGAAGGAGGAGTCCAGCCATTTGGCGGCGTCGCGGATGTCGCCCTCGACGAAGGAGGCACCCGCCGGTACGCCCTCGCGGAAGCCCGTGGAGAGGTTGTCGAGGACGACGACCTCGTGACCGGCCTCCAGCAGGTGCTGGGCGACCACGCTGCCGACGTATCCCGCGCCACCCGTCACCAGGTACTTCCCGCTCATGAACTCGCTACCTCTCGCAGTCGCTCGGCCGCGCGCTCCGGCGGCACGTCGTTGATGAACACGTTCATGCCGGACTCGGAACCCGCGAGGAACTTCAGCTTGCCGGAAGTGCGGCGGATGGTGAAAAGCTCGAGGTGCAGCGCGAAGTCCTCGCGCACGACCCCGTCGAACTCCTCCAGCGCGCCGAAGGGGGCCTGGTGCCAGGCCGCGATGTACGGGGTCGGAGGCTCGCCCTCACCGAAGATCCGGTCGAAGCGCCTCAACAGTTCCAGATAAATCTTGGGGAACTCTGTGCGCGCGGCCTCGTCGAGCCCGAGCAGGTCGGGCACGCGGCGCTTGGGGTACAGGTGGACCTCGTACGGCCAGTGTGCCGCGTACGGCACGAAGGCCACCCAGTGGTCACCCTCCAGGACGACCCGCTCGTCGGTGAGTTCGCGCTCCATGACGGCGTCGAAGAGGTTCTCCCCGCCCGTCATCTCCTTGTGCGCCGCGACGGAGCGGAGCATCGTCGCGGTGCGGGGGGTGGTGAAGGGGTAGGCGTAGATCTGCCCGTGCGGGTGCTGGAGGGTCACGCCGATCTCGGCGCCCCGGTTCTCGAAGCAGAACACCTGCTCGACGGAGGGGAGGTGGGACAGCTCCGACGTCCGGTCCGTCCACGCCTCGAGCACCAGGCCCGCCTGCTCCTCGGTGAGTGCGGCGAAGGACGCGTTGTGGTCGGAGGTGAAGCAGACGACCTCGCAGCGGCCCGCGTCGCCGGCGAGCGAGGGGAAGCGGTTTTCGAAAACGACGACGTCGTACGAGGAGTCCGGGATCTCGCTCAGCCGGTCGCCCTCGGAGGGGCACAGGGGGCATTCGTCGGCCGGCGGATGGTAGGTGCGGCCCTGGCGGTGCGAGGCGATGGCGACGGAGTCACCGAGCAGGGGGTCGCGGCGGATCTCGGACGTGGTGACGGTGCGGTCCAGCGGGCGGCGGTCGGCCGCGTCCCGCACGGTGTCGTCACGCAGGTCGTAGTAGATGAGCTCGCGACCGTCGGCCAGTCGGGTCGAGGTCTTCTTCACGCCGGACTCCTCATCCTTCAAACATAACCCAACATATAAAAACACCACCCACCACAACCGTCAACATCACAATCAAACAAAGAGCCCAAAACGGCGTGTTCAATGACTGAACGCGGAGAAGGAGATTCCGCTAGGTATCGGTTCGGGCAATGAAGCGAGGGCTCATGCATCCCCCCACGTACCTGTCAGCCGAGCTGCGGCTCCCCACGAACTGGCTCGACTACACGATCCTCGGCATCTACTTCGTCGTCGTCCTCGGCATCGGCTTCGCCGCCCGCCGGTCGGTGAAGACCAGCCTCGACTTCTTCCTCTCCGGCCGTTCCCTGCCCGCCTGGGTCACCGGACTCGCGTTCATCGCGGCCAACCTGGGCGCCACCGAGATCCTGGGCATGGCCGCCAACAGCGCCCAGTACGGCGTCTACACCACCCATTGGTACTGGATCGGCGCCATCCCGGCCATGGTCTTCCTCGGCCTGGTGATGATGCCCTTCTACTACGGCTCCAAGGTCCGCTCGGTCCCCGAGTTCCTGCTGCTGCGCTTCGACAAGGCGGCGCACCTGCTCAGTTCGGTCCTCTTCGCCTGCGCCGCCATCCTCATCGCCGGCGTCAACCTCTACGCCCTGGCCATCGTCGTCGAGGCGCTCCTGGGCTGGCCGCAGTGGGTGGCGATCGTGGTCGCCGGCTTCTTCGTCCTGGCGTACATCACGCTCGGCGGCCTGTCCTCGGCGATCTACAACGAGGTTTTGCAGTTCTTCGTCATCCTCGCCGCGCTCATCCCCATCACCGCCCTCGGGCTGAAGAAGGTCGGCGGCTGGGACGGCCTGTCCGACTCCCTCACCGAGAGCCGCGGCGCCGACTTCATGACCTCCTGGGGCGGCACCGGCATCGGCAGCGACAACCCACTGGGCGCGAACTGGCTGACCATCGTCCTCGGCCTCGGATTCGTCCTCTCCTTCGGCTACTGGACGACGAACTTCGCCGAGGTGCAGCGGGCCCTGTCCGCGAAGAACCTCTCGGCGGCCCAGCGCACCCCGCTGATCGCCGCCTTCCCGAAGATCTTCATCGTGTTCCTGGTGATGATCCCGGGTCTCGTAGCCGCCGTCCTGGTGCCGAAGCTCGGCACCTCCGGCTCCGACCTCCAGTACAACGACGCGATCCCCTACCTGATGGAGCAGCTCCTGCCCAACGGTGTGCTGGGCATCGCCGTGACCGGCCTCCTCGCGGCTTTCATGGCGGGCATGGCGGCGAACGTGTCGTCCTTCAACACCGTGTTCACGACGGACATCTGGGCGAGGTACGTCGTCAAGGGCCGCGAGGACGCGTACTACGTGGGCTTCGGCCGCCTCATCACCGCGATCGGCGTCCTGGCCTCCATCGGCACGGCGTTCCTGGCGTCGTCCTTCTCCAACATCATGAGCTACCTCCAGACGTTGTTCTCCTTCTTCAACGTGCCGATGTTCGTCGTCTTCATCATCGGCATGTTCTGGAAGCGGGCGTCCATGAAGTCCGGCTTCTGGGGGCTGATCACGGGCACCGCCGCCGCGATGGTCAACTACTTCGTCGTCTACAAGCAGGGCATCATCGACATCCCCTCCGACCAGGGGGCCAACTTCGTCTCGGCGATCGCCGGGTTCGTCGCGGGCGCCGTCGTGATGGTGGCGGTGTCGCTGTTCACCGCGCCCAAGCCGGCGGAGGAGTTGCAGGGGCTGGTCTACGGCACGACGTCGCCCGGCCTGGCGGAGCCGCCCGCGCCCGGGGACGAGGCCTGGTACCGCAAGCCGGCGCTGCTGGGCTGGGGCGCGGTCGTCCTGGCCGCGGCCTGCTACATCCCGTTCTCGTTCTGACCGAGGGAGGATTGACAGATGTCCGAGTTCTACTCCGACAAGGACGTGCAGCGGGAAGTCACCGAGCTGCAGGGCAAGTCGGCGACGGCCGCGCGACTGTTCGACATCCGCCGCATCATCGGTGGGCTGTTCGTGGTCTACGGCGTCATCGTCACGATCGCCGGGTTCACGGCGTCCGACGCCGACATCGACAAGGCGGAGGGCGTCAACATCAACCTGTGGACCGGGTTGGGGATGCTCGCCCTTGGTCTGTTCTTCCTTGCGTGGCTGAAGCTGCGGCCGGCCGCTCCGCCACCGCCGGATGTCGTGCCGGAAGACGAACCGAGGGAGTGACGGCGGGCGGCCGGTTGCGCGACCGGGCGCCGGCGTCCGCAGGGGCGGTTGTGACGGGTGAGCCGGCGGCCGGGGAGGGCGGGGTCCGTGGTGGTACTGCCGTACCACCATGAGGGCGCGGACGGAGTCCGCGTCAGCCCCGGCCGAGGACGCAGAACTCGTTGCCCTCCGGGTCGGCCAGGACGACCCAGGAGACGTCACCCTGCCCCACGTCGACCCGCGTCGCGCCGAGACCTTCGAGCCGGGCGACCTCCTTCGCCTGATCCTCGACACGGTCGGACATCACATCGAGATGGACGCGGTTCCATACGACCTCGTCGTCCGGCGTACGGCGGAACTCCAGGTACGGCCCGACGCCCTTGGCGGAGCGCAGCAGGGCGCGGTCGTCGGTCAGCTCGTGGACGGTCCAGTCGATCGCCTCGCCCCAGAACCGGACCATGGCCCGTGGGTCGGCGCAGTCGACGACCACGGCGGCTATCGGCCCGGTGTCCCGGTAGAGCTCCCGGGGCTCCAGGACGCTGAACACGTTGCCTTCCGGGTCGGCCATCACCGTCCACGGCGCGTCACCCCGGCCCACATCGGCGGGCGTCGCCCCGAGCTCCTTCAGACGTGCGACCAACTCCGCCTGGTGGGCGTCGGAGGTGGTGGCGAGCTCGATGTGCACGCGGTACTTCACCGTCTCCGGGTCCGGGACGCGGACGAGATCGACGCAGACGGCGGACGGGTCCGGCCAGTCGAAGCCCACGGGTTCCAGGTTGGTGACACCGGGCCCTTCGCTGGAAACACCCCAGCCGAGCGCCTCCGCCCAGAACCGGCCGAGCGTCGAATCGTCCCGGGCCTTGAAGTTCACCTGAACAAGCTGCAGCGTCATGCCGCGTACCTTAGGTGATCCCCCATCGGTCGGGGGCCGCGCAGAGCAGAGATCGACGCGAGAAAACCCGCCCCACGCCTCACCGTTCGGCGTGCGGCTGGTCAGGCCCCCGACCCCGTCTCCGGGTCCGGGTCCGGCGTCACGATCCGCGGTAGTGCCCCCGCCCGGTCCAGCAACCCCGTCCGAGCCGCCAGTGCCGCCGCCTCCAGGCGGGAGCCGACGCCCAGTTTCATCAGGACCCGCTGGACGTGCGTGCGGGCCGTGGAGGGCGCGATGCCCATGCCCGCCGCGATCAGGCGGGTGTCCTCGCCGTCCGCGACGCGGACCAGGACCTCCACCTCCCGCGGCGTGAGCATCGACAGCAACCGCTGCCCCTCGTCGTCCGGTTGCGCCGCCGGGTTCAGCAACTCGCTGAACGCACCTTGCAGCAGCTGCGGCGCCACCGCCGCCTCCCCCGCCCTGGCCTTCATGATCGCCCGCTCGACACCCTCTATGCGCTCGTCATGCCGGACGTACCCCGACGCCCCCGCCGCGAACGCCGCCGCGATACCCCGCGGATCGGGCACCGGCCCGAGCACCAGCACCGCCACCTGCGGCCGCTCCCGCTTGATCCGCACCACGGGGTCGAAGATCCCCGGCTCGGCCGGCGTCGCCGTCCCCAGCAGGCACACCTCCGGCGCCCGCGTGATCACCAGCTCCGCCGCCCCCGCCGCCGGCGCCGCCGCGGCCAGCACCCGGTGCCCCCGCAGCTTCAACGCCGAGGCCAGCGCCTCCGCCAGCAGTCGGTGGTCGTCGACCACCATGAGCCGCACTCCCATCGAGCAACCCCCCAGTCACCCAGTCCCCCCACGGAAGCCCCCCGGCTCCCCCGCCTTCATGCCCCCGGAAGCTACACGCTTGTTCGACGTTGCGCTCCCCTACCCGCGAGAATCGCCCCGGATCGCCGACATTCCTCTCGTTCGAGGTTGACTGACCCGAACGCGAACGGCCCCGCCCCTGAACAGGGACGGGGCCGCACCGGCCACCAGTCGATCAAGAACCGGTCGGCAACCGATCAGCTCGTGCCGAAGCCGACCGCCAAGTACTCCTTGTCACCCGTGCCGACGCTGGACCTCTTGCTCGCGAACACCCTGGACATGAACAGGTGCCCGTCGGCGAACAGGTACTCGGAGTAGACCGGTGACATCCTGGTCTCCACGTTCCGCACCTGGCGCGTAGCGGGGTTCTCCAGCAGCTTGGTCTGCTTGAAGCTGCCTCCGTCGATGCTCACGATCTGGCCGCCCTTGTCGTACGGCGGCCGCTTGTAGGCGATCAGGTTGCCGCCGTCCATGCGCAGCGGCGAGAGCGTGTAGCCGTCGCCGGCGTCGGCCCGCTGCCCGGTCTGCCTGCCGGTGGCGAGGTCGAAGGCGACGACCTCGTTGGTCTTGCTGTACTTGCCGCTGCCGTCGTGCTCCTCGGTCGGCAGGTAGATCCGGTCGTTGCCGACGGCCAGACCGTTGCAGTACTCGATGCGGGTGATGCCCTCGCAGCGGGCCGCGAACTGCTCGCCCGGCGCTGAGATGCGCGTGCGCAGCTTGCCGGTTCTGTTGTCGATGGAGAACAAGTCGGAGATGCCGCTGCCGTCGCCCGCGGAGTCGCCGACGTCGGCGGCCACCACGAGCGGGTCGGTCGACACGACGCTCGCGTACTCGATGCCCTCGGTCAGCTTGTACTCGGAGATCACCTTCCCGGACTTCGGGTCGATGGTCTGGATGTGCAGCTGCCGCTGCTCGTACGAGCCGCACTTGCGCACCGCGACCAGCTTCTCGCCGCCGCCGTACCCGGCGTCGTAGCAGGAGTCGGAGGGCTTGGGGCTCCACAGGAGCTTGCCGGAGACGTCGAACGCGGCGCCCCCGCTGGTGCTGCCGACGGCGACGGTCTTCCCGCTGATCGTGACGTTGTCGAAGGTGATCGGATCCCCATCGGCCTTGACCGTCCTGGTCCACAGCTCCTTGCCCGCGTCGAGGTCGATCAGGGCGATCTGGCTGCACCCGTGCGAGGGCTCGGCCTTGGTCGGCATCGCGGGCTGGTAGAGGATCGCCGTCTTGTTGTCGTCGGTGACATGGCGGCCGGCCTGGCAGACCGGGCCGTCCAACGGGATCGTCCACAGCTCGCCGCCCTTGTCGCGGTCGTAGCCGACGATCTTGGCGACGCCACTCTTGACGTACGCCTTGTCGGTGAGCCACGAGCCGGAGACGACGACCGTGCTGTCCACCTCGGGCGCCGGGACCTGGAAGAGGACCTTGGCGCTGGGGTCGGCCGGGGCCTTCTCCTTGCCGCCGGGGCCGGCGCCGCCGTTGCCGTCGTCCGTGCCGCCGGTGCCGCCGCTGGAGCCGGCGGTGTCGTTCGTCTTGCCGTCGTCCTTGCCGGAGGAGGCGTACCAGACGCCACCGCCGATGATCAGGGCGATCGCCACGACCGCGGCGACGATGATGACCATCCGCGCGGTGAACTTGCCGCCGCCGCCCGGCATCTGGGCCTGCGGCTGGAGCGGCATGGTCGGCTGCGGATAGCCGTAGCCGGGCTGCTGCCCGTATCCGGGCTGCCCGTATCCCGGCTGCCCGTAAGGCACCGTGGGCGGTGGCCCGTACGGCCCCGGCTGCTGACCGGGGTGGCCGTAACCGGGCGGGGCCTGCGGAGGCTGGGGCGCCTGCGGGGCCCCCTGCGGATAGCCGTACATCGGCTGGGGCGGGGCCGGCGGAGCGGCCGGCGGGGGCGTCTGCGGAGCCTGCGGGTCGCCGTACCCGGGCTCCGGTGCCTTGCCGAGGTTCGGCCCGTCGGCGGGCGGCGGGCCCTGCGGAGGCTGAGGCTGGTCCTGCGGCGGCCCGAAGCCGCCCCCCTGCGGGGGCTGCTGGGGCGGCTGGGGCGGCGGCTGGGTCATGACGTGAGCACCTCGGGGAAGGGGACGGACGACGAAAGCAGAGCGGGCGACCACGAAGGGGGAAGTGTCACTTGCCGTAGGCGAGCATCAACTTCTCCTTCGTGTCGTCGTTTCCGCTCAGCCGGGTCGCCGAGATGTAGAAGCGCCCGTCGACCCAGTCGACGTCCTTGGAGAAGAAGCCGTCCTCGATGTCCGCGGCGCCCTGCGGGTTCTGCAGCAGCTTGGCCGGCTTGTGGCTGCTGCCGCCGGTCGGGATGGCGACGATCTGGCCGCCCGCGTCGTACGACGGCTGCACGTAGGCGATGAGCTTGCCGCCCTCGACCTTCATCGGCAGCATCGACTCGTCGGCCGGGGACTTCACCCGCCACTTCTCCTTGCCGTTCGCCAGGTTGACCGCGACGATCTCGTTGGCGCCGGTGGTCGCCTCGGTCGGCAGGTAGAGCGTGTCGCCGTCGACGACGACGCCCTGGCAGCCCTGGAGGTCGCGCTCGAGGATGGCCCAACCGCACTGGGGAGCGAAGTCCTCGTCGAAGCCGACCTGCGAGCGGAACTTGCCACCGGAGGTGAAGGTGGAGATGTTCCAGGCCTTCTTGTCCTTGTTGGTGCTGTAGACGACCAGCGGGCTCACCGAGTAGGTGCGCGCGACCCGCCAGCCCTTGTCGAACTTCTGGGTCCAGCGGACCTTGCCGGTCTTCGGGTCGAGCTCCTGCACCTCGTCGTGTTCCTTGTCGGTGCCCGCGCCGCAGGAGGAGACGGCGATGAGCTTCTCGCCGCCGGCGAACGCGGCCGGGAAGCAGGAGTCGCCGTAGCGCTTCTTGTCGAAGAGCTTGTCGCCGTTGGTGACGTCGTACGCCGTGCCGGACTGGGAGCGGCCCACCATCAGCGTCTTGCCGGTGACGGACAGTTCGACGGAGAGCATGGAGTCGAACAGGGCGCCCTCGGCGGCCTTCTTGGTCCAGCCCTTCGCCCCGGTGTCGAGGTCGATCTCCTGGAGCTGGTTGCACTTGGCGCGGTCGCTGCTGCCGCTCATGTACGCCACGACGATCTTGTCGTCGGCGGTCTGCTGCGGGGTGGTCGCGCAGATCTTCTGCGGGAAGGTGATCGGGTCCCAGGCCGGCTTGCCGTCACCGACGTTGAAGGCGGAGAGCTGCTTGTACGCGGCCTTCACGGCGGTCTTGCCGGTGATCCACATGCCGGGGGCCTCGGCGCCGGAACCGGGCGCGTCGGGTGCCTCCTTGTACCAGAGGACCTTGGCCTCGCCGGCCTGGCGGCCCTCGTTGAGGTTCTCCGGGTCCTCACCGCCGTCGCCGTCGCCGGGGTCGACCGGGGCGGAGGAGCCGGCCTTGGCGTCGTCGGTCTGCCCGGCGACCGGCTTCTTCTTGCCCTTGCCGTCGTCGCCGCTGGTGACGGCCCACACGGTGCCGCCGACGACGAGCAGCGCGGCGACGGCCGCGCCGATGATGACGGCCGGCTTGCCCTTGAAGGGGTTGCGCGAGCCGCCCCCGGGCGCACCGGGGTACTGCGGCTGCGGCGGGTAGCCGTAACCGGGCTGACCGTACGGACCGGGCTGCTGCGGCTGGGCGTAGGGGCCTGAGGCGTACGGCCCCGGCTGCCCGTACGGCCCCGGCTGCCCGTACGGCCCGGGCTGCTGCGGGGGCTGTCGCGGGTAGCCGTAGCCGGGCTGCGGCGGGCCCTGCGGAGGCGGCGGTGCCTGGGGCGGCCCCTGGGGCGGCGGCGGGGTCGGTGCCCCGAAGCCACCACCCTGCGGTGGCTGGTCCTGCGGTGCTCCGAAGCCACCGTGCGGTGGCTGGTCCTGCGGTGCTCCGAAGCCACCGTGCGGTGGCTGACTGGGCGGCTGGGCCATCAGCAACTTCCCCCGTTCGATCACTGATTTTTAGCCACGCCCTGAGGTACGCGATGGGCTCAGAGTCGCTTCATGAAGTTCTAAGACGGCTCTTTCTATCACCCGGTGCCGACAGCACACCCGGTCGTGTATCCCCTGTTCCCAACGGAGGACCGGCCCGTGATGCCGCCGTTACGCGTCTTCACGCACCCTTCACGCGTCCTCGGCGAGTTCCAGCCAGCGCATCTCCAGCTCCTCGCGCTGACCGGCCAACTCACGCAGCCCTGCGTCCAGTTCGGCCACCTTCGCGAAGTCCGTGGCGTTCTCGGCGATCCGGGCGTGCAGCTTGCTCTCCTTCTCGGAGACCTTGTCGAGCTGCCGCTCGATCTTCTGCAGCTCCTTCTTGGCGGCACGCTGGTCGGCGGCGCTCTTCTCCGGGACCGCGGACTGCTGGGGCGCGGCGGCGGGGACCGAGGCGGCCGCGGCCTCCTCCATGCGCTGCCGCCGCTCCAGGTACTCGTCGATGCCGCGCGGCAGCATCCGCAGGGCGCCGTCGCCGAGCAGGGCGAACACGCGGTCGGTGGTGCGCTCGATGAAGAACCGGTCGTGGGAGATGACGATCATCGAGCCGGGCCAGCCGTCGAGGACGTCCTCCAGCTGCGTCAGCGTCTCGATGTCGAGGTCGTTGGTGGGCTCGTCGAGGAAGAGGACGTTGGGCTCGTCCATGAGCAGGCGCAGCAGCTGGAGCCTGCGGCGCTCACCGCCGGACAGGTCCCCGACCGGCGTCCACTGCTTCTCCTTGGTGAAGCCGAACGTCTCGCACAGCTGCCCCGCGGTCATCTCGCGTCCCTTGCCGAGGTCGACGCGCTCGCGCACCTGCTGCACGGCCTCCAGCACGCGCGTGGCCGGGTCGAGTTCGGCGACCTCCTGGGAGAGGTAGGCGAGCTTGACGGTCTTGCCGACGCGGATGCGCCCGCCCACGGGCTGGGCCTCGCCGTCGGTCCGGGCCGCCTCGGCCATCGCCCGCAGCAGGGACGTCTTCCCGGCGCCGTTGACGCCGACGAGACCGATCCGGTCCCCCGGCCCGAGCTGCCAGGTGACGTGCTTGAGGAGGACCTTGGGACCGGCCTGGACGGTGATGTCCTCCAGGTCGAACACGGTCTTGCCGAGCCGCGTGGACGCGAACCGCATCAGTTCGCTGCTGTCCCGGGGCGGCGGTACGTCCTTGATGAGCTCGTTGGCGGCCTCGACGCGGAAGCGCGGCTTGGACGTACGGGCGGGTGCGCCGCGCCGCAGCCAGGCCAGCTCCTTGCGGACGAGGTTCTGCCGCTTGACCTCCTCGGTCGCGGCGATGCGCTCGCGCTCGGCCCGGGCGAAGACGTAGTCGGAGTAGCCGCCCTCGTACTCGTAGACATCTCCGCGCTGGACGTCCCACATGCGCGTGCAGACCTGGTCCAGGAACCAGCGGTCGTGGGTGACGCACACCAGCGCCGACCGGCGGTTCTGGAGATGCCGGGCGAGCCAGGCGATGCCCTCGACGTCGAGGTGGTTGGTGGGCTCGTCGAGGACGAGCAGGTCCTGCTCCTCGATGAGCAGCTTGGCGAGCGCGATGCGCCGCCGCTCACCGCCGGACAGCGGACCGATGACGGTGTCGAGCCCCTTGGGGAACCCCGGCAGGTCGAGCCCGCCGAACAGGCCGGTCAGGACGTCCCTGACCTTGGCGACGCCCGCCCACTCGTGGTCGGCCATGTCACCGATGACCTCGTGGCGGACGGTGGCCTCGGGGTCGAGGGAGTCGTGCTGCGTGAGCACGCCGATGCGCAGACCGCCGGAGTGCGTGACGCGCCCGGTGTCGGCGTCCTCCAGCCTGGCGAGCATGCGGATCAGCGTGGTCTTGCCGTCGCCGTTGCGGCCGACGACACCGATGCGTTCCCCTTCGGAGACGCCGAGGGAGACGCCGTCGAGCAGGGCGCGGGTGCCGTACACCTTGCTGACGTTCTCGACATTGACCAGGTTGACGGCCATTTCTCTCCTGCCCAGGGGGACGGTCAGCCTCCCAGCGTAGTCGGGCACACCGGCAGCTCGTCGCCCCCGTCTCCCCGGCCCCTTGCCCGGACGCAGGAAAACCCCGGACGTGCGCCCCGGGACGGCATCCCCGGGGCGCATTTCCGTTCGGCGTCAGCGGCGGGCGGCCGCCGCGCGGACCTCGGCAAGGAGGTCGTACATGACCTGGCCGGGGCACTTGGTGTCGAAGTAGTCGCGGTGACCGCCAACCGTGTGCGTGTCCTTCTTCGTGCCGGTGACGGGGTTGGTGTAGGTCACCCTCGCCTGCGGGTCCAGGCCCTTGAACCGGGAGATCACCTTGATCAGCCGGATCAGGGACGCCTTGGCCGCGTCCGTGGGAGCCTGCTGGTCGAGGCTGCCGATCAGGGCGATGCCGAGGGCACCGGAGTTGTAGCCAACGGAGTGGAAGCCGGTGACGAGGTCGCCGTCCGGGTTGAAGGCGGGGATGCCGTCGTCGCCGGAGTAACGGCCCTCGTAGACCGTGCCCGCCTCGTCGATGAGGAAGTGGTAGCCGATGTCGCCCCAGTCGTTGGTGATCGCGTGGTACTCGTAGATCGCGCGCACCGTCGCGGCCGGGTCGGGATCGTTGTTCGGCGTCTCGGTGTGGTGGACCGTGATGATCTGGAGCGGGTAGTACGTCTCGGGCGAGTTGACCTTGCCGTCCTTGTACCGCTTGGACTCGTCGGCACCCCAGGCCGGGCGCGACAGGTAGCCGACGCCACGCACGCGTGTGGGCTCGCTCGGCACCTTGAAGGTGCGGTGGGGGCCGTCGGTGGTGTCGATCGCCAGCGAGTGGAGGCCGTCGATGTCGCTCGGGGCCTTCACGGCGTACGCGGTGGCGTTGGCGGCGGCGACCAGGGCCGTGCCGCCGCCCTCGACGGTCGCGCAGCCGCTCGCGAGGGTCTGCCAGTCGCCGTCCGCGAGCCGGATGGCGGCGCCCTCGTTCGCGCCGGACCAGCGCACCCCGACGTAGGAGGCGGCGAAGGCGGTGGTGGCCTCGCCGGTGCCGGCGGCAGCCTTGGTCCGGGTGGCGGGGAACTTCTCCGGCGTCGTACCGGAATCACCGGAGCCGGACGTGGAGTTGCCGGTCTCACCGGAGTCGGTGGACGCGAACACCATCGGCGTGATCGCGGCTCCGGCGGCCACCGCGCCGCCGGCGGCAATCATGCCGCGGCGGGACAGGGAGCGCTTTCTACGGTGGGACGGCTGGGCGGGAGTGGGGGATTCGGACACGGAAGTGTCCCCTTCCAGAAGTGCACTTGAGGGGGGAGGCGCCGCCGCATGCCGAGGGCAGCCTGGGGCGGCCTGGCTGACGCCGGCGCTTGAAAGGTCAAGCAACATTAACCACCCCACCGGCCCCAGGCGTACTCCGATCGCAGTACTTTCGTGTGAAGGTCGGGCAAAGAAGCCCTACTTGTGAGTACTGCCTCACGCTCCGGCGTCATCCGCCCGCCGCTGCGGGATCAGCGCCGCAGCCGGAGCAAGCCCCGCCCGTGGACCGCCTGTTCGCCCACCGGCATGTCGTCGCGCAGCAGGTTCTCGGGGACGAGGACCGCCGCCGTGACACCCCGTTCGGCGACGCCCGCGGCTCGACCTTCCCAGACTGGATCCTGCGGTTGGCGTCGGCGAAGGAGGCGGGCAGCAGCCAGTTCCGCCGGGATGCGCCGTCCGCTTCAATTGCCCTGACGGGGCACCGTCCCGGCGTCCGGCACCTACAGCGCGTGGTCCATGTGCCTCATGGCAGGCCAGGTGGGACTCACCGGCCGACCACCGTGGCCCCGGGCACCGATCCGGACGCCGTACGCACCGCCCGGCACGTGCCCGACGACCGTAGAGTTTCGGCCACCTTCACCGCCGACGCGGGGTCACGGGCGAGGAACGCCGTCGTCGGGCCCGAGCCGGAGACGAGTGCCGCGAGCGCGCCCGCGGCGCGGCCGGCGGCGAGGGTGCCGGCGAGTTCCGGGAAGAGGGAGAGGGCGGCGGGCTGGAGGTCGTTGGAGACGGCGGCGGCGAGCGCGTCCGGGTCGCCCTTGGCCAGGGCGGCGAGGAGTTCCTGGGAGGCGACGGGCTCGGGGATGTCCGTGCCCTCGCCGAGCCGGTCGAACTCCCGGAAGACGGCCGGGGTGGACAGGCCGCGGCCGGCCATCGCGAACACCCAGTGGAAGGTGCCGCCGACCTCCAGGGGCGTCAGCTGCTCGCCCCGCCCGATGCCCAGCGCCGCCCCGCCGACCAGGCTGAACGGCACGTCGCTGCCCAACTCGGCACAGATGTCGAGCAGTTCCTCCCGGGAGGCGCCGGTCTCCCACAGCGCGTCGCAGGCGACCAGCGCGCCGGCGCCGTCCGCGCTGCCGCCCGCCATGCCGCCGGCGACGGGGATGTCCTTGGCGATGTGGATGTGGACGTCGGGCGTCCGGCCGTACCGCTCGGCGAGCGCTTCGGCCGCCCGCGCGGCCAGGTTCGTACGGTCCAGGGGGACCTGGTCGGCGTCCGGGCCCTCGCAGGTGAGGCGGAGCTCGTCGGCCGGGGTGACGGTGACCTCGTCGTAGAGGCCGACCGCGAGGAAGACGTTCGCCAAGGGGTGGAAGCCGTCGGGGCGGGCGGGGCCGACCGCCAGCTGGACGTTGACCTTGGCGGGGACCCGGACCGTCACGCTCACGCGGACTCCTTCTCCTGGTGCTGGTTCTGCTTGTGCTCAGCGATCCGCGCGAACTCCTCCACGGTCAGCGACTCGCCCCGCGCCTGCGGTGAGACCCCGGCGGCGACGAGGGCCTCCTCGGCCGCGGCGGCGGACCCGGCCCAGCCGGCGAGCGCGGCCCTCAGCGTCTTGCGGCGCTGGGCGAAGGCGGCGTCGACGACGGCGAACACCTCGCGCCTCGAGGCCGTCGTCTTCAGCGGCTCGGCCCGGCGGACGAGGGAGACCAGGCCGCTGTCGACGTTGGGCGCCGGCCAGAAGACGTTCCGTCCGATGGCGCCGGCCCGCTTGACCTCGGCATACCAGTTGGCCTTGACCGACGGGACGCCATACACCTTCGAGCCGGGCGGGGCGGCGAGGCGGTCGGCGACCTCCGACTGGACCATGACCAGGGTGCGTTCGATGCTCGGGAATGCTTCGAGCATGTGCAGCAGGACCGGGACGGCCACGTTGTACGGGAGGTTGGCGACCAGCGCGGTCGGGGCGGGGCCGGGCAGCTCCGTGACGTGCATCGCGTCGGAGTGGACGAGGGCGAACCGGTCGGCGCGGTCGGGCATGCGGGCCGTGATGGTCGCGGGCAGCGCGGCGGCGAGCACGTCGTCGATCTCGACGGCCGTGACGTGGTCGGCGACCTCCAGCAGGGCGAGCGTCAGTGACCCGAGGCCCGGGCCCACCTCGACGACCACGTCGTCGGGGTGGACCTGTGCGGTGCGGACGATACGGCGGACGGTGTTCGCGTCGATCACGAAGTTCTGGCCGCGTTGTTTGGTGGGGCGTACGCCGAGGGCTGTCGCGAGTTCGCGGACGTCGGCGGGGCCCAGGAGGGCGTCGGGGGTGGGGCTGGTCACGGGGACAAGGGTACGGGGGGTTTTGCTTGGCCGGGTTTCCCGGTGCTCGGCGTGCGGGCTGGGGCGGGGTGGGTCCGCAGCCCGGCGGAGGGGATACCGCTCCTTCGGGACGGGCGCCGCCCCAAGCGGCACGACTGCCCGCAGCTGAGGCGTCATCCGTGCAACCGGCCCCCGCAGTGCGGCCACGGGCTTGCGCCCCTCCGTACGTACAGCTTCTTCGCGCGGTACGTCTGCTCCGCCGCCGGGGCGTCCTGGGGGCGACCCTTGCCGCCGAGGGCCTGCCAGGTCTGGGTGTCGAACTGGTACAAGCCGCCGTAGGTGCCTGACGAGTCGACCGCGTCGGGGCGGCCGCCGGACTCGCAGGCCGCGAGGCCCTGCCAGTCGAGGTGGTCGGCGCCCTGCACGGACATCGGTCGGGGCTTCGTGCCGACCTTCACCAGCTGTGGGCTCGGTTCGCGCACCACCTCGGATCTGATCCGGCGCGGCTTCTGCTTGACGCCGTTGACGGTGCGCAGGGAGTAGGTGACCCGGCGCAGGCCGGGCCGGCCCGCCTCTTCGACGACCTCCGTGCCACGGAACAGGGTCGGGTCGTCGGTCCGCCGCACCTGGAACGGGATCGGCTCCTCGCGGACCTCCTTGCCGCCGGTGATCCGCAGCACCGTGACGGTCTGCCCGTCGCGCGGGAAGCTCCCCTGCGGGACCGACGTGGTGTCCTGGCCGCGCAGGGTGATCCCGGCCTCCTCGACGGCCTCCCGCACGGTCGCCGCGTTGGTGCGGACCGTGCGGGCGCGGCCGTCCGCCATGATCGTGACCGTGCGTTCGGTCCGCACGTCCAGCGCGAGACCTTCCCGCCCGATACGCCGGGAGCGCGACGTGGACACGTACGCGCCCTCTTGGCGCACCCCCAACTGCCGGAGCGCTCCCTCCACGGTGTGTGCCGTCGTCCACACCTCGCTCCGCTGTCCGTCGAGGGTGAGCCGCACGGGGCGGCCGTAGTGCACGGCGACCTCGTCACCGCTGGTGATCTCCGTGCCGGGCACGGGTGCCACCACGTCGTGGGCGCCGACCTCGACGCCCTCCTCCGCCAGCAGCTCGGTGACGTCGTCGGCGAAGGTGTGCAGCGTGCGCGCCTTGCCGTCGACGTTCAGCTCGATCGCCTTGTCCTTGGCGACGAACGCCGTGGTGCCGCCCGCCAGGAAGGCGACGACCAGGGCCTGCGGGAGCAGCCGTCGCATGGAGCCGTCGCCCGGTCGCTCGACGTACCGCACCTTGCGCCGACGCGCGGATCGCCGGTGCGAGCCGGCGCGCGACGCGGCGCGGGCTTCGGCGCGCGCCTCCGCACGCGTTGGGCGCGCGCCGGTCACGGGTGGTGCGGCAGCGTCGTCCGGGGCCCCCTGCCGGGGCAGCCCGGGCAGGGTCGACACCTCGTAGGCGGGCCGATAGGTGTCCTCGTAGGCGACGGGCGCCCCGGGCGTCGTGTACCCGAGCGTCCCGGCGCTGTGCAGATCGGCGGGCGGCGCGTCGAAACCGCCGTACACCGGGTCCGCGTAGGCCGGGCCATACGACTCGTACGTCTCGTACTGCGAGTTGCTCACGCCGACACGCTCCAGGGGCCGGAGGGTCCAGAGGGGTCCGGATCGGGCCCCCAGAACCTAGCGGAGCGTCTGTCACTCTCCAAAGCGACGCGACTACGCACAGTCGTGCGGCGGAGTGCGTGGGGAGCAGCCGGGTCAGTAACCGAAGGCGCGCGCCGTGTTCGCCGCGAGAGCCGTCGCCAGCGTGTCCTCGTCGATGCCGCGCACCTCGGCCATGGCACGCACCGTGATCGGCACGAGGTAGGGGGCGTTGGGCCGGCCGCGGTACGGCACCGGCGTGAGGAAGGGCGCGTCCGTCTCCACGAGCAGCAGCTCCGGCGGGGCCACCGCCACCGCGTCCCGCAGGTTCTGGGCGTTCTTGAAGGTGACGTTGCCGGCGAAGGACATGAAGTAGCCCGCGCTCGCGCAGATCTCCGCCATCTCGGCGTCGCCGGAGTAGCAGTGGAAGACGGTCCGCTCGGGGGCGCCCTCCTCCTTCAGGACGCGCAGGACGTCGGCGTGGGCGTCGCGGTCGTGGATGACCAGGGCCTTGCCGTGCCGCTTGGCGATCTCGATGTGGGCGCGGAAGGACCGCTCCTGCGCCTCCTTGCCCTCGGGCCCGGAGCGGAAGTAGTCCAGGCCCGTCTCACCGACGCCCTTGACCTGCGGCAAGGCGGCCAGCCGGTCGATCTCGGCGAGCGCGTCGTCCAGGGCCGCCTGTCCGCCCGGTTCGCGGGCGCCCTGCCGCGACCAGCCGTCGGGGTCGCCGTGGACGATCCGGGGCGCCTCGTTCGGGTGCAGGGCGACCGTGGCGTGGACGGCGTCGTGCGCCGCCGCCGTCTCCGCCGCCCAGCGGGAGCCCTTGAGGTCGCAGCCGACCTGCACGACCGTCGTCACTCCGACCGACGCCGCCTTCGCCAGCGCCTCCTCGACCGTGCCGGACTGCATGTCGAGGTGGGTGTGGGAGTCGGCGACCGGCACCCGGAGGGGTTCCGGCAGCGGGGGCGCGGCGTGCTTGTCGGAGTCGTTCGAAGGCATGCCCCGATCCTACGAAAGGGCGACGCCCTCCCCGACGAGGGAGGAGGAGCGGGGAGGGCGTCGACAAGGAGAGCCGGACGGGTCAGCTCGCCTTGCGCTGGAAGGGGTGCAGCAGGTCGGACAGATGCCAGTGGTGGTCGCGCTGCTCCTGCTCGGCTGTTCCCCCGGCCCCGGCGTCCGCCGTCGGCGCCTCCACGGGCCCGGCGGGGGGCGGCACGCGGCGGGGCCGGTGCGCCGCTTCGCGCGCCGACGCGACCCGCCCGGGCCGCATGATCCGCACGACGTGACCATCGCAGTTCTGACACGTGGGCCTGCTCAACGGAGAGGGCACGACCTTGTCGTCCACGACGTAGAGGACGAACTCGTGCCCCGCGGCGTCCGTGTGGTGCTCGATCTCGTACGACTGCTCCCAGCCGTGCCCGCAGCGCATGCAGGCGAAGGAGTACGACTCGTTGACGACGGCACTCGCACCGGCGCGGAGCCCGGTCTGCCCTGCGATCTCACTCATGCCAGCTCCTGTTCCGCTGTGGCGTGGGGACGGTTCCGCCCCCGCAACCCAGTGGACTCCTCAGCCGGAGCGAGGGCAGCAGACCTGTCGACTGTTGGCCCCGATTTGGGCCTCCCTTGTCCCAGACCCCCGGCGCCTTTGCCCACTCATGGGGCGCACGCTCAAACGAAAAGCGCCCTGCTCAGAGGCTGTTCAGCGCCGCCTTGTGGAACGCGCCCCGAAGGGGCGCGGGCTGTACTCCCATGCGGCTCCGCCGCGTGGACAAGCCGCGAACAGCCGTCAGCCGGCGTTCTTCGCAGCGACCACCGCATCGAAGACCACCCGCTTCGGCACCCCGGCCTCGACCGCCACCGCGGCAATGGCCTCCTTGCGCCGCTCCCCCGCTTCCTCCCGGACCCGGACCCGCCGCACCAGCTCCTCCGGCCCGACCTCCTCCGGCCCCTGCTCCGGCGCGCCCTCCACCACCACGGTGATCTCCCCGCGCACACCCTCCGCGGCCCACGCGGCAAGCTCCTCCAGCCCGCCCCGCCGGACCTCCTCGTACGTCTTGGTCAGCTCCCGGCACACCGCGGCCCGCCGCTGGGGGCCGAACACCTCGGCCATCGCCGCCAGCGTGTCGTCCAGCCGGTGAGGAGCCTCGAAGTACACGAGGGTCCGCCGTTCCCCGGCCACCTCCCGCAGCCGCCCCAGCCGCTCCCCCGCCTTCCGCGGCAGGAAGCCCTCGAAGCAGAACCGGTCGACGGGCAGCCCGGACAGCGCGAGCGCGGTGAGCACCGCGGACGGCCCGGGCACGGCGGTGACCCGCACGTCCCGCTCGACGGCGGCCGCGACCAGCCGGTACCCGGGGTCGGACACGGACGGCATCCCCGCATCCGTGACGAGCAGCACCCGCGCCCCACCCACCAGTTCCTCGACCAGCTCCGGCGTCCGCGCGGACTCGTTGCCCTCGAAGTACGACACCACCCGCCCCTTGGGCGTCACGCCGAGCGCCTGGGTCAGCCGGCGCAGCCGCCGCGTGTCCTCGGCGGCGACGACATCGGCTCCGGCCAGTTCCTCGGCGAGCCGGGGCGGGGCGTCCGCGATGTCGCCGATGGGGGTGCCTGCGAGTACGAGGGTTCCGGTCACGCCCCCATCCTCCCAGGGGCCGGGTAGGCACACTCCTCCCAGGGGCGGAGGATGCGGACGCATACCGGCCATGCACGGGACTCACACAGAACGGTTCCCTACGATGGCGCGGTGACCAGTACCGCGTCCTCCACGGACACCCGGCAGGGCCAGGCGCCGCACGAGCAGCGGCCGCCCTGGCAGCAGCGGCTGCGCCGCTTCGGCTACCAGGGGCAGCCCAGAAGCGACGCCCGTGACGTCCGTGACCGCCTGGTGCCGCCGTACGCCGAGCCCGGCCCGCGCCTGTGGGCGGCGCTCGGTATCCCGCACACGCTCGCGGGGCGGCTGGTGCGCTGGTCGGGCTGGATCGGCCCGCTGCTCGTCACACTGCTGGCGGGCGTGCTGCGGTTCTGGAACCTGGGCAGTCCCAGGGCGGTGATATTCGACGAGACGTACTACGCCAAGGACGCGTGGGCGCTCGTCCACCGCGGCTTCGAGCTCAACTGGGACAAGAACGCCAACGACCTGGTCCTCTCGTCCGGCGGGCACGTCACGCTGCCGACGGACGCGGCGTACGTCGTGCACCCGCCGATCGGCAAGTACGTCATCGGCCTCGGCGAGCTGATGTTCGGCTTCGACCCCTTCGGCTGGCGGTTCATGACGGCCCTGCTCGGCACGCTGTCGGTGCTGCTGCTGTGCCGGATCGGCCGCCGCCTGTTCCGCTCCACGTTCCTGGGCTGCCTCGCGGGCACGCTGATGGCGCTGGACGGCCTGCACTTCGTGATGAGCCGCACGGCGCTGCTCGACGGCGTGCTGATGTTCTTCGTGCTGGCCGCGTTCGGCTGTCTGCTGGTCGACCGGGACAAGGCCCGCACGAGGCTGGCCGCCGCGCTGCCGGTGGACGCCGACGGCCGGGTCCGTCCCGACCGGCACACGGCCGAGACGACCCGTCTCGGCTGGCGTCCCTGGCGCTGGGCGGCGGGTCTGATGCTGGGCCTGGCCATCGGCACCAAGTGGAACGGCCTCTACATCCTGGCCGCGTTCTGCCTGATGGCGGTGTTGTGGGATGTCGGCTCGCGCCGCGTCGCCGGCGCCCGGCACCCGTACTCGACGGTCCTCAGGCGCGACACGGGCCTCGCGTTCCTCGCCACGGTCCCCGTCGCCCTCGTCACCTACCTCGCGTCCTGGACCGGCTGGATCCTCTCCGCCACGAACGGCTCCGGCGGCTACCTCCGCAACTGGGCGGCGACCGACGGCAAGGGCGGCAACTGGACCTTCCTGCCCGACTGGCTGCGCAGTCTGTGGCACTACGAACACCAGGTGTACGAGTTCCACGTCGGCCTGTCCTCGCCGCACACGTACCAGTCCAACCCGTGGAGCTGGCTCGTCCTCGGCCGCCCGGTGTCGTACTTCTACGAGTCCCCGAAGCCCGGCAAGGAGGGCTGCCCGGCCGACGCGGGTGAGAAGTGCGCCCGCGAGGTCCTGGCCCTCGGCACGCCGCTGCTGTGGTGGGTCGCCTGCTTCGCGGTCCTCTACGTCCTGTGGCGCTGGTTCTTCCGCCGCGACTGGCGCGCGGGCGCCATCGCCTGCGGCATCGCGGCCGGCTACCTGCCCTGGTTCATGTACCAGGAACGGACGATCTTCTTCTTCTATGCCGTCGTCTTCCTGCCGTTCCTCTGCCTGGCGGTGGCCATGCTCCTGGGCGCGATCATCGGCCCACCCCGCTCCACCGACACCCGCCGCGTCGCCGGCGCCACGGCCGCGGGCGTCCTGGTCCTGCTGATCGCCTGGAACTTCATCTACTTCTGGCCCCTCTACACGGGCACCGCCATCCCGATCAGCGACTGGCGGTCACGGATGTGGCTGGACACCTGGGTCTGATCTATGTTCGGTCAAAAATCGAAACGCCCGTCCCTTGAGCAACCGCTTGTGCATAGAGTGCTGCCGGATCGAGCTTTCTGAACGCGTTCAGTGGAGCGCGTGAGGCTCAACGGGGAGGGGACCGCCCTATGGGCAAGGGGGTCAGGGCCGCTGTCATAGGCGGGGTGTTCGCGGCGATGGTGGGTGGGGCCGGATACGGCGCCTTCAACATCATGAGCGCGCTGAACGGTGACGGGGGCGGCACGAGCGGGGTGGCCTCGGAGAAGAAGTCGGGGCCGCCCGGCAAGGACGAGGTCGAGGAGACCACGGCCAGGTTCTTCGCGGCCTGGCAGTCCGGCGCGGCCGCTAAGGCGGCGTCGTACACGAACAACGACGCGGCCGCCGAGCAGCTGCTGACCGCCTTCAGCGACGACGCGCACATCACCGACGTGAAGATCACGCCCGGCGCCCCGAAGGGCACCACGGTGCCGTACCGCGTGAAGGCCGAGGTGGCCTACGAGGGGAAGTCCGAGCCGCTGAGCTACCGGAGCGAACTGACCGTCGTGCGGGGGCTGACCACCGGCCGGGCGCTGGTCGACTGGCAGCCGTCCGTCGTGCATCCCGAGCTGAAGAAGGACGACACCCTCGTCACCGAGCAGTCGGCCACACCGCCGATCGACGCCGTGGGCCGCGACGGCTCCGAGCTGACGAAGGAGAAGTACCCCTCCCTCGGACCGATCCTGGACGCCCTGCGCGACAAGTACGGCAAGGAGGCCGGCGGCACCCCCGGCGTCGAACTGGTCATCCGGCACACCGCGGGGAACGCTCCCGACACCCCGCTGCTCACCCTCGCCGAGGGCAGACCCGGCAAGCTCACCACCACGATCAGCCCAAGCGCCCAGGCGGCGGCCGAGAAAGCGGTCAAGCGGTTCGCCCAGTCTTCGGTGGTCGCCGTCAAGCCCAGCACCGGTGAGGTCCTGGCCGTGGCCAACAACCGCACGGACGGCTTCAACGCCGCCTTCCAGGGCGAGGCCGCCCCCGGCTCCACCATGAAGATCATCACTGCGGCGATGCTCATCGACAACGGCGTGACGTCGATGAACGGCCCGGCGCCCTGCCCCGACACCGCCGTGTGGCAGAGCCAGACGTTCAAGAACCTGACGGGCATGAGGGCCGACGAGAACGCCACGCTCGCCAACAGTTTCATGCGGTCCTGCAACACCGCGTTCATCAAGCTCATCGACGAGAAGCCGCTGACGGACGCCTCGCTGACCCAGGAGGCCGAGCGGCACTTCGGGCTCGGGCGGGACGACTGGCAGACCGGCATCGCCTCCTTCGACGGCAGCGTCCCCACGGTCAGCGGCCCGGACCGGGCGGCCGGCGCCATCGGGCAGGGGCAGGTCCAGATGAGCCCGCTGAACATGGCCTCGGTCACGGCCACCGCGATCACCGGCAGCTTCCGCCAGCCCTACCTCGTCTCACCGGAGCTGGACGGCCGCCGGCCGGCGCGGGCCGAAGGCCTGAGAGCGAGCACGGCCGCCCAGCTGAAGCAAATGATGCGGCTCACCGCCACCCGGGGCACCGCCGTGGAGGCCATGCGCGGGCTCGGCGGCGACATCGGCGCCAAGACCGGTTCCGCGGAGGTCGCCGGGAACGCCAAGTCCAACAGCTGGTTCACCGGTTTCCGGAACGACATAGCGGCAGCGGCCATGACCGAGCAGGGCGGCCACGGCGCAGACGCGGCCGGGCCGATTGTCGCAGCCGTGCTACGAACAGGTGGCTGATCTCACCCGCGCCGAACGGGACTCTAGGGTGGTGCCCGTCGTTGGGACAGCCGAGGGCAACGGGGACCCTGGGGATTCGCGGAGGAACGAACAGCAGTGGGCAACAGAAGGCGCGTCGCCGAGCGACGGAAGACGAAGCCCGTCGTGATCGGCGGGATGATCGCCGTGGTCCTCGGCGGCGGCGGGTTCGGCGCCTACGCGCTGTTCGGTGGCGGCGCCGCGGCCGACGACGGTACGCGCGCCGCGAGGGACCAGAAGTCCGAGGTGAAGACCGGCCCGCTGTCGCCGGCCGAGGTCACCAACACCGCGCGTGCCTTCCTCACCGCCTGGCAGTCGGGCAAGGTCACCCGGGCCGCCGCCGCCACCGACGACGCGGCCGCGGCCGCGGCCCTGCTCACCGGCTACACCAAGGACGCCGGGATCAAGGACGTCACCCTCACCCCTGGCAGACCGACCGGCGACAAGGTGCCGTTCTCCGTCAAGGGCACGGTGTCCTACAAGGGGACCGAGAAGCCGCTGGCGTACGACAGCGCCCTGACCGTCGTACGCCGCGCCGGCGACGGAAAGCCCCTGGTCGACTGGCACGCGGCGGTCGTCCACCCGGATCTGAAGGACGGCGACGAGCTGGTCACCGGCGAGGCGGGCACGCCCCCGGTCAAGGCGCTCGACCGGGACGGCGGCGAACTGACCAAGGCGAAGTACGCCTCGATCGGCCCGATTCTCGACGGGCTGCGCGAGAAGTACGGCAAGGAGGCCGGCGGCAAGGCCGGCATCGAGCTCCGGGTGGTGCGCGGGAAGGCCGCCAAGGCGAAGGACCTGTCCGACAAGACCCTGCTGGAGCTGAGCGAGGGCACCCCGGGCACGGTGAAGACCACGCTGGACCCGGCGCTGCAGGCGGCGGCCGAGAAGCAGGTCGCGAAGAAGGCCCGGTCGTCGGTGGCCGTGGTGCGGGTGTCGACCGGCGAGATCCTGGCCGCCGCCAACGCCTCCCCCGGCTTCAACACCGCCTTCCAGGGCTCCCTGGCCCCCGGTTCCACGATGAAGGTCATCACCTCGTCGCTGCTGATCGAGAAGGGTCTGGCCTCGGCGGACAAGAAGCACCCGTGCCCGAAGTACTTCACGTACGGGCACTGGAAATTCCAGAACGACGACAAGTTCGAGATCAAGGACGGCACCTTCAAGGCGAGCTTCGCCCGATCCTGCAACACGGCCTTCATCAGCCAGGCGCCGAAGCTGAAGGACGACGACCTGACCAAGCAGGCCCAGCAGGTGTTCGGCCTGGGGCTCGACAACTGGGCGATCGGGGTGCCGTCCTTCGACGGTTCGGTGCCGGTGCAGTCGGCGGCCCAGATGGGTGCCTCGCTGATCGGTCAGGGCGGGGTGCGGATGAACCCGCTGAACATGGCGTCCGTGTCGGCGACGGTCAAGGCAGGCACCTTCCACCAGCCGTACCTGGTCTCCCCGGAGGTGGACGGGCGCGAGCTCGCGACGGCCTCGCGCACGATGTCGGCGGGCACGCTGGCGCAGTTGCGTGAACTGATGTCGTACACGGCCGCGGCCGGCACGGCCGCGGAGGCGATGGCCGGGGTCGGCGGCGACGTCGGCGCGAAGACCGGGTCCGCCGAGGTCGACGGCCAGAAGAAGCCGAACGGCTGGTTCACCGCCTACCGGGGCGACCTTGCGGCGGCGGGTGTGGTCCAGCAGGGCGGGCACGGCGGTTCGACGGCCGGTCCGATCGTGGCGGCCCTGTTGAAGACGGGCAGCTGAGCCAGGAGTTCAGTGGGTCACGGGTGCCGCGGCGGCCATGTAGGTCCGCCGCAGGAACCGCAGCAGCGCCTGCCGCTCGAACTGCACCACGGACACGCCGTGCGCGGAGTGGAACTCCACGACGGCCTGCACCCGGCCGCACGGCCACACCCGCACCTCACCACTGCCCGCCGGGGCCCGCAGCCCCTCTTCCAGCAGCCGGCGGTCGAAGCTCCACTCCCGTCCCCCGGCTCCGGGCAGCCCGATCCGCACACGGAGGGGATCGCGCTCGGGGTCGTACCGCAGTGTGACCGGGACCGCTTCCAGCTCGTCGACCAGCGTGACGGCCGTGTCCGTGACGATGTGGGCTCGCGCGTACTGCTCGACTACGGACATCCGGCGGTCCCTTCACCGTGCGCTACCTGTGGGGAAACTGTGCGTCCATTCCCTCTCCAATGTCGCATATTTTGCGGATTGCGCCCCTGGATGCCGCACATATCACGGATGAGATAAAACGAGCGTCACGCTCTTGCAAATGGTTCGCATCTAGCCACATCATCGAACGGTGCATGTACCTGACGGATTCCTCAACGCCCCCACCTCCGCCGCCACCGGCGTGATCGCCGCGGGCGCCATCGCCGTGAGCCTGCGCGGCGCACGCCGGGAACTCGACGAGCGCACGGCGCCGCTGGCCGGGCTCGTCGCGGCGTTCATCTTCGCGGTGCAGATGCTGAACTTCCCCGTGGCGGCGGGGACCAGCGGCCATCTGCTCGGCGGTGCGCTGGCCGCGATACTGGTGGGTCCCTACACAGGGATCCTGTGTGTCTCCGTCGTCCTGCTCATGCAGGGCATCCTCTTCGCGGACGGCGGCCTGACCGCGCTGGGCGTGAACATCACCAACATGGCCATCGTCACCGTGATCGTCGCCTACGCCCTCTTCCGCGGCCTGGTGACGGTACTGCCCCGCACCCGCCGCTCGGTCACCGCGGCCTCCTTCGTCGCCGCCCTGGTCTCGGTCCCGGCCGCCGCGCTGGCCTTCACCCTGATGTACGCCATCGGCGGCACCACCGACGTCTCGATCGGCAAGGTCGCCACCGCCATGATCGGCGTGCACCTCCTGATCGGCATCGGCGAAGCCGTGATCACCGCGCTCACCGTCGGCGCGGTCATCGCCGTACGGCCCGACCTGGTGTACGGGGCGCGCGGCCTGACGCAGAGGCTCAAGCTGCGGGTGAACGGCGAGCTGGTCGACGCGCCGGAGGTCGAGCCGGAGCCCGCGCCGGTGACCGCCCGGGCGTCCCACCGCAAGGTGTGGGCGGCAGGTCTGGTCACGTCCTTGATCCTGGCGGGATTCGTCAGCTTCTACGCCTCCGCGGACCCGGACGGCCTGGAGAAGGTCGCCACCGACCACGGCATCGACAAGAAGGCCGAGGAGCACGCCGTGGCCGACTCCCCGCTCGCCGACTACGGCGTCAAGGACGTCGACGACGCCCGCCTGTCCGGGGGGCTGGCGGGCGTCGTCGGCGTGGGGGTCACGGTCGTCGCGGGCAGCGCGGTCTTCTGGGCCGTCCGCCGTCGCCGCACGGACGACGCCTCCCCGTCGAACACGTCGGACGCGCCGAACACGTCGGACGCGTCGGACCCGACGAGCACCACGAGCGTCTGACATGGGAGCGGGGCACGCGCACAAGCTCTACCGGCACGGGCACTCGCCCGTGCACGGACTGCCGCCGCACACCAAGCTCGCCGCGGTCTTCGCCTTCGTGGTCGTCGTGGTGTCGACGCCGCGGGAGGCGATGTGGGCGTTCGGGCTGTACGCCGTGCTGCTCGCGGTCGTGGCGTACGTGGCGCGCGTGCCCGCCGGGTTCCTGCTGCGCCGGCTGCTGATCGAGGTGCCGTTCGTCGCGTTCGCCGTGCTCATGCCGTTCGTGGCGGAGGGCGAGCGGGTCGACGTCCTCGGCCTGTCCCTGAGTGTCAACGGCCTGTGGGGTGCCTGGAACGTGCTCGCCAAGGGGACCCTCGGCGTCGCGGCCTCGGTGCTGCTGGCCGCCACGACCGAACTGCGCGAACTGCTCCTCGGCCTGCAGCGCCTGAAGCTCCCGCCGCTCCTCGTGCAGATCGCGTCCTTCATGATCCGTTACGGCGACGTCATCACGGACGAGATGCGGCGCATGCGGATCGCCCGGGAGTCACGCGGCTTCGAGGCGAGGGGGGTCCGGCACTGGGGCGTACTCGCCAAGTCGGCGGGCGCGCTGTTCATCCGCTCCTACGAGCGCGGCGAGCGCGTGCACCTGGCCATGGTCAGCCGCGGTTACGCCGGTTCCATGCCGGTCATCGACGAGGTGACCGCGTCCCGGGCGCAGTGGTCGTACGCCCTCGCCCTCCCGAGCGCGGCTCTGGTCGTCTGTCTGCTGGGATGGACCCTGTGACACCTTCCCTCGAAGTGGCCGGACTGGCCTTCGCCTACCCCGACGGGCACCAGGCCCTCTTCGGCGTCGACTTCTCGATCGCGCGCGGCGAGCGGGTCGCGCTGCTCGGGCCGAACGGCGCCGGCAAGACGACCCTCGTGCTGCATCTCAACGGCATCCTGACCGGCGGAGCCGGCACGGTGCGGGTCGCCGGGCTGCCCGTGGACAAGCGGCACATGGCCGAGGTCCGGCGCCGGGTCGGCATCGTCTTCCAGGACCCGGACGACCAGCTGTTCATGCCGTCGGTCCGCGAGGACGTGGCGTTCGGACCCGCGGCGGCCGGGCTGAAGGGCCCGGAGCTGGAGCAGCGCGTGGACCGGGCGCTGGAGCGGGTCGGCATGGCGGAGTTCAAGGACCGGCCACCGCACCACCTCTCCTTCGGGCAGCGCCGCCGGGTGGCCGTGGCGACCGTGCTGGCGATGGAGCCGGAGATCCTCGTCCTCGACGAGCCCTCCTCCAACCTCGACCCCGCCTCCCGCCGCGAACTGGCCGACATCCTGCGCTCGCTCGACGTGACCGTGCTGATGGTCACGCACGACCTGCCGTACGCCCTGGAGCTGTGCCCGCGCTCCTTGATCCTCAGCGAGGGCGTGATCGCGGCGGACGGCCCGACCGGCGAGCTGCTCTCCGACGAGCAACTGATGCGGGCCCACCGGCTGGAGCTGCCGTTCGGCTTCGATCCGCGTTCCGTGCCGGCCGCTCCGGCCCGTCCCTGACAATGAGCGCGTGCGCCTCGACTACGGCACGGTCTCGCCGCTGCTGAAGCGGCTGGAGTCGGCGGGCCTGGTGCGGCGTGAGCGGTCGGCCCGGGACGAGCGGTCGGTGCTCGTGGCGTCGACCGGGCGCGGCGAGGAGCTCCGGGAGCGGACGGGGCGGGTGCCCGACGCGCTGCTCACGGCGGTCGGGCTGGACCAGGCGGAGGTCGCGCGGCTCCGCGAGGAGCTGTGGCGGCTGGCCGAGCGGGCGGAGTCGGCGGCGGGCCGGGTCCGCTGATCCCGGGTTACCCCGGGTTGCCACCCCTGGTGGCCGCAGGCTGGTTACCGGTCAGTACCTTGTGCACGATGTACCTGCGCGCACCTGTTCCTGGGGAAGGCCCACCATGACCGACGGCACCGCTGCCGCCACCTGCGACACCCGTCCCACGAAGATCCTTTACGTCGCCGAGGCCACCGCCCACGGGGGCAGGGAAGGCTATGTCACCACCCAGGACGGGCAGCTCGACCTCAAGCTCGCGATGCCCGCGCGGCTCGGCGGCGACGGCAACGGCACCAATCCGGAACAGCTCCTCGCGGCCGGCTACAGCTCCTGCTTCCACGACGCCCTGATCCTGGTCGGCAACCGCGAGGGTTACGACCTCACCGGCTCCGCCGTCTCCGCGAAGGTGGGCATCGGTCCCAACAAGCAGCGGGGCTACGGTCTCGCGGTCGCCCTGAGCGTCTCCCTGCCGGTCGTCGACCCGGGCCTCGCGACCAAGCTGGTGGACGCCGCCCATGAGGTGTGCCCGTACTCGAACGCGACCCGCGGGAACATCGACGTGACCATCCTGCTTGGGTGAAGGGGAGCATCACGGCGAGACGAGGAGTTGCGGGCGTGGACGTGCACGGCACAGTGGCCGAGGGCTTCGAGCCGGTGAGGGAAGCGTTCGTACGGAACTTCGCCACGCTCGGGGACCGGGGCGCGGCGGTCGCCGTCTACCGAAACGGGCACAAGGTCGTCGACCTGTGGGGCGGCACGAAGGACGTCGACGGCACGGACCCCTGGGAGCGGGGAACCGCCCAGGTCGTGCGCTCGGCGACCAAGGGCGTGGCCGCCGCCGTGGTCCTGCTGCTGCACCAGCGCGGGCAGCTGGACCTGGACGCGCCGGTGGGGCACTACTGGCCGGAGTTCAAGGCGCGGGGCAAGGAGCGCGTGCTGGTCCGGCACGTGCTGAACCACCGGGCCGGGCTCCCCGTTCTCGACCGGCCGCTCAGCCCGCAGGAGGTCCTCGACCCGCTGAAGGGACCGCAGGCGGTCGCCGCGCAGGCCCCGGTCTGGGAGCCCGGCACCGACCACGGCTACCACGCGCTGACCTACGGCTGGCTGCTCGACGAACTCGTGCGGCGGGTGACCGGGCAGTCCGCCGGCGCGTGGCTCACGGAGCGGATCACCGGCCCGCTGGGCCTGGACCTCTGGCTGGGGCTGCCCGCCTCGCAGGCAGGCCGGGTGGGACGCGTGGGCCGCGTGGAGGGAGCCGAGCCGGCCGGCGGCCTGCGCGCCCGCCCCAAGCGTTCGGTGACCCAGGCCTACCAGGACCCGGCCTCCCTCACGCGCCGGGCCTTCGCCGCGATCACCCCGTTCCCCGAGCAGAACGACCCCGCCTACCGCGCGGCGGCCCTCCCCGCGACCAACGCGATCGCGACGGCGGACGGACTCGCCCGCTTCTACGCCACGCTGATCGGCGACACGGCCGGTGCCGCACGGCTCTTCACGCCCGAGACGGTCGAACTTGCCCGGGCCGAGGAGTCCGCGGGCCCCGACCGGGTCCTGGTGGTCGGCACCCGCTTCGGCCTCGGCTACATGCTGCACGGCGGCACCTCGCCCTTCCTCACCCCGGGCTCCTTCGGCCACCCGGGCCGCGGCGGCGCACTGGGCTTCGCCGACCCGGAGACCGGGGTCGCCTTCGGCTACGTCACCAACGGCTTCCGCAAGACGGTGACGGCGGACCCGAGGGCGCAGGGACTGGTGCGGGCGGTGCGGGGAGTGCTGGGCCTCTAGACGTGAATGGGGTGGGAGGTCCGCCCGGACGCCTGGTCGATCTCCTCGTGCGCCTTCGTCAGCAACCGCATGGCGATCTCGTTGAGCGCCCGGGCCCCGGCGATCTCCTCCCCGACCCTGGGCTGATTGGCATCGGACCGGTGCCGGTTCGCGTGCCCTTGCGCCCGTACCTCGGTGCCGTCGGGCAGACGGACCATCGCGACGGCCCGCGTGTGCTGGTCGTCCTCCATGAACTCCATCTCGACATGCCATCCGACTGTGGTGTGCATCATGACGATCACCTCCGGAACACCTAGTTCCAGGGTGCTCCCGAGCGAGGACGAGCGCACCCGCCTCACCACGAGGCGTGGAAGAGGCCGGTGAGGGCGCCCCGTCCCCACGGAGCCCTCACCGGCCGGTCCTCGGAAAAGGTCGGGCCGTCAGGCCCGTACCAGCTCCCGGTCTTCGCCTGCGCCGTCGGTCAGGGCGCGCAGCCCCTCGCCCTCCACGTCCACGTTCGGCAGGGCCCGGTCCAGCCACTTGGGCAGCCACCAGGCCTTGCGGCCGAGGAGCGCCAGGACCGCCGGGACGATGGCCATGCGGACGATGAACGCGTCGAAGAAGACCGCGATCGCGAGGCCGAAGCCGATCATCTTGACCATCGACTCGGACGAGCCGATGAAGCCGGCGAAGACGGCCATCATGATGACGGCGGCGGCGGTGACGACCCGGGCGCCGTGCCGGAAACCGGTGACCACGGCCTGCGCGGGCTTCTCGCCGTGCACGTAGGCCTCCCGCATGCGGGTCACGAGGAACACCTCGTAGTCCATGGCCAGGCCGAAGACCACGCCGACCATGAAGATCGGCATCATCGACATGACCGGGCCCGTCTGCTCCACGCCCATCAGGTCCGCCAGCCAGCCCCACTGGAACACCGCGACGACCGCGCCGAGGGCCGCCATCACGGAGAGGAGGAAGCCGAGGGCCGCCTTCAGGGGGACCAGGATCGAGCGGAACACCACGATGAGGAGGAGGAAGGCCAGGCCGACGACGAGGATCAGGTAAGGCACCAGCGCGTCGTCGAGTTTCTGGCTGACGTCGATGTTCATGGCCGTGCTGCCGGTGACCAGGACGTTCGCGTCCGTGTCGGCCTTGATGCCCGCGCCCGCGTCCCGGATGCCGTGCACCAGGTTCTCCGTCGTGACGGACGACGGCTTCGAGCCGGGGACGACGGTGATGGTGGCGGTGTCACCGGCCTTGTTGGGCGCCGGTGGCGTCACGGTGACGACGTTTTTCAGCCCCTTGATCTCGTCGCCGACCGCCGTGAACGCCGCCTTCGGGTCGTCGCTGCCCTTGGCGTCGACCACGACCATCAGCGGACCGTTGAAGCCCGGCCCGAAGCCCTCGGAGAGGAGGTCGTAGGCGCGGCGCTGGGTGGTGGAGGTGGGCTGGGAGCCGTCGTCCGGCAGGCCCAGTTCGAGGCTCGCCGCCGGGACGGCCGCCGCGCCGAGGCCGATGACGCCGAGCAGCAGCACCGCGATCGGGCGGCGTACGACGAAACTCGCCCAGCGAGTGCCCAGGTTGGGCTTGGCCGGCTTGTCCTGTGCCGTGGCCCGGCCGAGCAGCTTGCCCTTCTCTCTCGCCGGCTTCACCTTGCGACCCGCGTATCCGAGCAGCGCGGGAATCATGGTCAGCGCGATCAGCACCGCGATGGCCACCGTGCCCGCCGCCGCGACACCCATCTTCGTGAGCATCGGGATGTTGACGACGGCCAGGCCGACGAGGGCGATCACCACGGTGAGGCCCGCGAAGACGACCGCGGAGCCGGCCGTGCCGGCGGCCCGGCCGGCCGCCTCCTCGCGGTCGCGGCCCTCGGCCAGTTCGGCGCGGTAGCGAGAGACGATGAAGAGGGCGTAGTCGATGCCGACCGCGAGGCCGATCATCGTGGCGAGGGTGGAGGTGGTCGTGCCCAGGTCCAGGGCGCCGGCCAGGGCGGTGATCGTGGAGACGCCGATGCCCACGCCGATGAGGGCTGTCAGCAGCGGCAGCCCGGCCGCGACCAGCGAGCCGAAGGTGATGACGAGGACGACCGCGGCGACCGCGATGCCGATGATCTCGCTGGAGCCGGTGTGCGGTACCGCCTGGAGCGCGTCACCGCCGATCTCGACGGTCAGTCCGGCCTTCCGCGCGTCCCGCGCGCTGTCCTGCAGGGCGTCCTTCGCGCCGTCGTCCAGCTCCATGCCGGAGACCTTGTACGACACCTGCGCGTACGCGACCGTGCCGTCCTTGCTGACGGCCTTCGCCTGGTAGGGGTCGGTGACGCCGGCGACCTCGGAGCCGTCGCCCAGTTCCTCGACGGTCGCCTGGACGGTCGCCTTGTTGCCCGGATCGGTCATCTTCTCCCCGCTCGGCGCCTTGAAGACCACGCGGGCGGTGGCGCCGTCGGCGCTGGCACCGGGGAAGCGCTGCTCCAGCAGGTCGAAGGCCTTCTGGGCCTCGGTGCCGGGAATGGAGAACGAACTGCTGCCCGCGGCGGGTGCGCCGGCCGCGCCGACACCGGCGAGGGTCAGCAGGGCCACCCATATCAGGGCGACGAAGTGCCGTCGCCGGTACGAGAGCCGGCCGAGTTTGTAGAGGAATGTGGCCACGAGGGCGTACTCCCGGTCAGTCGTGGGGTTTTCAGGGCAGGGGTGATCAGCCCGACGACGTGAGCGGTGACGTCAGGTGGGGGCTAGCCGAGGGGGCTACTCGGTGGGTACGCCGAGGGCGGGGAGGACCACGGCGTCGATGTACGAGGCGAGGAAGGCCTGCGTCGGCGGCTGGTCGTCGATCAGCGTGCGGGTGGCGAAAGCGCCCACGAGCATGTGCACGACGTAGTCCAGAGCCGGGCAGTCGGCGCGGACCTCGCCGCGGTCGACGGCCCTGCGCACCACCCGGTGGAACTCCTCCATCTCCGGCTCGATGAGCAGTTCCTTGAACGCCTGGAGGAGGTCCGGGTTGCTGTGCACCGCCGTGAACAGACCCCGCATCAGCGCGGCGTTCTGCTGCATGGTGCAGTCGTCCTCACGCGAGGTGAGGGCGTGCAGGTCGCCCCGCAGGGACCCTGTGTCGACGTCGGCGACGTTGCCCGGCTTGTTGTGCCGGATCGCCTTCGCCACCAGCTCCGGCTTGCCGCCCCACTGGCGGTAGAGCGTGGCCTTGCTGGACCGGGTGCGGGCGGCCACGGCGTCCATGGTGAGGGCGTCGTAGCCGACTTCGCGGAGCAGGTCGAGCACGGCAGCGTACAACTCGGCCTCCCGCTCGGGGGTGATCCGACTGCGACGCACGGCGGCGACCTCAGCCATCTCTCTCACCTTCCTGCTCCGAACGACACGGTTTCGTACGGCACGAAGGTAGCGCATACCCTATGAAAACGAAACGGTTTCGTACGTGCCTTGCGTCACGGCAAGGCCACCACTGCCCGTTTGTCATAACTTGCTCCACCTCCTCCCCCGGCAAAGCATGAAGACGTGACCTATCTGCGTCTGCCGCACCTCCATGACGACCTGCTCTGCTTCGTGGCCGAGGACGACCTCTGGCTCGCCCCGCTCGACGGCCCCGGCCGCGCCTGGCGGCTCACCGTCGACCGCACCAAGGTCGGCCACCCCCGCCTCTCGCCCGACGGCCGGCACCTCGCGTACACGAGCTGGCGCAGCCTGGTGTCCGAGGTCCATATCGCCCCGGTGGACGGCGGCCCCGCCCGCCAGGTGACCCACTGGGGCAGCGCCGACACCCGGGTCTGCGGATGGACCCCGGACGGCGAGATCCTGGCCGTGGCCTCGCACGGGGAGCCGTTCTCGTTCTTCACCTGGGCCTACAAGGTCTCCCCGGACGGCGACCCGGGCAGGAAACTCCCCTGGGGTCCGGTCGCCGACATCCAGGTCGCCGATCTGGAGGGGGAGCGCAGATCCCTCCTTCTCACCGGCACCCCGCCGCACGAACCGGCCGCCTGGAAGCGCTACCGGGGCGGGGCCACGGGCAGGCTGTGGCTGCACGGCGAACGGCTGCTCGAAGGCCTCGGCGGCCATCTGCACTCCCCCATGTTCGTCGGCGGCCGGATCGCCTTCCTCTCCGACCACGAAGGCGTCGGCAACCTGTACTCCTGCGCCTACGACGGCTCCGACCTGCGCCGCCACACCGACCACGACGCCTTCTACGCCCGGCACGCCGCAGGCGACGGCAGCCGGGTGGTGTACCAGTGCGCGGGCGACCTGTGGCTTGTGGACGATCTGTCCCCGGACTCCGAGCCGCGCCGGCTGGACGTGCGGCTGAGCGGGCCGCGCGCGGGGCGGCGCCCGTACCAGGTGGCGGCCTCCCAGCACGTGGACGGGATCTCGGTCGACGAGACCGGGCGGGCCGGCGCGGTCGTGGTCCGCGGCAGCCTGTACTGGCTCACCACCCGGGACGGCCCGGCCCGCACCCTCACCGACACCCCGGACGTGCGGGTGCGGATGCCGGAGATGCTCGGCGGGAGCGGGCGGGTGGCGTACGTGACGGACGCGGAGGGCGAGGACGCGATCGAGATCGCCTTCCTGCCCCGGGCGAGCGGCGACCGGGCGCCCCGGCGGCTCGCCTCCGGCGAGCTGGGGCGGGTACGGGAACTGGTCTCGGACCCGGAGGGCGAGCGGCTGGCGGTCGCCTCGCACGACGGACGGCTGCTCCTCGTGGACGTGACCGAGGACTCCGGCGGCGAGGTCACCGAGCTCATCCGGTCGATCAACGGGCCCGTGCGGGACCTGGCGTTCTCCCCGGACGGGGCGTGGCTGACCTGGTCCCACCCGGGCATCGGGCGGACGCTGCGGCAGATCAAAATGGCCCGACTCGCCGGAACGGCAGAAGGGGACCGGTTCGTCGTCGACGTCACCGACGGCCGTTTCGAGGACGAGAACCCGGTCTTCACGCGCGACGGCCGCTACCTCGCCTTCCTGTCCTGGCGCGGCTTCGACCCGGTCTACGACGTGCACACCGGCGACCTGTCCTTCCCGCTGGGCTGCCGCCCGTACCTCGTGCCGCTGTCCTCGGCGACCCCCTCCCCGTTCGCGGTGAACCCGGAGGGCCGTCCGGCCGCCGGGGGCCTGGACCCGGTGGAGGACGAGGAGAACGGGGACACCGGGGCGGTGACGGTCGAGGTCGAGGGGCTGGAGAGCCGGGTCACGCCGTTCCCGGTGTCCGCCTCCAAGTACTCGGCGCTGCACCCGGTGGCGGGCGGCGGACTGGTGTGGCTGCGCTGGCCGATCTCCGGCGCGCTGGGCGAGACGTTCGCCAATCCGGACGACACCAGCGGCCGGCCGACCCTGGAGCACTTCGGCATCACCAAGGCCAAGAAGTCCGAACTCGCCCAGCACCTGGACTGGTTCGCGGTGAGCGGCGACGGCAGCCGACTGGTGATCGTCGACGAGGGCGAACTGCGCGCGGTGCCGGCCACCGAGCCGGGCGACTCCGACTCGACGGTGTGGATCGACGCCCGCCGCATCCTGCACACGGTCGAGCCGGCGGCGGAGTGGCGGCAGGCGTACGAGGAGGCCGGGCGGCTGATCCGGGCGTACTTCTGGGAGCCGGGCATGTGTGGCATCGACTGGGACGGGGTGCTGGAACAGTACCGTCCGCTGGTCGAACGGGTCGCGTCCCCGGACGAGTTCGCGGACCTGCTGCGCGAGGTGCTGGGTGAACTGGGCACGTCCCACGCGTACGTCACCGCCGCGCGGCGCAACGAGGGCCCGCCGCACTACCAGCGCCGGCAGGGCCTGCTGGGCGCCAACTTCGTACGCCGGGACGGCGGCTGGATGGTCAAGCGGATCCTGCCCGGCGACTCCTCCGACTCCAAGGCCCGCTCTCCACTGGCCGGTACGGGCATCCGGCAGGGCGCGGTCCTCACCCATGTCGACGGCCGCCCGGTGGATCCGCATGCCGGCCCCTATCCGCTGCTGGCGGGGGCGGGCGGGACGACGGTGGAGCTGACCTTCACCCCGGCGGAGGGCGAGGGCCCGCCCCGGCGGGTCGCGGTCGTGCCGCTGGTCGACGAGCGGCCGTTGCGCTACCAGGACTGGGTGGCCAAACGCCGGGCCGTGGTACGGCGGTTGAGCGGGGGCCGATGCGGCTACCTGCACATCCCGGACATGGGCGGTTCGGGCTGGGCGCAGTTCAACCGGGATCTGCGCATGGAGGTGTCCCGGCCGGCGCTGATCGTGGACGTCCGGGGCAACGCGGGCGGTCACATCAGCGAGCTGGTCATCGAGACCCTCAGCCGCACGATCCTGGGCTGGGACCTGACCCGCGACGCCCAGCCCGTGTCGTACACCTCGAACGCGCCGCGTGGCCCGGTGGTGGCCCTGGCGGACGAGGCGACCTCCTCCGACGGCGACATGATCACCGCGGCGTTCAAGCTGCTGAAGCTGGGCCCGGTGGTGGGGCAGCGCACCTGGGGCGGTGTGGTCGGCATGACCGGCCGCCACGAGTTGGGGGACGGCACGGTGATCACGGTGCCGATGAACGCGGCCTGGTTCGACGCCTACGGCTGGTCGGTGGAGAACAAGGGCGTCGCCCCCGACATCGACGTCCTGCGCACCCCGCTGGACTGGGCCGAGGGCCGGCACGCCCAGCTGACCGACGCGGTGGAACTGGCCCTGGGGCTGCTGGAGACCGACCCGCCCGCCACACCGCCGACCTACAGCGACGTACCGGACCGCTCCCGGCCGAAGCTCCCGCCGCGGACGCGGCCCGGGACGTGAGGAAGGGGTGCCCCGCGCGGGGCACCCCTTCCCTTCAGCACGCAACGTCAGGCGTCGTAGTCCTGGTCGAAGCGGTCGTCCTGCTCGCGCTCACGCTCACGCTCGCGGTCGCGCTGCGGCTGCGGCTGCGGCTGCGAGGGGTCCATGTCCTCGTCCCGCCGGCGGCCGCGGCCCTGCATCTGCTCGCGAGCCTGGCCCGCCTTCTCGCGGGCCTGGTTCTGCCACTGCTCGGACTTCTCCTGGAACTGGTCCTTCATACCCATGTGGGTCCACTCCCGTTGGGGGTGAGGGGATCTGGCTCGATCAGATTCACACGCGCCGTCACCCTGCGCATGTCGATCATTCACGGAGCGTAGTACGCCGCTGCTCATCGGCCGCTCCACCCGCCCCGACCAGGCCCGTGGGCATGCCCGTCAGCCGGTCCGCGAACCGCCGCATCTCGCGCCGGCCCACCGTCCCGATGACCCCGGGCAGATAACCGCGCACGCCCTGCATCCCGCGCAGCCACCACTGACCGTACACATGACTCGACCGCCGCTCGATCCCCGCCACGAGCCGGTCCACCGCCGGACTGAGCGGGTACGTCTTGTTCGACGGCCACGGCAGCCGCTGCCTCAACTCCCGCATGACGTCCACCTGATCGGCACCGCGCACCATGTCGGTGTCGGTCCACGACAGGTACCCGACGCCGACCTGCACGCCCCGGTACCCGACCTCGGCACGCAGGCTGTGCGCGTACGCCTCCACGCCCGACTTGGACGCGCAGTACGCGGTCATCATCGGCGCCGGGGTGATCGCCGCGAGGGACGCGATCTGGAGCAGATAGCCCCGGCTCTCCAGCAGCAGCGGCAGGAAGGCGCGGGCCGTCACCGCCGAGCCGACCAGGTTGACCTCGATCACCCGCCGCCAGGACTCGGGGTCGGAGTCGGCGAACGGACCGCCCGTGGCCACACCGGCGTTGGCGACCACGATGTCGACCCTGCCGAAGCGCTCCTCGACCTCACTCGCGACCCGGGCCATCGCCTCGTGGTCGGTGACGTCGGCGTGCCAGTGGTCGCTGTCGCTGTGCAGCCGCCCGGAGACCTCCTTGAGCGCCTCCGGTTCGAGCCCGACCAGCGCCACCCTCACACCGCGTGCGGAGAGCTTGCGGGCCAGCAACTCCCCGACGCCGCGCGCCGCCCCGGTCACCACGGCGACCCTGCCTTCGAGGCTCACCCTGCTCATGCGCTCTCCTCGGTTGCGACCTGGACGTGTGCGTGGACGAGTTCACGTATCCTCTTGGTGACCAGCTCGGGCGCCTCGATGGGCGTCATGTGGCCGATGCCGGGCAGCTCGGTCAGTCCGGTGCAGTGCGGCAGCGCCTCGGCCAGCGCCCGGGCCTGCACCGGCGGCGTCAGCCGGTCCGCCGTACCGACGACGACAGCCGCGGGCACCCGCAACTCCCGTACGCCGAGGTCGAGGTCGAGCAGATCCAGCACCTGCGACCAGGTGTGGCGGACCTTGCGGGGGCAGGCGTGCACGACGCGGGCGCAGGCCTCGACCATGTGCGGTGCCGAAGCGGGGCCCATGGTCCCGTACTTGAGGATCCGGCGGGCCAGTGGTGTGACGGGACCGAGCGGGGCGCGGGAGCCGAGGATCCGCCGGGTCAGCCAGGTCCGCAGCCGACCGGGCCGCATGGGGACGACGGTGGAGGCCGCGACCAGCTGCGAACTGCCCGTGCTGCACAGCAGGACGGCCGCGGTGTGCGCGCGGAAGGCGGCTCTCCCGGAGGCCGCCATGACGGTCATGCCGCCCATGGAGTGCCCGGCGATCACGGCCTGTTCGCCGGGTGCCAGGGTGGCTTCGAGGACGGCTTCCAGGTCGTCGGCGAGCGCGTCGGTGCTGCACACGGGGCTCGCGGGGCTGCGGCCGTGGCCGCGCTGGTCGTAGGCGACGACCCGGTGGTCGGCGGCCAGTTCGCGGATCTGGGCCGCCCAGAAGGCGGTGGAGCAGGTCCAGCCGTGGGCGAGGACGACGGCGGGCGCGCCCTCGGGCCCGTGGACCTCGACGTGCAGCCGGGCGCCGTCGGCGGAGACGGCGGTCAGTTCACGCACCGGGACGGGCGGGGCGTAGGGGCCGGAGTCGACGGACAGCAGGCGGCTCACGCGTCCACCCCGGCCTGCTCCGCGGCTTTCTCCGCCGGCTGCTCGGCCGCCGGGGCCCTCAGGACGTCGTACTCCGCGAGGTCGACCCGTCGCGTCGCCCGCCGGAACTCGCCTGTCGTGCCGGGCCAGATGGTGGTGTTGCGGCCGCTCGCGTCGAGGTACCAGCTGGTGCAGCCGCCGGTGTTCCACACCGTGCGCCTCATCCGCTCCTGCACCCGGTGGTTCCAGGCACTCACGGCGCTCGGACGGGCGTCGAGGGCGACCCGGCCGCCGAGGACGTCGAGCTGGCGGACGAAGTCGGCGAGGTAGTTCAGCTGGGACTCGATCATGAGGATCATCGAGGAGTTCCCCAGGCCCGTGTTGGGCCCGATGATCGTCATCCAGTTGGGGAACCCGGCAGCCGAAGCGCCGCGCAGGGCCTCCATGCCGCCCTTCCAGGTTTCGGCGAGGGTGTGCCCGTCGGCGCCCACGACCCGGTCGGCGATGGGCATGTCGGTGACGTGGAACCCGGTGCCGAAGACGATCGCGTCGACCTCGGCCTCACTGCCATCGGCGGCGACAAGGGTGGAACCGCGGATTTCGGCCAGCCCACTCGCGACGACGTCCACATTCGGCCGGGCGAGCGCCGGGTAGTACTCGCTGGACAGCAGGATCCGCTTGCAGCCGATGCGGTAGTCCGGGGTGAGCTTCGCCCGCAGGGCCGGGTCCTTGATGGCACGGGCCATGTTGCGCCGGGCCAGCTTCTCGACCAGACCGAGCTCGTCGGGGCGCTTGGTGAACGCCTGGACCTGCAACTCCCGGATGCCCCACAGCAGTCCGCGCCGCAGCTGCGAGGTGAAGGGCAGCTGCCGGTGGAGCCACCGCTCGGCGCCGCTGATGGCCCGGTCCATCCGCGGCATCACCCACGGCGGGGTGCGCTGGAAGAGGGTGAGCCGGGAGACGTCCGGCTGGATGGACGGCACGATCTGGACGGCCGAGGCGCCCGTGCCCACCATGGCGACGCGCTTGCCGCGCAGGTCGTAGTCGTGGTCCCAGCGGGCGGAGTGGAACACCTTGCCGGGGAAGGAGGCCAGGCCGGGGATGTCCGGCACCTTCGGGTCGGACAACGGCCCGGTGGCGGAGACGACCATGTCCGCCGACAGGTTCCCGCCGGCGGTCTCGATGTCCCAGCACAGCCGCTCGCCGTTCCAGCTCATCCGCTTCACCTCCGAGTCGAAGCGGATGTGCGGCCGCAGCCGGAACGTGTCCGCCACGTGCTCCAGGTAGGCGCGGATGTGCTCCTGCCCCGAGAAGGTGCGCGGCCAGTCGGGGTTGGGCGCGAAGGAGAAGGAGTACAGGTGGGACGGCACGTCACACGCGCAGCCCGGGTAGCTGTTGTCCCGCCAGGTGCCGCCGACACCGCCGGCCCGCTCCAGCACGACGAAGTCGGTGATCCCCTCCCGGCGCAGCCGCACGGCGGCCCCCAGCCCGCCGAACCCGGACCCGACCACCACGACCCGCACATGCTCGTGTTCGCGCTCGCCCATGCCGACACCTCCACACACCACGAGAACCGCGCCAGTGAACACTGGCGCAATGGGAGCGTAGGGCAGCGGCGTACCGATGGGTAGGGGGCGGGACCAGGAAAGTTACCCACGGTACGCCTTAGGGGTCCTTGCACTATGCCCGCCCGGGTCGCGTGGTCTGGCAACGCGGCGCTCGAACTTCGCCTTCGCCACTGGGGTCCTCCTGTGGAGTGGTTCTGGTACGCCTTACTCATCGGCGCCAGGTGATCTTTGCTGGAAAGCCC
>NZ_JBSFVB010000015.1:0-238275 GCF_053592115.1 Streptomyces sp. NPDC002788 | reverse complement strand
GCCGGCGCCGGCCTCACCGCCCTCACCCGGGGACGACCGGTGCCACCCGCCCGGTCCGAGCACTGACCCGCCCTACGAGCTGCGGCCCGTCGTCGAGGCGAAGCCCAGCCAGGTGTGGCGGTTGTTCCACCAGCACCAGCCGACCTTGGGGGCGTTGCGGCGCTCGCGGCCGTCGCGGCCGGTGCCGTTGCTGATCCAGATCGCCGGGGTGCGGGCGTCCAGGGTGCCGTCGGCCTTGCGCAGGCGGGAGCCGATCGTCATGAAGCAGCGGTTGCGCTCCAGGGCCTCCGGCTGCTGGAGCACCCAGTGGATGCCCTCGGTGAGCACCAGCGGGGTGCGGTCCTCCTTGGTGAGGGCGGGAAGGGCCTCGTCCGGGCTCCAGTTGGACATGTGGTCGCCGCGGTCGACGCCGGTGACGACGTAGAGCGGGGCGTCGGGCAGCTCGGCGGCGCAGGGCGCGAACGCGTCGACGTCGGGCATGTCGGCGACGACGAAACCCGGTGTGCCGTCACGGCGCACCAAGGGCGCGAGAGCGGAGGCGGGAGCTCGGTCGGGGTGCACGGCCAGCAGGGCGCCGTCGCCGGCGGCCCGGACGGCGAAACCGCGGATCTCGTCGGCGGCCAGCCCGGCGATCTCGTGCACCCCCAGCTCGATCAGCCGCTCGGCTTGCGTGCTCAGGACCGGGAGCGCGGGGAGGGCGGTGGACGAGTCGGGCGTGGGTTCGGGCACGATGCTCCTCTGATCGGTGACGTGGGCGAACTCCCGTGCAACGAGGCAGTGTGCGGAGGCGTTCCCTCCGGGGACGTCCGTGGTGCCCCAGCCCGGACAGGCCGTGATGCCACTCGCGGGGCGTCACGCCGTAGGCCGCGCGGAAGGCGCGGCCGAAGTGGCTCGGGCTCACCAAGCCCCGGAACGGCGGCAGGCATGTTCCCGGTCGTCCGGCACGGGCGTGGTGCCCGGACCGGCATGCCGGCAGGCAGGAGGGGTACTCCGACGATCTTGCAAGGCCGGCCTTCGGGCCGGATGTCGTCGGAAGGAGAGCCGTGTCTGACGAGACGGTGAAGAACATCTTCGTGATCGGGCTCGATGAAGCCAATCTGCCGACCCTCCAGCAGGTTCCGGAAGCCCACCGGCTCCGCTTTCACCACCTGTTGACCGTTGAGGAACTGCAGGTCGGGGAGGTGCATCTGCCCACGCTGCTGGAGAAGGCGCAGGGTGTGCTGGACGCCTTCGACGGCAGTATCGACGCGATCGTCGGATACTGGGACTTCCCGGTCAGCACTCTCGTCCCGCTGCTGAGCGAGCGCTACGGCACCCGGAGCACCAGCCTGGAGTCGGTGGTCAAGTGCGAGCACAAGTACTGGAGCCGGCTGGAGCAGCAGAAGGCCACCGACCGGCACCCGGGCTTCGGCCGGGTCGACCTGTCGTCCGAGCCTCCTCGCCCGCCCGAGGGTGTGACCTTCCCGATGTGGGTCAAGCCCGCCCTCTCCTACTCGTCCGAGCTCGCCTTCGGAGTCGGTGACGAGGAGGAGTTCCACAAGGCCGTCAGCGAGATCCGCGAGGGCATCTCCCGGATCGGCCGTCCCTTCGAGCACATCCTCGAGCGCATCGACCTGCCACCGGAGATGGACGGTGTCGGTGGCCGGGTGTGTCTCGCGGAGGAGGCGATGTCCGGCGTTCAGGTCGCCGTCGAGGGCTACGTCCACCAGGGCGAGGTGACGGTCTACGGAGTCCTGGACTCCATCCAGTACCCGGACTCCCCCTGCTTCCTGCGCCACCAGTACCCCTCGACGCTGCCGCCCGCGGTCATCGCGCAGCTGCACGACGTCAGCGAGCGCGTGATGCGGCAGATCGGGATGGACTCGGCCACCTTCAGCATCGAGTACTTCTACGACCCGCGGACCCAGGAGATCAACCTGCTGGAGATCAACCCCCGGCACTCCCAGTCACACGCGGAGCTGTTCCAGTACGTCGACGGCGTGCCGAACCACCACTGCATGGTGAGCCTCGCCCTCGGCGAGGACCCGCGCATGCCGCACCGCGAGGGCACGTACGCGATGGCGGCCAAGTGGTACCACCGCTGGTTCACCGACGGCGTGGTCAGCCGGGTGCCGAGCCCCGAGGAGATCGCCCGCATCGAGCGCGAGACCCCCGGCGTGCGCATCGAGGTGATCCCCGAAGCGGGCAGCAGGCTCTCGGATCTCCCCGGACAGGACAGCTACAGCTACGAGCTGGCGCACATCTACACCGGCGGGGCGGACGAGGAGGAGCTGCGGGAGAAGTACGACCACTGCGTGGCCGCCCTGGGCCTCGCCTTCGAGGACGCCCCGCCCGAGGCCGACGCCGCGCGAGAGTGAGGAGCACGTGGGTTCCATGCGTTACGTGACCAACCTGCCGTACGCGACGAAGGAGGAGGAGCACGTCACGATCCCGATGTCCGACGGGGTCCGGCTCTCCGCGCACATCTGGCGCCCCACCTCCTCCGACCAGGAACCGGTGCCGGCGGTACTGGAGTACATCCCGTACCGCAAGCGCGACCTGACCGCCGTACGGGACTCGATCCACCACCCCTACCTCGCCGGGCACGGCTACGCCTGCGTCCGCGTCGACCTGCGCGGCACCGGCGACTCGGAGGGCGTGCTGCGGGACGAGTACCTGGAGCGGGAGCAGGCGGACGCGGAGGAGGTGCTGGCCTGGCTGGCGGAGCAGCCCTGGTGCGACGGCGGTACGGGCATGATGGGCATCTCCTGGGGCGCGTTCGCGGCGCTGCAGGTGGCGGCCCGCCGGCCGCCGGGCCTGAAGGCGATCGCCATCGCCTCCTTCACCGACGACCGGCACGCCGACGACATGCACTACATGGGCGGCGCCATGCTGTCGGACAACCTCGCCGAGGCGGGCACGATGTTCGCCTACGGCACCTGCCCGCCCGACCCGGCCGTGGTCGGGGACCGCTGGCGCGAGATGTGGCGGGAGCGGCTGGAGAACACCGAGCCGTGGGTGCTGCAGTGGCTGCGCCACCAGCGGCGCGACGACTACTGGCGGCACGCCTCGGTGTGCGAGGACTACTCGAGCGTGCGCTGCCCGGTCCTCGCCTCCAGCGGCTGGGCGGACGGCTACTCCAACGCCGTGACCCGGCTGCTCGGCAACCTGGACGTGCCGCGCAAGGGGCTGATCGGCCCCTGGTCGCACAAGTTCCCCCACCTCGGGGAGCCGGGCCCCGCGATCGGCTACCTCCAGGAACTGGTGCGGTGGTGGGATCACTGGCTCAAGGGCGTCGACAACGGCGTCATGGACGGACCCATGTTGCAGGCCTGGATGCAGGACAGCGTGCCGCCCTCCACCTCCTACGAGGAACGGCCGGGCCGCTGGGTCGGCGAGCCGGACTGGCCCTCCCCGCACATCCGGCAGGTGACGCACCCCCTCACCCGGCACACCATCGGGCCCGCGCAGGACCCGTCCGGCCCGGGCGGCACCGACGGCGAGGCGATGACCGTGCGGTCACCGCTGTCCGTCGGCCAGTTCGGCGGCAAGTGGGCTTCCTACAACGCGCCGCCGGACCTGCCGTACGACCAGCGCGAGGAGGACGGCGGTTCACTCGTCTTCGAGACGGAGCCGCTGACCGAGCAGGTGGAGATCCTCGGCTCGCCGAGCGTGGAACTCGATCTGTCGGTCAGCGAGCCGGTCGCCATGGTGGCCGCGCGGCTGTCCGACGTGAGCCCCGACGGCGCCGCGACGCGCGTCTCCTACGGCATCCTGAACCTGACCCGCCGTGACAGCACGGAGGCGCCGGAGCCGCTGGAGCCGGGTCGGCGCTACCGGGCCGCCATCCCGCTGAACGGTGTGGCGCAGGCGTTCCCGCCGGGCCACCGCATCCGGCTGTCCCTGTCCACGTCCTACTGGCCGCTGGCCTGGCCGCCGCCGAAGCCGGCCCTGATCAGCGTCCACGAGAACTCCAGCTCGCTCACCCTGCCGGTCCGGCCGGTGGACGAGCCCGACGAGGTGCCGTCGTCCCCCTTCGGCGAGCCCGAGGGCACTCCCCCGATCGCCACCAGCCAGCTGACGCCTACGGAGGAGCGCTGGGAGGTCAAGCGGGACCTGGTCGGATACCAGGCGGAGCTGGACATCGTGAAGGACCGGGGCACGGTCCGCTTCGAGGACATCGGTCTGGAGGCCGGCCGCCGCGCCCACGAGCGCTACACCGCGGTCGCCGACGACTTCACCTCGGCCGGCGGCGAGTCCACCTGGACGATGAGCTTCCGGCGTGACGACTGGGACGTACGCGTGGTCACCCACACCCGGCTCACCTGCGACGAGACGGACTTCTTCGTCGACGCGACGCTCGACGCGTACGAGGCCGGCCGCCGCGTGTTCTCCCGCACCTGGAACGAGCAGGTCCCGCGCGACCTGCTGTGAACGAGAACTCTCAGGGGTCCTTGCACTGTGCCCGCCCGGGTCGCGTGGCCTGGCACCGCGCCTCGCCGCGTTGCCGAACCGCCCAGGCAGCTCCGCTACCAGGGCACTCCGGCGCCTCGCGATGCACGGCACCGGACCACGCGACCTGATCGGAGGCTCATGGTGCAAGGACCCCTCAGGCTGGGTTCGCCCGGTTCAGCAGGGCGGCGCACCAGCGGAAGTGCCCGTCGCTCAGGTCCTGGCCGAAGAGGTCGTACGTGATGAGGGCGTAGGCACTCTGGTAGAGCGTCAAGACCTCTTCGGCATGGCCGAGTTCGTGGGCGAAGAGCCGGGTCAGCCCGGCGGTGTGGTGGGCGGCGTCGGGGCCGTACATGTCCCAGACGGCGGCCGTGACCGCGGCGTCGAAGGCGGGGTCGCCGGCGGTGGTGCAGAAGCCGAAGTCGAGGACGGCGACCGGGTTTCGGGCCTCGTCCACATGGACGTTGGGCGGTACGAGGTCTCCGTGGACGACGCTGTCCGCCCGGTCGGGCAGCGCCCGCAGCGAGCCGACCGTGCGGGACACGACGCCGTCCAGGCCGGGCACCTCGGCGGCGAGGGCAGCCGGGTGCCGGCCGACGGCACGACCGACGAGGGCGGCGAGCGCGTCGGAGAAGCGGGAGTGGCCCTGCCACAGCGGCCGGTCGTCGCCCTGGAACACCAGGCGCCGCATGGCTTCGCTGCCCGGGACGGTAGCCAGCCCCCGCAGGACCGTCAGCAGGGCGTCGGTCTCACGGCGGGGCAGCTCACGCGCGGGCGCGCTTCCTTCCGGGCGCAACGGGCGCCCGCCGAGCTCGCGTTCGTAACTGACGAGCACACCGCCGCACTCCTCGACATCGAGGATCTCCGGCGTGCCGAAGGGCAGGGGGTGCGCGGCGATGTCGGCGTAGACCCGGCGGGTGAGACCGAACTCCTCGATGGTCCGCCCGGTCCACACCTTCGCGACGGTCCCCTCTTCCAGCCGGTAGACGGTCCCCTCCATACCGGAGGCGAGCCACCGTGCGTGCGGGTACCCGCGTCGAGCGAAGTGCCGGAGCCATCGATCGGACTCGTGCGCGTCGGTTGCGATCACGCCCGGCATTCAACCAGCGCCGGTGACAGTCCCGGCAACGCATGACCGTACGCACAGGACGTGGAGCTGACGCCCGCCGCCCAGGAACCGCTGCGGCGGCTGACCGGGATGCACGGGGGGTGGTGTCCCACCACCGACAGGGGCGGTGCGCGCGTTCGGGCGGTCGATCCCGCGCTGGGCGGCACGACGACCAGCCGGAGCTGTTCCATGGCATCTACGCAATGCCCGTTCGTGACGACCCAGTCCGTTTCGCCTGCGTGCTTCAACCAGGTCGATCCCCTGGTCGATACTTGCCGATCACGTCGGGAGCATGGAGCGCCGAAGTCCTCGACACACCGGGCGTGGTGCGCAGGGCCACCCGTGGCGACAGCGGCAACAGCGGCCCCATGCCCACCTCTGGACGTCCTCACCCGACCTCGCCTAGGGTGCTGCGGCAAGCGCTTTCTGATCTGCTCATGCCAACCTCCCGCGTGCGTGCGCACAGCCCCGCCGACGGCCCGGACGAGCAACCGCCGCGGGTCTGGCGCGGAAAGGCAGTTCCCGTGCCGCAGAGACCATCGTTTCCGTCCGTGACCCGCAAGTCGTTCTTACGGGGGATGGCAGCCGTCGGCGCCGCTCCCCTGCTTCCCGTCACCGCCGCCGAGGCCGCTCCCGCGACCCGCCCGGACTTCCCCCTGCTCCAGGGCGGCACCGCCGTGGACGTGTTCGTGGACGCGGCCGACGACCCCGCCGTCGTCCGCGCGGCCGGTGACCTCCAGGCGGACGTGGAGCGAGTCGGCGGCGTACGGCCCCGCCTGCTGCGCACCGTGCCGCGACGGGCCGAACTCCTGGTCCTGGTCGGGACGATCGGCGCGAGTCCGGTGATCGACCGGCTCGTCGCACAGAGGCGCCTGGACGTCTCCCGGGTCGCGGGCCGCTGGGAGGCCTCCGTCACCCAGGTGGTGGACCGCCCGCTGCCCGGTGTGGGCCGCGCCCTGGTGATCGCGGGAAGCGACCGCCGCGGCACCGTCTACGGCGTCTACGACACGTCCGAACGCATCGGCGTCTCCCCCTGGTACTGGTGGGCCGACGTCCCCGTGCAGCGCCGCGACACCGTCACGGTCCCGGCCGGCACCGTCAAGCGCCTCGAACCCGCCGTCCGCTACCGGGGCATCTTCATCAACGACGAGCAGAACCTGACCACGTGGTCCCACCGCACCCAGGAGCCGGACAAACACATCGGCCCCAGAACCTACGAGCGGGTCTTCGAGCTGCTGCTCCGCCTCAAGGCCAACTACCTCTGGCCGGCCATGCACCCGTACTCCGACTTCTTCAACAAGCACCGCGAGAACCCCGAACTGGCCGACCGCTACGGCATCGTGGTCGGCTCCAGCCACCCCGAGGCCATGCTGCGCAACGGCGTCCACGAGTGGCAACCGTGGGCCGAGGCGCACCGCGGCCCCGACGGCACGCTCCCGCTCTACGACTACACGGTCAACCCGTCCGTCATCTCCGACTACTGGCGGGCCCGGGCCCGCGAGAACGCCGGATTCGAGAGCAGCTGGACGATCGGCATGCGGGGGCTGCACGACTCCGCGCTGGAGACGAAGTACGCCACCACGATCCCGGAGAAGGTCGCGGTGATGAACGACATCATCGCGGACCAGCGCCGCATCCTGGCCGAGGAGGTGGGACAGGCCGAGCCCCAGATCTTCGTCCCGTACAAGGAGGTCCTGGAGCTGTACAACGCGGGCGTCCAGGTCCCCGACGACGTCACGCTGATCTGGCCGGACGACAACCACGGCAACATGCGCCAGCTCCCGAACGACGCGGAGCGCCGCCGATCCGGCGGCAACGGCATCTACTACCACCTCTCCTACTGGGGCCGGCCCCGGAGCTATCTGTGGCTGGACACCACACAACTGGCCAAGGTGTGGCAGGAGCTGCGGCGGGTCCACGACCATCAGGCCGACCGCATGTGGATCTTCAACGTCGGTGACATCAAGTCCATCGAGACGGGTCTGTCGTTCTGCCTGGACATGGCCTGGGACGTGGACCGCTGGGGCCCGGGCGACGTCGAGGAGTTCCTGGTGGAGTGGGCCGGGCGTCAGTTCGGCCGGCGGTACGGCTCGGAGATAGCCGCCATCCGCACGGAGTACTACCGCCTGGCTGCGGAACGCCGCCCGGAGTTCATCGACCGGGCGATCTTCTCGACGGTCCACCACGGCGACGAGGCGGGCCGCCGCATGACGGCCTACGAGCAGCTGCTCGAACGAACCCGGGCGTTGGGCGCGAAGCTTCCGGAGGCCTACCGGGACGCCTATTTCGAACTGGTCGAATATCCCGTCCACGGCGCCTGGTTGATGAACCTGAAGTACTACTGGGCGGACCGCAACGCCCTCGCCGTCCGCCAGGGCCGGGGCGCGGGTACGAACCACTTCGCGGACCTGGCCGAGGCGGCACACGCCGAGGAGCAGGCGATCACCCGCCGCTACAACACCGAGATCGCGGGCGGCAAGTGGGACGGCATCGTCAACCCCTACCCCTCCGAGATCCCCAAGGCGCCGGGCCGCCCGGCCGTGACCCGGATCCCCCGGCGGGAGACCTCGGGCCTGGGGCTGGCCGCCGAGGGCAACGAGACGGGAGCGGACCGACCGCTGTCCTTCTCCTCCTACCCCCGCGACCGCCGTTTCGTGGACGTCTTCAACACCGGTTTCCTCCCCCTGCGGTGGCAGGCCGAGCCGAGCGCCCCGTGGATCCGGCTGAGCACCACGGGCGGCGAGCTCATCGACCAGACACGGGTGTGGGTCGAGATCGACTGGACGCGGGCGCCGGAGGGCACGCACACACCTACGCTGACCTTCACCGGCGCCGGCACGACCGCCCAGGTGCCCCTGCGGGTGGTCAACGACGGCGAACGAGCGCGGCAGCGCGCCCGTGGCTTCGTCGAGGCCCACGGCTACGTGTCGATCGACGCGGCGCACTTCGACCGCCGGGTGGAGCGCGGCGGGGCCCTCTGGCGGGTCGTACGTGGGCTGGGACGCCGTACGGCAGCCGTCGAGGCGGTCCCGACGACCACGGCGTCCGTCACCGAGGGCTTCACCACCCGGTCCCCGGAGCTCAGCTACCGAGTGCGCTTCACCACGACCGGCACGTTCCCGGTGACGGTCTTCCGGCTGCCCTCCCTCGACGAACGCGGCAAACGCCGTCTGGCCGTCGCCCTCGACGACCAGCCGCCGACGGTCCTGTCGGGCCAGGCGATCGCCACCGGCAACCGGGGCGACGCCTGGGCCCGCAATGTAGAGGAGGGCGTCGAGAAGCTGACGGCCCGGGTGACCGTGTCCGCGCCCGGTGAGCACCTGCTGAGGGTGTTCATGGTGGACGCGGGCATCGCGGTGGACCAGATCGTGATCGACACGGGCGGGTCGGCGGCCGGCTACCTGGCGCCGCCGGAAAGCCATTACCACGCCTGATCCGGGGACCGGGTGGCGCACGACCGATGGTCCGCTCCGCCTGGTCCCCTCCGGCTTACCGGCAGGTGCGTGTATACGGAAAAAACGTGAGGAAAACCGAAAAGTTCGAGTGGCGGAAGAAAACCGCTGCCGCATGACGTGCATCGACAGTGATTCCCCCAGCGCTTCCCCCGTGCACCCGTGCGCCCCCCTGGAACAAGGGTTCACCGGGTCGGCAACCCATGTGGACTGGGCAGGACATGGTGCAAGCGCCAAGTAGGTGAAACATCACCGTGTTTACTGGCCGACTGAGGCAGGTGGCATTTCGATGAACGGCTGCGTTCGTGAACCGGAACACACATGGTCCGTTGGTTCTGCTCCAGGCATATTCCCATCCATCGGCCACGGTATCGCCTTGTTCCGTCGCCCGTTGGAGTTTCTGAATTCCCTTCCCGCGCACGGCGATCTGGTGCAGATACGCCTCGGCCCGCAGCGCGCCTGGATGGTGTGTCACCCGGAGCTGGTCCACCGGATGCTCCGGGACACCCGTACGTTCGACAAGGGCGGGCCGCAGTACGAGAGGCTTCGGGCGCTGATGGGGGACGGTGTCGTCACCTGCCCGCATTCGGAGCACCGGCGGCAGCGCAGGCTGCTGCAACCGACCTTCCGCCCGTCGAGCGTCGCCGGGCACACACACCTGATGGCCGAGGAGTCCGAGGCGCTGTGCCGCGACTGGCGCGATGGGCAGCGGGTCGACGTCAGTGCCGCCATGCTGGGCCTGACGACCCGGCTGATCAGCCGGGTCCTGCTGTCCGACTCCCTCAACCCCGCGGCAGCCGACGAGGTACGGCACTGCCTGGCGGCCATCGTCCGCGGCCTGTTCGTCCGCACGGTCGTGCCGGTCGACGCCCTGTTCCGTCTCCCCACACCGGCGAACCGCCGCTACCGGCGCGCGGTGGAGCGGGTGCGTGAACTCATCGACGCGGCCATCGCCGAGCGCCGCCGTGGCACTCCCCGCGACGATCTGCTGGGACTGCTGCTGGCGGCCGGGGACGCCGAGGACGGCGGGACTCCGGTCACCGACCAGGAGGTCCACGACCAGTTGGTGTCACTCCTGCTCACCGGTTCCGAGAGCCCTTCGATGTGTCTGGCCTCCACCTTCAGTCTGCTGGCCCGGCACCCGAAGGTGGAGAAGCGGCTGCACGCCGAGGTCGACGCCGTCCTCGCCGGACGGCTGCCGGAGGCCGACGACCTGCCGCGTCTGGTCTACACCCGGTCCGTCCTCACCGAGACACTGCGCCACTCCCCGCCCGGCTGGCTTTTCACGCGGATCACCACCCGGGAGACCGAGCTCGGCGGACGCCGTCTGCCGCCGGGGACCACCGTCCTGTACAGCCCCTATCTCCTGCACCACAACGCGGCGTCGTTTCCCGAGCCCGGCCGGTTCCTGCCCGAGCGCTGGCTGGAGGACGAGGCCGCCGCCGGTCCGCACGGGGCGCTGATCCCGTTCGCCGCGGGCAGCCGCAAGTGCATAGGCGACCTGTTCTCCCTGGCCGAGATGACCGTGACCCTCGCGACCATCGCCGGCCGCTGGCGGCTGAGTCATCCGCCCGGGCGCGTCCCGCCGCTGCGCCCCGGGGCGACGCTGGGGCCGAGGTCCCTGACGATGCTCTGCACACCGCGGGCGGACGCCCCGGGCGGCGCCGCGCCGCCCGCCGCCGCCCTCGCGTCCGGAGCCACGGCCGCGGCGTCCGGAGACGGACAAGAACCGGAGGGACGGTGACAACGGTGTCCACCACGCAGGAGGAAATCTTAGCCATGGCGCCGGGCGGAACTCCCGCTTCCAGCTTGGTGGAGCTGATCGACGCCCATCTCTACATGCCCTTCCCGTTCCGGCGGAACCCCCACGAGTCCGAGGCCGCGGCGGGCGTCGAGAAGTGGCTCCGCCTGACCGGACTGAGCGACGAGCCAGGGGTCGCGGCGATGATCTACCAGACCCGTCCCGCCGAACTCGCCTCGTACAACAGCCCGGACGTCGACGCCGGGATACTGCAACTGGTCGCCCATCAGATCGCCTACCAGTTCGTCTTCGACGACCGGGCCGAGGATGTCGGCCGGCACCAGCCGGGCCGACTGCTGCCCATGCTGTGCGAGAGCGTCGCGATCCTTCGGGACGGCGCCTCGCCCGGCAGCCCACTGGGAGCGGCCCTCGCCGACCTCTACCGGCAGATCCGCGAACGGTGCACACCCGCACAGGCCGACCGCTGGGCGTGGAAGAGCAGCGAGTACGTGCACGGCCTGCTGTACGAAGCGGTGGCCCAGAACCACCCCTCCCCCATACGGTCCGGGCTGTGCACCTCGATACGGTCCCTCACCGCGGGCGTCGAGCCCTTCTACCCCTTGTGCGAGGCCGCCCAGCCCTGCGAGCTGACCTCGGAGGAGCTCCATCATCCGCTCATGCGGCACCTGAGCCGGCTGTCGGCCGACGCGGCGGTGTGGATCCCCGACCTGTTCTCCGCCGTCAAGGAGAAACGAACCGGGGGACTGATCAACCTGGCCCTCGCCTACCAGCGGGCCCACCAGTGCCCCCTGCCGGTGGCCGTCACCCTGGCCATCCGGCGGATCAACAGCACGATCCGCGAGTTCGAGCAGGTCTACGCCGAGCTCGAACCGGAGTTGAGCCCTTCGGGCGTCGGCTACGTGGAAGGCATGGCGGGCTGGATCCGCGGTTGTTACTACTGGTCCCGCACCGTGCCGCGCTACGCGGACCCGGGGGCCCCCGGAGCCCTGCGGTGAGAGCCGTGGCACCGGCGGCCACGGCACCGGCGAGCCGGTCGCGGCCCTGCGTTTCGGTGGCCCGGGTGGCACGCGCCCATTCGGGCCAGGCTACCCGCCGGAGCCACGGTGCACGCCGCGACGGCATTCCGTTCACCCTTCTTCGTCGTGCTCGTTCCATATTCCGGAACGGCCCCTCTCGGGAGGCGTACGCTCTGCGCTGCCTCCCGATGGCCGACGACAGGAATTGGTACGGCACATGGCGAATGAGCTGCGGCAACCCACTCCCGAGCTCCGGCCGTTGCTCGAGCGCCGCAAGGAACTCCGGGCGCTCGACTCCGCGCTGGCGGGCCTGCGCGACTGCCTCGACGGCGTGCCTCAGGCGCCGCGCGGCGGACTGCTGGCCTTCACCGGTCCGGCCGGAATGGGCAAGACCGCCCTGCTGACCGAGGCCCGGGCCCGCGCCCTGGCGCAGGGCTTCACCGTGCTGTCGGGCAGGGGCGGGGAGAAGGAGCGGGGGCTGGCGTTCCACGTGGTGCGCCAGCTCGTCCAGCCCGCTCTGGCAACCATGGACGAGGCGGAACTGCGCACCTTCCTGGGCAGTTGGTACGACATCGTCGCCGCCGCCCTCGGTCTGGTCGCGACGCCACGCGGCCACGTCCCGGACCCGACCGGGGTCCGGGACGGTCTCGACTGGGTGATGACGCGTCTGGCGGTGAAGAAGGCACCCGTCGTCCTGCTCCTGGACGACCTGCACTGGGCGGATGTCGAGTCGCTGAGCTGGCTCGCCTCGTTCGCGCCCCGGGGCGTGGACCTGTCCCTGCTGATGGTCGTCGCCTACCGGCCCGACGAACTGCCCCTCGAGGGGGACGCCTTCAGCGCCGTCGCCTCCGACATGGGGAGCCGTCCCTTCACGCTGGAACCGCTCAGCGCCGCGGCCGTGTCCCGGATCGTCAGGGACGAAGTGGGCGAGCAGGCCGAAGGAAGGTTCTGCGAGGAATGCTGGGAGGTCACCGGCGGGAGCCCGTTCGAGGTCGTCGAACTCGCCATCCGGCTCGGTGAGCGGCGGCTGAAGGGCACCGGCCGGGACCTGCCCGTCATGCGCGAGCTGGCCACCGCGGTGACGGGGCCCGGCCTGATCGAGCGCCTCCAGGGGTTCGGCACCACGACCGTCCGCTTCGCCTACGCGGCGGCCGTCCTCGGTCAGTCCATCTCACCCGAGCTGGCCGCCCGGATCGCGGCGATCGGCAACACGGCGGCGGCCGATGCGATCCGGAAGCTGCGCGCCGCCCGCATCCTGGCCGACGGCGAGGACGCGGAGGAGAACCTGGAGTTCGTCCATCCGCTGATCGCCACCACGATCTACGGGGCCATCGGGACGAGCCTTCGGGAGGGCATGCACAACTCGGCGGCGGAGGCCGTCCGGGCGGCCGGGCTCGGGCCCGCCGCCGCGGCCCGGCACCTGCTGGAGGTGCCCTGCGAGGGCAGCACCGAGGCCGTGGCCTGCCTGCGGGAGGCCGCCCGTGAAGCCCTGCACTCCGGTGCTCCGGAGGCGGCCCGGCGACTGCTGAACCGGGCCCTGCAGGAGCCGCCGCTGCCGGAGGAGCGCGCCGTCCTGCTGCACGAACTCGCCTGCGCGACCTTCCTCATCAAGCCCACCGCCACCGTCACGCATCTGCGGGAGGCACTGGCGGAGCCCGACATCGATCCCGAGCTGCGCGCCTCGATGGTGTACCGGCTGACCCAGGCGCTGGCCCACACGGACCGGATGGCGGAGGCCGCGACGGTGGCCGCCGACGAGGCGCAGCGCGCCACCCACCCCAGGATCCGGCTGCGGATGCAGGGCGACCACTTCGTCTGGAGCGCGTTCCGCGCCGACGAGGCGGATTCGTCCGGCCGGTCGCGGGCGCTGGCGCGGCTGGCCGACCGTCTGCCCGGGCGCGGTCTGGAGGAGCGGTACATCCTCGGGTCGCGCGCCTGGGACGCCATGATGCGCGGAGAGCCCCGGGAGAAGGCCCTCGGGTATGCCGAGGCGGCCCTGCGCGGCGGGCTGAGCTGGACCCATGAGAACCGGGGCTTCGAGGTACCCGTCTCGGTGGCCCTGGTGTTCATGTACTGCGACCAGCCACGCCGGGCCGAGGAGCTGTTCGCACGGGGCATGGCCGAATGCGAGTCGAAGGGCTGGCACGGCTCCCACCTGGCGCTGGGCCAGACGCTCTCCGCGTACATCCGCTACCGCCGGGGCTGCCTGGCCGAGGCCGAGAACCTGGTGCGGGAGGGGCTGGGCATCGCCGACCGGGTGGAGGGCGCGGTGCCCGCCCAGTGGTTCGCCGTCGGCATCCTGATCCAGACCCTCCTGGCCCGCGGCCGGCCCGTGGCGGCCCGCCGGCTCGCCAACCGGTACCGCTACGGCGACGCCGTCCCCAACGCCGTCATCTATCCCGACCCGCGCACCGTGTACGCCGAGCTGCTTCTGGCGGAAGGCCGGCCCGACGAGGCCGTGCCCCTGCTGTCCGGCGTGGGGGAATGGCTGGAGGGCCGGGACTGGCGCAACCCCGCCTGGTGCCCGTGGCAGCTTGGTCTGGCCAAGGCGCTGGTCCGCAGCGCTCCCGACCGGGCGGTGCGGCACGCGAAGGACGCCGTGAAGCGGGCCCGGGACTTCGGCGCGGCCTCCGCGATCGGCCAGGCGCTGCACACCCAGGCGGAGGTGACGGGCGGGGAGGCCGCGCTCGATCTGCACGCGGAGGCCGTGGACCGGCTGCAGCAGTCGCCCGCCGCGTACGAGTTGGCCCGCGCCCTGGTCGGCCACGGCGCCGCGCTGGCCCGCAACGGCCGTCTGCACGAGGCCGCCGACCGGCTCTACCAGGGCCTCGAAAGCGCGGTGCACTGCGGCGCCGAGGGCCTGGCCGCCCGGGCCAGGCGGGAACTCTCCGCCGCCGGACTGCGTCCGCTGCCCCTGCGCTACGCCCAGACCGACACCCTCACCGCGCACGAGCGCAAGGCGGCCGAGCTGACGGCCCAGGGTCACCCGGCGGCAGTCATCGCCACGGGGCTGCACCTCACCGAGCAGGGGGTACGGCAGCTGCTCTCCTCCGTGTACCGCAAGATCGGCACGGACGCGGCGGGGCTGGCCGAGGCGCTGGAGACGTTTCCCCGGCCGCGGCCGTGACAGGCGTGCGCTGAGGCACGGGGCGTGGGCGCTGCCGCGGCGCGGTGCCGGGCCGGGTCACGGCGGCCGCCCCGTTCCGCTGTGCCCGATGCCTCCTCATTCGACGCCCGGAACCTCCACAGCTCCGCGGGCCCGTACGGCATTGCCAGGACGCCTCGGGCCGCAGGCCCGAGCGGGCGGGTCCGGTCCACTCGCCCAGGCGTCACGGGACCGGCCTCCCTCAACTCCCGAGAGCACCGGAGCACTTGACGCTGAACCGTTTCACTGATTCTCTCGAAAAGCTGCCTATGGGAGCGCTCCCAACTACCCCCACGTGAAGGGAACCCCGTGCAGACCTCTCCCCACCCCTCCCCCGGACGCGTCCTGCCCGCTCTCCTCACGGCCGCGCTGCTGGCCTGTCTGCTGTCCTTGACGGGCGGCTCGCCGGCCCAGGCCGCTCGCGGCGACCACGACGGCACCACGTTGCGCACCGAGTCCGCCGAAGTGAAGGCCGCCGCCCCCGGGCAGCCCGGCGACCCGAACATCAAGTTCGTCGGCCGCTGGGACACCACCAGCTCCAGTACCGCGTACACCCCGTACTGGGCGGGCGCCTACTACCGGGTCGGCTTCACCGGGCGGACGGTCAAGCTGAAGCAGCGGGGCACGATCGACCTGTGGGCGCGGATCGACAACGGGCCCGTGAAGTTCTACGACGACGTCAAGGGAACGGTGAACCTGACCCCGGCGGCCCTCTCCCCCGGCAACCACACGCTCCAGGTCAACTACCAGGTGGTGGCCGGATCGTACAAGGGCGACGCCGTCTTCCAGGGGCTTGTCCTGGACAGTGGCGCGACGACGTTCGCACCGCCGGCGCCGGCCAAGCTGGTCGAGTTCGTCGGTGACTCGATCACCGTGGGCACGACGAGCTCGCAGAACGCCCGTACCGCGTACGGCTGGCTGATCGGGGAGCGGCTGGGCGTCGAGCACACGCAGATCGCACAGGGTGGTGCGTGCCTGGTGGCCGCAGCGGACGGATGCGTCGGCCTGGAGCGGCAGTTCACCAAGCTCAACCCGAACGCCGCGACGCCGGACTGGAACTTCTCCCGCTACCGGGCCGACGCGGTCGTCATCAATCTCGGCACCAACGATGTGGGCCATGGCGTGAGTTCGGCGCAGTTCCAGTCGGCGTACAGCAGCCTGCTGCGCAAGGTGCGGGCGGCGTACCCCCAGGCGTGGATCTTCGCGCTGGAGACGTTCCGCGGGCGGTACGTGCCGCAGACCGAGGCCGCGGTGAGGGCCGCCGCCGCCGGTGGCGACACGCGGGTCTCCTTCGTCGACACGACCGGCTGGCTGGGGTCGGGCGATCTGACGGACGCGGTGCATCCCAACGACCGGGGGCACCGGGCCGTCGCAGACCGGCTGGCGCCGGTCATCGCGGCGAGGATCGGATCGTAGCGGTGTCGACCGGGGCGGGCCTCACACCGGGCCGGGGCCCGTCCCACCCTTGAGGCGTTCCAGGTCGGAGGGGCGGACCTGGATGACGAGCAGGGCGATGAGCGCGGCGACGGCGGTGAAGACGGCCGCCACGATGAAGGAGGCCGAGACGCCGGCGGTGAGGATCTCGTCGGACCAGGGCTTGGGCAGTTGCCCGGTGCGTTCGAACCGCAGACGTTCGGCCGGGCTTGCCTGCCGCAGGAAGTCCGGGACCTGCTTCTGCGCCTCGTTCGTGCTGGCCGTGCCGTACATCGTGACCAGGATGGACAGGCCGAGGGAACCACCGACCTGTTGGGTGGCGTTGAGGAGTCCGGAAGCCGCGCCCGTCTCCGGGGTGGGCACGTCGGACAGCGCCATGAGGGTCAGCGACACGAACTCCATGCCCATGCCCAGGCTGAAGACGAGCATCGGGCCCAGGACGCTGCCCGCGTAGGTGGAGTGGACGTCGGTCAGGGTGAGCCAAGCCAGTCCGGCCGCGGCCAGGATCGCGCCCAGCACCATGAACGGCTTGGGCCCGTAGACGGGCAGGAACCGCGAGGCCAGTCCGGCGCCGACGGCGATGACCGCGCTCACCGGCAGGAAGGCGAGTCCGGCGGCCAAGGGGCTGTATTCCAGCACGTTCTGCACGAAGAGCGTGAGGAAGAAGAACATCCCGAAGATCGCGGCGGCGAGGCACAACATGATGCCGTAGGTGCCCGCGCGGTTGCGGTCGGCGAACATGTGCAGCGGCGTGATGGGCTGTCTGGAGCGCCGCTCGATCAGCACGAAGCCCACCAGGAGGACGACCGCCCCGGCGAACGAGGCCAGCGTGAGCGCGTCGCGCCAGCCGTCCTGCGCGGCCCGGATGAATCCGTAGACGAGCAGCACCATGCCCGCGGTGGAGGTGAGGGCGCCGATGACGTCGAAGCGCCCGGGGTGGCGTTCGGACTCCCTGATCCACTTGGGTGTCGCGAGCACGATGAGCAGGCCGATGGGCACGTTGACGAACAGCACCCACCGCCAGTTCAGCCACTCCACCAACATGCCGCCCGCGAGCAGGCCGATGGCGCCGCCGCCCGCGGAGACCGCGGCGAAGACGCCGAAGGCGCGGTTGCGTTCCGGTCCCTCGCGGAAGGTGGTGCTGATCAGGGCGAGGGAGGTCGGGGACGCGATGGCGCCGCCGACGCCCTGTAGTGCGCGTGCGCCGAGGAGTTGGCCGGAGTTCTGGGCGAACCCGCCGAGCAGGGAGGCGAGCACGAACAGCAGCACGCCGAAGATGAAGACGCGCCGCCGGCCCAGGATGTCGCCGGCCCGGCCGCCGAGCAGCAGCAGGCCGCCGAAGGTGAGGGTGTAGGCGTTCACCACCCACGACAGACTGGTGGTGGAGAAGTCCAGGGAACTCTGGATGTGTGGCAGCGCGATGTTGACGATGGTGATGTCGAGCACCACCATCAGCTGGCACGAGGCGATGACCAGAAGCGCCATAGCGCTTCCGCCACCACCGGGTTCCCGGATGGTGGTCGTCTGTGGGGCGGCCGGCTGCGGGCTGCTGCCTGCGGTGTCCACCGTTCGACGGTACGCCCGCCTCCAGGACCTCACCACTCGACCACCGGCAGCCCCGTCCGGCGGCGGTCGGGCACTCCTGAGGCGTGCGCTCACTCCGTCACCGGCCCTGGGGCGAGGAGAACGGGTGCTGCGACTCACCGCCGACGGCACGCCCACCCGGGAGATCGCCGAGCGGTTGTGCCTGTCGGCACCCGCAGCCGCTCGTGCAGCGTCCGCGGACGCCAGGTGCGCGAGACGTCGACGGTGCCCGCGTCGCTACGGGACGGGCGTTCGACTCACCCGTTCCCGGGCGGCGGCCCCTCCGGTCAGCGGCCGCCGCGGATCAGGCCGGTCAGATAGCGCCACAGCGAGGAGCGCTGCCGCGCGGACGGGTCCGGCAGGATCTCCTCGGCCACCTCCGCCGCGGGGGCGTCCGCCCGAGGCCGCGCGGGCGGCGCCGAGGCGAGTTCGTACCGCACGGGCAGCGAGCGCAGGCCCCGCATGAACGGCGAGGAGCGCCAGGGCAGTTGGTCCGCGGGCAGGGCGAGGTCGAGGTAGTCGAACCGCTCGAACAGGCGCCCCACACCGGCCGCCGCGACCGTCGAGGCCAGTTCCCGCGCCGGGCACTGGCGAGGACCCGCACCCCAGGACAGGTGCGCCCGGGTGCTGATCGCGGTGCCGGAGGCGACGTGGTCGGCGAAGAGCGGGTCGGCGTGCGCGGCGGCCGAGGAGACCCACACCGGATCGCCGGCCCGGATCGTGTAGTTGCCGAGGGGCGTGTCCTGGGCGGCGAAGCGCGGGACGAAGTTCACCAGCGGCGGCTTGCGCATGACCACCCGGTTCATGGTCTCCCTGACCATTCCGGCGGACAGGCTCGCGCGTACGCTGCCCTCGCCCGAGAGGACCTCAACGACCGTGTTGGAGATGAGGATGCCGACGTGGTCGGAGGTCATGCCGAGCAGCATGAACAGCTCGCGGGCCAGGTGGTCGAGCGACAGGCCCGGGTGCGCGGCCAGCAGGTAGGAGGGGAAGTCGTCCCCCGGCTTCTCCAGCTTCAGCGCGGCCAGATCCGCCAGCGTCGCCAGCAGGCGCTCCAGCGCGGCTTCGGCGTCCGGACCGGCGTCGAGCACCCGCCACATGTCCATCAGCGCGTCGTCTCCCTGCGAGCCGGGGAAGCCGAGCAGATGGCTGGCCACCATCAGCGGCAGCGGCCGGGAGAACTGCGCGGACAGGTCCGCCACGCCGGTCCTGCCGCCCTGCCCGACCAGGGTGATCAGTTCGTCGGCGTAGGCGGTGACGGCGGCCTTGAGGCGCTTCGCCTGCGGGTGGCGGGGGTCCTGGAAGGGCTTGAGGGCGACGTCCCAGGCCGTGCGCAGCGGGCGGTATCCGGGACCGCCCTGGATCAGGATGTGGTTGACCTCCAGGGACGGCCCGAGCGGCCAGTCGGCCGGGACGCGGCCCTCGGAGCGAGCCCGCCAGTTCTCCAGGCCCTTGGGCCAGCCGTCGTCGTCCTGGAGCACCTGGAGCGCCTCGCGGTAGCCGAGGACGAGCCAGGCGGGCACCCCGAGCAGGTCGACCGGTGCGACCGGGCCGTGCTGGTGCCGCAGCCGTTCGTACACGAGGGAGGGACGTGTCTCGTAGTCCCGGGTCAGCAGCGGTTCGGGACTCAGAGTCTCCAACCGTGTGTCGTCCAGGTCCACGGATCCGCCGTCACCCCACTGGGATTCCACTTTCTTGCCACCCTCCGACACGCCCTGTACCGGCACACCATCAGTCGGTAGCCGGAAACGGTGGGGACCCTACCCCAGACCGAACCGGCGGGTAACGACGGGGGGGTGCGGGGGGCGGCCCCCACCGTATATCAGGCGGCGGTGTAACCCAGCTGGCGCCGCATGTAGGGCGTCATGAGGGTTCTCGCCTTGGCCAGGGTGGTGGTGCGGCTGCCGAGGACCGCTGAATCGCCGCCCGGCACGGGCAGCACGGTCAGTCCGTCGGCCGGGCCGAAGGGCACGATGAGCGGCGTGCGGGGGGTCGGGCGGTAGTGGCGCGGCTCCTTGCGGTGCTTGCCCGAACTCTGGAGGTAGGCGCGGATGTTGTGGGCGGCGCTGTCCGCCTGGGCGAGGGCGGCGGGGGTGATCTTGAGTTCGGTGACGTCGTTGACGTCACCGACGGCGAACACGTCGAGCCGGCCCTCGAGCCGGAGGGTGCGGTCGACCTTCACGTGCCCGGACGCGTTCAGCCAGGCGCCGTGACCTGCCAGGCGCAACCAGAGGGTGTTGGGGGTGGTACCGGTCGCCCAGAAGGACAGGTCGGCCTCGATGACGGCGCCGCGGGCGTCCCGGTAGGTGCCGAACTCGTGGCCGGGCGACATGAAGGAGTCGAGCCGCACCTCGACGTCGTGGGACTCCAGCCAGGCCAGGGCCTTGCGCCCCGGCCGCTCGCTGCCCGTGGAGTCGAGCAGGGCGCGCCCGGAGTGGGCGAGGGTGACCCGGGCGTCCGGGCGGGCGAGGCGGATCTCGGCGCTGAGTTCGACGCCGCCGGGGCCGCCGCCGACGACGAGGACGTGCTCGGCCGCGGCGATGCTGCGCTGGTGCTCGGCGAACGACTTGGCGGCCTCCTCGGTGGTGGTGCCGGTGAAGCGGGCGGGCTCGGGGTAGTCGGCACCGGTGGCGATCACGACCACGTCGTACGGCAGCCGCTCGCCCGTGGCGAGGACGACCTGCCGCTCGGCGGTGTCGATCCGGACGGCCTTGCCGGTCACGACCCGGCCGTGGCGCAGCAGCCGGTCGTACGGGATGAAGGGGGTGTGCGTCCACTCGGGGTGGACCCCGGCGCGCAGGGAGGCGACGCGGTGGAAGAAGACCTCCTTGCGGTCCACCAGGGTGACCCGGGCCGTGCCGTCCAGCTTCCTCGCCAGCCGGACACCGGCGTAACCGCCGCCGATCACCACTACGTCACCGTCGTACACACCGAGTCTCCTGTGCAGGGTGGGGGGAGATCGAGTGCCGCCGCGGACGGGCCCCGCTCGGCTCGACCTCGGCGGTCACTCGACTGACGGTGACACTAGCGCTTGAAAACTCAAGGAACTGCGGGATTCCGTGCAAGTTCCGTGAAGAGACCTGCACCTGATCGGCCCTCACTTCCCCCAGATCCTCCGGTACGCCTCCCGGTAGCCGGACGGATCCCAGGCCGAGGCTCCGTCACTGTTGTCGGCCGTGGCGACGTGGACGGGAGCCACATAGCCGCTGGCGGGGCGGCCGGAGAAGGCGCGGTTGAACTCGTCGACGATCTGCCAGCCCTGGAGGGACAGCGGCTCGGGCACGGTGGCGGCCTGGTACTGCTCGCTGTCGATGCGCCGGAACGCGGACGGGTCGCCGTCTCCGGCGCCGATGTTGAAGGGCGGCCCCGAGCCCTTCTCGCCGGCCGCTCGGAAGGCGGGGGCGGCATCGGCGAAGTACAGGTCGTTGATGGCGACGGAGTGGGTCCACCGGTCCCCGAACCGGGAGAGCAGCGAGGAGATCTCCCGCGGCGTGCGGCTGCTCGCGTCCGGGATCGGGATGTTCTCCACCGCGAGCAGCCGCACACCCCGACAGCTCGCCAGTTCCTTCCTGATCAGGTCGGACTTGTTCCGCGCGAAGGGGATCGAGGCGTCGGTGATGAGCACGACCCCGGCGCGGCCGTTCGAGTCGGCGATGATCCACTGCGCGCTGATGCGGGCCACGTCCTGGACCCGGGTGGTGACGTTGGTGAAGAGGTCGGGTCGTCGGCTGGGGCCGGGCTCGGGGACCGCGTGCCAGCCGATGAGCGGGATGCGCTGCGCGTTGGCGCGGGTGACCTGCTGTGCCGTCGAGTCGGGGTCGAAGCCGCCGATGACGATGCCGGAGGGCCTGAGGGCCACGGCCTCGCTCATGGCCGCCTGGATGCCGGCCGGGGTGCCTTGGCCGTCGATCACCCGGACGTCCCAGCCGATGGACCGCGCGGCTTCCCGCACCCCGTGCGCGGCGCCCGCGACACCGGGGTTGGTCATGGTCTGTGCGACGTAGACGATCGTCTTGCCGGGCACCGCCTTCGGGCCGCTGGTGGGGCCGCCCCAGGGGATGTCGGTGCGTTCCGCCCGGGTGACGGCTTCCCGGGCCCTGGCGTGGACGGCGGGGCATCCGCCGGGACCCGTCGCCGTCTCGTCCGCGCCCTCCGAGGAACCGCGTTCGCAGCCGATGAGGGCGGTGGCCGTCACGAGCAGGGCGCTGGAGACGAGCCGCGCGGTGCGGGCGGCGGGGGCGGCCTTGCGGGTGCGGTGCACGGGAGCTCCTGTGAGGGGGTCGGCGCGAAGGGACGCGTCGAGGGGGTCAGGGGGGTGTGCCCGCCGTGCCGCCCTCCGGCGCCGCGGCGGGCGGGGGCGGGGGCGGCGCGGCGGGGGCGTCGCGGGTGGCACCGCCGCGCAGCCGGCGGCGGGCGGCGTATCCGGCGAGACCCACGGCGACGAGCAGGGTGCCGCCGTGGAACAGCGGCACCGTCCAGAAGTCGGCACCCAGCTGGGCGATGCCGGTGAGGCCGACGGCGAGGACGGCGACGGCGACGACGGTGCCGAGGGCGTTGGGCCGGCCGGGTTTGATCGCGGTGGAGCCGAGGAGGGCGCCGACGAAGGCGGGCAGCAGGTAGTCGAGCCCGACGCTCGGATTGCCGATCTGCTGCTGGGCCGCGAGCAGTACCCCGGCGAAGCCGACGATCAGCCCGGACGCGGCGAACGCGTAGACGGTGTACCTGCGGGTCGGGATGCCGACCAGGTCTGCCGCGCGCGGGTTCGACCCGACGACGTACAGGGAGCGGCCGAGCGGCAGTCGTTCCAGCACCAGCCAGAGGGCGACCGCCAGGGCGAGCACGTAGAAGGCGGGGACCGGCAGGCCGAGGAACGAGGAGTCGTAGAGGTCCGTGAACGCGGGCGGGAGACCCTGGGGGCCGGGGACGATCCGGCCGCCGTCGGTGATCCAGCCGGTCACGGCGTACATCATGCTGCCGGTGCCGAGGGTGGCGATGAAGGAGTCGATCCGGCCGAACTCGACGATGACGCCGTTGATGACGCCTGCGACCAGCCCTCCGGCGATCACGGTGAGGCAGGCGAGCGGCCAGGGCCAGCCCTGGCCGACGACGAGCTGCATCACCATCACATGGGCCAGGCCGAGACCGTAGCCGATGGAGAGGTCGAACGCGCCGGTGACGATGGGCACCATGGCGGCGAGGGCGAGGACGGCCGGGATCGACTGGTTGGACAGGATCGAGTCGACCGTGTCGAGCGTGGGGAAGGTGTCCGGCAGGGTCAGGGAGAAGAGCAGGTAGAGCAGGGCGGTCAGGGCGAGCAGCCCGTAGGCGCCGATGTGGTGGCCGCCCTGGCGGTGCAGGCGTCCGGGGCGCTGCGGCGGAGGCGGGGGCGGCGGGGTCATGGCCGCTCGACGGTGGACGGGGGCATGGCCGAGGCCGCCCGGGTGAGTCCGGTGACGGTGAGGGCGGGGCCGCTCAGCCCGGCCGTCACGGTCCCGCGGACGAATACCAGGGTGCGCCGGCACACGCTCGCCACCTCCTCGAAGTCCGTGGACAGCAGCAGGACCGCCAGGCCCGACTGAAGCGCCTCGCGGAGCAGGCGGTGGAGCGCGGCCTTGGCCCCGACGTCCACGCCCGCGGTCGGCTCCTCGAGGATCAGCAGCCGCAGGTCCGTCCGCAGCCACCGGCCGAGCATGACCTTCTGCTGGTTGCCGCCGGAGAGCGTGGCGATGGCGGCCTCGCTGTCGCGGGGGCGCACCGAGAACCGGTCGATCAGGGCGACGGCCCGGGCGCGTTCGCGGCGGGGGCCGATCCAGCGCGGTGCAGTCGCGCCGCCCGCGCGGGGGTTGGCCAGGAGGTTCTCCCGTACGGTCAGCTCGGTGAGGCAGCCCTCCCGCAGCCGGTCGCCCGGCACGAAGCCGACCCCGCGGGCGACGGCCTCCGCGACCGTGCGGGGACGGTACGGCCGCCCGTGGAGCACGGCCTGCCCGCCCACGAGCGGCCGGGCACCGGCGAGGGCTCGGCCCAGGTCCGTGTGCCCGGCGCCGGAGAGACCGACCAGGCCGAGGACCTCCCCGGCCGCGAGGTGCAGGCCGACCGGTCCCGTACGGGCGGTGCGTACGCCGTCGAGGGTCAGGACGGCCGGTGCGGCGGCCGGGACGCCCCAGGGGCGGCGGGCGGCCGGTTCCTCCTCCTCGCCGACGATGTCGCGGACCAGTCGGGCAGGACTGTGGTCCGCCAGCCGGCCGTGGCTGACGAGCCGGCCGTCGCGCAGGACGGCGAAGGTGCCGGCGACCTGGTAGACCTCGTCCAGGCGGTGGCTGACGTAGAGGACAGCGTGACCCCGGTCGCGCAGGTCGTGCAGGACGCGGAAGAGCCGGGCGCTGTCGGCGGCGGGCAGACGGGCGGTGGGTTCGTCGAGGACGAGGAGCCGGGCGCGTGCCGCCAGGGCCCGGGCGATCGCCACCAGCGAGCGGTCGGCCGGCGCGAGTTCCGAGACCGGTGCGTCGGGGTCGAGATGGCCGGCGACGATCCCCAGGGCGTCGACGCAGCGCTCGCGGGTGCGCCGCCAGGAGATCAGCCCGGCCCGGCGCCCGTACCCGGTGGTCAGGGCGATGTTCTCGGCGACCGTCATCCACTCCACGAGACCGAGGTCCTGGTGGATGAAGGACATGCTGCGCGCGGCGGTGTGGCTGCCGAGGGGCTGCCCGGCGACGGTGATCTGCCCCGCGTCGGCCTGGTGGACGCCGGCGAGGATCTTGATGAGCGTGGACTTCCCGGCGCCGTTGGGCCCGAGGAGGGCGAGGACGCTGCCGGCGTGGACGTCGAGGTCGACCCCGGCCAGCGCGACGGTCCCGCCGAAGCGCTTGCCGAGCCCGCGGACACGGACCAGTGGCTCCGGGTCGAGGGGCGAGGCTGCCTTCGTCGAGGGATCGGGAGCGTCGGACACCTGAACAAATTACAGCATTTCGGGCATATTTCAGCCGTGCCGTCGCGCCGACGGGCCCGGGGGCCGGATCAGGCGGCGTCGAAACCGCATTCGGCCCAGATGACCTTGCCCTCGGGGAGGTAGCGGGTGCCCCAGCTCTGCGAGAGCTGCGCGACGAGGAACAGGCCGCGCCCGCCCTCGTCCGTGCTGGCCGCCCGGCGCAGGTGCGGGGCGGTGTTGCTGGCGTCGGAGACCTCGCAGATCAGCGTGCGTCCGTACAGCAGCCGCACCCGGATGGGCCCGGCGCCGTGCCGCATGGCGTTGGTGATCAGCTCGCTGAGGATCAGCTCCGCGGCGAACGCGGTCTCCTCCAGCCCCCAGTCGGTCAGGCGCCGCATCGCGGAGGCCCGGACCTCGCCGACGAGGGCCGGGTCGGCGGACAGCTCCCAGGTGGCGATCCGGCCGGGATCCAGGGCGTGGACGCGGGCCACGAGCAGGGCGATGTCGTCGTGCGGATGCGCGGGCGCCACCGTGTCCAGGACCGCCTGGCAGGTCTCCTCCGGCGCACGCTCCGGATGGGCCAGGGCCGTGCGCAGCTGCTCCAGGACGATGTCGACGTCGCGGTGCCGGTCCTCGATGAGCCCGTCGGTGTACAGGACCAGCTGGCTGCCCTCGGGGAGGTCGACCTCGACGGCGTCGAAGGGCAGGCCCCCGAGGCCGAGCGGGGGACCGGCGGGGAGGTCGGGGTAGGTCACGGCACCGTCGGGGTGGACGAGCGCGGGGGGCGGATGGCCGGCGCGTGCCATCAGGCAGCTTTGCGCGGCCGGGTCGTAGACGGCGTACAGGCAGGTGGCGCCGATGACGCCGGCGCCCTTGCCGTCGGGGTCCTCCCGGTCCAGTCGCCCGACGAGGTTGTCCAGGTGGGTGAGGACCTCGTCCGGCGGGAAGTCGAGCTCGGCGAAGCTGCGGGCCGCGGTGCGCAGTCGCCCCATGGTGGCCGCGGAGAGCATGCCGTGGCCGACGACGTCGCCGACCAGCAGCCCGACCCGGGCGCCGGAGAGCGGGATGACGTCGTACCAGTCCCCGCCCACGTCGGATTCGGCCGGCAGGTAGCGGTGGGCGACCTCGACGGCGTCCTGGTCGGGCAGGCCGTGCGGGAGCAGGCGGCGCTGGAGGGCCAGGACCATGGTGCGTTCGTGGGTGTAGCGGCGGGCGTTGTCGATGGACAGGGCGGCGCGGCCGGCGAGTTCCTGGGCCAGGGAGCGGTCGTCGTCCCCGAAGGAACCCCCGGCGCGGTAGAAGCTGGCGATACCCAGGACGACACCGCGGGCGAGCAGGGGCACCGCGATCAGGGAGTGCACGTGGGCCAGCAGCCGTGCGGTGTGCTCCGGGTCCTGGGCGAGCCAGCCCGCGGCGGCCTTCAGGTCCGGTTCCAGCACCGCCTCGCCGCTGGTCAGGCAGCGCAACTGGGGCGCGGTCGGACCGAAGTCGATGCGCTTGCCGGGCGGGGTGAAGGGCAGGCCCTCGCGGACGCCGTACAGCACCGTGCGGCGCAGGTCGGCGAGGGGGTCGGCGGACTCCTCACCGCGCAGGACGGCGTCGGGCAGGTCGATGGTGACGAAGTCGGCCAGCCGCGGGACCGCCGTCTCGGCCAGTTCCTCGGCGGTACGGCGCACGTCCAGGGTGGTGCCGATGCGGGTGCTGGCCTCGGACAGCAGCTCCAGACGCCTCCGGGCGGCCAGGGCGTAGGCCCCCACCTGCGGCTCCCCCAGCATCACGAGACCTCGGGCCGGGAACGACTCCTCGGTGTGGCCTCCGGGCGCGCCCCCGTCATGGCCAGGGCCCCGGTCATGGCCAGGCGCGTCCCGGTCATGGCCGGACGTGTCCCGGCTTTCGCCGGCCGTGACGGAACTGCCCGGCCCGGCGGCGCCCCGGGCGCCGTCGCCGTCGCTCGTGACGGCCGGGCCGGGTTCGGCGGGGCCTTCCTCCCCGTCGGCCCTCACGAGCGGACCGGACGAGGCCACGAACTGCCCGGAAGGCAGCACGATCGAGGGGCGCACGGCGAGCGGGACGCCCGGGGCCGACAGACCGGACAGCTCGTCGACCTCGTGCGGTATCTCGTCCACCTGATGCGGTATGACGAGGTGCCGCCCCGGGTGATCCCCGGCCGGCGAGCCGGGCAGCACGGCTTCGATGGCGATGCCCCGCACTCCGGAGGCGCTTGTCATCGGGCGGCTCACGAGGGTCACCCGTCGGCCGTCGGGCAGGGCCACGTCGACGGCGCCGCGCTGCGCCCGGGAGATCAGCTCGGCGGCCTTCTCTCTCAGCATCGCCTGGTCACGCGGGTGGAACTCGCCGGCCAGCGCGTCCATCGCGACACCGCGGCGCGCGCCGACGCCGTCGGCCAGGTACGCCCGCAGCAGGGCGCGCTCGTGCGCGGAACTCTGCCCCAGCAGCCGCCGTTCGATGGCCTCGGCCGCCCCGCGGATGGCGACGGCCAGCCCGGGCCGTTCGAAGCCGCGCGGATAGCCGAAGCACAGGACGCCCTCGATGCGTCCGCTGAGCGGGTCACGGACGGGCAGCGCGACGCAGGCGCTCTGCTGGGAGCGCTCCGCGAAATGCTCGGCACCGTAGACATGGATGAGCTGCCGCTCCGCCAGGGCCAGCCCGATGCCGTTGGTGCCGGCGACCTGCTCGGCGAAGACGAACCCCGGGACGACCTGGATGGCCGGGAGGCTTCTGGCCATCGAGGCGTCCCCGAAGCGGCGCAGCAGGACCGTCCCGTTCCCGTCGGCGACGGAGATGTTGACCTGACTGCCGGAGAAGGCGGCCTGCAGCCGGTCGAGCACCGGTACGGCCGCGCGGACGATACGGCCACGCGGGTCGAAGTCCTCCCGGTAGGGCAGGTCGACCGTGTCCGGCGACAGGCCCAGGGACCGGCAGCGCCGCCACGAGTTCAGGATGGGCGACCGCACGCCCGTGTCGACCGGCTCGCCCTGAAGGAACCGCTCGCGCAGACGAGCGGGCCCGGTGCCTACAGTCACACGACCCGCCGGCTGGGGTTCCTCACCGGACCGATCCACGCTCCGCCTCACTTGCGCCCGCGATCACCCGCTGCTCGGAAGAGATTCTTTGCACTGATGAGGATACGGGCATTACGGGCATGCGTCACGGTGTGCCGGAGCGCCCGGGACAGGGTGAGAGGGCGCGTCCGGCCCGGCGGACCGTGCTCATCCCAGGAAACTCAACCGCACCTTGCGTTCCGGGTTGTCCTTGTTGGTGTCCACCAGGCATACCGACTGCCACGTGCCGAGCTCCAGCCGGCCGCCGAGGACCGGCAGGGTCGCGTGGGGCGGGACGAGGGCGGGCAGGACGTGGTCGCGGCCGTGGCCGGGGCTGCCGTGCCGGTGCTGCCAGCGGTCGTCGGCGGGCAGCAGGGTGTGCAGCGCGGACAGCAGGTCGTCGTCGCTGCCGGCGCCGGTCTCGAGCACCGCGATCCCGGCCGTGGCGTGCGGGACGAAGACGTTGAGCAGGCCGTCGCGGCCGGCGGCCGCCTCGCGCAGGAAGGACTCGCAGTCGCCGGTGATGTCGAGGACCCTCTCCGTGGATCCGGTGCTGATGTTCAGGACTCGGGTGGTGAAGACATCTGACATGCCCTCCATCCTGACCCATGCGCTGTGCGGCAACCGGTCGCCCCGGCCGCCCAGGCCCAGCAACGGGAAGATCCCCGGCCCCCGCACGGTTGGCAGAAACGTGAACAGCGCACGCGAGGTCGAGGCAGTCGTCATCGGCGCCGGCCAGGCCGGTCTGGCCGGCGCCTATCACCTGCGGCGCTCCGGATTCGAGCCGGACAGCGACTTCGTCGTACTGGACCACTCCCCCGGCCCCGGCGGCGCCTGGCAGTTCCGGTGGTCGTCGCTGACGTACGGCAGGGTGCACGGGATGCACGCGCTACCGGGGATGGAACTCACGGACGCGGACCCGGCACGCCCGTCGGCCGAGGTGATCAGCGAGTACTTCGACCGGTACGAGCGGGCCTTCGACCTGCGGGTCAGGCGCCCCGTCGACGTGCGGGCCGTCCGCGAGGGCTCCGGCGGCAGGCTGCTCGTGGAGACCTCGGAGGGCGTGTGGTCGGCGCGGGCGCTGATCAACGCGACCGGCACCTGGGACCGGCCGTTCTGGCCGCGCTGTCCGGGCCAGGAGACCTTCCGGGGGCGGCAGTTGCACACCGCCCAGTACCCCGGGCCCGAGGCGTTCGCCGGGCAGCGGGTCGTGGTGGTGGGCGGCGGCGCCTCCGGCACCCAGCATCTGCTGGAGATCGCCGAGTACGCGGCGGCCACCACCTGGGTGACCCGGCGCCCGCCCGTCTTCCGTGAGGGGCCGTTCGACGAGAACGCGGGCCGGGCGGCGGTCGCACTCGTCGAGGAACGGGTGCGGCAGGGCCTGCCGCCCCGCAGTGTCGTCTCGGTCACCGGACTGCCGCTCGACGACGCGATCCGGCAGGGCATCGAGGACGGGGTGCTCGACCGGCAGCCGATGTTCGACCGCGTCACGCCCACGGGGGTGGAGTGGGAGGACGGCCGGCACGCAGACGCGGACGTCATCCTCTGGGCCACCGGCTTCCGCGCCGCCATCGACCACCTCGCCCCGCTGCGGCTGCGTGCCCCCGGCGGCGGCATCCGCATGGAGGGCACGCACGCGGCAGCCGATCCCCGGATCCATCTCGTCGGCTACGGCCCGTCGGCCAGCACCGTCGGCGCCAACCGCGCCGGCCGCGCGGCCGTACGGGACATCAGGCGGCTGCTCGCACGGGAGCCGGTCGCCGCGTGACGCGGGCCGGGGGCCGCAGGGCTCTCACCCGGCCGCCTGCTTGCCGGCGCTCTTCCGCTGGGCGTTGAACTCGGCGACATTGCGCTGGTGTTCCCGGTAGTCCGCGGTGAAGCGGGTGTCGCCCGGGCGGACGGTGACGAAGTACAACCAGTCGCCCGGGGGCGGGTTGATGGCCGCGCGCATGGCCTCCTCGCCAGGGTTGTCGATGGGGGTGGGCGGCAGGCCCATGCGCCGGTACGAGTTGTAGGGGCTGTCGAGCTGCGTGTCTCTCACCGTCGTACGGAGGGTGGAGCGGCCGAGGGCGTAGTTGAGGGTGGAGTCCATCTGCAGCGGCATGCCGCGTTCGAGGCGGTTGAAGACGACCCGGGCGACCTTGCCCATGTCGGCCCTGGTGGCCGCCTCCGCCTGGACGATGCTCGCGATGGTGACGGCCTGGTAGACGTTCATGGCGTTGCGCTGCGCCCCCGCGGCGATGGGCGCGCGGTTGAACTTCTCGTTCGCGGTGTCGACCATCAGCGACAGCACCTTCTCGGGCGTCGCCTTCTCCTGCAGCGGATACGTCGCCGGGAAGAGGTAGCCCTCCGGGTTCCCCTCGGCGTCGTTCGGCAGTTTCAGCGCGGCCTTCGCGAGCGACTTCCTGGTGCTGCCGGGGGGCAGGGCGAGGGCCTTGTCGACCGCCGCGTAGACCTGGCTCGCGCGCCAGCCCTCCGGGACGACCAGGGTCGCGGGCCGACCCTCCTCCTCGGGCGCCAGGGTCAGCAGCGGCACCGCCACGGCGGTACCGACCACGACGGCTCCGGTCGCGACGAGGGCGATACGGCCCCGGCGCGTCAGTCGAATCGTGCTCCGTGGCGGAGTGTTCTTCTGCATGCGGGCACGGTAACCCGCATATCGTCACAAACCCGGCATATCTTCATTTTGTCGGTTGCAGTTGGGCGTCCCGGCGTACGAGTGCCGCGTACCGGCCGTCCCGCTCCAGGAGTTCGTCGTGCGTCCCGCGTTCGACCACGCGCCCGGAGTCGAGGACCACGATCTGGTCGGCGCCCCGCACCGTGGACAGCCGGTGAGCGATGGTCAGCGTGGTGCGGTTCGCCGAGAGCGCGTCGATGGCGTCCTGGACGGCCGCCTCGGTCCGGGTGTCCAGCGCGCTGGTGGCCTCGTCGAGGATGAGGACCGGCGGGTCGCGCAGGATGGTGCGGGCGATGGCCAGGCGTTGCTTCTCACCGCCGGAGAAGCGGTGGCCGCGCTCGCCGACGACGGTGTCGTAGCCGTCGGGCAGGGAGGCGATGTGATCGTGGATCTGCGCGGCCTTCGCCGCCTGGCGCAGCTCCCCGTCGGTGGCGTCGGGCTTGGCGAAGCGCAGGTTGTCGGCGACCGAGGCGTGGAAGAGGTACGTCTCCTGCGAGACGACGCCCACCGCGCGGGCCAGGGTGTCGAAGTCGAGGTCGCGGACGTCGACCCCGTCGAGGGTCACGCGGCCGCCGGTCACGTCGTACAGGCGGGGCACCAGGTAGCCGAGTGTGGACTTGCCTGCGCCGGTCGGGCCGACGACGGCGAGGCTGCTCCCGGCCGGGACGGTGAGGTCGATGCCGTCGAGGACCGGGCCGCCCTTGTCGCCGTAACCGAAGGAGACGTTCTCGAAGCGGACCTCACCCTTGACGCGGTCGAGGCGGACCGGGTCCGGGCGTTCGGTGATGTCGATGGGCAGGTCGAGGTACTCGAAGATGCGCTGGAACAGGGCGAGCGAGGCCTGGATCTGCACTCCGGTCGACAGCAGGCTCACGGCCGGGCGGAACAGGCCCTGCTGGAGCGAGACGAACGCGACGATCGTGCCGATGGAGACCTCGGGACCGCCGAGTTGGAGGGCCATGCCGGCGGTCCAGTAGATGACGGCGGGCAGGGCGGCCATGACGATGGTGATGACGGCCATGCGCCACCGCCCGGCCATGTTGGACCGGACCTCGAGGTCGACGAGCTCCTCGGACTCGTCGGCGAACGACCGCGTCAGCGAGTCGGAGCGGCCCATCGTGCGGCCTAGCAGGATGCCGCTGACGGAGAGCGACTCGGTGACCGTGGCGGCCATCGCGGCCATCTGCTTCTGGCGCTGGGTCGTGATCTTCCGGCGTTCGTTGCCCACGCGGCGGCTGATCCACACGAAGACCGGCAGCAACAGCAGTGAGACGACGGTCAGGCGCCAGTCGAGGACGATCATCGCGACGATGGTGGCGACCACGCTGGTGAGGTTGGAGACCAGTGAGGTCGCCGTGGAGGTGACGGTGGCCTGCATGCCGCCGATGTCGTTGGCGATGCGGGACTGCACCTCGCCCGTGCGCGTGCGCGTGAAGAACGCGAGCGACATGCGCTGGAGCCGGCCGTAGACGGCAGTGCGCAGGTCGTGCATGACGCGCTGGCCGACCGTCGTGGAGATCAGGGTCTGGAGGACGCCGAAGACGCTGGTGAGGACGGCGCTGAGGATCATGCCGAGGGCGAGCAGGCCGAGCAGGCCCGTGCGCCCCTCGGGGATCGCGACGTCGAGGATCTCCTTCAGCAGGAAGGGCGTGGCGACCGAGACCAGCGACGCGGCGCCGACCAGCAGGCCGACGATCGCGAGGCGGCCCCGATAGGGGCGGAAGAGGTGGAGGATGCGGTGCACCTGCCGGGGCTGCTCCTTCATGCCGTCCGGCGGGGTCCAAGGGGCTTCGTGGTCGGGACGCATGGGCTCCTTCGCAGGTGATAGGGCCGAGGCTGAGACGGCGGGGCGGATCGCAGCCCATTGTTACCTATACTCACAATGAACGACATCCTGATATTGTTCCCCGCATGACCACGCCCGACCCCGACGGCCTCCTCGCCGAGCAGTTGCTCCGGCTCACCCGCCGGGTGCACCGCATCCAGCAGCGCCATCTGGCGCAGCGCGAGCTCGGCATCACGCCGGCCCAGTCCCGGCTGCTGCGCACGCTCGCGCACTGGGGTTCGCCGCCGCGGATGGCCGACCTGGCCGAGCGGCTGGAGGTGGTGCCGCGGGCCGTGACGACGCTGGTCGACGGACTGGAGGCGAGCGGCAAGGTGCGGCGGGTCCCGGACCCGGCGAACCGGCGGGTGATCCGCATCGCGCTCACGGACGACGGGCGGAGCACACTGCGCGAGCTGCGAGCGGTGCGCAGGTCGGCGGCGGAGGAGATCCTCGCTCCGCTGACGGGGGATCAGCGGGAGGCGCTCGGGGAGTTGCTGAACACGCTGATCGACGGAGTGCCGGTGGAGCGCTGCTGACCGCCCTGGATGCACGCGGTGCCGGTGGAGCGCCGCTGACGGCCCACCGCTGCCCGCCCTGGACGGCATGACCACGCAGGGTTGTTCACGCGGGTGAGGGGCGGCATGCCCCGGAATGAGGTGCGACCGCGGCGCTGGACGAGGGCGGGGAGGGGCGGGCCGGCGTGTCTACGCCGATCCGGCAGGGCATTCGTTCTGCCTGATGCGGCACGGAACGCGTCGCCGACGTTCCGGCCCGCACGCAAGGCCGCGGCCGCCACTTCTGTCGGAACAGTGGCGGCCGTGACGGGTCGACGGGCGGTCAGCCGGCCTCGGGGGCGGGTTCCTTCGCCTTCGGTCCGGGGAACTCCGGCACCGGCGCCTCGATGACACCGCCACCGGCACTGGCGCCGGCGAGGCCCTTCACCCCGGCACCCTCTCCGTCGTCCTCCGGTCCGGCCGCGACCTCTCCGTCGAGCGTCTTCCTCGCCCGCTCGATGTCCAGCGCCCCCTCCCAGCGGGACACCGCGAAGACGGCGACGCAGTTGCCGAGCAGGTTGGTGACGACGCGCATCGAGTCCATGATGCGGTCCACGCCGAGCAGCAGGGCGACGGCTCCTGCGGGGATCGCCCCCAGGGAGGAGGCGGTCGCGGACAGGGCCAGGAACGCCGATCCGGGGATGCCCGCCATGCCCTTGCTGGTCAACATCAGCACCAGGACCACGGTGATCTGCTGCCCCGGACTCAGGTCCACGCCCACCGCCTGGGCGATGAACAGCGTGCCGATGGACAGGTAGAGCGAGGCGCCGTCGAGGTTGAAGGAGTAGCCCGTCGGGAGCACCAGGCCCACCGCGTCGTCGCGGGCGCCGGCCCGGCGCAGCTTCTGCATCACGCGCGGCATGACCGACTCGGTGGACGCGGTGCCGAGCGCGAGCAGCATCTCCTCGCGGATGTAGCGCAGGAACTTCCACAGGCTGAGCCCGGTCACCACCCGCAGGGCGACGGCGAGCAGGGCGATGAACAGCGCCGCCGCGGCGTAGCAGAGCACGATGAGCTCGGCGTACTTCTTCATCACGCCTAGGCCGTAGTTGCCGACCAGGTGGGCCATCGCGCCGAACACCGCGAGCGGGGCCAGTCGCATGATGAAGCCGACGACCGCGAAGACGATCTCCTGGGCCTGTTCGATCGCGGGCAGGATCTTCGGCACCTTGGTGTGCCCGAGGTGCAGCAGGGCGGCGCCCACCAGGCAGGCCAGGATGAGGACTTGGAGCAGCTCGTTCTCGGCGAAGGCCCCGACGAAACTCTGCGGCAGGGCGTTCAGGACGAACTCGGCCGTCGTGGGCAGATGACCGCCGCCCGTCGTCTCGTCCACCGCCGCGGCGTTCAGCGAGGAGGGGTCGACGTTCATGCCCTTGCCGGGGCCGACCACGTTGGCGGCGACGAGACCGATCACGAGGGCGGCCGTGGAGGCGACCTCGAACCAGATCAGGGCCTTGACCCCGATCCGCCCGAAGGCCTTCAGGTCACCCGCCTTGGCGATGCCGACGACGACCACGCAGAACACCAGCGGGGAGATCACCGTCTTGATGAGGCGGGTGAAACCGTCGCCGAGCGGCTGGAGAGCAGTGGCCGTTTCCGGCCACAGCTTTCCGACGATGATTCCGAGGACGAGCGCGCAGAGGACCTGCACGAAGAGCGAGGTGCGCAGGGTGCGTGCGACGCGCCGCGGCAGGGACGGTACGGACGGTGGCACGAGGCCTCCTAGGGGAACGGGACACCCAGAAGCCGGAGGGGACTTCTGCTATACGGAAAGTGCTTTCCGTGAGCGAACACTCTGGAGGCTGTCTTGATCGCGTACAAGACCGCAACGTTTCAGCCATGTAAAAAGCCGGGCGTGAGGCGCGTCACACGCGTTCGACGACGTTCCCGGTGAGCATCTCGACGTCCCCGCGTTCGCGGCAGGCGTCGCTGTAGCGCGTGACGTCCTTCTCCACGGACCCGTCGCGGAACTGGGCCTCGGCGACGGTGACTTCACAGGACGCGCCCGACGGCGGCCTCTCGACGGGCAGGGCGGCCGTGACCGGGTCGTGCCAGTCGGTGCCGAACTCGGCGGAGACGTCGGCGGCATCGGCGGGGCCGGCTCCGAGGAGGGCACTCGCCAGGAGGGTCGCTCAGGCAAGCATGGACATGACGATCTGGCTCTTCATGGGCGGTGCCTACGGGGAGGCCGACGCCTCCGCACTGAGCACAGGTCGGCCGAGGCGGCCGTGCTCCCCCTGTCGGCCGGTTCCGGCCGGTTGACGGAAAACCTGTTGCCCCCGGCCTCGTGGCGACGCGAACCTGTCACGGTTTGCTGCCTTCAGCCCGCTCCTTTTTCCCGCCTCCTCCCCCTCCCTGACACGAGCCACTGGGACGTCATGCAGATTCAAGACCTTCCGTACCCCGACCCGGGCGTGCCGGACGCGCGTTCTGGTCCCCGCTTCCTGTGGTGGCTCTTCCGGAATCAGCTGGGCGGGCAGCTCAAGGCGCTCGCCTGGGGACTGCTGCAGTTCGGCTCCGTGGCCGCGCTGCCGTTCTGCGTCGGTGTCGCCGTGCAGGCCGTCGTCGACCGCTCCGGCTCGCGGCTCGCCCTGGCGGGCGGCCTGCTGGCGCTGGCCTGCGTCGGCAGCGCGGTCGGCGACGCCTTCCTGCACCGCGCCGCCGTCACCAACTGGATCACGGCGGCCGCCCGCGTCCAGCAGCTCCTCGCCCGCAAGGCCTCCCAGTTGGGCTCGGCGCTGACCCGGCGCGTCGCGGCCGGTGAGGTCGTGGCCGTCTCCACGAGTGACGTCGAGAAGATCGGCTGGTTCGTGGAGGCCCTGTCCCGGTTCACCGCGGCCGTGGTCACCGTCGTGCTGGTCTGCGTCGGCCTGCTCGTGTACCAGCCGGCCCTCGGCGTGGTCGTCACCGTCGGCCTGCCCGTGCTGGCGCTCGCCGTGCTGCCCCTGCTGCCCCGCGCCACCCAACGGGCGGACGTCCAGCGCGAGAAGGCCGGACGCGCCACCGAACTCGCCACGGACACCGTCGCCGGCCTGCGCGTGCTGCGCGGCATCGGCGGTGAGGAACTGTTCCTCGACCGCTACCGCCGCGCCTCCCAGGAAGTCCGCCACGCGGCCGTGCGCACCGCCCGCATGTGGTCGCTGATCTCCGCGATCCAGGTCCTGCTGCCCGGGCTGCTGCTCGTCGCCGTCGTCTGGCACGGTGTGCATCTGGCGGGCCAGGGCCGGATCACGGTCGGCGAAGTGGTCACCGTCTACAGCTCGGTCATGATCCTCACCTATCCGCTGCGGCACTTCGAGGAGATCGCCATGGCGTACTCCTTCTCCCGGCCCTCGGCCACACGGGCCGCGGGTGTGCTGTCGCTGGAGCGGGCCACGGACGCCGCCGGGTCGCGTGCGGCCGACGCGCCCTCCGGGGAGCTGTACGACCCGGAGACGGGGCTGCTCGCGCCGGCCGGCCGGCTCACAGCCGTGGTGTGCGGCGACCCGGACGCGGCGGGCCTGCTGGCCGAACGGCTCGGCGGGCACCCCTCGCAGGAGGGCACCTCGGTGCTGCTGGGCGGACTGCCGCTCGACGACCTCCCGCTGGACAGTGCCCGTACCGCCGTCCTCGTCCAGGACAAGGATCCGGTGCTGCTGTCGGGCACGCTGCGCGAGCTGCTCGACGTACCCGCCTCGGGCGACGTGCAGCCGGACGACGCGCTGGCTGCGGCGCAGTGCGACGACGTGCTGGCGGCGCTGGTACAGGGCTCGCTGGACGCCGCCGGCCCCATGGACGCACGGATCACCGAACGCGGCCGGTCCCTGTCCGGCGGTCAGCGCCAGCGGCTCGCGCTCGCCCGGTCGCTGATCACCGACCCGGAGGTGCTCGTCCTGGACGAACCGACCTCGGCCGTCGACTCGCACACCGAGGCCCGAGTCGCCGAGGGTGTACGGGAGTTGCGCGCGGGGCGCACGACCGTGGTGTTCACCTCCTCCCCGCTGCTGCTGGACCGGGCCGACCGGGTGGTGTTCCTGCACGAGGGCGAGGTGGCGGCGGTCGGCACCCACCGCGAGCTGGTACACAGCGAGCCGCGGTACCGGGCAGTGGTCACCCGCGAGACCGACGACGAGGCCACCCTGCGCGCACGGGCCGGCGGGGTCGTTCGTGACGACGTACCGCACGAGGACGCCGCACTCCACCAAGACGGCGTACTCCGCACGGACGCCGCACCGCACGAAGACGACGTACTGCGCGAAGACGGCGTACTGCATGAAGGCGGCGTACTGCGCGAACTGGAAGAGATCGAGGAGAAGGCATGATCGGCGTCGCGCCACCGGCGTACGACCCGGCGGCCCCGACGACGGCGAACACCCTGCCGGTCGGTGCCCCCGCGACCGTCCGCGCCTACGTGGTCGAACTGCTGCGCCGGCACCGCCGGGCGTTCCTGCTGCTGGTCGCCGTCAACACGGCGGCCGTCATCGCCTCGATGGCCGGTCCGTGGCTGCTGGGCGGGCTTGTGGAGCGGGTGTCCGACGGGACCCGGGAGCTGCGGCTGGAACTCACCGCGGGGCTCTTCGTGGCCGCGCTGGCCGTGCAGGCCGTGTTCGTCCGTCAGGTGCGGCTGCGCGGGGCGATGCTGGGCGAGCGGATGCTGGCCGACCTGCGCGAGGACTTCCTCGTCCGGTCGGTCGGGCTGCCGCCCGGAGTGCTGGAGCGGGCCGGGACCGGGGACCTGCTGTCGCGGATCACGACGGACATCGACCGGCTGGGCAACGCGATGCGCGAGGCCGTGCCGCAGCTGTCGATCGGCGTGGTGTGGGTGGTCCTGCTGATGGGCGGACTGGTCGTCACGGCGCCGCCGCTGGCGCTCGCCGTACTGCTCGCCCTGCCGCTGCTGATCATCGGCTGCCGCTGGTACTTCCGGCGGGCGCCGGCCGCCTACCGTTCCGAGGCCGCCGGGTACGCCGCCGTGGCCGCCGCGCTCGCCGAGACGGTGGACGCCGGGCGCACCGTCGAGGCCCACCGCCTCGGCGACCGGCGCATCGCGCTGTCGGAACGCCGGATCCGGGAGTGGACCGCCTGGGAGCGGTACACGCTCTGGCTGCGGTCGGTGCTCTTCCCGGTCATCAACGTCACCCACTTCACCGTGCTCGCCTCGGTCCTGATGATCGGCGGCGTGTTCGCCCTCCACGGGTGGATCGACGTCGGCCAGCTCACGACCGGCGCGCTGATCGCCCAGATGCTCGTCGACCCGGTCGGCATGATCCTGCGCTGGTACGACGAGCTGCAGGTGGCGCAGGTGTCGCTGGCCCGGCTCGTCGGGGTCCGGGACATCGAGCCGGACGAGGGGGATCACACGGTGGCACCCGAGGGACGCCACGTGCACGCCGACCGGGTGCGCTTCGGCTACCTGGAGGGCGTGGACGTCCTGCGCAAGGTCTCCCTGGAGGTCTCCCCCGGCACCCGGCTGGCCCTCGTCGGCCCCTCGGGTGCGGGCAAGTCCACGCTGGGCCGGCTGCTCGCCGGGATCTACGCGCCCCGGGACGGCCGGATCACGCTGGGCAGCGCCGAGCTGTCCCGGATGCCCGCCGAGCGCGTCCGTGAGCACGTCGCGCTCGTCAACCAGGAGCACCACGTCTTCGTGGGGTCCCTGCGCGACAACCTCCGGCTCGCCCGGACCGGGGCCGTCGACACCGAGCTGTGGGCGGCGCTGGGCGCGGTCGACGCGGACGGCTGGGCCCGGGCGCTCGACGACGGTCTGGACACGGAGGTCGGCTCGGGCGGCCTGGCGCTCACTCCCGCGCAGGCCCAGCAGATCGCGCTGGCCCGCCTGGTGCTGGCCGACCCGCACACGCTGGTCCTGGACGAGGCGACGTCCCTGCTCGACCCGCGCGCCGCCCGCCACCTGGAACGCTCCCTGGCCCGAGTGCTGGACGGCCGTACGGTCGTCGCCATCGCCCACCGGCTGCACACCGCGCATGACGCGGACGTCATCGCGGTGGTCGAGAACGGCCGGATCAGCGAGCTGGGCAGCCACGACGAGCTGGTCGCGGCGGACGGGGCGTACGCGGCCTTGTGGAGGTCCTGGCACGGATGAGGGGCGGGGACGGAGGCACCGTCCGAGCGGCCTGCGATCCTTGGCGTTGCGCAGTCCCGAGGCTCGGTGGAAGGCTGGAATCAGGCACCGGCTCGGGGAACGCCCGGGAACCGCGGCAGTGGTTCGGCGACGGGCGCGCCAGTGCTCCGTGCGTGGCGGCGGCCCGGCGCGGCCCGGTGAGAACGGGCCCGTCCCCACCCCCTGGAGGTACCCGTGAACAGCTCCGACGGCTGGGGAGACGACGTCTACCAGCCGGATCAAGACGAGCAGAGAGAGGACACGGGGCTGCTCGACGCCGAGGACACCCTGGAGTACGACGGCGTCGACGATCCCCTCGACCGGGGCTGGTCCCCTCCGGAGCGGCCCTGGGCGGTCGAACACCTCGGCGTGACGGCGGCCGAGCGGCAGCGGGGCGAGACGCTGGACCAGCGGCTCTCCGAGGAGCTGCCGGAGACCGTCGCCCCCGACGGTGACGGCCTCGGGGACTGCGCGGGCACCGACGGGGAACTCCTGGACAACGAGGTCGGCGCGGCCCGCTCCGGCCGCCTCGTGGCACCGGACGAGGGCGCCCACGAGGACGAGGAGGCCGCGCTGGTCGCCATGGACGTAGGCATCGACGGTGCCGCGGCGTCGGCCGAGGAGGCCGCCGTGCACATCGTCGACGAGGACGCCCTGTCCGGCTGATCGCGGTACCGGCCCGAGCCGCTGGTGCAGCAGGACGAGCACCCCGACCAACCCCGTCGTCTTCCGACCGCGCCGCCGGTCGCGCGTTCCTCACCCGGCCCACCACGACCCAGCCAGCGACCAGACCGTCGATGGGGACGGCGAGACATACCCGGCCGTGGACGCGGAGATCTCCTCGGAGAGCCACCCCTTCTGCATGGGCAAGGCCCGCACGGTGGACACGGAGGGCCGCGACGCGGCGTTCGAGCGGCGGTACGGCAGCGGCTGAGAAGGACGTTCCGCCTGGGCGGCCCCCTCACGTGCGGACTCGGGCGCGTTCAGATCACGTTGAGCGCCGCCGCGCAGCCCACCCCGCCGAGCAGCATGAACACCGGCATCAGCACCTTGAGCTCGACCCAGCTGCCGGCCCGGAAGCGCATGACCTTGGGCGGCCCGATCGGGTACCAGCGCTTGCGGCCGACGGGGATGGGCCACAGGATCGGGCAGCCGGAGACGGTGAGCGCGTCCCCGATGTCGTGCACGATCGCGCCCAGCACGACCGGCAGCCCCAGCCACAGGTACTCCTGGCCCGGCGCGGTGAACAGCCAGTCCGCGCCGTTGCCCGGCTTGTCCAGGACGCCCGCGAGGATCCAGGCGGTGGTCGCGGCCAGCAGCCACACCAGGACCTCGCTGCTGGAGCCGCGCGTCGCCCGCCACAACAGGCCCTCGATGGCCAGGACCATGTGCACGAAGAGGATCGCCAGCACCCCCCAGCGGTCGCTGGTGATCGCCACGGCCGAGGTGCCCGCACCGATCAGCACCGCCCACAGCCAGGTGTGCGTGAGCGTGCGGTGCCCGCCGGAGCGGCGCGGGTCGCCCTGCTTCTTCGTGGCCTTGTAGACGGCGTAGGACAACTTGTCGACGATCTCGCACAACCAGCGCGACACCGGTCCGAAGGACCGGGAGATGGTGGCCGCCTTGTGGTCGAGGTCCGGGGCGAGGGCGGCACCGGCGCAGATCAGGGCGCCGACGAGGAGGACCGGCCAGGGCATCGGGTGCCCGGCCGCCGCGGCGGCGGCACCGACGCCGAGCCAGGCGGCGGCGCCCGACAGTGAGTGTGCTGGTCCCATCATGGCCGTGGCCCGCCCCATTCCTCATGTGCCGCTGTCCAGTTGACCGGGTGCGCTGACGTCCCGTCGGCGCCCCAGCGTAGCGCTGGTGATCTTCGGGCCCACAGCCGATTCCCGCATCGGGCACGGGGCCAGGCAAGATGGGGGCGTGACCCTCATCGATCAGCTGCCGCGGACCGCCGACCCCGACGCCCTGTACGAAGCCTTCGAGTCGTGGACCGGCGAGCGGGGGCTCACGCTCTACCCCCACCAGGAGGAGGCGCTGATCGAGGTGGTCTCCGGCGCGAACGTGATCGTGTCGACGCCCACCGGCTCCGGCAAGAGCATGATCGCGGCGGCCGCCCACTTCGCCGCCCTCGCCCGGGACGAGGTCACCTTCTACACCGCCCCGATCAAGGCGCTGGTGTCGGAGAAGTTCTTCGAACTGTGCAAGATCTTCGGCACCGAGAACGTCGGCATGCTGACCGGCGACGCCTCGGTCAACGCCGACGCCCCCGTCATCTGCTGCACCGCCGAGGTGCTCGCGTCGATCGCGCTGCGCGACGGCAAGAACGCGGACGTCGGCCAGGTCGTGATGGACGAGTTCCACTTCTACGCGGAGGGCGACCGCGGCTGGGCCTGGCAGATCCCGATCCTGGAGCTGCCGCAGGCACAGTTCGTGCTGATGTCGGCGACACTCGGCGACGTCTCCTTCTTCGAGAAGGACCTCACCCGCCGCACCGGCCGCCCGACGGCGGTGGTCCGCTCCGCGACCCGCCCGGTGCCGCTGTCCTACGAGTACCGCTTCACCCCGCTCACCGAGACGCTCACCGACCTGCTTCAGGCCCGGCAGGCACCCGTCTACATCGTGCACTTCACACAGGCGCAGGCCGTGGAGCGGGCGCAGGCGCTGATGAGCATCAACATGTGCTCGCGTGAGGAGAAGGAGCAGATCGCCGACCTGATCGGCAACTTCCGCTTCACCACCAAGTTCGGCCGCAACCTCTCCCGTTACGTCCGGCACGGCATCGGCGTGCACCACGCCGGCATGCTGCCCAAGTACCGGCGTCTGGTGGAGAAGCTGGCGCAGGCCGGTCTGCTGAAGGTCATCTGCGGCACGGACACACTCGGCGTGGGCGTCAACGTGCCCATCCGCACCGTGCTGTTCACGGCCCTCACCAAGTACGACGGCACCCGCGTACGCACCCTGCGCGCCCGGGAGTTCCACCAGATCGCGGGCCGTGCCGGGCGGGCCGGTTACGACACGGAGGGCTTCGTCGTCGCACAGGCGCCCGAGCACGTCGTGGAGAACGAGAAGGCCCTCGCCAAGGCCGGCGACGATCCGAAGAAGCGCCGCAAGGTCGTCCGCAAGAAGGCCCCGGAGGGCTTCGTCGCGTGGTCGGAGCAGACCTTCGAGAAGCTCATCGCCTCCGAACCGGAGCCGCTGAGCTCCCGGTTCCGGGTGACGCACACCATGCTGCTGTCGGTGATCGCCCGCCCCGGCAACGCCTTCGAGGCGATGCGCCACCTGCTGGAGGACAACCACGAGCCGCGCAAGCAGCAGCTGCGCCACATCCGCCGGGCCATCGCCATCTACCGCTCGCTGCTGGACGGCGGCATCGTCGAGAAGCTCGACGCCCCGGACGCCGAGGGCCGGGTCGTCCGCCTCACGGTCGACCTCCAGCAGGACTTCGCCCTCAACCAGCCGCTGTCCACGTTCGCGCTCGCCGCGTTCGAGCTGCTCGACCCCGAGTCGCCGTCGTACGCGCTCGACATGGTGTCCGTCGTGGAGTCGACGCTCGACGACCCGCGGCAGATCCTCGCCGCCCAGCAGAACAAGGCGCGCGGCGAGGCCGTCGCCGCGATGAAGGCCGACGGCGTCGAGTACGAGGAGCGCATGGAGCGCCTCCAGGACATCACGTACCCGAAGCCCTTGGAGGAGCTGCTCTTCCACGCGTACGACACGTACCGCAAGAGCCACCCCTGGGTCGGCGACCATCCGCTGTCGCCGAAGTCGGTCATCCGGGACATGTACGAACGGGCGATGTCCTTCACCGAGTTGGTGTCCCACTACGAGCTGGCCCGCACCGAGGGCATCGTGCTGCGCTACCTGGCCAGCGCCTACAAGGCCCTCGACCACACCGTCCCGGACGACCTCAAGTCGGAGGACCTCCAGGACCTGATCGAGTGGCTGGGCGAGATGGTGCGCCAGGTCGACTCCAGCCTGCTGGACGAGTGGGAGCAGCTCGCCAACCCGGAGGAGATGACCGCCGAGGAGGCCCAGGAGAAGGCCGACGAGGTCAAGCCGGTCACCGCCAACGCCCGCGCCTTCCGGGTTCTGGTCCGCAACGCCCTGTTCCGCCGCGTGGAGCTCGCCGCCCTCGACCAGGTCGGGGAACTGGGCGAGATGGACGCGGAGTCCGGCTGGGACGCCGAAGCGTGGGGCGAGGCCATGGACCAGTACTGGGACGAGTACGACGACCTCGGCACCGGCCCCGACGCCCGCGGCCCGAAACTGCTGATCATCGAGGAGGAGCCGGAGAACGCCCTGTGGCGGGTCCGGCAGATCTTCCACGACCCGAACGGCGACCACGACTGGGGCATCAGCGCGGAGGTCGACCTCACCGCCTCGGACGCGGAGGGCCGCGCGGTCGTCCGCGTCACCGACGTCGGCCAGCTGTGACCGGCAGGGCAGCAGCGAGCACAGGAGAATCCCACCCATGACGACGAATCCGGCCGAGAGGCTCGTCGACCTGCTCGACCTGGAGCAGATCGAGGTCGACATCTTCCGCGGCCGCAGTCCGCAGGAGTCCCTGCAGCGGGTCTTCGGCGGCCAGGTGGCGGGCCAGGCTCTGGTCGCCGCGGGCCGCACCACGGAGGGCGACCGCCCCGTGCACTCGCTGCACGCGTACTTCCTGCGCCCGGGCCGGCCGGGCGTGCCGATCGTCTACCAGGTCGAGCACGTGCGCGACGGGCGGTCGTTCACCACTCGGCGGGTCACGGCCGTGCAGCAGGGCCGGACGATCTTCAACCTCACGGCCTCCTTCCACAAGCCGGAGGAGGGCAGCTTCGAGCACCAGCTGCCGCCCGCCCGCAAGGTCCCCGACCCCGAGTCCCTGCCCACGGTCACCGACGAGATCCGGGAGCACCTGGGCTCGCTGCCCGAACAGCTGGAGCGGATGGCCCGCCGCCAGCCCTTCGACATCCGCTACGTGGACCGGCTGCGCTGGACCACCGAGGAGGTCCGGGACGCCGAACCGCGCAGCGCCGTGTGGATGCGCGCCGTCGGACCGCTCGGCGACGACCCGCTGGTCCACACCTGCGCCCTCACCTACGCCAGCGACATGACCCTCCTGGACGCCGTCCGCATCCCGGTGGAGCCGCTGTGGGGCCCGCGGGGCTTCGACATGGCGTCGCTGGACCACGCCATGTGGTTCCACCGTCCGTTCCGCGCGGACGAATGGCTGCTGTACGACCAGGAGTCGCCCATCGCGGTCGGCGGCCGTGGTCTGGCCCGGGGCCGGATCTACGACCTGGAGGGCCGGCTGGTCGTATCGGTCGTGCAGGAGGGGCTCTTCCGGAAGCTGGGCTGACCTGGCACTTCGCCGATCGCGGGCCCGGCGCCTTCGGGTCTCCGATCGCGCCCGTGGCCCGCTCCGGTGACCATGTCAGGAGAAGGCCCAGCCGGCGTCGCACGCCCGCCGATCCAGGAGGTGACCGCGCTGCACACCGTGTTCCCCGTCGTGTTCGCCGTCTGCGCGGCCCTCAGCAACGCCGTCGCGACGGTGCTGCAGCGCAAGGCGGCGCTCACCGTGCCGAGCTCCCAGGGGTTCCGGGCCGGGCTGCTCGTCGATCTGCTGCGGCGGCCCGTCTGGCTGGCCGGCATCCTCGCGGTGATCGCCGCCGCCGTCTGCCAGGCGCTGGCGCTGGCGACCGGGCCGCTGACGATCGTGCAGCCGCTGTTCGTGCTGGAGCTGCCGCTCACCCTGGTCGTCGCGTCGCTGCTGATGCACCGGCATCTGCCGGGAGCGGGCTGGCTGGCCGTGGCGGTGGTGGTGGCCGGACTGGCGGTCGCCCTCGCCGCCGCCTCCCCCGCCGGCAACCGCACCCATGTGTCCCTGGACCGCTGGATCCCCGCACTCGCCGTGTGCGCGGCGGCGGTCGTCGCCCTCTCCCTCACGGCCCTGCGTCGCCCGGAGGGCCGCGCCCGGGCGGCATGCCTGGGAACCGCGACGGCCATCAGCTACGCGGTGACCGCCGCCCTGATGAAGGCCGCCATGCACATCCTCGACGACCAGGGACTCGTGGGCTTCCTCACCAGCTGGCAGACCTATGCCTTCGCCGTCACCGGCGTGTGCGCGCTGTTCCTGCTGGAGAACGCCATGCAGGCCGGCCCGCTGGTCGCCTCGCAGCCCGCGCTCACCCTCGGTGACGCGCTGGTGAGCCTCACCCTCGGCATCCTCCTGTACGAGGAGACCATCCGCTCCGGGTGGTGGCTGGTGCCCCAGCTGTTCGGCGTCGCGCTGATCGCCGCCGGGGTCCTCACGCTGGCCCGGATCCCGTTCGCCCAGTCGCTGGTGGCTCCGGACGAGGAGCGCCGGAAAGCGGCAGCGCCCTGAGAGCGAGAAGGCCACAAGCAGAGCCCCGGTGACAGGCCGGGCGGAGGGCATAACGGTCCGACCGCGCTCGGCGACCGCCTCCTGTCGGCTGGTTTGCCCGTTGTCGCCCTCTGGCTCGGTTCAGCCGTCCGGCTGGCACCGCGGGCACCACACCGTGCCACGGCCTGCCAGCCGGGACCGGCGCAGGCCGGTGCCGCAGCGCGGGCACCTCGGGTCCGGGTCGTCGCGGTGCCCGGTGAGCCAGGAGTCACGCGGCGGCACGCAGCCAGCGGTGACCGATGAGCGCAGGGTGCGCCGCATCTCGCTGTAGAGGAGACGACGGTCGGCCTGGGTGAGATCACGCGCCGGACGGTCGGGGCGCAGGCGCGCCCGCCACATGATCTCGTCGGCGAGCAGGTTGCCGAGCCCGGCCAGAACCGACTGGTCGGTGAGCGCCGTCTTGAGCACGCCGCGCCGTGCCGCGAGCACGCTCTCGAACTCCGCCCGCTCCACCGCCAGCGCGTCGGGGCCCTGCCGCCCGAGCAGCCGGTCGATGTCGGACTCGTCGTGGGCCAGCCAGAGCCCCTGGAGTTTGCGCTGGTCACGGAAGCGCAGCTGGCGGCCACCGCCCAGGGTGAACAGCACCCGGTCATGGGCCTCGACGGCGTCGTCGGACTGCCCGCAGACCAGCCGGCCGGTCATGCCGAAGTGCAGCACGAGGGTGGGCCCGCCGGTGCGGGCGAGCAGCCACTTTCCGTGCCGCTGCGGCGTGCCGAACCGCCGCCCCTCCAGCGCGTCGCGCAGCCGCCTCTCGTCGACCCCGTGCAGGACACCCGCGTCCCGCACGTCGACGTGCCGGATGACGCGCCCTTTCGCGCAGGACTCGAGCACCTGCCGGAAGCCCTCGACGTCGGGGAGTTCGGGCATGACCGGGGCGTCAGGTTTCCTGGAGGACGGACAGCACGTTCCCCGCCGGGTCCGTGAACCAGGCGATCAGCGGGCCGCCGCCACGGAAGATTCCCTTGTCGTCCGTCTTGAGGTGGTCGTAGCGCTCGAACCGCACGCCTCTCCTGCCCAGCTCCTCGACCGCGGCCTCGATGTCGTCGACGGGGAAGTTGAGGATGGTGAACGTCGCCGGGGTGTGGTCCGGCTTGGGGTAGACCAGGGTGTCCCGGTCCCCCGCGATGTGCAGGATCAGCATGCCGTGCTCCTCCGACACCCGGAGCCCGAGCGTGTCGCCGTAGAACCTCCTGGCCGCTTCGATGTCGTTCACGGAGAAGCCGCTGTACGCCTTCGTGGTACGGAACATGATCGCCTCCTGGGCACAGTGTCCTCGGAAGTCCGACCGGTGCGCATCCGGAAACTCATCGGTAGCCCGTCGGGATGTCGCGGCGCCGCGGGGCCACCCCGCGGACTGCCGGCCCCTGGAACCTGGTCGGTCTCCCCCGGGAGCGACGGCTCACGCCCTGTGCGATCGCCGGAACAGACGGAGCCGGTTCACCGCACTGCGTGGTCAGCTTGTGAGAAACCCACAGGGGATGACGAACCTGCGGGTCAGAGGTCCGTGCTCGGCTTCTCGGGATGGCGTGCGTCCACGTCGAGGTGCTCGCCGACCCGGTTGACCAGAAGTGTCATCTCGTACGCGATCCGGCCGATGTCGGCCTCCGCGCCGCTGAGGACGCACAGACAGCTGCCCGTGCCGGCCGCGGTGACGAACAGCACCGCGTCGTCGAACTCGATCATCGTCTGGCGTACGCTGCCCGCGCCGAAATGCCGCCCTGACCCCTTGGCCAGGCTGTGCAGTCCGGACGAGACGGCCGCGAGGTGCTCTGCGTCCTCGCGGCGCAGTCCGGTGCTCGCCCCGGTCACCAGGCCGTCGTTGGACAGGACCAGTGCGTGCCGCACCTCGTGGACGCGTTCGGTCAGGTCGTCCAGCAGCCAGCCGAGTCCCTGGTTGTGCGCCATGTTCCGCTCTCCCCGTTTTCTCCCCGTGCGATTCTCCTCCTTGCCGGAGGATCTCCACGCCAGCCTTCCCCAGGACCGCGGCCGGGGCAAGGAGGAAGGGAGCCATGGCAGAAGATGACCGACGCGCGAAGGGCGGGAGTTGGTCTCCCACGGCACCCGCACCGGACGGCAGTCCACGGTCCGGGGCCGACGGCAGCCCGCACGTGCCCCCGGTGCAATGCGTGATGGACGCGGACGAGCTGGGGTTCGACACCGCCGAGGACAGCGTGGAGGGGCGCAACCTCGTCCGGGACGGCCGGGTCGCCCTGTGTGTGGACGACGACCGGCCGCCGTACTCCTTCGTGGTGCTGTGGGGCTGCCGCGTCTCGGAGGACCTCGACGAGATACGGCACCGGGCCACCCGCGTCGGCGCCCGATACACGGGCGAGGAGCGCGCCGAGGAGTTCGGTGCCCGCAGCGGCGTCCCGGGGCGAACTCCTCGTCCGCGTCACCATCGACCGGTCTCCGGCGGTGCGCTACGCGCGGACCGACCGCCGGGCAGCCCGTCAGCCGACCGAGTCGAGGAGCCGGGCGGTGTGCATCCGCCCGGCGTACTCGACGAGCCGGATCAGCACCTCTTTCCCCGAGTCGCGGTCCCGCGCGTCGCACAGCACCACGGGCGTGCCCCGGTCCAGGTCGAGGGCGCGCGACACGTCCGAGGCGCCGTGCCGCCGGGCGCCCGCGAAGCAGTTGACGGCCACCACGAACGGGATGCGCCGGTGCTCGAAGTAGTCGACCGCGGGGAAGCAGTCCTCCAGGCGCCGGGTGTCCGCGAGGACCACCGCACCGAGCGCCCCCTGCGACAACTCGTCCCACAGGAACCAGAACCGGTCCTGGCCGGGCGTGCCGAACAGGTACAGGGAGAGGCCGGACCGGATGGTGATGCGTCCGAAGTCCATCGCGACGGTCGTGGTGGTCTTGTGGTCCACGCCGTCGGTGTCGTCCACCGACCGGCCTGCTTCGCTGAGCAGTTCCTCGGTGCGCAGTGGCCGGATCTCGCTGACGGCGCCCACCAGCGTGGTCTTGCCCACGCCGAACCCGCCGGCGACCAGAATCTTCAACGCCAGCGCGGCGGTCTCGCCGCCTGCGGCGTCGGAGTGCTCGGAGACCATTGATCACTTCTCTCGGGAGTGCCGGCAACGGGTGACGTACATGCGGGTGGGGTGGGCGTTCATCTACAGCGCCCTCAGGCCCTCGATCACCTCGCGCAGGATGCGTTCGTCGGGCAGCTGCGCGGGCGGTACGGGGCGGCTGACGGTGACGCGGCCGAGTTCCAGGAGGTCGCCGAGGAGGACTCTGACCACGCCGACGGGCAGGTCCGCACCGGCTGCGAGTTCGGCGACCGACTGGGTCTCCGTGCGGCACAGGTCGAGGAGGCCGCGGTGTTCCGGGCCGAGCAGGGCGTCGTCCACGCCGGGTGCTCGCGGGTCCAGCGTGACCAGGGCGATCAGATCGAACCGCACGCCGGTGGGGCCGGGCCGGGTCCGTCCGCCCGTCATGGCGTAGGGGCGGACGAGCGGACCGGCCTCGTTGTCGAACCACTGGCTGCCCTGCTCGTGCGGGGCGCCCGTCATGTCCTCGGTCATCTGCGCGGACCGTTCTCCCCGTTCATCCGGCGGCTGGTGGGCGCGCGCCGACGCGGGGCGCGGTGCCGAGGTGCTCGCCGACGCGTTTGACCAGGCGTGCCATCTCGTAGGCCACGAGGCCGATGTCGGCGGTCACGGCGGTGAGGAGGGCGAGACAGGAGCCGTCGCCCGCCGCGGCCACGAACAGGAAGCCCTCGTCCATCTCCACCATGGTCTGGCGGACACCCCCGGCCCCGAAGTGCCGTCCGGCTCCCTTGGCGAGGCTGTGGAAGCCCGAGGCGACCGCGGCCAGGTGTTCGGCGTCCTCCCGGCGCAGGTCGCTCGAGGCGCCCACGGCGAGGCCGTCGTTGGACAGCACCACGGCGTGCCGGATCTCGCTCACGCGGAGCACCAGGTCGTCCAGCAGCCAGTCGAGTTCGCCGGAGCGGGGGGCGTCCTGTGTGCTCGGGTCCTGGATCATGCGGGGTCTCCTTCGCTGCTGTCGCGGCCGGCCACCGGGCCGGGCGTGGTTCCGCGGCCGGGTCGACCGCCGCCGCGCATCCAGCCGTCGCGGTAGGCCGCCATGCGCTCCCGTACGAGTTCGGGGGTGCGTTCGTCGTCACGGGGTGCGGGCGTCGGGAGCGGTTCCTCGGGGCGCCCGTCGCGCAGTTGGGGGGCGAGGCTGGCCTGGCGCACGCGGCGCGGGAGGTCGTCGGAGCCCTCGGGCTGCTCCGGAGGACGGTGCAGTCGCAAGGTGGCGACTCCTGGCGGTGGGGTGTGGCTCGGGGTCTCCGTGTGACTGGTCGTCTCGGCAACGGCCGGTACGGGGGCCACCAGGGCGCGCCGGTCGGCGTGTGCGGGGACGGCGTCCTGGAGCGGGCCGGCGTCGGGCTCGCGCGCGTGGGCTCGTTCCTCCTGACGGGGCACGTGGGCCGCCGCGCGGGGAGAACGTTCCGCCGCCCCGGTGTGCAGCAGGGCGGTGGGCAGCAGGACGACCGCGGTGGTGCCGCCGTACGGCGAGGTCCTCAGGTTCACCTTGACCTCGTGCCGGGCGGCGAGCCTGCTGACGACGAACAGGCCGAGCCGGTCGCTGTCGAACAGGTCGAGCGCCTCGGACTGCGCGATGCGGCGGTTGGCCTCGGCGAGGGTCTCCCTGCCCATTCCGAGGCCGCGGTCCTCGACCTCGACGGCGTAGCCGTTGCCGACGGGTTCGCCGGTGACGCGCACACGTGTGTGGGGCGGCGAGAACTGGGCCGCGTTCTCGATGAGTTCGGCCAGCAGGTGGGTGAGATCGGCGACGGCCGTACCGACGACGGCCGCCTCGGGGAGCTGCCGTACCTCCACGCGCGCGTAGTCCTCGACCTCGGAGACGGCCGCGCGGACCACGCTTGTCAGGGAGACGGGCATGCGCCAGGCGCGGCCGGGGGCGGCTCCGGAGAGGATGATCAGGCTCTCCGCGTGGCGCCGCATGCGGGTGGTGAGATGGTCGAGGCGGAAGAGGTCGCTCAGCTCGTTCGGGTCCTCGGAGCGGCGTTCCATGCTGTCCAGCAGGCTCAGCTGCCGGTGGACGAGGATCTGGCTGCGGCGGGCGAGGTTGACGAAGACGCCGGAGATGCCGCTGGCGAGTTCGGCGCGTTCCACGGCGGCTCGAAGCGCGGCGCGGTGGACCGTGGTGAGGGCCTCGGCGACCTGGCCGGTCTCGTCGTCCGCGGGTGCCCCCGGCGGTGCCTCGGCGCGGACGTCGATCTCTTCGCCGGCGCGCAGTTTCCGCATGGCATCGGGGAGTTTGCGCCGGGCGATCTCCAAAGCGCTGTTGCGCAGACTCACCAGTTCCACCACGAGGCCGCGTCCGATGCGCACGGAGATGACGAGCGAGGCGGCGACGGCGGCGAGACCGAGCAGGACGGCGGCGCCGGCCGGGCTGAGGAGGCCTCGGGTGAACGGGTCGGCCCGCTCCGCGACACCGCGGGCCGCGTCGTCCTCGATGGTGCGCATGCCGTTCCGCACGCGCGTGTGGGCCGTGTTCCAGGTCTCCTCGGGAACCGCGTCCACCGCGCGGGCGCCCGGGCCGGCGGCCAGCACCTTGTCCTCGGCGGCGCCCAGGGTGTCGTGGGCACCGTGGTCGGCGAGGCTGGTCCAGGCCGCGCGTTCGGTGCCGCGCAGGTCCGCCACGGATGACTCGGTGAGCGTGCGGCGCAGGTGGACGGCGCCGGTGAACAGCCGGAGTCGTTCCCCGGTGAGGGTGCCGGTCAGGCGGGCGCTCGCCAGTACCGCGTCCTCCTGGGCCAGTGCCTCGCCCGCGCGGGAGAACTCGAGCAGCACGCGCGCGTCGGAACCGAGTGCGGCGTCCTGGATCCCGGTGAGGGAGCCGACCGCGCCGAAGGCCGTCGCGATGGTGCTCGTGTACCGCTCGTACGTCTCGTCCCAGCCCACACGGCGGTCGAGCACCGCCGTCCGCAGCGGGCGCAGTCGCTCGGCACCGGTGACGAACTCCTCGAGCCGGCGGGCGACTCCGGCGGGTAGTTCCTCGCTGTCGGCGACGGTGTTGTGCTTGCCGAGCCGCAGTCTCGCGACGGCCCGGTCGGTGCGCCGGGCGAGTTCGTCCAACTCGTCGGCGCGTACGGCGGACGGGTCGGTGGCGCGGCGTACCGCTGCCGCGCGTTCGGCCTGGAGGGCGGCGACCGCGGCGGAGACGGGGGCGCGGACCCCGGCGTCCACGCGCTGGACCTGCCGCAGCCGGGAGACGTCCTGGGCGGTGGTGACGGTGGCGTAGGCCCACAGGGCCAGGAGGGAGACGACCGGCACCATCAGCAGGCAGACGATCTTGGCGCGCACGGTACGCGGGCGTATGTGCCAGCGCTCCGCGCGTGTGGGCAGCCCGTCCGATGCGGTGCCCGGTGGCGGCTCGGTGCCCTCGTCGGCCGGTGGCCCGGCGTGCGCGCGGCGACCGCGCACGGGTGGGGGCGGCGCCTCGGCGCCGGCTGTGGGGGTCCTCGGGGGTGTGCGCATGGACTCCTCGCTCGGGAGTGGGTCGGGGGCGTGCCGCCCGGGCCGCCGGAGGTCGTGTACGGACCGCTGGGCCACGGGGCGGTGCGCCTACGAGGCGGCGCTCTCGACCGGCCGCTGGGCCGAGGCGGACGCCTCGCGCTCCCCTGCCGTCGGTGACAGCGCGACGAAGGCCGAGGTCAGGAAGAGGTAGGACCCGAGGCCGACGGCGAGGGGGAAGATGAACTGCATCGCCGTGGCCCCGGGCAGGGCCTGCCCGGAGGGCGTCACGCGCACGGCCACCGCGAACATGCCGGTGTAGTGCATGCTGCTGACGGCCGCACCCATGATCAGGGAGGCGATGGTGACCGCGACCGGCGACTTGATGTTGAGCCCCGCCCACAGGGCCGCCGTCGCGGCGACGACGGCGATCAGGACGGACAGCCCGACGAGCACCGGGTCGTATTCGACGTCGCCGTGCAGCCGGACGGCCGCCATGCCCAGGTAGTGCATGCTCGCCACGCCGAGGCCGGTGGTGAGTCCGCCGAGAAGGAGGGCCCGGCCGCGGTCGCGGCTGTAGCCGACGGCGAAGACGCCGGCGCAGACGACGACCATGGCGACCAGCAGGCTCAGGAGGGTGAGCGGCACGTCGTAGCGGATGTCGGTGCCGGAGACGCTGAACCCGAGCATGGCCACGAAGTGCATGGTCCAGATGCCGGTCCCGATCGCCGAGGCGGCGGTGAGGAGCCAGTTGCGGCGCGAACGCCCGGTGGCGCCGAGCGCGCGAACGGTGCAGCGCAGTCCGAGCGCGGCACCTGTGCAGGCCATCACGTATGACAGCGCGGGGGTCAGCCACCCCAGGGCGGCGTGGTCCAGGTGTCCCATGGCTCCGGGACGCTAGACCCGGCAGGAGCGCACGAGGGGGGCGCATTTCGAAAGGCGTTGGAATATGACGCGAGGATGTACCGGAACGATCGGGTCACGCCCGAACGTGCGCACTAAAGGGTCCTGGCACTCTGAGCGTCCGATCAGGTCGCGTGGTCCGGTGCCGTGCATCGGCGCCGGAGAACCCTGACAGCGGAGCCACCAGGGCGTTTCGGCAGCGCGCGAGGCGCGGTGCCAGGCCGCGCGACCCGGGCGGGCACAGTGCAAGGACCCCTGAGGCGTCATCCGTGCCGGTGAGGAATCATGCGGTACATGAGCGACGACCAGACGCATGTCCAGGAGTTCTTCACCGCCCGCGCCGCCGGCTGGGACAGCCGGTTCCCCTACGACGGACCGGCCTACACCGCCGCGGTCGCGGAGCTCGGACTGCGGGCCGGCGACCGTGTGCTGGACGCCGGATGCGGCACGGGACGCGCTCTGCCGCCACTGCGTGCCGCCGTCGGGCCCTCGGGAGTCGTGCTCGGGGCCGATCTGACCCCGGCCATGCTGCGGGAGGCCGTGGGGGCCGGACGGGACCGTGACGGGCAGTTGCTGCTCGCGGACGTCGCCGCGCTGCCCTTGCGCACACGGTCGCTGGACGCCGTGTTCGGTGCGGGCCTCATCTCGCACCTGCCGAGTCCGGACGAGAACCTGCGCGAACTGGCGCGTGTGGTGCGCCCCGGCGGGGTGCTGGCACTGTTCCACCCGATCGGCAGGGCGGCCCTCGCTGCCCGTCACGGCCGCCCGCTCACCCCTGACGACCTGCGCGCCGAGCCCAACCTCCGTCCACTGCTGGCCGGGTCCGGGTGGCGCCTGACGTCGTACGTGGACGAGGACTCCCGCTTCCTGGCGCTCGCAGTCCGCGCGGACCGAGCCGACGCGTCACCCTGATTCGGCCTCCGGCGGAAGCAGCCGGCGTCTCACCCGGGGTTCGGCCTGCGGCGGACCCGGCCCTAGCCTCACCCGGCCTCGGCGTCCGACGGCTCCCCGTGCCGCACGGGGCAGCCCCGGACGCCCGGGACCGGGCGCGTGCCCAGGTCGGCGATGCGATAGCCGTACGGGTAACCCTTGATCTCCCAGTTCTGGCGGGCGAAGTGCGGGGCGCGCCGGGGCGGCAGCAGCCGGACGGCGCGTCCCCGCAGCCGGACCGCGCGACGCACCCACGCACGCGTGGCGGCGCTCGGCGGGGTGTAGCGGAAGGCGCGCAGGAGCGAGTCGTCGAGCAGGGAGAGGGTCGTGGTGCGCAGCAGGGGGGCGAGCGGGCCGGGGTACCAGGAGGCCATCAGGTCGAGGGTGGCGTCCGAGACGCGCCGGGCGTCCTCGTCCCAGGCGAAGTGCGCCGCCTCGTAGGCATCGAGGCAGGTCTCGAACTCCTCATAGGTCTCGGGGATGCCCTTGATGCCCATGTGCCGGCCCAGCGTGCGGTAGTGGACGACACTGGCGACGATCTCGTGGCGGGACATCCGGCGCCAGCCGTAGGCGTCGATCCACCGCTTGGGCATGACGACGAACGTGCAGAGCACGTAGCGCATGTCGTCGTCGCTGATGTCGTAGCTGCGGTGCATCTGGTTGATGCGGCGGATCGCGGTCCTGCCCTGGTCGCTGCCGAAGCCGTGCTCGACGACGGTGTCCAGAAGGAGCGACGTGTCGTCGTAGCGCTTCTGCGTCCGCTCCGTGAGCTCCGCGGTCCGGGCGAGCAGCCGGCCGATGCTCGGGACGGCGTACGTGCGGTACAGGGCCAGCTCCAGCGCGCGGGTGAAGTCCCAGGGGAACTCGTACGCCGCGCTCAACCGGTAGATGTCCGTGGCCTCCCGGTACGGGTCCATCCGCCGGATCTGTTCCAGACGTTCGAAGCGCCTCACCGCGCCGTCCCCCTTCTGTCGCAGGTTCTGCAACTCTACGTTGGTGGCAGGGAGATGACCGACCGGCGCGACACCGCACAGGGGGAAGGTGGTTCCGCATGTGGGACAGGGTCCGCAAGGCCGGGGGCAGAGTCGCTCATGCCTTGCGCACGGAGCCGAAGGCCGAGGGGGACAAGCGTCCGCACAATCTCTTCGAGGCCGCGGCCTGCTATGTCACGGCCTGCGCCGAGGACGACCAGGAGCGGGCCGACGAGGCGGCCGGCTGGGTGTCACCGGAGGCGCTGTCGTTCGGGGTGAACGAGCTGGCCTGCCGGGCCGTGATCGCGCTCGCGCGGGAGCGCGGCGAGTCACCCGAGAGCGTGGCCCGTGAGCTGCTGGGCCTGCCGCGGGGGTGACGCGGCCTCCTGGACGGCCGATTCGCCCCGTCCGCCGGAAAGCTGCAGCTCGCGTGCGCCTGCGAGGTCGTGACAAGCGGCTTCCGCGCGCACTAGGGTGCGCGCGGTTGGACGAACCGATGGGGAGGCTGGGATGGCCGGGACGGACGAGGTGGACGCCGTCGCCGCCGAGGACGATGCGCTCTATGTACTCACGGCGGTGCTGCTGACGCCGGCGAAGTTCCCGAGTGTGCTCGGCGACGACTACCCCGAGGCGTGCGCGGCGCTCGGTCTCGCGCCGCTCGCCGACGGATACGGGCTGGTGCTCGGGCAGGACGGCGAGGGCGCCCGGTGGACCGTGGTCATCGACGACGTCTCTCTGGTGGCCGTCGCCATCGCGTCCTGGGACTGCGGCATGGAGTACGACCTGTCGCCGGACGAGCGCACGGTCGTGGCCGCCCTGCCCGGCTGGCCCCTCGCGGTCGCGGTCGCGGCTCCCGGGGTGCCCGCGCCGCACGATCCCGGCCCTGAGGCCGACGACCGTCCCCCGCTGGCTCCGCCGGACACCACCGTCTGGGGGCCGGCCCAGCGGCGCCTGGGGGCGGACGAGATCGCCCTGCAGTGGGCGACGTGGCGGGAGCAGGTCGACGACGAGGCCTTCCCCAAGCCGGGGTCAGCGGCCGAGGGCGACACGCCGGACAGCAGCGGGGAGAACGGGCAGAGGGGCGGCCACAGCGGCATCCGGCGCGTCCTCGCGGAGGCCCGCGCCTACATCGACACGCCGCCACCGCTGGGCCGGGTCAGGTCGTCGTTCGCGCCGGGCGATGCCCGCACCCTGCGGGCCGACGGTCCTGGCTGGTCGCTCGTGGCCAGGACCGACGACATCGCTTTCGTGCTGCTCGACGAGGAGCCCGGCGAGGTCCTGCCGGTGGGCCGGGGGCCGGAGCTGCCGGGCCTCCTCGAGGCGCTCGACAAGATGGCCGTGCGGCCGAACTGAGCCGGTCGGCCGGGCTCCCTCCGGCCGCGCCCGCAGGTGCGGCCGGGAGGCCCCCTTGAGGCGGTCGTTCCGGTCAGCGCCTCAGCGGCCGATCTCCTTGCGCGTGGCACGGCGCAGCCTGCGCCGCTGCGACGGGTCCAGGGTGAGGTACGCGGCGGCCGGCACTCCCAGGATGATCAGGAGCGATACCCACCAGGGCAGCCAGATCAGCAGGATGAGCCCGGCCGCCACACCCCCTGCGGCGATCTTGGCGTTCTTGGACATGACTGTCGCCTCCTTCGCGGCCACTGCCGCTCTCTGTCTCGAAAACGGACCCGCGCTCACGGCGGTTCCGGACCGCGACCCTGAGACATCCCTGAGGTGCGACCCCGACGCACCCCTGAGACCTCCATGGTGACCCAGTTCACAGCACAGCCATACCCATGCGCACCGAAAGTGCTGTACTCTCGGCGACTCCGGCCCACTAGTCAAATTTGAGGAATCAGCCATAGCCGAGCATCCGACTCCCCCGGCACCCTCCTCCGCCATTCCCGAACCGGCCCTTTGCCGCGCCGTGTTCCTGCCCGGAGACCCGGCCCGCGCCGGCGGCGTCGCCTTCTGGAGGCCCGACGGCGCCGCTCCTCCGCTCATGGCGTCGGCGTCCGCCACGGACCTGACCGTCGTCGTGCCCGGCGGCGGTCAGGTCGAGGCTGTGAGCGTGCACGCCGCCCTGGTACCGGTGCGCGCGGCCCTACCGGTCCTCACGCGCGCGCGTGCCGACGCACGGGGGCACCGCTCCACCGTGTTCTGGGGCGCGGCAGCCCTGCACGCGCTGCACCTCGTGGCGCGCGGACTGCTGCTTCCGGGGCTCTCCCAGGGCGATCACGACGCCTGGCGCACCGGCCCCCTGCGTCCCCGGGACGTCGAGGCCCTGCGCCGCCTGGCCGCCGCTATGCCACCCGAGGCGCATTCCGTGCCGCTGGCCGGTTCCGGGCGGCTGCGGCTGCCCGACCCGGAGGTGCTCCTGCGCGCCTTCCTGGACGCGGTCGCCGACACCCTGCCCCGCTCCCCCGCCGCGCCGCTGGTGACGGGCGGCGCCGCCTACGCGTCGCACGCGCCTGTGCGCCTGCCCGAGCAGCGCGCCTGGGCCGCCGACGTCGCCGCGGGGCTCGACGCGGGTGTGCGGCTTTCCCTGCGGATCGAGGCGGACGGCCTGACGGACGCGGCGGCCGACGAGACGGAGGTGACCTTCCGGGCCGTGCTACAGGTGCACAGCGTGAGCGATCCCGCGCTCGTCGCGGACGCCACGGACGTCTGGGCCGGCACCGGGGCCGAGGCCTTCGGTCCCCGCACGCGGATGGACGTGCTGCTCGCCCTGCGCCGGGCTGCCCGGGCCTGGGCCCCGCTCACCCCCCTGCTGTCGGCGGCCGTGCCGGACGCGGTCGAACTCGCCGACGAGGAGGTCACCGAGCTCCTCGATGCGGGTACCCGAGCGCTGGCGGCGGCCGGAGTGGAGGTGCACTGGCCCAAGGGGCTGACCCGGGAGTTCACCACGCGCGCGGAGGTGGGGCCCTCCGATGACGATGCGGAGTCCGGCAGGGCGTTCGCGGCGATGCCGTCGTTCCTGTCCGCCGACGCACTGCTCGCCTTCGACTGGTCCTTCGCGCTGGGCGACCGGCGGCTGAGCCGCGAGGAGCTGGACCGTCTGGCCGAGGCCAAGCGCCCTGTGGTGCGGCTGCGCGACCAGTGGGTCCTGATCGACCCTCAGGAGGTACGTCTGGCACGTTCCCGGCAGGACCACAAGGTCACGCCGGTGGACGCGCTGGGCGCGGCCCTCACCGGCTGGGCGGAGGTGGACGGCCACCGGGTCGAGGTGCGGCCGACCGGCTGGCTGGCGGCGCTGCGGGAGAGGCTCGCGGCCCCCGAGGCGCAGCAGCCCGTGGAGCAGCCGGCCGCCCTGGCCGCCCCCCTGCGGGACTACCAGCGGCGGGGCCTGAACTGGCTCGCGGGGATGACGTCGGTGGGCCTGGGGTGCTGCCTCGCCGACGACATGGGACTCGGCAAGACCATCACGCTGATCGCCCTCCACTTGCACCGGCAGACCGACGCCGAGTCCGCCGGGCCCACCCTGGTCGTCTGCCCGACGTCCCTGATGGGCAACTGGCAGCGGGAGATCGAACGGTTCGCGCCCGGCACACCCGTACGGCGCTTCCACGGCCCGCGGCGCAGCCTGGAGGGCCTGGCAGACGGGGAGTTCGTGCTCACCACGTACGGCACCATGCGCCTGGACGCGCCGCGGCTCGCCGAGGCGTCCTGGGGCATGCTCGTGGCGGACGAGGCCCAGCACGTGAAGAACCCGTACTCCTCGACCGCGCGGGAGCTGCGTTCCATCGGCGCACGCGCGCGTGTGGCACTCACCGGCACGCCGGTGGAGAACAACCTGTCGGAGCTGTGGGCGATCCTCGACTGGACGACTCCGGGGCTGCTGGGCCGCCTCGGCACCTTCCGCCGGCGGTACGCGGAGGCCGTCGAGGGCGGTCAGGACCCGGCCGCGGCGGACCGGCTGGCCCGGCTCGTACGGCCGTTCCTGCTCCGCCGCCGCAAGTCGGACCCGGGGATCGCCCCCGAGCTGCCGCCGAAGACGGAGACCGATCACGCCGTGTCGCTCACCCAGGAGCAGGCGGGGCTGTACGAGGCCGTGGTGCGCGAGGCGCTCGCGGAGATCTCCGGCGCGGGGAGCATGGCGCGACGCGGCCTCATCGTGAAGCTGCTGACCGGCCTCAAGCAGATCTGCAACCACCCCGCGCAGTACCTCAAGGAGGAGCGGCCGGTGATCGCCGGACGCTCCGGGAAGCTGGAGCTGCTGGACGAACTGCTCGACACGATCCTCGCCGAGCGGGCGGGCGTGCTGGTCTTCACGCAGTACGTGCAGATGGCCCGACTGCTGGTACGGCACCTGGCCGCCCGGGGCGCGTCCTCGCAGTTCCTGCACGGCGGGACGCCCGTCGCCGAGCGCGAGGCCATGGTGCGGCGCTTCCAGGACGGCGAAGTGCCGGTGTTCCTGCTGTCGTTGAAGGCGGCGGGCACCGGGCTGAACCTCACCCGGGCCGAGCACGTCGTCCACTACGATCGCTGGTGGAACCCGGCCGTCGAGGCGCAGGCGACCGACCGCGCGTACCGCATCGGCCAGACCAGGCCGGTGCAGGTGCACCGGATCATCGCGGAGGGAACGATCGAGGACCGCATCGCCGCACTGCTGGCCCGCAAGCGGGAGCTGGCGGACGCGGTCCTGGGCTCCGGCGAGGCGGCGCTCACGGAGCTCACGGACGCCGAACTGGCGGATCTCGTCCAACTGCGAGGGAGCCTGCGATGACTCGGTACGACGGTGACACGCAGCGCACGTTCGCCGCGCTGCCGCCCGCGCGCGGGCGGGGCTTCGCGCGGACCTGGTGGGGCCAGGCCTGGCTGAGGGCACTGGAGGACACGGCGCTGGACTCGGCGCAGCTCAAGACGGGCCGCCGGCTCGCCCGCGCGGGAGCGGTCGGCGCGGTGTCGGTGCGCCCGGGACGGCTCACGGCCGTCGTGCGGGACCGCGACGGAACGGCGCACCGGGCCGACGTCCTGCTTGCGGAGCTCTCGCCCGGACAGTGGGACCGCGTCCTGGACATGACGGTGGAGCGGGCCGGTCATGTGGCGGCGCTGCTGGACCGGGAGATGCCGCCGCACCTGGTCGAGGACGCGGCGGCCGCGGGCGTCGAACTGCTGCCCGGCCTTGGCGATCTGGAGCCGGAGTGCGACTGCGGGGCCTGGGACCACTGCGGGCACACGGCGGCGCTCTGCTACCAGGTGGCCAGGCTGCTGGACCAGGATCCGTTCGTCCTGCTGCTGCTGCGGGGACGTCACGAAGCAGCCCTGCTGGAGGACCTGCAGGCGCGCAGCGGCGCGTCCGCGGCGGGCTCCTGCGAGCACGAGGGCGTGGACGCGGCCGAGGCCTACGCCGCCGGTGACATCCTGCCGCCGCTCCCGGGTCCGCCCGGCCTCCCCGACGAGCCCGGTGCACCGCCGTCCCTGGACACCGAGACGCCGCCCGCGCCCGGCATCGACCCGGCCGCGCTGCAGTTCCTGGCCGCACGGACCGCCGTACGGGCCCACCGGCTGCTCGCGGAGGCGCTCCGGGGTGCCTTCGACGAGGAGCTGACCGTGGCGCAGGACGCGGTGCGGCTGGCCGCGGGCGACCCCGGACGGGAGGTGGCGGACCGGCTCGCCGACGGGTCGGGACGCGGCCGGGAGGGGCTGGCGACGGCCGTACGCGCCTGGCGCCACGGCGGTACGGACGCGCTGTCCGTGCTCGACGAGGAATGGCCGGTGGAGGGTGAAGCGCTCGCACGCGCGCGTGCCGCCCTGGAGTCGGCCTGGGACGCGGACGAGCGGCCGGAGCTGCGGGCCCGCGGCAACCGCTGGACGGCCGTGGGCAGGCCGGTCCAGCTGCGCCTCGGCCGGGACGGCCGCTGGTGGCCGTACCGCAAGGAGCGCGGCCGCTGGCAGCCCGCGGGAGGCGCCGCCCAGGATCCGGCGACGGCCCTGACATCGGCGGACGTCGTCCCCGGAGGGGTGAACTCCCTGTGACGATCCACCGATACGGCCGGGACGTCCTCACCGTCGCCGACAGGCTCACCGAGGCGTATGCCGAGGTCTTCACCGCACCGCCCTGGGAGCCCCGGGGCGTCGAGGAGACCCGGCTGGAGTTCCGCGAGCGGCTGGAGAAGGACGTGCGCCGTCCGGGTTTCCGGGCGGTGCTGGCACTGTCGGGGGACGGCGGTGTGGACGGCTTCGCCACCGGCTGGATCACCCAAGCGCCCTTCCGCACCGACCGCGCCTACGGGAAGGTGACCCGGCGGCTCGGCACCGATCGGGTGGACGAACTCCTGGTGGGCTCCTTCGAGATCGACGAGCTGGGCGTACGCTCCCGGGCTCGCGGTACGGGTCTGGGGCAGCGGTTGCTGTCCGCTCTCAGCGCCGAAACGCCCGGCGGCCGGGCCTGGCTGATGACCTGGAACCAGGCGCCGGACGCGCTCGCCTTCTACCGCCGTGCCGGATGGTGGGAGCCCGAACCGCTGCCGGGTGAGGAGACGGACATGGTGGTGTTCGTCGCTCCGGGCCGGCCTCCCGGCGAGGCCGGCGTCAGGGCGGCGTCAGGGCAGTAGCTCGCCGGTGTACGGCGACGCGAGGAGTGATTCGAGGTCGCTCGGCAGACCGCTCGGCAACCGAGTCGGGAAGCCCGACGGCAGCCGGGGCGGCAGCTCGCTCGGCAACGTGGTGGGCAGCTCGCTAGGCAACGTGGTGGGCAGCTCGGTGGGGATACCGAAGGACGGCGCGGGCGTGCGGCTGCTCTCGCCGGACGGCTCCTTGTCCGGCGCGCGGTCCCGTCCCGAGGCCATCAGCACGACGACGGACACGGCCGCGGCGGCCACGAGCACAGCGAGCAGGACGAGCAGCGGATTCCGGCGCCGGGGAGGTCCGGGCGGGCGAGGCGGTACGGGCGGCATGGCCATACCGACCACAGTCGCCGCGTTCCGTTCAAGGCGGGAGGGGCGCAGGGGAAGTCGGTACGGGCTCGTGGCGTGGATCGCATGATTCCGGAGCATGCCGGGGCCGTCGGCCGGTCACAGTGACCGGCCGACGGCCCCGCACCCGCGCGTGAGGTCAGCCCCGGGCGCCCAGCAGGTGGTCCATCGCCAGCTGGTCCAGGTGCTCGAAGGCCATGCCGCGGGCGGCGGCCGCCTCGACGTCGAAGGCCTCGAAGGCCGACCGGTCGGCGAGCAGGGCCTGGAGGCCGTCCGCGGCGGTGGGCTGGGCCAGCTCGTCCAGGCGGGCCGCACGCAGGGCCTGCTGGACCTCAGGGTCGGCGCGGAAGGCGGCGGCGCGCTCCTTGAGGATGAGGTAGTTGCGCATGCAGCCGGCCGCCGAGGCCCACACCCCGTCGAGGTCCTCGGTCCGCGGCGGTTTGAAGTCGAAGTGCCGGGGGCCGGTGTAGCCGGCCGATTCCAGCAGGTCGACCAGCCAGAACGCGGAACGCAGATCGCCGGCGCCGAAGCGCAGGTCCTGGTCGTACTTGATGCCGGACTGGCCGTTGAGGTCGATGTGGAACAGCTTGCCCGCCCACAGCGCCTGCGCGATGCCGTGCGGGAAGTTCAGCCCGGCCATCTGCTCGTGCCCGACCTCGGGGTTCACGCCGTACAGCTCCGGACGCTCCAGGCGCTCGATGAACGCCAGGGCGTGGCCGACGGTCGGCAGCAGGATGTCGCCGCGCGGCTCGTTCGGCTTGGGCTCGATCGCGAAGCGCAGGTCGTAGCCCTGGGAGGTGACGTACTCGCCGAGCAGGTCGAAGGCCTCCTTCATCCGGTCCAGGGCGGCGCGGACGTCCTTGGCGGCGCCGGACTCGGCACCCTCCCGGCCGCCCCAGGCCACGTACACCTGGGCGCCGAGCTCGACGGCGAGGTCGATGTTGCGAATGGTCTTGCGCAACGCGTAGCGGCGCACGTCGCGGTCGTTGGCGGTGAACGCGCCGTCCTTGAAGACCGGGTGCGTGAAGAGGTTGGTGGTGGCCATCGGGACCTTCATGCCCGTGGCGTCCAGCGCCTGCCGGAAGCGCTTGATGTGGGCCTCGCGCTCGGTGTCGCTCGAGCCGAACGGGATCAGGTCGTCGTCGTGGAAGGTGACGCCGTGGGCGCCGAGCTCGGCCAGGCGCTGCACCGTCTCGACCGGGTCCAGGGCACGCCGCGTGGCGTCGCCGAAGGGATCCCGCCCCTGCCAGCCGACGGTCCACAGGCCGAAGGTGAACCTGTCCTCGGGGGTGGGCTGGTAGCTCATGCCGCGGCTCCTTGCTCGCTGAGGCTATTTCGTCATGCCGATTTACAAATTAGTATGCGAGCACCTTCCTGGGAAGAGACAAGGTGTCTCGGGACGAGAGCAGAGGGAGAAACCCGATGTCAGCAGCCGAGGGTCCGCTCGTCGTCGGCGTGGACTCGTCCACCCAGTCGACCAAGGCGCTGGTCGTCGACGCGTCGACCGGCCGGGTCGTCGCGAGCGGTCAGGCGCCGCACACGGTCTCCTCGGGGGCCGGGCGCGAGAGCGATCCGCGCCAGTGGTGGGACGCGCTGTGCGAGGCCCTGCGCCAGTGCGGTGACGCGGCGCACGAGGCCGCCGCGGTCTCGGTCGGCGGTCAGCAGCACGGCCTGGTCACCCTGGACGACCGGGGTGAGCCGGTGCGACCCGCCCTGCTGTGGAACGACGTGCGCTCGGCGCCGCAGGCACGCCGGCTCACGGAGGAACTGGGCGGCGCGAAGCTCTGGGCCGAGCGCACCGGAAGCGTCCCCGCCGCCTCCTTCACGGTGACCAAGTGGGCCTGGCTGGCCGCGCACGAGCCGGAGGCGGTCCGCGCCACGAAGTCCGTGCGCCTCCCCCACGACTACCTGACCGAGCGGCTCACCGGGCAGGGCACGACCGACCGCGGCGACGCCTCCGGGACGGGCTGGTGGGCGTCCGGGACGGAGGCGTACGACGAGGAGATCCTGGCGCACGTGGGGCTGGACCCGGCCCTGCTGCCGCGGGTGGTCCGGCCCGGCGAGGTGGCGGGCACGGTGCGCGACGGGCATGACCTGCCGTTCTCCAAGGGCACCCTGGTCGCGCCCGGCACCGGCGACAATGCCGCCGCGGCGCTCGGTCTCGGGGTGCGTCCGGGCGTGCCGGTGATGAGCCTCGGCACCTCGGGCACGGTGTACGCCGTGTCGCACCGGAGGCCCACCGACCCGAGCGGGACAGTGGCCGGTTTCGCCGACGCCCGCGGCGACTGGTTGCCGCTGGCCTGCACCCTGAACTGCACACTCGCTGTCGACCGCGTGGCGACACTGCTGGGCCTGGACCGCGAGGCCGTCGAACCCGGCACGGCCGTCACTCTGCTGCCCTTCCTGGACGGCGAACGCACCCCGAACCTGCCGAACGCCTCCGGCCTGCTGCACGGCCTGCGCCACGACACGACCGCCGGCCAGCTCCTCCAGGCCGCCTACGACGGTGCCGTCCACTCCCTGCTCGGCGCGCTCGACCTGGTCCTCGACGAGGACGCGGACCCCTCGGCGCCCCTGCTGCTGATCGGCGGCGGCGCCCGGGGCACGGCCTGGCAGGAGACCGTACGACGGCTGTCGGGGCGCCCCGTGCAGCTGCCCGAGGCCAAGGAACTGGTGGCGCTCGGCGCCGCCGCGCAGGCGGCCGGGCTGCTGACCGGGGAGGACCCGGCGGCGGTCGCCCGACGCTGGGACACGGCCGCCGGGCCGGTGCTCGACGCCGTCGAGCGGGACGAGGAGACGCTGGCCAGGATCGCCGGGGTACTCTCCGACGCGGCTCCGCTGCTGGAGCGGCCCACGAACACCCACTGAGGACTGGCGTCAGGCATGACCGCACCGCTGCACGATGCTCACCCCGTCGGGCCGCGACGCGCACTGCCCGACACCCAGCAGGGCATGCGCCGCCGCAACCTCGCCCGTGTCATGCACGCCGTCCGCGCCGAAGGGCCGATCTCCCGGGCCGCCGTCGCCTCGCGCATCGGCCTGACCCGGGCGGCGGTGTCGACGCTCGTCGACGAACTGATCCGCTCGGGGCTGCTCGAGGAGCTGGGGCCCGAGCGGCCCGGCCGGGTGGGCCGCCCCGGCTCCGCGCTCGCCGTCAGCGGACGCGGCCCGGCCGGGATCGGCGCGGAGGTCGGCGTCGACCATCTCGCGGTCTGCGCCGTCGACCTCACCGGCACGACGCGCTCGCGGGCGATACGTCAGGGCGCGAACCGCGGGCGCTCCCCCGGGCCCGTGGCAGCGGAGCTCACCGAGCTGATCCGGCAGGTCGTCGCCGAGGCGGAGGGCGAGGGCCTGCGGCCGGCGGGGCTGGCCGTGGCCGTACCGGGTCTGGTGGCGCGCGACGCCCGCACGGTGGTCCGCGCCCCGAACCTCGACTGGCACGACACCGACCTCGGTGAGCTTCTGCCGGCGGACCTGCCGCTGACCGTGGACAACGAGGCCAACTTCGGTGCGCTGGCCGAACTGTGGCTCGGCGACGGCACGCCGCGCGACTTCCTGCACGTGTCGGCGGAGATCGGCATCGGTGCGGCGGTCGTGGTGGACGGGGGACTGTTGCGCGGCACCCGCGGTTTCGCGGGCGAGTTGGGACACATGCCGGTCCGGCCCGACGGGCCGGAGTGCGCCTGCGGCGGGCGCGGGTGCCTGGAGCAGTACGCCGGTGAGGAGGCGGTGCTGCGTGCGGCCGGTCTGGAGCCGGACCAGGACCGTGTGGGACTGCTCGCGGGGCGCGCCGCGCAGGGCGACGAGGACGTCCGCCGCGCCCTGCGCGACGCGGGCACGGCGCTCGGGGTGGCCCTGACCGGGGCCGTCAACCTGCTCGACCCGGAGAGCGTCGTGCTGGGCGGCGAACTGTCCGGGCTGGCGCCCTGGCTGCTGCCCTCGCTGCAGGACGAGTTGGCACGACGCGCGCAGGGTCCGGCCTGCCCGGTGTCCGTGTCACGGCTGGGCCCTCAGGGTCCGCTGCTCGGAGCCGCGCACTCGGTGGTGCGGGCGGTCCTGGACGACCCGGCGGCGTTCGCCGGGCAGCCCTGAAGACGGTTCGAGACCAACCGGCACCGGACGGACCCGCTTCTGCAATCCCCCGACCGGGTGAGCGCGTTGTCCACATCTCCGGATCCGTCCACGGAATCGCATCGCTTCCTTCTGACCGACCGGCAGGCGCCGTAACTTGATCGACGCGGGCCGCGACCACGACGGCCGCCGCTCTCCGCAGTTGATCGAGTGATACCCGCAGTCGACCCCGGAAGGACACCCTCATGGACCGCACGACTCCTCTACCCGGCAGGCGAGGCATCCTGATGGGCGCCGCCCTCGCCGTCCCGTACGCCCTGCTCCCCGACGCCCGGGCCCACGCCCGGCGCCATGCCGTGGACCACCCCGGTGCCGCGTGGCACCCGGCGAGCCGCGCCAACTACACGCCGTCGAACCGCCCACGCGCCCATCCCGTGAACTACGTCGTCGTCCACGTCGCGCAGACGACCTACTCCGGCACCGTGTCCGTCTTCCGCAACCCCAGGCAGAAGGTGTCCGCGCACTACGTGGTGCGCTCGTCGGACGGCCGCGTGGCGCAGTGCGTACGCGAGGCCGACATCGCCTGGCACGCGGGGAACTGGGACTACAACACCCGCAGCATCGGCATCGAGCACGAGGGCTGGGTGGGCCGGCCCGAGTACTTCACCGACGCCATGTACGAAAGCTCGGCCCGGCTCACCGCGGCGATCTGCGCGAGGTACGACATCCCCCCGGACCGCGCGCACATCATCGGCCACCACGAGGTACCCGGCAGCGACCACACCGACCCGGGCCGGCACTGGGACTGGAAGCGCTACCTCAGACTGGTCAAGAACTACGCTTGACACGCCGGTTGGTTCCTCCCTACCTCACGTCCCGGTGACAAATCACTCAACCTCTGGTTGCGGCGGGGTGATCAGGCGACGATAGGACCATGACTCTGGCCCAGCGCGCCATGGAGCGCCTGCAGGCCTGGCCCGACCTGATGGCGGGCCCGGCGAGTTGCGGTACCGGACGGGCGCTTCGTTCCGCCCGCGACGAGATCGTCCACTTCCACTCGGCACGGGACGTGGACCTCCACCTCACCCGCCGGGCCATCCAGCGCTTCCGGTACGACCTGGCCGGTTCGAGTGCGATCCATCTGCTGCCCGGATCGTGCTGGGTGACGGTCCACCTCGACTGCGAGGCGGACGTCGATCTGTTGCTCAGCCTGGTGAGCATCGCCCTCAAGGCCCACCAGACCCCGCCCGCCGGCGACGAGCCGCGGCCGGTCGGCTGCAACTTCCACCGGGTCACGGTGCTGCCGCGTGACGCCGTGGCGGGAGGCTGAGCCGTGGCGGACGAACCGGAGGCCGTCAACGCGGGGGCCTGGGAGGCGTACGGGGCACACCATCTACGGCGTGGCACGGTGCTGTCCGAAGCGGCCCGGATCGACTGGGGGTTCGAGGGCGGCGGGCCGGGCACCGAGATCCTCGGGGATCTGACAGGCCGGCGGGTGCTGGATCTCGGGTGCGGTCCCGCGCGGCACGCCGCCCATCTGGTCCGGTCCCAGGGCGCGCTGGTGGACGCGGTCGACGCCTCGGCGGGGCAGTACGAACGGGCGAGCGCCCGTTACGGCTCGCTGCCCGGGCTGCGGCTGATCCTGGCCGACGGGGTGGAGCATCTGCGTTCGGCGGAGCCGTACGACGTCATCTACTCGGTCAACGCCGTCCCGTTCATCGACCCGCACCGGCTGCTGCCCGCCCTCTCCGGGGCGCTGAGGCCGGGCGGCAGGCTCTGCTTCACGGCGCTGCACACCAACTCGCGCGGTGACGGACCCTCGGACCGGATCGCCGCGCGGCCCGAGACCTTAGGGCTGGCCGGTGGCGGTGAGGTCACCGTGCACATGTGGGTCCTCACACCGCATCTCTGGACGGGGTTGCTCACCGAGTACGGACTGCGCGTGGAGCAGGTCGACGTCCTCGACACGCCGCAGGCCGGCAACCACGCGTCCTACCTGCTGTTCCAGGTGACACGACCCGTCCGGGTCTCCTCCCGGCCGCGCGTCGCCAAGCCGCCGCCTGCGCACGCGGCGCTCGGGGTGGGTGCGGTGCTGTACGGGCCCCGCGGCCTGCTGCTGGGCCGGCACCGACGCGGGACGTGGGAGCTGCCCGGCGGGACGGTGGAGCCCGGGGAGTCGCTGCGGGAGACGGTGGTGCGCGAGCTCGGCGAGGAGACCGGGCTCGAGGCCCGGCCGGAGGACGTCCGGCTGCTGGGGACGCTCCTGGACGACGTGGGCGGTGTCGTCCGGGTGACCGTGGCGGCCCGGGTCACCGCCTGGCGGGGCGAGCCGGCGGACCAGCCCGGGGAGAGCGTGGGCCGTTGGCGCTGGTTCGACCTGGACCGGTTGCCGGAGCAACTGTTCGTGTGCAGCGCGCAGGCCCTCACCGCCTGGCGGCCCGGCCTGCCGATCGACCACACCCCCGCGCACTTCACGCCGTACGCCACCGGAACGGGTGACGGCTGAAGTACCCGGAGGGGTGCGTTCTTTCAGCCGTTCCCGCGTAGTTTGCGCTCAGCAGCCCTGCCGGCCCCCGTGCTCTGGTGCACTCCCCCTGAGACGTCCCGACAGTTGACGAGGCATCAGGGGGCACGGTGGCAGGTCGTCACAGGCGACGGGGAGCAGGCAGAGCGGTCCTGGCGTCGCTCACGGCGTTCGGCGCGCTGGCCGGCGCGGCCCTGGCGGGGGCGGCTCCGGCCGGCGCCGTCCAGAGGGGCGCACGGGTGGCGCCGGGCGTCACGTACGAGGAGTTCGACATCAAGGCGGCCAAGGGGGTGACGCACGCGCACGTGCTGAGGGTCGACCTGAGCAATCCGCAGGTGCGGGTCGATCTGCTGTACCCGGGGGCGGTGGCCTCGCGCGCCCAGGTCTCGCGGATGGCGAACGCGCAGGGGGCGGTCGCCGGTGTCAACGGCGACTTCTTCAACATCACCGAGCCGCAGTACCCGGGCGTCGAGGCGACCGGTGCGAGCGTGGGTCCGGCGATCGCGGCCGGCCGGACGCTCAAGGCGGCCGTGCCGAACGGGCAGCGATTCGGGCCGGCGCTGCCGCCCGGCACGTCCACCGAGGACGTGTTCGGCGTGGACGCCGAGGGGCGGGCGCGGCTGGACCGGCTCGCCCTGGACGGCTCGGTCCGTACGGCCGAGGCACAGGTGCCGCTCGGCGGCCTCAACCAGTACGCGCTGCCGGTGGGTTCGGTCGGCGCGTTCACCGCCGAGTGGGGCAGCGGCTCCCGGGTGCGCGCCACGTGCGGCACGGACACGGACCGGACCGCGCCCTGCAGCACCGACACCTACGAGGTGACGGTCCGCGACGGCGAGGTCGTGTCGGCCGTCGACACCCCGGGCAGCGGCCCCATCGCAGCGGGGACGACCGTGCTGGTCGGCCGGGAGGCGGGCGCCCAGCGGCTGCGGAAGTTCTCCACGGGCGAGCCGATCGAGGTCGAACACCGCCTCGTGGCGGCCACGGACGGCGCCGCGTACCGCCTCGCCCTCGGCGGCTACCCGGTCCTGGCCGGCCACCGGCCGCTGCCGGGTCTGGACGACACGACGTCGGCCGTCCGTACGGCCGTGGGTATCGCCGACGGCGGACGGCGTGTACTGCTGCTCGCGCTGGACGGCGCCGCCGCCTACCGCAGCGGCCTGACGATCGCCGAAGTGGCCGACATCATGCGGAAGCTGGGCTCCGACGACGCCTTCAGCCTGGACGGCGGCGGGTCGTCGACGCTGGTGGCCCGGAAGCCGGGCGCGAGCAGCGTCGCGGTGCGCAACCACCCCAGCGGCGGTGCCGAACGGGCCGTCCCGAACGGCATCGGCGTGTTCTCCGGGACGTGACGTCAGGGCCGCAGGCCGCTGACGATGTCCGCCGTGGCCGTGAGGCCGCTGTGGATGGTGGGGGCGATGCTGGTGCTGGCCAGGTAGAAGCCGAGCAGCAGACAGACCAGCGCATGGGAGACCTTCAGCCCGCCGTTGCGCAGGAAGATCACCGCCAGGATCGAGAGCAGCAGCACCACAGAGATGGAAATGGCCATCGTCAACTCCTCCGCCACGCCGCCTTGTGCGGTTCACGGCGTTCGGCCGTAAGTGTGGCGCAGCGGAGGGTTCGTCCGGGCGGCTGACCTGTCCGCCGAACGTGTGATGTCCACCCGCGGGCCCGGCTTCCCCGGGGCCTGTCGTCACCTTCCCGTCGTCGCCCGGAGGGCGGCCCCGCGGTGCCAGGCCGCGCGACCCGGGCGGGCATGGTGCAAGGACCCCTAAGCCGCCCGCCGGGCGTCCAGGAACGCCTCGAGTCCGGCGAGGTCGTCGGTGTTGAGGTGATCGACGTCCGCGGCGAGCAGTTCGCCCCACAGTGCGTCGCGGGCGGGTCCGGCCAGGTCCGGGGTCGCCCAGAACCGCACCCGCTGCCTCCGCGCGTGGGCGGCCGTGACGATGCCTCGCAGCTTCTTCCGCTCGGCCTCCGGGAAGGCTCCGACGCCCTGCCAGGTGAAGTGGAGCGTCCAGTTGTCGCTGATCAGCGGGATGAAGGAGGCCGGTGCCTGGCTGCCGAGGTCGGCGAGGCGGCCGTCGTAGAAGGCGCGCCGGACGGTCTGGGCCGCCATGGGCACACGGGCCGCGCGGTCGCCGGAGATCACCGCGGTGACGGGGCCGGGGAAGACCCGGCCGTGGGCGTATGTGGTGAACAGGTGCCGGTAGCGCCGGAGGTGGCGGTCGAGTTCGAGGTACGTCGACGAGCCCTCGGTCTTGATGTCGACGAGCAGGTGCAGCGGGCGGCGATGCCCCCGGTACACCGAGCCGCGGTTGGCCCGGACACGGGCGGCCAGCGGGTCGAGGTAGAGGGATTCGAGTGTGCGGGAGGGGTCGAGGTCCTCCGGGTCGTGGGCGACGAGGAGTTGGTCGCCCACGAGGTGGATGTCGGCCTCGACGCTGCCGAAGCGGTGGTCGAGGGCGTCGAACAGCGGGCGCGGGTGTTCGTAGTCGTTGTGGGCGTGGGCGCGCCACAAGGGGCGCGGCCGATGCCGTCGTTCGTCGGCCAGGGCGTCGGCGGCGGGGAGGGCGACCGAGCCCGCGAGGGCGGCGCCGAGGGTGGTGAGGGCTCTGCGACGGGTGGTGAGGAGCATGCTCTGCCTCCCTGGGAGTGCCGTACGGGAACCCTGCGAGTATGGGGTCCCGGACGGACCAAGAAGCAGGCCTGTGCACGGAGTTGGCCGGACTGCCGCCATGCGTTCACTTCACCCGGGCAGGGGCACGCGAAAAGGCCCGCCCCTGGTGGGACGGGCTTCTCCGCGCTTTCCCCGGGCTGTTGCCCGGAGTCGGCCAGGTGTATGTCAAGGGGCCTGGAGGTCGGCCAGTTCGGCCAGTGCCTCCCGGTGGGCGCCCGCCGTGCCGTAGGCGATCGAGTCGGCCTTCGCGCGCTTCAGGTACAGGTGCGCCGGGTGCTCCCACGTCATGCCGATGCCGCCGTGCAGTTGCACTGCCTCCTCGGCGGCGTGGACGGCCACGGGTGCCGCGTAGGCCTGGGCGACGGTGACGGCCATGTCGGCGTCCTCGCCGGTGGCCAGGGCGTCGGCGGCGTTGCGTGCGGCCGCGCGGAGGCCAGCGACCTCCAGCCACAGCTGGGCGAGGCGGTGCTTGAGCGCCTGGAAGCCGCCGACGGACCGGTTGAACTGCTTGCGTTCCTTGAGGTAGCGGACGGTCTCCGTGAGCGTCCACTCGGCGACCCCGAGCTGTTCGGAGGCGAGCAGTCCGGCTCCGGCGCGCAGGGCCCGGCGTACGGCGGGCTCGGCGTCGCCCAGCAGTCGGCCCGGCGCCCCGTCCAGGGTGACGGTCGCGAGCGGCCGGGTCAGGTCCAGGGAGATCTGCGGGGTGACGGTCGCGTCGGTGGCGTCGACCGCGTACAGGCCGCCGTCGTCGCCGGGTACGAGCAGGACGCCGGCGACGGCCGCGTCCGCGATGCCGGTCAGTTCGCCGCGCAGCACGCCGCTCTCGTGCCGGACGACCTTGTGGGCGGCGCCCGGGGCGACATTGAGGGACACCGCGAGGGCGCCGATCGTCGTGCCGGTCGCGAGTTCGCGGAGGAGGTCGTCGGTGCCGCAGGCCAGCAGCGCCTCCGTGACGACGACCGCGCTCGTCAGATACGGCACGGGCGCGACCGCGCGGCCCAGTTCCTCCAGCACCACGGCGGCTTCCCGGTGCGTTGCGCCCTGCCCGTCCAGTTCTTCGGGCACCAGCAGGCCCGCGAGGCCCATGCCGTCGGTGAGGGTCTTCCACAGGGCCAGGTGGTGCGGGGCGTCCGACTCGGTGCGGGCGATGACGCCGGGGGCGTCGCAGTGGTCGGTGAGCAGGTCGCGGACGGCGGCGCGCAGCGCCTCCTCCTCTTCCGAGTACAACAGGTCGCTCATCGGGCGAGGTCCTTCCAGGCGACGTCCTTGTCGGTGCGCGGCTCGGCGGGCAGGCCCAGGACGCGTTCGGCGACGATGTTCAGCAGGACCTCGGTGGTCCCGCCCTCGATGCTGTTGCCCTTGGAGCGCAGATAGCGGTAGCCGGCCTCGCGGCCGGTGAAGTCGACCAGCTCCGGGCGCCGCATGGTCCAGTCGTCGTACAACAGGCCCTGCTCGCCGAGTAGTTCCACCTCCAGGCCGCTGATCTCCTGGTTGAGGCGGGCGAAGGCCAGCTTCATGCCGGCGCCCTCGGGGCCTGGCTGGCCCGCGACGAGCTGCTGGCGCAGCCGCTCCGCGGTGAGGCGGGAGACCTCGGACTCCACCCACAGCTTCAGCAGCCGCTGACGCAGGTCGTGGGTGCGCAGCTCGGGCCGTTCACGCCAGGTCTTGGCGACCGGGCCGATCATGCCGCCCTCACGGGGCAGTCGCATGCCGCCGATGGCCACGCGCTCGTTGTTCAGCGTGGTCTGCGCGACCTTCCAACCGTCGCCGACATCGCCCAGGCGCCGAGCGTCGGGGATGCGGACGTCGGTGAGGAACACCTCGTTGAACTCGGCCTCACCGGTGATCTGCCGCAGTGGCCGCACCTCGACGCCCGGGTCGGTCATGTCGCACACGAAGTACGTGATGCCCCGGTGCTTGGGCACGTCCGGGTCGGTGCGGGCGATGAGGATCGCCCAGCGGGCCACATGGGCGCTGGACGTCCAGACCTTCTGCCCGTTGACGACCCAGACGTCGCCCTGGCGGACGGCCCGGGTGCCGAGCGCGGCCAGGTCGGATCCGGCGCCCGGCTCGCTGAACAGCTGGCACCAGACCTCCTCCCCCGTCCACAGCGGCCGGAGGTAGCGCCGCTTCTGCTCGTCGGTGCCGAACTGAAGGATCGTCGGCGCGGCCATGCCGAGGCCGATGCCGATGCGCCGCGGGTCGTTGTCGGGCGCCCCGGCCGCCTCCAGCTCGGCGTCCACGACGGCCTGGAGGGAGCGGGGCGCGCCGAGTCCGCCGAGGCCCTCCGGGTAGTGCACCCAGGCCAGTCCGGCGTCGAAGCGGGCCCGGAGGAAGTCCAGGCGGTCGGTCGAGGCGGGCGGATGCGCGGCCAGCAACTCCCGCGTGCGGCGGCCGAGTTTCTCGGCGCTGGCCACACCGCGCTGCTGTGCGCTGGTCACGCTGCCTCCCCCAGTACGACGGCGATCCGGCCGGTGGTCAGGCCGTCCGCCACCTTCTGCACGGCGGCCGCCGCCCCGCCGAGCGGCAGGCGCTCGCTCACCAGCGGCTTGATGGCGCCCCGGGCGGCCAGCTCGGTGAGCTGCTCGTGGCAGTGCCGGACCAGCTTCGGGTGCTTGGTGTGGTACAGGCCCCAGTGCAGGCCCAGGATCGAGTAGTTCTTCACCAGGGCGTGGTTCAGACCCGGGCTGGGGATCGTGCCGCTGGCGAAGCCGACGACGACGATGCGCCCCTCGAAGGCGACGGCCTTGGCGGACTGGGTGTAGGCCTCGCCGCCGACCGGGTCGTAGATCACGTCTGCGCCCCGGCCGCCGGTGGCCTCCTTGACGGCGGCGACGACGTCCTCGGAGTGCCGGTCGATCACGACGTCACAGCCCAGCTCGCGGGCGACGGCCGCCTTCGCGGAGCCGCCGACGACACCGATGACGGTGGCGCCGGCGGCCTTCCCGAGCTGCACGGCCGCGCTGCCGACCCCTCCTGCGGCAGCGTGGACGAGCAGGGTTTCGCCGGCCTCAAGACCGGCCCGGCGGTGCAGGCCGAACCAGCCGGTCTGGTAGCCGATGTGCAGGGCGGCGGCCTCGGCGTCGTCCAGGGCGTCCGGCGCGGGCAGCAGGGCGGCAAGGTCCGCGACGGCGTACTCGGCGAAGCCGCCGTGCGGCAGCGCCGGATTGGCGATCACGCGGCGGCCGTCCGCGGTCTCGCCGCAGATCTCCACGCCCGGGGTGAACGGAAGCGGCGGCCTGACCTGGTACTGGCCGCGGCACAGCAGGGCGTCCGGGAAGTTGATGTTGGCCGCCCGTACTTTCAGCAGGACCTGGCCGTCGCCGGGGGTGGGCGGCTCCACCTCCTCGAGCCGCATCACCTCGCCCGGCTCGCCGTTCTCGTGCACGTGCCATGCCTGCATGCGGGGCCTCCACGGGGGACTGCTTCGTCTGACCGGGGTCGGTTCGCATACTAAGCGGTCGCTTGCCGATCAGGGAACAGCCTCCGGCAGATGAGTCAGGCCATCCGGTATGCCCGTACGTCACGCCCGCTTCGGCCGCGCGCGCACATGCATCCGCTCGCCATGCGGCCCGAACAGGCTGAGGAATTCCACGGGCCCCTCCCCCGTCGACCCGAACCAGTGCGGCACCCGGGTGTCGAACTCGGCGGCCTCGCCGGCCGTGAGCACCACGTCGTGCTCGCCGAGCACCAGGCGCAGCTTCCCGGACAGCACGTACAGCCACTCGTAGCCCTCGTGCGTTCGCGGATCCGGCTCCTGGCGGCGCTGGGGTTCGAGCACTTTGTAGGCCTGGAGGCCGCCGGGCCGGCGGGTGAGCGGCCAGTGGGTGCGGCCGAACATCACGATCGGCTTCGACCGCACCCGCGGATCACCGGCCGGCGGGGCCCCGACCAGCTCGTCCAGGGCCACCCGGTGAGCGCGCGCGATCGGCAGCAGCAGTTCCAGACTGGGTTTGCGCAGGCCGGACTCCAGCCGCGAGAGGGTGCTCACGGAGATGCCGGTGGTCTCGGAGAGCGCCGCCAGGGTCACCTCCCGCTCCTTGCGCATCTGCCGCAGCCGAGGGCCGACGCCCGCCAGTACCTCGTCCGTAGTCATGGTCGTATTGCAGATTCGGCAAACACGTTTGTCAATACCGGGGGCCGGAGGGACGCTCGCCGGTGGAGGTGGTCACCCATGACCGAGAAGTACGCAGTGGTCGTCATCGGCGGCGGTGCCGCGGGCCTGTCCGCCGGGCTGGTGCTGGGGCGGGCCCGGCACCGCACTCTGATCGTCGACGCGGGTGAGCCGCGCAACGCGCCCGCCGCGCACATGCAGGGCTACCTGTCGCGGGACGGCATGCCGCCCGCCGAGTTCCTCGCGATCGGCCGGGAGGAGATCGCGCGCTACGGCGTCGAGCTGGTGCGGGAGCAGGTGGTGGAGGTCGAGCAGGGCGAGGACTTCACCGTGGTCCTGGCCGGTGGCCGGACCGTACGCGCCCGGCGGCTGGTCGTCGCGACCGGGCTGAAGGACGAGCTGCCGGCCGTCCCCGGGGTCGCCGAGCGGTTCGGCCGGGACGTGCTGCACTGCCCGTTCTGCCACGGCTGGGAGGTGCGTGACCAGCCGTTCGGGGTGCTGGCCTCCAGCGCGGCGAGCGCGCACCAGGCGCTGATGGTGTCCCAGTGGTCGAAGGACGTGCGGTTCTTCCTGCACACGGTCGCCGAGGAGGAGCTGTCCGACATCGACCTGCGCAGGCTGGCCGCGGCCGGGGTGGATGTGGTGCCCGGCGAGGTCGCGGGGCTGGTGGTCGAGGACGACCGGCTCACCGGGGTCCGGCTGGCCGACGGCACGACGCACGCCCGCTCAGTGCTGTTCGTCGGCCCGCGACCGGTACCGCGGACGGGTCTGCTGGAGCGGCTCGGCGCCGAGCTGCACGAGACGCCCTTCGGCGCGTACCCGGTGGTCGACGCGAACGGCCTGACGACCGTGCCGGGCGTGTGGGCCGCTGGCAACGCGATCGGCTTCGCCGAGCAGGTCGTGCACGCGGCGAGCGGCGGGTACCGGGCGGCCTCCGCGATCGTCGGGGATCTGCTGATGGCGGACCTGGACGCCCGCTGAGGGCTCTCACCGGTGACACCCCGGCCGGGGTGTGGAGGCGGCCCCTCCGGTGCACCATGACTGCATGCTGCTGCACCGGCTGGCCCGAGTGTCCCAGGAGGTCGCCGCCACCTCGGCGCGGTCCAGGAAGACGGCCCTGCTCGCGGAGCTCTTCCGGGACGCGGAGGCGGACGACGTGCCGATCGTCATCCCCTACCTGGCCGGACGGCTGCCGCAGGGCCGGATCGGTGTCGGGTGGAAGGTGCTCGGCCACCCGGTTCCCCCGGCCGCCGAGCCGAGCCTGACCGTCCGGGACGTGGACGCCCGGCTGTCCGCGCTCGCCAAGGTCTCCGGCCCCGGCTCCCAGGCGGAACGCACCCGGCTGGTCGGGGAATTGATGGGCACGGCCACCGAGGACGAGCAGCGGTTCCTGCTCGGGCTGCTCACCGGCGAGGTGCGGCAGGGCGCGCTGGACGCCGTCGCGGTCGAGGGCCTGGCCCAGGCGACCGGGGCGCCCTCCGCGGACGTACGGCGGGCCGTGATGCTCGCGGGCTCCCTCCAGGCGGTCGCCGAGGCCCTGCTCGCCGACGGCCCCGCCTCCCTCGACCGGTTCCGCCTCACCGTCGGCCGCCCCGTCCTGCCGATGCTGGCCCACAGCGCCTCCTCGGTCGCCGAGGCGGTGGACAAGCTCGGGGCCTGCGCGGTCGAGGAGAAGCTGGACGGCATCCGCGTCCAGGTGCACCGGGACGGCGACACCGTACGGCTCTACACCCGCACCCTCGACGACATCACCGACCGACTGCCCGAAGTGACGACCGCCGCCCTTCAGTTGCGGGGCGAGCGGTTCGTCCTCGACGGCGAGGTGATCTCCTTCGACGAGGCCGGGCGCCCCCGCTCGTTCCAGGAGACCGCCGGACGGGTCGGCTCCCGCACGGACGTGGCGACGGCCGCCCGCGCGGTCCCGGTCTCCCCCGTCTTCTTCGACGCGCTGTCCGTCGACGGCCACGACCTGCTCGACCTGCCGTTCGCCGAGCGGCACGCCGAGCTGGCACGCCTGGTGCCCGAGCCGATGCGGGTGCGGCGTGCGCTGGTGTCCGGGCCGGACGGCACGTCCACCGCGGAGGAGTTCCTCGCCGAGACCCTCGAGCGCGGCCACGAGGGCGTCGTCGCCAAGGCTCTCGACGCCCCCTACAGCGCGGGCCGGCGCGGCGCGTCCTGGCTCAAGGTCAAGCCTGTCCACACCCTCGACCTGGTGGTCCTGGCCGCCGAGTGGGGCCACGGCCGCCGCACCGGCAAGCTCTCCAACCTCCACCTCGGCGCCCGCACGGCCGACGGCGGCCTCGCCATGCTCGGAAAGACCTTCAAGGGCATGACCGACGCGATGCTCACCTGGCAGACCGAACGGCTCCGGCAGCTCGCCGTCGACGACAACGGCCACGTGGTGACCGTCCGCCCGGAACTCGTCGTCGAGATCGCCTACGACGGCCTGCAGCGCTCCACCCGCTACCCGGCCGGCGTCACCCTCCGCTTCGCCCGCGTGATCCGCTACCGCGAGGACAAGCGGCCCGAGGACGCCGACACGGTCGAGACGCTGCTGGCCGCCCATCCGGAGGTGAGGCCGTGAAGCGCAGTGCGGGTCTGCTGCTCTTCCACCCCACCGACGACGGCCTCGAAGTGCTGCTCGGCCACATGGGCGGCCCCTTCTTCGCCCGGCGCGACGCCGGGGCGTGGACCGTCCCCAAGGGCGAGTACGAGCCCGACGAGCCCGCCTGGGACGCTGCTCGCCGCGAGTTCGAGGAGGAACTGGGGCTGCCCCCGCCCGACGGGGAGGCCATCGCCCTGGGCGAGGTCCGGCAGACCAACGGCAAGATCGTCACGGCCTGGGCGGTCGAGGCGGACCTCGACCCGGCGACGATCGCGCCCGGCACGTTCCGGATGGAGTGGCCGCCGCGCTCCGGGCAGCTCCAGGAGTTCCCCGAGCTGGACCGGGTGGCGTGGTTCGGCCTCGACCGGGCCCGCGCGGTGATCGTCAAGGCGCAGACGGCGTTTCTCGACCGCCTGGCGGAGCACTCGCCCTGAGGAGACGCTCCCGCGTTGCGGTCACCTGCGCCACGCGGGAGGGTCGGACTACAGCCCGCACCGAGGGAGGTCAGCCATGCCCATCGCGACGGTGAACCCGGCGAACGGCGAGACGCTCAAGACGTACGAGGCCATGGGCGAGGAGGAGATCGAGCGGCGGCTCCAGCTCGCGGAGGCCACGTTCCGCACCTATCGGACGACGACCTTCGACGAGCGGGCCCGGATGCTGCACCGGGCCGCCGACCTCCTCGAGGAGGACCAGCAGGACATCGCCCGCGTGATGACCACCGAGATGGGCAAGCCGATCCAGCAGGCCCGGGCAGAGGCCGCGAAGTGCGCCAAGGCGATGCGCTGGTACGCCGACCACGCCGAGGAACTCCTCGCCGACGAGGAACCCGCCGACGCCGACGTCAAGGACTCCGGGGCGTCCCGCGTCCTGGTGCGCTACCGGCCGCTCGGCCCCGTGCTGGCGGTCATGCCGTGGAACTTCCCGCTGTGGCAGGTGATCCGCTTCGCCGCGCCCGCGCTGATGGCGGGGAACGTGGGCCTGCTCAAGCACGCCTCGAACGTCCCGCAGACCGCCCTCTACCTGGAGGACCTCTTCCACCGGGCCGGCTTCACCGAGGGCTGCTTCCAGACACTGCTGATCGGCTCCGCCGCGGTCGACGAGATCCTGCGCGACGAGCGGGTCAAGGCGGCCACCCTCACCGGCAGCGAGCCCGCGGGCCGCGCGGTGGCCTCCACCGCCGGGGAGATGGTCAAGAAGACGGTGCTGGAGCTGGGCGGCAGCGACCCGTTCGTCGTGATGCCCTCCGCCGACCTCGACCGCGCGGCGAAGGTCGCGGTGACCGCGCGGGTGCAGAACACCGGGCAGTCCTGCATCGCCGCGAAGCGGTTCATCGTGCACACGGACGTCTACGACGCCTTCGCCGAGCGCTTCGCCGAAGGCATGAGGGCGCTGAAGGTCGGCGACCCCCTGTCCGACGACACCGAGGTCGGGCCGCTCTCCAGCGAGCAGGGGCTGCGCGATCTGGAGGAGCTGGTCGACGACGCGGTGCGCGGCGGAGCGGAGGCGCTGTGCGGTGGCGAACGGCCGGACGGGCCGGGCTGGTACTACGCGCCGACCATCCTCGCCGGCATCACCCGCGAGATGCGGATCCACCGGGAGGAGGCGTTCGGGCCGGTCGCCACCCTGTACCGGGCGGCCGACCTGGACGAGGCGGTGCTGATCGCGAACGACTCGCCGTTCGGATTGAGTTCCAACGTGTGGACACGGGACGAGGCCGAGGTGGACCGGTTCGTCCGGGACCTGGAGGCGGGCGGTGTGTACGTCAACGGGATGACGGCCTCCCATCCGGCGTTCCCGTTCGGCGGGGTGAAGCGGTCCGGGTACGGGCGTGAGCTGTCCGGGCACGGAATCCGGGAGTTCTGCAACATCACCACTGTTTGGCATGGTGCGTGAGTGTTGCGGGGCTACGATCCCGTCTGTGAACCGCGAAGTGACTCTGCCTCTGATCGTCGACAACCGCGGGACCTTGCAGGTGGCTGCGGCGGATGTCAGCAAGCTGCTGCGGACGGTGGGGGGCCGGTGGGTGCGGCTTGTCGAGGCCGGGGAGTCGGGGCTCGACGAGGACACGGTCGCCGCGTTGACGATCGAGCTGGCGAAGCTGGCCGACCGCATCGATGTCGCCTGCATCGCGCACAGCAGTGGGGGCGCGCCCTGAGCTGTGCGTGTGCGGGTTCCCTGTGGCCGGCCGCGCAGTTTCCCCGCCTGCTACGAGAGCGGATCCACCAGCGCGGACCAGAACATCGCCTCGTATGTCTGAAGCAGTCGGCCGTGTGCACGTGCTCGTGCCTTGTCGAGGCGCCCGGCGTCCAGAGCCGCCCGCACCGCCTCCGTCGCCAGCCTGTCCAGCTCGGGTGACGGCTCCGCGAAGAAGTCGAAGAAGGCGCACGCCCCGTCCGTGAAACCGTAGTGGCCCCGCAGGGCCCCGGCGATCGTCGCGCAATAGCCGCCCCACGCCGAGAAGTTGGCGGCCAGGGCCAGGACGGCATCCGCGGGCGAGGCGTTGAGAGCCAGCCAGGCCACGTACGCGGGGTACGCCTGGCATCCGGGAAGCGGCTCGTACGACGCCTCCCGGGCCTCGTCCACGCCACATGCTCGCGCGAAGGTCACCAGCCGTTCCCCCGCCAGCGCCTCGCCCTCCGCGAGGGCCCTGAAGAAGGCCGCGGACTCCGGGTCGGTCGCGAGGGAACGCTCCGCCACGTACTCGAACGCGCGGCGGTCCGCGGGAATCACCCACATCTGCTCCAGGGCGAGCGCGGCGAGAGTGGAGCGGGGCGCCGTGCCGTCGGCGATCCGGGGGACCAAGGGGTTGGCCCGCGGGTCCGGAGCGAGGTCCGCGGTGGTCGTCTTCAGCAGGTCCCGGGCCGGGTGCGTCATCGCGTCCTCCGTCGTCGAGGTGTCGGGACGAGCGTGGCACGACGCCCCCGGATACGGAGCCGTCCGGCGCGAAGTCGGCGTGCCGGCAGGTGATCGCAGGGTTTACACCGGCGCGTGAGCGCCACGCCGACCACCCCCGACTGCAGCCGGCTCTCCGGCTGATCGAGAGCACCGGTGTGCGCACGCAACGGGCAGACGCGTGAATCCGCCCGGGCAACCGGGCGGAGCGGGCGACACCGGGAACGGTGATCGCCGTACCCCCGGGGGTGCCCCGCACGCATCAGTGAACCCGACGGACGAGCCCGCGAAGGCAACCATCCAGGCGAGCCCGCCGCCGGATCACGAGCGGCGCTTCGAGGAACTGCTGGAGATCCTCGGCAGCGCCGGTCCCCCGCAGGATCACGCGGCGATCCGGGAGCTACGGGCGAGGTACGACCATCGAGCAGCCGGCGCCGCTCAGCCGGCGTCAGCGGATGGGCTTGCCCGACAGCGTCCGGGCGATCACCAGACGCTGGATCTCGCTGGTGCCTTCGAAGATGGTGTAGATCGCCGCGTCGCGGTGCATCCGCTCGACCGGGTACTCCCTGGTGTAGCCGTTGCCGCCCAGGATCTGGATCGCCTGGGCCGTGACCTTCTTGGCGGTCTCGCTCGCGAACAGCTTGGACATCGAGCCCTCGGCGGCCGTGAACGGCTTGCCGTTGATCGCCATCCAGGAGGCGCGCCAGACCAGGAGCCGGGCGGCGTCGATGGACGTGCGCATGTCCGCGAGCTGGAACGCCACGCCCTGGTTGTCGATGATCGGCCGCCCGAACTGCTCCCGGGTCTTGGCGTAGTCGAGGGCGACCTCGTACGCGGCCCGGGCGGTGCCCACCGCCATGGCGCCGACGGCCGGGCGCGAGGCCTCGAACGTGGCCATCGCCGCGTTCTTCACCCGCTCCCCGCCCTGCCTGGCCTTCTCCCGCGCCCGGGCGAGCCGTTCGTCCAGCTTCTCCTTGCCGCCGAGCAGGCAGGAGCCAGGCACCCGCACGTTGTCGAGGACGACCTCGGCGGTGTGCGAGGCGCGGATGCCGTGCTTCTTGAACTTCTGGCCCTGGGACAGGCCCTCGGTGCCCGGCGGGACGATGAAGGAGGCGTGCCCCTTGGAGCCGAGCTCGGGGTCGACGACCGCGACCACGACATGGACGTTGGCGATACCGCCGTTGGTCGCCCAGGTCTTGGTGCCGTTGATCACCCACTCGTCCTTGGCCTCGTCGTAGACGGCCCGGGTGCGCAGGGAGGCCACGTCGGAGCCGGCGTCGGGCTCGGAGGAGCAGAACGCCGCGACCTTGACATCGCCCGCGTCGCCGTACATCTGGGGAATCCAGGTGCCGATCTGCTCCTCGGTGCCGTTGGCGAGGACGCCGACGGCGGCGAGGCCGGTGCCGACGATGGACAGGGCGATGCCCGCGTCGCCCCAGAACAGCTCCTCCATGGCCATGGGGATGCCGAGGCCGGTGGGGTCGAAGTACTGCTGGGCGTAGAAGTCCAGGGAGTAGATGCCGACCTTGGCGGCCTCCTGGATGACCGGCCAGGGAGTCTCCTCACGCTCGTCCCATTCGGCGGCCGCGGGGCGGATCACATCGGCGGCGAAGCCGTGCAGCCAGTCGCGGACCTCCTTCTGTTCGTCGTTGAGCTCCATGGTGAACTCGGCCATGTCGGTCCCCTCCAGCGGCGCACATGCATGTTACTTGCGGTAACAGCAGTCTGTTACCGGCGGGTAGTCCGCGTCAACTCCTACCGACCGGTCGGCACCCGTCCGATGGCCGGGACGTGCTTCAGTGTTACTTTGCGCAGGCGTCATGGAAACACCACGGGTGGGGAGAGCACATGGACACCACGCAGCGGACCGATCAGCAACGGTCCGCCGATCGCCGGCGGCGCGAGCTGCTCGAGGCCGCCGACCGAGTGGTGCTGCGCGACGGCCCGCAGGCCTCGATGAACGCGATCGCGGCGGAGGCCGGCATCACCAAGCCGATCTTCTACCGGCACTTCGGTGACAAGGGCGGACTTTACGCGGCGCTTGCCAAACGGCACACGGACGCGTTGCTGGACTCGCTGCGAGCGGCGCTGGACGCGCCGGCGGATCGGCGGGAGCGGGTCGAGGCGACCCTGGAGACGTACCTGGCGGCGATCGAGGCGCGGCCCCAGGTGTACCGGTTCCTGATGCATCCGGCGGAGGGGGTCCAGCCGGGGGATCCGGGATTCGATGTCGGCAAGCACAGTGCGCCGCTGTTGCGTCGGATGGGCGAGGAACTCGCCCAGGTCATCGGGGAACGACTGGACCTCGGGCCGGGCGGGCAGCAGCTGGCCCGGGTGTGGGGGCACGGGATCGTCGGCATGATGCACGCCGCCGGGGACTGGTGGCTGGGGGAACGGCCCTGTTCTCGGGCTGAGTTGGTGCGGAGTCTGGCGGACCTGTTGTGGGGACGTCTCGCTGCCGCGGGAGACCGGGTGGGCGGTCCGGGGTTCTGACCGTCGTGCGTCGCGTGCGGGCCGGTGGGGATTGTCCGCGCGGTTCCCCCCGGCCCTGAATGGCCAGGACACTCAGCGGTGCCAAGAAGCCCTGGCCATCTGGCGCATCAGCTTGCGGTGGCGCCGGCCCGTCAGGTGATCCGCGTAGATCCGGCCCTCCAAGTGGTCGCACTCGTGCTGGAGGCAGCGGGCGAAGAAGCCCGTGCCGTGGACGGTGACCGGGTCGCCGGTCGCCGTGAAGCCCTCGACCACCGCGTGGTCGTAACGTTCCGTGCCCGCTTCCAGGCCCGGGAGGGACAGGCAGCCCTCCGGGCCGCGGATCACCACTCCGTCCGCCTCGACCAGGCGGGGGTTGACCACATGGCCCAGGTGGCGGACGTCCTCGTCGTCCGGGCAGTCGTAGACGAAGACGCGCAGCGGCTCGCCGATCTGGTTGGCGGCCAGGCCCACCCCCTGGGCGGCGTACATGGTCGCGAACAAGTCCTCGACGAGTCGGGCCAGTTCGGGGCCGAAGCCGGTGACCTCCGCGCAGGGCGCGTGCAGGACGGGGTCGCCGTGCAGGGTGAGGGGTCTCACGCGGCCGTGGGCACCTGGGATGGGGCTGTGTCGCATGGCGGCAAGAGTAAGGTCCTGTCGGTCCGCGCCTCCCACACGAGTTCGTCACAGTGCCGCGGTTCGGGAGTGCGAATGGATCTCGATAGGCTGAGGTCCACACCACGTGGCCGTCAGGCTTCAAGGCGCGGCGCGTACGCAAGGAGGATCGAGAACTGATGGCAGGCAACTCGGACCCGCTCTCGCCGCGGGCCAAGCTGGCCGTGACCGCGGGCAAGGCGGTCGCGGCGGCGTCCCGCGCCGCGGGACGCGGCAGCGGATCGGTGATCGGCGGCCGGGTGGCTCTCAAGCTCGACCCCGACCTCCTGGCCCGGCTCGCCCAGAACCTGGACGTGATCCTGGTCTCGGCGACCAACGGCAAGACCACGACCACCCGGCTCATCGCCGAGGCCCTGCGCGCGGCCGGGCCGGTCGTCTCGAACGCGCTCGGCGCCAACATGCCGGCCGGCATCACCTCGGCCCTCGCCGGCAGCTCGGACGCCCGGTACGGCGTCATCGAGGTCGACGAGAAGTACCTCGCCGGTGTCGCCCGCGACACCGCCCCGAAGTGCATCGCGCTGCTCAACCTCTCCCGCGACCAGCTCGACCGTGCCGCCGAGACCCGCATGCTCGCCGAGAACTGGCGGGAGGGACTCGCCGGTTCCAAGGCCGTGGTCGTGGCCAACTGCGACGACCCGCTGGTCGTGTGGGCGGCGTCCTCCTCCCCCAACGTGATCTGGGTCGCCGCCGGGCAGATGTGGAAGGACGACGCCTGGTCCTGCCCGTCCTGCGGTGGTGTGATGCAGCGCCCGGGCGACGACTGGTACTGCGGTGAGTGCGGCTTCCGCCGTCCGACGCCGAGCTGGGCACTCTCCGGCGACCACGTGCTGGACCCCCACGGCTCCGCCTGGCCGATCCACCTCCAGCTCCCCGGCCGCGCCAACAAGGCCAACGCCGCCTCCTCGGCCGCCGTCGCCGCCGTGTTCGGGGTGCCGCCGCAGGTCGCGCTGGAGCGCATGTACCAGGTGCAGGCGGTGGCCGGGCGGTACGACGTCGTCCAGTTCCAGGGCCGTGACCTCCGGCTCCTGCTCGCGAAGAACCCGGCCGGCTGGCTGGAGACGTTCTCCCTGATCGACCCGCCGCCCGCGCCGGTCATCCTGTCCGTGAACGCGCGCTCCGCCGACGGCACCGACACCTCCTGGCTGTGGGACGTCGACTACACGCGCCTGAGCGGCCACCCGATCTGCGTCGTCGGCGACCGGAGGCTGGACCTGGCGGTGCGCCTGGAGGTCGCCGACCAGCACTTCCAGGTCTACGAGAACCTCGACCAGGCCGTGCAGGCGTGCCCGCCGGGCCGGATCGAGGTCATCGCCAACTACACGGCGTTCCAGGACCTGCGCCGCCGCGTCGGCAACTGAGCACGAGACGTCAGGGGACTTTTGTGAGCGACAACCAACTGCGCATCGTCTGGATCTATCCCGACCTGCTCAGCACCTACGGCGACCAGGGCAACGTCCTCGTCGTGGAGCGCCGGGCACGGCAGCGCGGCCTGGACGTGGCCCGGCTGGACGTGCGCAGCGACCAGCCGATCCCGACCTCCGGCGACATCTACCTGATCGGCGGCGGTGAGGACCGCCCGCAGCGGCTCGCCGCCGAGCGGCTGCGCAGGGACACCGGGCTGACCCGGGCCGTGGAGAACGGCGCCATCGTGTTCTCCGTGTGCGCCGGCTACCAGATCCTCGGCCACGAGTTCATCAACGACCTCGGCCAGCGCGAGCCCGGCCTCGGGCTGCTGGACGTGGTGTCGGTGCGCGGCGAGGGCGCGCGGTGCGTCGGTGACGTGCTCGGCGACATCGACCAGCGCCTGGGACTTCCCCCGCTGACCGGTTTCGAGAACCACCAGGGCGTCACCCACCTCGGCCCCACCGCCCGCCCGCTCGCCCGGGTGCGTTTCGGCAACGGCAACGGCACGGGCGACGGCACGGAGGGCGCGTACAACGACACCGTCTTCGGCACGTACATGCACGGCCCGGTGCTCGCGCGCAACCCGCTGATCGCGGACCTGCTGCTGAAGCTGGCCCTCGACGTCAACGCGCTGCCGCCGACCGACGACCGCTGGTACGAGGCACTGCGCGACGAGCGCATCGCTGCTGCCGAGCAGCCTGCCTGAGCGCTGCGCGGCAGCGTACGGCGAGGATGCGTCAACCTGCTGGTCGAACAGCCCGTCTGACGGCACATCCGCACAGGTGAGCGGGGTCGTCCAGCAGGCGGACGCGTGCTTCGGTCCGGCCCCTCGATGCCGCTAGGGTGGCGGTGACTCGAGCCGGACGACGTGGTCCGGTCCCGGCCCATGTGGAGAAGGTTTTCGGGCTATGCGCATTGGTGTCCTCACGTCCGGCGGCGACTGCCCCGGCCTGAACGCCGTCATCCGGTCCGTCGTGCACCGCGCCGTCGTCGACCACGGCGACGAGGTCATCGGCTTCCGGGACGGTTGGAAGGGTCTCCTGGAGTGCGACTACCTCAAGCTCGACCTCGACGCGGTGGGCGGCATCCTCGCCCGCGGCGGCACGATTCTCGGGTCCTCCCGGGTCCAGCCCTCCCATCTGCGGGACGGTGTGGAGCGGGCCAGGGGCCATGTCGAGGAGCTCGGCCTCGACGCGATCATCCCCATCGGCGGCGAGGGCACGCTCAAGGCCGCCCGGCTCATGTCGGACAGCGGTCTGCCCGTCGTGGGCGTGCCGAAGACCATCGACAACGACATCGCGGTCACGGACGTCACGTTCGGCTTCGACACGGCCGTGGGGGTGGCGACCGAGGCGCTGGACCGGCTGAAGACCACCGCCGAGTCCCACCAGCGGGTCCTGGTCGTCGAGGTCATGGGCCGGCACACCGGCTGGATCGCGCTGCACTCCGGCATGGCGGCGGGCGCGCACGCCATCGTCGTTCCCGAGCGGCCCTTCGACATAGAGGAACTGACCCAGCGGGTCGGAGAGCGGTTCGAGGCCGGCAAGCGCTTCGCGATCGTCGTGGCGGCGGAGGGAGCCAAGCCCCGGGCCGGAACCATGGAGTTCGACGAGGGCGGCAAGGACATCTACGGGCACGAGCGGTTCGCCGGGATCGCCCGGCAGCTGTCGGTGGAGCTGGAGCGGCGGCTGGGGAAGGAAGCACGGCCGGTCATCCTCGGGCATGTGCAGCGCGGTGGGACGCCGACCGCCTACGACCGGGTGCTGGCCACGCGGTTCGGGTGGCACGCGGTGGAGGCTGTGCACCGGGGTGAGTTCGGGCAGATGACCGCGCTGCGTGGCACCGACATAGTGATGGTGCCGTTGGCCGAGGCCGTGGAGACGCTGAAGACCGTGCCGGAGGACCGGTACGACGAGGCGGAGTGTGTTCTCTGAGTTCGCCGAGCCCCTGAGTACGCCTCACCGCCCCCGGTCGCTCGTGCGGCCGGGGGCGGCTCTACTCTTGGGGCGGACAGATTGCTGCACACCCCCACGAAACAGGAGCCGGCGGAATGGATCACAGCGGGCACGGCATGACCACGGATCTGCCGCCGTTCACGCTGGGACGAGGGCTGGAGTGGTCGGCGGACCCGTTCTTTCTCGTCGGATGCCTGGTGGGGCTGGCCCTGTACGGATGGGGCGTCGTCCGGCTGGTCCGGCGCGGGGACAAGTGGCCGGTGGGGCGGACGGTCACCTACGCCCTGGGCGTGCTGAGCATCATGCTCATGATGTGCACGCAGCTGAACGACTACGGCATGGTCATGTTCAGCGTGCACATGGTGCAGCACATGGTGATCAGCATGGTGTCGCCCATCCTGATCCTGCTCGGGGCGCCGATCACGCTGGCGCTGCGGGCCCTGCCCACGACAGGGCGGGGCCGCAAGGGGCCGCGTGAGCTGCTGCTGATGTTCCTGCACAGCCGGTACATGCGGATCGTCACGCACCCGGCGTTCACGATCCCGCTGTTCATCGCCAGCCTGTACGGGCTGTACTTCACGCCGATCTTCGACACGCTGATGGGCTCCAGGGTGGGCCACATCGCGATGATGGTGCACTTCCTGGCCGTGGGTCTGGTGTTCTTCTGGCCGATCATGGGTGTGGACCCGGGCCCGCACCGGCCGGGCTACCTGATGCGGATGCTGGAGCTGTTCGCGGGGATGCCGTTCCACGCGTTCTTCGGGATCGCGTTGATGATGGCGACCGAGCCGATGGTCGAGACGTTCAAGAACCCGCCCGCCTCGCTCGGCGTCGAGGCGCTCTCCGACCAGAACGCGGCGGGCGGCATCGCCTGGGCGTTCAGCGAGATCCCGTCGGTGCTGGTCCTGGTCGCGCTGCTGTTCCAGTGGTACGCCTCGGAGCAGCGGTATGCCAGGCGCACGGACCGGGCCGCCGACCGGGACGGGGACAGGGAGCTGGAGGCGTACAACGCCTATCTGGCCTCGTTGAACGCGCAGGGGCGCTGAAGACGGCTCGGGCAAGGCCCGTGCGCGCCCGGCGTCCGGCAGGCACCATGGGGGGACCGGACCACGAGGAGGGTGTCGCGATGCCCGGTTCCACGAACGGTTCCAACTCGACGAAGACCATGGGAGTGCTCACCGTCGGCGGTCTCGTCGTCGTGACGGCCTACACGGTGGCGCTCGGGAGCAACGGCTGGCTGTGGTTCGGCTGGGTCGTCCTGGGCCTGATCACCTTGGGGATGGTGGTCACCTCGAGCAGCACCTGAGGGCTCACTGCCGGGTCAGCCGGCCCGCCGAGTGCACGCCCGGCTGGTACTTCGGGAGCCGGACGGTGATCTTCATGCCCGCACCCGTGGCGGTCTCGATGACGAGGCCGTAGTCGTCGCCGTAGACCTGGCGGAGCCGGTCGTCGACGTTGGACAGGCCGATGCCGCCGGAGGGGCTGGTCTCGCGGGCGAGGATGCGGCGGAGCAGGTCCGGGTCCATGCCGGCGCCGTCGTCCTCGATGACGACGAGCGCCTCGGCGCCCGTGTCCTGGGCGGTGATCTGGATGTGGCACTTGCCCGAGGACACGGCCTTGCCCTCCAGCCCGTGCTTGACGGCGTTCTCGACGAGCGGCTGGAGGCACAGGAAGGGCAGGGTGACCGGCAGCACCTCCGGTGCTATCTGGAGGGTCACGGAGAGGCGGTCGCCGAATCGCGCCCTGACCAGCGCCAGGTAGTGGTCGATGGCGTGGAGCTCGTCGGCGAGCGTGGTGAAGTCGCCGTGCCGACGGAACGAGTAGCGGGTGAAGTCGGCGAACTCCAGGAGCAGCTCGCGGGCGCGCTCGGGGTCGGTGCGGACGAACGAGGCGATCACGGCGAGCGAGTTGAAGATGAAGTGCGGGGAGATCTGGGCCCGCAGCGCCTTGATCTCGGCCTCGATGAGACGAGTGCGCGAGCTGTCGAGATCCGCCAGCTCCAGCTGGACCGAGACCCAGCGGGCGACCTCGCCGGCGGCCCGGACCAGGACGGCGGACTCGCGGGGCGCGCAGACGACCAGCGCGCCGTGCACGCGGTCGTCGACGGTGAGCGGGGCGACGACCGCCCAGCGCACCGAGCAGTCGAGGCTGTCGCAGGTGAGCCGGAAGGCCTCGCCTCGGCCGGTGTCCAGGGGGCCCGCGAGGCGTTCCATGATCTCGGTGCGGTGGTGAGCGCCGTCGCCGTCCCAGACCAGGACCTGTTCGCGGTCGGTGAGGCACAGGGCGTCGGTGCCGAGCAGCGAGCGCAGTTTGCGGGCGGACTTGCGGGCGGTCTCCTCGGTCAGGCCGGCCCGCAGCGGGGGTGCGGCGAGGGACGCGGTGTGCAGGGTCTCGAAGGTGGCGTGCTCGACAGGCGTGCCGAGGCCGGCGAGGCTGTTGGCCCGGGCGGTGCGCCGGCCCAGCCAGACCCCGACGGCCAGCACCGGGAGCACGGCGACGCACAGGCCCGCCAGGAAGCCGCTCATGTCGTCACCTCCGTACGCAGTTCCTCGGGCAGGTGGAACCGGGCCAGTACCGCCGCCGTGCCCGGCGGCACCCGGCCGGGGGTGGCCAGGGACACCAGGATCATGGTGAGGAAGCTCAGCGGCACCGACCACAGGGCGGGCCAGGCGAGCAGGGCGTGCAGGGCTCCCTCGCCCGGGTAGCCGACCATGGTCGCGGCGACCGCGAGCAGGGCGGAGCCGCCGCCGACCAGCATGCCGGCGGCCGCGCCGGGCGGGGTCAGCCGCCGCCACCAGATGCCCAGGACGAGCAGCGGGCAGAACGAGGACGCCGACACGGCGAAGGCGAGCCCGACGGCGTCGGCGACCGGGAGCCCGCCGACCAGGACGCTCGCCGCGAGGGGCACGGCCATGGCGAGGACCGTCCCGAGCCGGAAGTGCCGTACGCCCCGGGACGGCAGGACGTCCTGGGTGAGGACGCCCGCGACCGCCATGGTCAGGCCCGAGGCCGTGGAGAGGAACGCGGCGAAGGCACCCCCGGCGACCAGCGCGCCCAGCAGGTCGCCGCCCAGTCCCCCGATCATGCGGTCGGGCAGCAGGAGGACGGCGGCGTCCGGGTCTCCGGTGAGGGTGAGTTCGGGAGCGTAGAGACGGCCCAGGGCGCCGTAGACGGGCGGCAGGAGGTAGAAGGCACCGATCAGGCCGAGGACCACGACGGTGGTGCGGCGGGCGGCGACACCGTGCGGGCTGGTGTAGAAGCGGACCACCACGTGCGGCAGGCCCATGGTGCCGAGGAACGTGGCGAGGATCAGCCCGTACGTGGCGTACAGGGGGCGTTCCTCGCGGCTCTCGGCCTGGGAGGGGGACAGGTCGCCGCCGTTGCCGCGCTCGGCCTCGGGGACGGGGGCGCCCCGTGCGAAGGTGAGCCGGGTGCCGCGTTCGATGTGGTGGCTGCCGGCGGGCAGGTCCAGGCGGGTGTCGGTGTGCGTGCGGCCGTCGACGGTGCCGGTGACCGTGACGGTCAGGGGCCGGTCCAGCTTCAGGTCGATGCCGTCGTCGACGCGGACGACGCGCTGCTCGCGGAAGGTGGCCGGTTCGTCGAAGGCGTGGCGGGGGGCGCCGTCGCTCTGCCAGGCGAGGACCAGGAACAGGGCGGGGACGAGCAGGGCGGTGAGTTTCAGCCAGTACTGGAAGGCCTGGACGAAGGTGATGCTGCGCATGCCGCCGGCGGCGACGGTGGCGGTCACGACGACGGCGACGATCACACCGCCGAGCCAGTCGGGCGCCCCGGTCAGCACGGTCAGGGTGAGCCCCGCGCCCTGCAGCTGGGGCAGCAGGTACAGCCAGCCGACGCCGACGACGAAGGCGCCCGCGAGGCGCCTTACGCCCTGGGAGGCGAGACGGGCCTCGGCGAAGTCGGGGAGCGTGTAGGCGCCGGAGCGGCGCAGCGGGGCGGCGACGAAGAGGAGCAGCACCAGGTAGCCGGCGGTGTAGCCGACCGGGTACCAGAGCATGTCGGGGCCCTGGACGAGGAGGAGGCCCGCTATGCCCAGGAAGGAGGCGGCGGAGAGGTACTCGCCGCTGATGGCGGTGGCGTTGAGGCGGGGTCCGACAGTGCGGGAGGCGACGTAGAAGTCGGAGGTGGTGCGGGAGATGCGCAGGCCGAAGGCGCCGACGAGGACCGTCGCGACCACGACGAGGGCGACGGCTGGGACGGCGTAGCTGGAGTTCATCGGCGTGGGGGTCAGCGGTCTTCGACGAGGCGCACGAAGTCACGCTCGTTGCGTTCGGCGCGGCGGACGTACCAGCGGGCGAGGAGGACGAGCGGGGCGTAGAGGCCGAAGCCGAGGACGGCCCATTCGAGGCGGCGGGCGTCGGGCATCGCGGCGAAGAGGAGCGGGAGGGGGCCGACGAGCAGACCGAGGATCGCGAACACGGTCAGGGCGGCGCGCAACTGGGTGCGCATCAGGGAACGGACGTAGGTGTGGCCGAGGGTGGTCTGTTCGTCGATCTCGGTGCGCGGGCGGTAGTAGCCGGAAGCCCGCCGGGTCTGGCGGGGCGGGCCGGTGACGACGACGCGGCGTTCGGTGTGGTCCTGGGGCACCGTCACGGCCTCCTCATGAGCAGGTCGCGCAGTTCGCGTGCGTGGCGCCGGCTGACCTGGAGCTCCTCGGAGCCGACGAGGACGCTGACCGAGCCCGCGTCGAGGCGGAGTTCGCCGATGTGGCGCAGAGCGACGAGGTGGCGGCGGTGGATGCGGACGAAGCCCCGGGAGCGCCAGCGGTCCTCCAGGGTGGACAGGGGGATGCGGACCAGGTGGCTGCCCTTGTCGGTGTGCAGACGGGCGTAGTCCCCCTGGGCCTCGACGTGGGTGATGTCGTCGACGGCGACGAAGCGGGTCACACCGCCGAGCTCGACGGGTATGTGGTCCGGGTCGGGTTCGTGCACGGGGATGCGCGGGGCGGTGCCGCGCACCTCGGCGGCCCGGCGGACGGCCTCGGCGAGGCGTTCCTTGCGTACGGGTTTGAGGACGTAGTCGACGGCCTTCAGGTCGAAGGCCTGGACGGCGAAGTCCTCGTGGGCGGTGACGAACACGACGAGCGGCGGCTGCGCGAAGCCTGTGAGCAGCCGGGCCAGGTCGAGGCCGTCGAGGCCGGGCATCTGGATGTCGAGGAAGACGACGTCGATGGCCTCGGGTCCGCCCGGGCCGGATTCCAGGGCCCGGTTGATGCGGCGCAGCGCCTCGGTCGCGTCGCCGGCGCCTTCCGCGCTGCCGATGCGGGGGTCGGCCTGCAGCAGGTAGAGGAGCTCCTCGAGCGAGGGGCGTTCGTCGTCGACAGCCAGGGCGCGCAGCATGAACCCGGAGTGTAGGGGCGATCCGTGCGTCCGGACACGTGCCGGGGGTGGACGTCTGCGCTGGACACGGTGCCCGCGCCGGGCCGGGGCGGGCCGGGATGCCGGTGGATACAGTGCCCGCATGAACAGCAGGTCCACGCCGTTCGACGAACTCGACCGGAAGATCATCACCGCTTTGATGGCCAACGCCAGGACGTCGTTCGCCGAGATCGGCACGGCGGTCGGGCTGTCGGCCACGGCGGTCAAGCGCCGGGTCGACCGGCTGCGCGAGACGGGCGTGATCACCGGGTTCTCGGCCACGGTGAAGCCGTCGGCGCTGGGCTGGCGCACGGAGGCCTATGTCGAGGTGTACTGCGAGGGCGCGGCGCCGCCGCGGCGGCTGGCCGAGGTCGTGCGCGACTACCCGGAGATCGCGGCGGCGATGACCGTGACGGGCGGCGCGGACGCGTTGCTGCACGTACGGGCGCGGGACGTGGAGCACTTCGAGGAGGTGCTGGAGCGGATCCGGCAGGAGCCGTTCATCCGGAAGACGATCAGCGTGATGGTGCTGTCCCATCTGCTGCCGGAGAGCCCGGAGGCCGGGGCCAGCCAGCCGGCGCCTGAGGGATCTCCGGGCGGCGCAGCCAACGTGCGCTGAGCGGCCGCAAGACGCAGTGTTCCTGCGCGGACGCGCAACCTTTGTTCCTTGCCGGGGCCCTCCGCCAGTTCCTACCGTTGTGTCAACAACCCGTCACACACCGTGAGGAAGCGGAGGGACCCCTCTGTGCCCGACTCCCGTGTGCCGCGCCGGCGGCGCTACCTCGTCTGCGAACCCAGACACTTCGCCGTGCAGTACGCGATCAACCCGTGGATGCGTCCCGGCGAACCCGTCGATGTCATCCGCGCCCTGGACCAGTGGCAGGCGCTGGTCGACACGTACCGCGCCCACGGCCATACCGTGGATGCTGTGAAACCCGTTCCCGGCCTGCCCGACATGGTCTTCGCCGCGAACGCGGCGGTCGTCGTCGACGGCCGCGTCTTCGGCTCCCTCTTCCACGCGCCCGAGCGCCGTCCCGAGTCCGTGCCGTACGAGGCGTGGTTCAAGACGGAGGGCTACGAGGTGTACCACCCCGAGTCGGTGTGCGAGGGCGAGGGCGACCTGGTGCCGGCCGGCCGCTGGATCCTGGCCGGGACGGGTTTCCGCACCACGCGGGAGGCCCACCGGGAGGCGCAGGAGTACTTCGGTGTGCCGGTGATCAGCCTGACGCTGGTGGATCCGTACTTCTACCACCTGGACACGGCGCTGTTCGTCCTCGACGAGGAGAACATCGCCTACTGTCCCGAGGCGTTCTCGCCGGGCAGCCGCGAGGTGCTGGCCCGCTTGTACCCGGACGCGGTGCTCGCATCCCGCGAGGACGCGATGGCGTTCGGGCTCAACTCCGTCTCCGACGGGCGCCATGTGTTCATCTCGCCCGGGGCGAGGGGCCTGGCGGGGCAGCTGACCGACCGCGGCTACGTCCCGGTCCCCGTCGACCTGTCCGAGTTCCAGAAGGCCGGTGGCGGCATCAAGTGCTGCACCCAGGAGATCCGGGAGATCCGCTCATGACCGCACCTGTCCGCACCGGGGACTCGCAAGGGGCCCGGGGCTCGCGGGAGACCCGAGGCTCGCAGGAGCTGATCCGCGCGGAGGAGCCGGTCCTCGCGCACAACTACCATCCGCTGCCCGTGGTCGTCGCCCGCGCCGAGGGCACCTGGGTGGAGGACGTGGAGGGGCGGCGCTACCTCGACATGCTGGCCGGCTATTCGGCCCTGAACTTCGGGCACCGGCACCCGGCGCTGATCGAGGCGGCCCACCGCCAGCTCGACCGGCTGACCCTCACCTCGCGCGCCTTCCACAACGACCGGCTCGCCGAGTTCGCCGAGCGGCTCGCGGCGCTGACCGGCATGGACATGGTGCTGCCCATGAACACCGGCGCGGAGGCGGTGGAGAGCGGGGTGAAGGTGGCCCGCAAGTGGGCCTACGACGTCAAGGGCGTCCCGGCCGACCGGGCGACCATCGTCGTCGCGGCGGACAACTTCCACGGCCGTACGACGACGATCGTCAGCTTCTCCACGGACGAGACCGCCCGGGCGGGATTCGGGCCCTTCACCCCGGGCTTCCGGGTCGTGCCGTACAACGACCTGGCCGCGCTGGAGGCGGCGGTCGACGAGACGACGGCGGCGGTGCTGATCGAGCCGATCCAGGGTGAGGCCGGGGTGGTCGTCCCGGACGACGGCTACCTGGCCGGCGTGCGCGAGCTGACCCGGCGCAAGGGCTGTCTGTTCGTCGCGGACGAGATCCAGTCCGGGCTCGGCCGGACGGGCAGCACCCTGGCCGTCGAGCACGAGTCGGTGGTGCCGGACGTGCTGCTCCTGGGCAAGGCGCTGGGCGGCGGCATCGTGCCGGTGTCGGCGGTGGTCGGACGCCGGGAGGTGCTCGGGGTGCTGCACCCGGGCGAGCACGGGTCGACCTTCGGAGGCAACCCGCTGGCGGCGGCTGTCGGCACGGCGGTGGTCGAGCTGCTGGAGACGGGCGAGTTCCAGCGCCGGGCGGCCGAGCTGGGCGTGGTCCTGCGCGACGGTCTGACGGGGCTGGTCGGCAAGGGTGTGGTCGGTTTCCGCGCACGCGGGCTGTGGGCGGGCGTCGACGTCGACCCCGCCCTCGGCACCGGCCGCGAGATCAGCGAACGCCTGATGCGGGAGGGGGTCCTGGCCAAGGACACCCACGGCTCGACGATCCGGCTGGCCCCACCGCTGACGATCACGGCCGAGGAGCTGCGAGGGGCACTCGGGGCACTGGAGAAGGCGCTGGGGTGAGTCACCTGGGGGCGGACGATCCGGCCCCAGGCGCACCGCATCCGGCCCTGCCGTCCCAACCGCCCCCTGCCTCCCCGACCGGACCGCACGAGCCGCCCCCGCTCACCGGAAGGGTGAAGATTGGGGCAAGAGGTGGTAGACCACTCTCTCAGCGACAGAGAGGTCGGCCGTGGGCGCACACGAGGAGTCCGGCGTTGCCCGGCAGCGGTTCGACGTGGCCGACGCCGCGCCCCTGTTGCTCGATGCGCAGGGCGTGGTGACGGGCTGGACCGCTGATGCCGGGCGGCTGCTGGCGTACCCGGCATCCGAGGCGGTCGGCAGGAAGCTGGCCGATCTGCTGGTCACCGAGGACGCCGAGCGCGTGCCGGACCTGGTCGAGCGGTGCCGCGGGGACGGCGGCTGGACGGGGCTGCTGACGGCCCGCCGCAAGGACGGGCAGCCGGTGAGGGTCGCGGTCCGGATCGCCCCGGCCGACGAGGCGCACGGCGGCTCGCGGTGGCTGATGCTGCTGTCGGAGCTGGCCGACGCCCCCGGCTGGGACATGAGCCGCACGGTGTTGCAGCAGATGGTGGCCGACGCGCCGGTCGGTATCGCGATCGTGGACACGGACCTGCGTTTCGTGTGGTCGAACGCCGCACTGGAGCAGTTCGGCGGCGGACCGGCAGCGCGCCGGCTCGGCCTGCGCTTCGCGGACGTCCAGCCGGGCCTGGACGCCCAGGCGGTCGAGGCGCAGATGCGGCACGTACTGGAGACCGGCGAGGCGGTCGTCGGCTACGAGCACGTGGGCCGTGTGCGGTCGGCGCCGCTGCGCGAGACGGCGCACATGCTGTCGTTCACCCGGCTCGAGGACGATCAGGGCCACCCGATAGGTGTGTACTACACGGTCGTCGACATGACCGAGCGGCACCGCGCCCGACAGCGGCTGGCGCTGCTCGACCGGGCCGGCGAGAGCATCGGCCGCAGCCTGGACCTCACGCGCACCGCGCAGGAGCTGGCCGACGTGGCCGTGCCGGGACTGGCCGACTTCGTCACCGTGGACCTGCTGGAGACGGTGCTGCGGGGCGCCGAACCGGCTCCGGGGCCGCTCGCGGACGCGGAGGACCCGGTGCCGTTGCGCCGCGCCGGCTACCGGTCGGCGGCGGAGGACGACCTCGTGGAGGCCGTCATCGCGATCGGCGGGATGGTGGAGTTCCGGGCCGGGACGCCCCCGGTCCACTGCCTGGCCACGGGACGCTCCTGGCGCGGGGAGCGGCTCGACCCGCAGGCCCTTGACTGGACCACGAAGGTCCCGAGCGGCCGGCACGCCACGTTCCGGGAGCTGGGTCTGCGCAGCGTCATGACCGTGCCGATCCGGTCGCGCGGCATCACCCTCGGCCTCACGACCTTCTTCCGGCGGGACCGCCGGGAAGCCTTCGACGAGGAGGATCTGCGCCTGGCAGAGGACCTCGTCGCCCGTGCGGCCGTCTGTGTGGACAACGCCCGCCGCTACACCCGTGAGCGGGACGCCGCGCTCGTCCTGCAGCGCAGTCTGCTCCCCCACCGCCTGCCCGAGCAGGACGCGGTCGAGGTGGCCGCGTGCTACCGGCCGGCCGACGAGCTGACCGGCCTCGGCGGCGACTGGTACGACCTCATCCCGCTGTCCGGGGCGCGGGTGGCGCTCGTCGTGGGCGAGGTGCCCGGGCACGGCATCGACGCCGCCGCGGCCATGGGCCAGCTGCGGACCGCCGTACGGACCCTGGCGGCTCTGGATCTGCGGCCCGAGGAGGTGCTGGCGCACCTCGACGACCTGGTGGCGCGGTCGGCGCGGGAAGAGGGTGCCGAGCCGGGTACGGCGGGATCCGCGGGCACGCAGCGTGTGGGCTCGGGGTGCCTGTACGTCGTCTACGACCCGGTCGACGGCCGCTGCGCGATGGCCGCCGCGGGGCACCCCGCACCGGCCGTGGTCCTGCCCGACGGCTCGGTCGTGTTCGTCGACCTCCCGCAGGGGCCACCGCTCGGCGTGGGCGGCCCGCCCTTCGAGGCGGTCGAGATGCCCCTCGCGCAGGGCAGCACGCTCGCCCTGCACACCGACGGGCTGCTGGCCCGGGGCGAGACCTGGGCCGTCGACGCCGGCCGGGAACGGCTGCGCCGGGCGCTGGAGCTGGCGGGTCCGCTGGAGTCGCACTGCCGGACCGTGGTCGACGCGCTCGTCCCCGCCCGCCCCCACGACGACGTGGCCCTGCTGATGGCCCGGACGAAACGTCTCGGCAGCGAGCAGGTCGCGGCCTGGGAGCTGCCCTCGGACCCGGCCGTCGTCGCCGAGGCCCGCCGCGCGGCCACCCGCCAGCTGGCGCACTGGGGCCTGGAGGAGTTGGCCTTCACCACGGAGCTGGTGGTGAGCGAGCTGGTCACCAACGCCATCCGGTACGCCGCCGGCACCATCCGGCTCCGGCTGATCCGCGAGCGCGCCCTGGTGTGCGAGGTCTTCGACGGCGGCGCCACCGCGCCCCATCTGCGTCACCCGCGGACGACGGACGAGGGCGGGCGCGGGCTGCTGCTGGTCTCGCAGCTGACGCAGCGGTGGGGCACGCGGTTCGTCCCCGACGGGAAGATCATCTGGGCCGAGCAGTCCCTGACGGCTCCGGGGGAGTGACGCCAGGGCGAGATTCTTCCATTCCGTGGGAACCATTCCGTGGGAAACTGGGATGATCCCGGCAGTGGTGAGGCAGCAGCCATGACGGATTCGGCGATCGACTACACGGCGGTGTTCCACGCCCTGCCCGGGATGGTGGCGCTCTTGACGCCCGAGCTCGTCTACGCGGACGTCAACGAGGAGTTCGTCCGGGTCTCCGGCCGCTCGCGCGAGCAGTTGGTCGGCCGCTACCTGTTCGACGTCTTCCCCGACAACCCCAACAACCCGGGTGCGACGGGCGTGCGGAACCTGGAGGCCTCGCTGTACCGGGTCCTGGCGACCGGCGAGCGGGACGCGATGGCTCTGCAGCGCTACGACGTCGAGGATCCCGAGCGCCCCGGGGAGTGGGAGGAGCGCTACTGGAGCCCGGTGAACGCGCCGCTGCTCGGGCCCGACGGGAAGGTGACGCTGATCCTGCACCGCGTCGAGGAGGTCACGGAGCTGATCCGAGCCCGTGGCCGCCACGGGGGGCACCGCAACACCCGCGCCCGGATGCTGGAGGCGGAGCTGTACACCCGCGCCCGTGAGCTGCAGGAGCTCAACGAGCGGTTGCGCCTGGCGCACTCCCGGGAGCGGGAGGTGGCGCTGGCGTTGCAGAAGGCGATGCTGCCCGCCGGTCCGCAGACCCGGCACCACCATCGGGCCGCCGTCCGGTACCGGCCCGCCGTGGGCGCGCTCAACGTGTGCGGGGACTGGTACGACCTGGTCGACCTGGTCGGCGGCCACCGCACCGGTGTGTCCGTGGGCGACGTGGTCGGGCACGGGCTGGAGGCCGCCGGGGTCATGGGCCAGCTGCGCAGCGCGCTGAGCGCGGCGTCCCGGGTCGCGGACGGGCCGGCGCAGGCCCTGGACGTGCTGGGGCGGTATGCGCACGTGGTCGAAGGTGCCGAGTCGGCGACGGCGGTGACGACCTTCATCGACTTCGACCGGCAGGTCATCACGTACAGCAGCGCCGGTCATCCCCCACCCGTGCTGGTCCACCCCGACGGCCGCACGGAGTTCCTCGACCAGGCCACGGACACGCCGCTCGACGCCCGCCCCGACCCGATCGCCAGACCCCAGGCCGAGACCACGTTCGCGCCGGGCGCCACGCTGGTGCTCTACACCGACGGACTGGTCGAACGGCGCCGCGAGGACATCTACACGGGTCTGGACCGGCTCGCCGACGCCCTGCGCCGGCACCGGGACCAGGACCCCGAGACCCTAGCCGACACCGTCCTGCTGGAACTGCTGCCGCCCGGCGGTGCGACGGACGACACCGCGCTCATCATCGTGCGTCTGTGACTCAGGGGTCCTTGCACTGCCCGCCCGGGTCGGACGCTCATCCTGCAAGGACCCCTTACAGGCGGGACCTGCCGTGATCGAGAAGCCGGACGCGGTCCACGTTCTGCCGGTCCTCGGCGTCCCTGCTGGGCTCGCCTGCGAACCAGGCGTCGAGGATCTCCCCGAGCAGCGGCTCGGACGTCAGCCGCAGGCTGAGCGCGAGCACGTTGGCGTCGTTCCAGCGGCGGGCCCCGTCGGCGGAGTAGGCGTCCGTGCACAGGGCGGCCCGTACGCCCGGCACCTTGTTCGCGGCGATCGAGGCGCCCGTGCCGGTCCAGCAGCACACCACGGCCTGGTCGGCCGTCCCGTCGGCGACCTCACGGGCCGCGGCCTCGGAGCACACCGCCCACTGCGGGTCGTCCCCGGGGCGCAGCGCGCCGTGCGGGCGCACCTCATGCCCCCGGTCGCGCAGCGCGGCCACGAGGGAGCGGGCGACGGGCTCGTCCATGTCCGAGGAAACAGAGATGCGCATGTCTGGCAGGTTACTCGGCGGTGCCCGCGACGCCACCGGCCCCGCGGGGCCGGGGCAGGCCGCCGCAAGAGCCGGCCCCGCCCCACCCCCGCCAACCCGCCACGCCCCCCGTTCGGCATGCCCGTCATCCGCATGGCGCAGCACGCCGGTCACGCGGCCCTCCCCAGCCGCATGAGCACCAACGGTCGCGCCCTCCTGACTGACCGTCAGTCAATCGGCAAAGGATCTGTGCCGTCCGGCCGCACGAGGTGCCCGGCTGTTACGCCTGCACCTAGACTGGCACCCCACGACATGCCGGTTGACCTGCTGGAACGCGGCGGTTGCGGCCACCGCGAGAGTCGAGGAGCGCCCGCTTTGTTCTACTACCTGCTGAAATACGTGCTGCTGGGCCCGCTGCTGCGACTGGTCTTCCGGCCTCGGATAGAGGGCCTGGAGCACGTCCCCTCGGAGGGTGCGGCCATCGTCGCCGGCAATCACCTGTCGTTCTCGGACCACTTCCTGATGCCCGCGATCCTCAAGCGGCGCATCACCTTCCTCGCGAAGGCCGAGTACTTCACGGGCCCGGGCATCAAGGGCCGCCTGACGGCCTTCTTCTTCCGCAGCGCGGGGCAGATCCCGGTCGACCGCTCCGGCAAGGACGCGGGCCAGGCCGCGATCCGCGAGGGCCTCGGCGTGCTGAGCAAGGACGAGTTGCTCGGCATCTACCCCGAGGGGACCCGCTCGCACGACGGCCGGCTCTACAAGGGCAAGGTCGGGGTCGCCGTGATGGCACTCAAGGCCGGCGTCCCGGTCGTGCCCTGCGCGATGATCGGCACCTTCGAGGCCCAGCCGCCCGGCAAGGTCATCCCCAACATCCACCCGGTCGTGATCCGCTTCGGTGAGCCCCTCGACTTCTCCCGCTACGAAGGCATGGAGAACGAGAAGGCCATCCTGCGCGCCGTCACCGACGAGATCATGTACGCGATCCTCTCGCTGTCCGAGCAGGAGTACGTCGACCGGTACGCGGCCGTCGTGAAGGCCGAGGAGGCCGCCACGAAGGAGCGGAAGTTCCGGCGCATGCCGCTGAGATGAGATCTGCCGTCGGCAGAACGCCGTTCCGCGGCCGGTCTGCGGCGATCTACGGTCACGGCATGAGACGAGCTGTGGTGATCGGGGCCAACGGGCAGATCGGCCGGCCGACGGTGGAGGCCCTGGCGCGGGACGGCTGGGAGGTGACGGCCGCGTCGCGCGGCGGAGGCAGGGCCCAGAATTGGCCCGGCGAGGTCCGGACGCGGCGACTGGACCGCGAGGACGACGCGGCGCTGGCCGCGCTGATCAGAGACGGCTGCGACCTCGTGGTCGACATCGTCGCCTACGGGGCCCGGCACGCACGGCAGTTGACGCGGCTGGCCGACCGCGTCGGCTCGGCCGTGGTCGTGTCGAGCGTGTCGGTGTACGAGGACGGCAGGGGCCGCGGCTTCGACACCATGAGCGAGCCGGACGGTTTCCCCCGGTACCCCGAACCGATCCGGGAGGGGCAGCCGACGGTCCCGCCGGGGGACGCCACGTACAGCACCGGCAAGGTGGCCTTGGAGCGTGAACTCCTCGCGGCGGGCGACCGGTTGCCGACGACCCTGCTGCGCGCGGGCGCGATCCACGGTCCGTACAGCCCCCTCCCCCGCGAGCTGTACTTCGTGAAGCGGAACCTGGACGGCCGGCGCCGGCGGGTGCTCGCCCACCGGGGCGAGAGCCGCTTTCACCCGGCCGCCGCCCGCAACATCGCCGAGCTGGTCCGGCTGGCGGCGGCCCTGCCCGGCTCGCGGGTGCTCAACGCCTGCGACCCGCGGCCGCCGACGGTGGCCGAGATCGGGGCGGCGATCGACTCGGTCATGGGCGTGGAGACGGAGACCGCGCTGCTGGACGGGCCGGGACCGTCGCCGGCCGTGGGTCGTTCCCCGTGGTCGACGCCGCTGCCGGTGGTGTGCGACATGTCCGCGGCGGAGCGGGAGTTGGGCTACCGGCCGGTCGTGTCCTACGCCGGCAGCCTGCCGGAGACGGTCGAATGGCTCACCCGCCGGCTGTCCGGGCAAGACTGGCGGGAGGCGTTCCCCTCTCTCGCGCGGATCTATCCGGATCTGTTCGACTACGCGACGGAGGACGCCTGGTTCGCGGCATGAGCGAGGGGCGGCCGGATGACCCGGCCGCCCCTCACCGTCGTACGGACGACTGCTTACGGCTTCGGGGTGGCGTGCGGCGCGCAGGTCACGTCCGCGCCGTCCAGCTTGCCGGTGAGCAGGTAGCTGTCCACCCGGGTGTTGATGCACGGGTTGGCCAGGCTGGTGACGCCGTGGGAGCCCGCGTCCTTCTCGGTGATCAGGCGGGAGCCCTTGAACCGCTTGTGCAGCTCGACGGCGCCCCCGTACGGGGTGGCCGCGTCACGCTCGGCCTGGACGATGAGCACCCCGGGCAGGCCCTTGCCGGTCCTGACGTTCAGCGGCGTCTGCTGCTTGACCGGCCAGGTGGCGCACGGCAGGTTCATCCACGCGTTGGCCCACGTCAGGAACGGATGGTCCTTGTGCAACCGTGTGTTGTCCCGGTCCCACGTCCGCCAGCTGGTGGGCCACTTGGCGTCGGCGCACTCCACGGCCGTGTAGACGGCGTTGCCGTTCTCCGAGGCCGCGTTGCCCGCCGTGTCGGACAGGTCGGGGGCGGCGGCGTCGACGAGCGCCTGGGTGTCGCCGGCGACGTACTTGCTGAAGACCGAGGCGACCGGGGCCCACTGGGAGTCGTAGTACGGGGCGCCCTGGAAGAAGGAGATGAGCTCGGCCGGGCCGACGACCCCGCCGATCGGGCTCTTCTTCGCGGTGGCCCGCAGCTCCAGCCACTTCGCCTGGACGGCGGCACGGGTGGTGCCGAGGTGGTAGGTCGCGTCGTTCTTCGCGACCCAGTCCTGCCAGTCCTTCCAACGGCCCTCGAAGGCGACGTCCTGGTCCAGGTTGGCCTGGTACCAGATCTTGTCCCGGGACGGGTTGACGACGCTGTCGACGACCATGCGGCGCACGTGGCCCGGGAAGAGCGTGCCGTAGACGGCGCCGAGGTAGGTGCCGTAGGAGACGCCCAGGTAGTTGAGCTTCTTCTCGCCGAGGGCGGCGCGGATGACGTCGAGGTCCCGGGCGGTGTTCGGCGTGGTCATGTGCGGCAGCATCCAGCCGCTGCGCTCGTAGCAGCCCTCGGCGTACTCGCGGGCCAGCTTGCGCTGGGCGAGCTTGTCGGCCTCGGAGTCGGGCACCGGGTCCATCTTGGGTGCCTTGACGAACTCCTGGGGGTCGACGCAGGAGATGGGCGTGGACTTCCCCACACCGCGCGGGTCGAAGCCCACGAAGTCATAGGCCTTGGCCGCGTTGGCCCAGATGGGGTTCTTGCTGGTGACCCGGGCCGGGAAGCGCAGTCCCGAGCCGCCGGGGCCGCCGGGGTTGTAGATGAGCGCGCCCTGCCGCTCGGCCTTCGTGCCGGTGTTGCCGATGCGGTCGACGGCGAGCTTGATCTGCTTGCCGTACGGCTTGGCGTAGTCGAGCGGCACGGTGACGTACCCGCACTGGATCGGCTTGGCCAGATTCCAGTCGGCGGGGCAGGCCTGCCAGTCGACGCCGGTCTTCGCGGCCCGGGCGGCGGCGATCGCGGCGCCCCGCGCCTCGCGGTCCTGGCCGTGGCCGGAGCCGCTGCTCGCGCTCGCGTTCGCCGTGGGCGCCGCGACGGCGCCGGCTATCAGCGTGGCCGTGACGAGCGCGCCGGCCGAACCGAGCGCCGCCGTCCGCCTCTTCGGTCTCGTACCCCTCAAGTGGGACCTCCCCGTACATCGTTGCGATCAGTACGGGGGATCCTCGCGGCTGTGAGGTGCCTGAGAACAGGGGTGGTAGCCCTTCTTTGCCAATCCGATAAACGGAGAAGTCATGCTGCTCTACGGACGCCTGCGATCCAGGCCTTGCCGTCAGGGGTGCGGATGGACACGGCGGGCTAACCGATCGGCCGAAGGGGATCACTGGTACCCCCGCAGCCTGCCCCGTCCGTCACCGGCCCCAGCCCCCGCGATGACCAGTGCAAGAGGCCACTTGGACAGGGAAAACGCAACTTCGACATGACCCGCGGAGGCAGCTACCTTCACCTGGTCTTCGGCGATCGCCCATGGTCGCACGGGAGTTCCGTAAGGCTGAGCCACCCGCGAGGGGATGAGTCGGTCACGCTCCACGAATCCTCGCCCCCATGCGTAAGCCACCGAACCGGGCCCACACCAGGCCCCCAACCAGGAAGAGACGCATGCCCCGTCTTGCGCTGTACACATTCGGCGTCCTGAAGTCACCTCTCGCCGATCCCGCACCTCTCACGCGTGAGTTCTGCGACATCGGTGAGGCCGTCTACCGGAAGATCAGTCAGCACCCCGGGTACCTCGCGCGTGCTGAAGCGCCAGACGGTGAACGGGGCATGCTCTTCGAGGCGGACTGGGGTGCATGGGGAGAGTTCGCCGTACCGACTTGGTACGGCAAAGGACATACGGTGGAAACCACCGCGCTGGCCGCGACCCTCTCACTCTGGACCGACCTGCGCCCCGCCTTCGACGCCGTCTACACCGGTCTGCACCGAGAGGCGCTGAACAGGCGTTACGACTGGTTCGAGAGGACAGGGCACCCGAATTACGTGATCTGGTGGGTCTCCGACGGCGTGATACCCACCTGGCAGGACGGGGTTTCCAGGCTGGAACACCTCCACGACCACGGCTCCGCGCCGCACGCCTTCACCTTCCACCACTCGTTCGCCCCGGAGGGAACTCCGACCAGGATCAAAGATTTCGGGCCGACCACTGAGCGAGAAACTCCAACGCCTCGTCGAGCAGGCGCCGCAGGCGCAGGGCGTCCGGCGCGACGGCGGTGACCAGTGCGGCGGGCCCGGCGAGCGGCACCACGCAGGCCCCCTCCCCCACCGTCCGGGCCGTCACCGGCTTCGTGGTGAACTCCGGCCGCACCACCACGAGTTGTCCGACAGCCCGGTGCCCGGCGAGTACAGCGGGCCCGTCCCAGCCGCCCGGTGCGCCGGGCCCGCAGGCCAGCTCCTGGTCGAGCACCACCCGCTCGGCGACCCGCACGGTCAGCCGGCTCGTCAGCCGCCCGGGTTCCTCACCGGTCCGCCCGAGCACCTGCTCCTCGCGCAGCACGAGCCGGGCCGTGGCGGCGAGGTCGACCCGGGTGGTGACGTACAGGTCACTGCCGCGGGCGGAGATCAACTGCTCGGGAAGCCAGCGCAGTTCGGCGTGATCGGCCACAGCGAGCCGGACGTCGTAGCGCGCCTCGCCCTTCGCCTGCCCCGGCAGCGCGATGGTCGCGGCGGCCGACCGCACGGTCAGCCGTGCGTCCTCCTCCACCCGCCCCTCCACGGTGAAGTGGTCCCCGCCGAGCGGCCCGCTCATCGCGCCGACCAGCATGACCCGCGCCTCGGGGCCGGTGGCCCGGGTGCGCCGCAGCGCCAGGGGACCGTCGCTCTCCAGCACGGGCAGCGAGGTCCCGCCCCGGCCGTCGGCGCGGGCGACGATCCGCGCAACGGACCGGACGCCCGCGCCGTGCGCGGTCATGCCGTCCACGCGGCGAGCTGGGCCCGCACCCACGCCGCGACCTCCGTCACGCCGGCCTCGCTGCGCAACGACTGGAAGACAACAGGCAGTTCGGCCCGCTGCGCCTTGGCGTCGGCGGCCATCCGCGCGAGGTCGGAGCCGACGTACGGGGCGAGGTCGGTCTTGTTGACGACGAGGAGGTCCGCAGTGGTCACGCCCGGCCCGCCCTTGCGCGGGATGTCGTCGCCCCCGGCCACGTCGATCACGAAGATCTGCGCGTCCACGAGTCCTTTGGAGAAGGTCGCGGTGAGGTTGTCGCCACCGGATTCCACGAGCACCAGATCCAGCGGCCCGACCGCGTCCTCGAGATCCTCCACCGCCTCCAGGTTCGCGGAGATGTCGTCGCGGATCGCGGTGTGCGGGCAGGCCCCGGTCTCCACGGCGGTGATCCGCTCGGGCGGCAACACGGCCTCCCGCAGCAGGAACTCGGCGTCCTCCCGGGTGTAGATGTCGTTGGTGACGACAGCGAGGGACAGCTCGTCCCGCAACGCCCGGCACAGCGCGGCGACGGTGGCGGTCTTCCCGGACCCCACGGGGCCGCCGAGTCCGATCCGCAGGGCGCGGCGACCGCCGTCGGGCCGGAGGGCGTCGGCGCTGACGGCCCCCGGGCCGTCGTGGGTGTGGGTGTGGTCGAGATGCATGAGCGCGGCTCCTTCGTTCTTGTATGACTGATTGGGGGGTGACCGGGGGGATCGACTGCCTAAGATGCGAACAGCCGTACAGGCCACCCCGCATGCGCCTCCGCGCCGATCTCCAGCAGCGGTGCCGACCCGGCCGGCAGCGCGTCGACCCCCTCGTCGACCACCTGCCGCGCCGCCTCCACCGCCCGGTCCGCCACCCGGTCCATCTCGGGCGCCAACCGGGCCAGCACCCCCGTCGCGTCGAAGGGGTCCAGACTCAGCAGCCGCACCGTCGCCGTGGCCGGCCCGCTCACGCTCTCGTACGCGGCACAGTACGCCGCGTCGACCGGACCCAGCCCCGCGGCCCGAGCCGCCAGCCCCAGCACCACCGGCTGATGGGCGCCTTTGGGGAACTCCCGCGCCAACGCGGCCAGTTCGGCGGAGGGCCAGGTCGCCCGGGCGGCCCGCATCAACTGCCGCCCCAGTTTCCGCGTGGCGGCCCGCAGTGCGGGTGAGGGTGTACGGGCGTCCGCCGCACGGTCCAGGGCGACCGGGTCGATGCCGAGCGCCGCGGCCGCCGCGAGTCCCGCCGCCGTCAGCCCCGCCGTGTGCAACCGGCCCCGGCAGAACTGCCCCAGACTCGCCGCCCCACTGATCCGTCCGGCCTTGACGGCCTCCTCGGCCCCACCGGAATGCGCATGCCCACCGGCGGGAAACCGCCCGTCGGCCAGTACGAGAAGCGCCGCACGCGACATCAGAACACCCTCAGAACAGGAAGTACCGCTGGGCCATGGGCAGCTCGGCCGCCGGCGAGGCCTCGACCAGTTGCCCGTCGACGTACACGGCGAAGCTGTCGGGATCCACCCGCACGTCGGGCCGCGCGTCGTTCTCCCGCATGTCGGCCTTGGTGACCCCACGCGTGGACTCGATCGCCACGAACCTCTTCCCGAGCCCCAGCCGCTCGGGCAGCCCGTCCTCGACGGCGAGGGGGGCGACGAAGTTGACGGAGTTGGAGGCGGGGGCCCGCCCGATCGCCCCGTACATCGGCCGCGGGAGGATCGGCTGCGGCGTGGGGATCGAGGCGTTGGCGTCGCCCATCTGCGCGTACGCGATCTGCCCGCCCTTGAGGACGAGCTGCGGCTTGACGCCGAAGAACGCCGGCTCCCACAGCACCAGGTCGGCCAGCTTGCCGCTCTCCACCGACCCGATCTCGCGGGCCAGTCCCTGGGCGAGGGCGGGGTTGATCGTGTACTTGGCGACATAGCGGCGTACGCGGTGGTTGTCGGCCCGCCCGTCCCCGGGCAGCGCTCCGCGGCGGCGCTTCATCACGTGCGCGGTCTGCCAGGTGCGCATGACGACCTCGCCCACGCGTCCCATGGCCTGGGAGTCGGAGGAGATGATCGAGATGGCGCCCATGTCGTGCAGCACGTCCTCCGCCCCGATCGTGGAGGGCCGGATCCGGGATTCGGCGAAGGCCAGGTCCTCCGGCACCGCCGGGTTGAGGTGGTGGCACACCATCAGCATGTCGAGGTGTTCCTCGGCGGTGTTGACGGTGAACGGCCGGGTCGGATTGGTGGAGCTGGGCAGCACGTACGACTCGGACACCACGGTCATGATGTCCGGCGCGTGCCCGCCGCCCGCGCCCTCGGTGTGGTACGCGTGGATGCCGCGCCCGGCGATCGCGGCGAGCGTGTCGCCGACGAATCCGGCCTCGTTGAGGGTGTCCGTGTGGATGGCCACCTGGATGCCCGTCTGTTCGGCGACGGTCAGCGAGGCGTCGATGACGGCCGGGGTGGAGCCCCAGTCCTCGTGCAGTTTCAGGCCGAGCGCGCCGCCCCGGATCTGCGACAGCATCGCCTCGTGGGAGACGGTGTTGCCCTTGCCGAGCAGGCCGATGTTCAGCGGGTGGGCTTCCATGGCCTCCAGCATCCGCGCCAGGTGCCAGGGACCGGGGGTCACGGTGGTCGCCTTGGATCCCTCGGCCGGGCCGGTGCCACCGCCGACGAGGGTCGTGATTCCCGAGGCCAGCGCCTCGTCGGCGATCTGCGGGCAGATGAAGTGGACGTGCGCGTCGATGGCGCCCGCCGTGAGGATCCGCCCGTTGCCGGCGATGATCTCGGTCTCCGGGCCGATGACCAGGTCCGGGTGGACGCCGTCCATGGTGTCCGGGTTGCCCGCCTTGCCGATGCCGGTGATCCGCCCGTCGCGGATGCCGATGTCGGCCTTGACGATCCCCCAGTGGTCGATGATCACCGCGCCGGTGATGACGGTGTCCGGGGTGCCTTCCGCACGTGTGGCACGGGCCTGGCCCATGGACTCGCGGATGACCTTGCCACCGCCGAACACGGCCTCGTCACCGGAGAGACCGGGACCGCCGGAACGATCCTCCTCGATTTCGACCAGGAGGTCCGTGTCGGCGAGCCGGATCCGGTCGCCGGTCGTCGGGCCGAACAGGTCGGCGTAGGCGGCACGCGAGATCTCAGGCATCGAGGGCACCTCCGGTCTCCCCGCGCAGACCGGGCACGACGCGGGCGCCGGTGAGCGGAACGAGTTCGACATCGACGGGGATCCCGGGTTCGAAGCGCACGGCCGTGCCGGCGGCGACGTTGAGCCGCTTGCCGTGCGCGGCGGCGCGGTCGAACTCCAGACCGGGGTTGGCCTCGGCGAAGTGGTAGTGGGAGCCGACCTGGACGGGCCGGTCGGCGGCGTTGAGGACGGTGAGGCGGGTGACCTCGCGGCCCTCGTTGTAGGCAATCGGCCCGTCGGCGAAAAGGATCTCTCCGGGAATCACGGCGGCGCCTCCGTCAGACGATCGGGTCGTGGACGGTGACGAGCTTGGTGCCGTCCGGGAAGGTGGCCTCGACCTGGACGTCGTGGATCATCTCCGCAATGCCCTCCATGACGTCGTCCCTGGTCAGGAGCTTGCGCCCGGAGGACATGAGCTCCGCGACCGTACGGCCGTCACGGGCGCCTTCGAGGATGTGCGACGTGATGAGCGCGACCGCCTCGGGGTGGTTGAGCTTCAGGCCGCGGGCCCGGCGCTTCTCCGCCACGTCGGCCGCCACATGGATCAGCAGTCGCTCTTGCTCGTGCGGGGTCAGTTGCACGTCCCACCTCACAGTCCTCGCTCCGGACCGTGCGGGGCCCGGGTTGCCGCAGCCCCGGGGAAAAGCCCTGGTGGCGTGGCGGCAGGCTAGTTGGACCGGGTTTCAGGGACGTTAACCGAGCTGTGATCCTTTCAGCTGCGCGTGCGCGGGTCACGCATGCTCGTCATCGCCCGGATCCCGTCCCGGAGGATCTCCGGCGGCATCTCCCCGAACACGGCCATCTGTGCCGCGAAGCCCTGCGCGAGGGCGATCATGACGCGTGCCATGGCGTCGGCGTCGGCGTCCCCGGAGATCAGGTCGGCGGCCTTGTAGCCCTCCACGACCTTCACCCATGCGGCGCGGACCCGGGCGTAGCCGGTGTGCATCAGGTCGGCCAGGTCCTCGTTGCGCAGGGTCTCCGTCCAGACCTGGAGCATCAGGCGAGGGAAGATCCACTGGCCGTCATGGACGACTCCGGGCCTGAGCTCCTTCAAGGTCGTGAGGAGCTTGGGGATCATCTCGTCGGGCAACGGTGGCGGGCTCTGCTCGGCCGCGCTCTCGAAGACGCCGCCCACGACGTCGAGGACCTCGCCGACGATCGCGGCGATCAACTCCTCCTTGCCGCTGAAGTAGCGGTAGACGGCCCCGGCGGAGAGTCCGACCTCCTTCAGCACGTCCTGCATCGAGGTGGCGTGGAAGCCGTTGCGGGCGAAGCAGAGCGCGGCGCCGTCGAGGATCTGACGGCGACGGGCGTCGAGGTGTTCCTGGGACACGCGAGCCATGGTCCACAACGTAAAACGAATATTCATTCTTGACAAGGGAGGACATGCGGAGCACGGTGGTGACAGAGCAAAAACGAACGATCCTTCTTTTTAGCGTCCCGTTCCGCTCGCCGACAGGAGCCCCCATGCCGTCCACCCGAACCCGCCACGTGATCGCGGTCGTCGTACTCGTACCCGTCCTCGCGACCCTGGCCTTGTGGGCCTTCGCCTGGCCGGCCGCTCGCACCGCCCCTCGCGACCTGCCGCTGGGCGTGGCCGGACCGCCCGCCGCGGCGACCCGGGTCGAGCGGCAACTGTTGCGGCACGAGGGTGCCTTCGAGATCCATCGCTACGCCGACGAGGCCGCCGCCCGGGACGCCGTCGAGGACCGGAGCGTCTACGGCGCGGTCGTGGTCACACCCCAGGGGCCCGAACTGCTCACCGCGTCCGCCGCGGGGCCGGCCGTCGCCCAGTTCCTGCGGCAGGCCGTGACACAGCGGGCCGCCGCCGAGGGCGCGCAGATGAAGACGGTCGATGTCGTGCCCACCCCGGCGGGCGATCCCCGCGGCGCGGCACTGAACGCCGCCGTGCTGCCGCTCAGCCTGGCCGGCATCGCGGCCGGCGCGGTGGTCACCCTGCTGGGATTGCGCGGCCTCCGGGCCGTGACGGCGCTGCTCGGCGCGTCCGCGCTGGTGGGCGTGGCCGCGGCGGGGATCGCACACAGCTGGCTCGGGGTCCTCACGGGCGACTGGTGGGCGGAGGCTGCGGTGCTCGGCCTGTCGGCGCTGGCCGTCAGTGGTGCCGTCGCCGGCCTCGCCGCCCTGGTCGGCACCGCCGGCGCCGGGATCGTGTCAGCCGTGGTGATGCTCATCGGCAACCCCTTCTCCGGCGCCCCCTCGGCCCCGCAGATGCTGCCGGAGCCGGCCGGCGCGATCGGCCAGTGGCTGCCGCCCGGCGCGGGCACGACCCTGCTGCGCTCGGTGACGTACTTCGACGGCGCGGCGGCGACCGGCCCCGCCCTGACCCTGACCTGGTGGGCGACGCTGGGCCTGGGCGCCGTACTGCTCGGCAGCTCACTGCGGGCACGGAAGGCGGGCAGCGAAACCGCGGCCGACGGGCGGGAACTGGCGACCGTCGGCTGACCCCCGCCCGCGGCAGAGCGACCGCACGCCCAGGGCGGATCGTCCTTATCGGGACGCCGGTGGACGAGACGTCGGCGAAGCATGTGATGGCCCGGTTCATGCACCTGGAGCACCAGGCTCCGGACCGCGACATCTCCCTTCGCATCGACTCGCCCGGCGGCGCGTTCCACGCGATGGCGGCGATCTACGACACGATGCGCTACGTCTCCTGCGTTGTGCAGACGATCTGCCTGGGCCAGGTCGGCGCCACCGCCTCGGTGCTGCTGGCGGCGGGCACCCCGGGCAGGCGGTCGGTGCCGCCCGACGCACGCCTGGTGCTCCATCAGCCCGCCCTGCCCGAGCCGGTCCGCGGACAGGCGAGCGATCTGACGATCCGGGCCGGGGAGTTGACGCGGGCCCGGGCCGGTACGGAGGAGAGGCTCGCGCGGCACACGGAGCGCACCCGGGAGCAGGTGAGCGCGGACATCGAGCGGGGCAAGGTCCTCACCGCCCAGGAGGGGGTGCGGTACGGCCTGGCGGACCGGATCGTCCCCGATCGCAAGGCCACCCTGGCCGTGCCGACCGGAAGGTGAGCCGGCGGTGCTGCCTCCCGAACCGACGCCGCTGCCCGCGCTGACGCACGCCGAGGCCGAGTTGATCGACCGTTACCTCGACGTCGTCGACCTGCTCGGACGGATCAATCCGGCACTGCCCGGCGACACCTACCGCGGACTGCGCGCGGCCCAGGCCCTGGTGGGCAAGGCGACCGGCTGCGTGACGCGCTCACCCTGATGCACCAGCGGGGGAGACGGAACTGCACCCCGGCACGCCGGCCCGGGCGCTGCGGGGGCTGGACGGCGAGCGGCGCACGGCCCGGGTCACGCTGCCCCCGGGGTCCGTCAGTTGAAGCGGATCCTCGGCCCGGAGGCGCGCCGGGTCGATCGGAGCGTCCGGCTCCGAGTCGAAACGGACCAAAAGACGTACCCCTGTCCGGAGTAGACGCTCCTCCAATTTTCGGGCCGCCGAAGTTGCGCAGCGCGCGTGGCCGAGGAGCGGAATAGGACATTCCACCGCTGGTCCGGCGGCCTGCGGGTGGGTGGACGGCGGTTCGATCGCAGACGTGTCCACCCGAACGGGTGAGTGGTGAGGAACAACACAAATCCACGGTTCCGTTGGGATTTCGGGACATCCATGAGTCAAGATCCCTGACTGACGACAAGCCCCCGCCACAGCGGCGGGGCGATCCGGGCGGACGCCGAGTCCTGCCGCCGCCCGGATGACCGGTCGACAGGAGTGGATCGGCAGGAGTGGAGGACCCAAGCACGACGGGTCGCCGGGACGGTCACGCCATGACCGGACCCGAGCAGCCCTTGGGGTGAAGCCGCGTCAGCGGCCGGGCAACTTCGCCAGCCCGAATCCGACAGGTCATCCTTCACAGGCGGCTGACGAAGGGTTGCGCATGACTGCGCTCAATCGTGTCCCGTCGCTCATGGTCCGGGCCGGTACGGCCTCGGCCCTCACCATCGCCGCCGTAAGCGGCTCGGTCGTGGCCCCCGGCTTCTCCTCCGAGGCCGCGGCAGCCACACCGGCGACCAAGGCACTCCAGATAGCGGCATCGAAGAAGGGATCGCCCTACAAGTACGGGGCCACCGGTCCGCACCGGTTCGACTGCTCCGGGCTGACGCTGTACTCGTTCAAGAAGGCGGGCAAGAAGCTCCCGCGCACGGCCGCCCAGCAGTACAACAAGACGCGCCACATCTCCGCCAAGAACCGCAAGGCGGGAGACCTGGTGTTCTTCCACTCGGGCAGCAACGTGTACCACGTGGGTATCTACGCGGGTAAGAACAAGCTCTGGCACTCCCCCAAGTCCGGGGACGTGGTGCGCCTGCAGAAGATCTGGACCAAGAGCGTCTGGTACGGGCGCGTGAAGTGATCCGCCCGGCGTGCGGCGGCGTTCCTCACACGCCGCCGCACGCCGGAGCGTGAGACGGGCCCGAGTGGATACCCGTCGAGGTATGGCCGAGCACCGTCCCTGCACCGCGCGCAACGAGACTCCACTGCAACGCGCCGACCGGAACTTCGTCGAGCTGCTCCAGGAACTCCGCGTCACCCAGACGGGCGTGCAGATCCTGTTCGCCTTCCTGTTGTCTCTCGCCTTCACCTCGCGCTTCGGGGACCTCGACTCGGTCCAGCGCGTCACCTACGTCGTCACGCTGCTGCTGGCGGTCCTGGCCGCGGCCCTCTTCACCGCGCCGGCCGCGCTGCACCGCTCCCTCTTCCAGCAGGGCGCCAAGCCGCGCATCGTGCAGGTCTCCTCGCGCCTGGCGACCACCGGTCTGGTCGTGCTGGTGTTCGCGTTCAGCGGTTCGGTCCTGCTGGTGGTGGATGTGACGACCGGCCGGGCCGGCGGAATCGCTGCGGGCGCGGGAACGTTCCTGGTCTGCGTCGGTCTGTGGGGTGTGCTGCCGCGGCTGGTGCGGCGAGTCGGGTCGCGCGGGAAGGCGGACGGGACCGCCCCCGAGAGCACTGGTGAGGAAACGCCCCAGGAGGACGTCAAGATCCCCGCGCCCTTGCGGCGCACCGTCATGCAGCCGTCGGTCGTCCGGGGAGGAGGGCGGCAACGGGAGGCGTCGGCCCGGCGCCACTGACACGCGCGGCAGCGGCCCGCAGGGGGCCTAAGAGGGCCCGGTAGCGACGGCCGGCGCCGGCGGGGGCCGCCGGTCGGACAGGCCGGGATGTGCCCGCACAGGGAGCGCGGAAGGCGCGAGCGCGGGACTGCGGGGCTCCTAGGGCTCCTGCTGGCCCGCCGCCGGCACGGGCTGGGCCGGGATCACCCACGGAAGTTCGATCGAGATGGTCTTGCCGCCCTCACGGGTGGGGCGGATCCGGAGTCTGCCGCCGCATTCCGAGGCCAGCCAGCGGATGATGACCAGGCCGCGGCCGTTGTCCTGCTGGACGGCGGCGGGCAGGCGTCTGGGGAAGCGGGGGTGGCTGTCCGTGACGCCGATGCGCAGGTGTTCGTCGCGGTCGAGTACGACGTCCACGGTGAACGTGGGCGACTGGCCGAAGGTGTGCTGGACGGCGTTGGTGGCGAGCTCGGAGATGATCAGCCGGACGGCGTCGGACACTTCCGTGCCCGCCGGCAGGCCCCACTCCGCCAGCGTGCCCACCACGTAGGCGCGCGCTGCGAAGACCGAGGCGGGATCGCTCGGCAGAGTGACGGATGCTTCCAGATGGTCTGCCATGGCGACGTCGTCCCTTTCCCACGGGACCGCAGTCCGACAAGGAGCGGATGGTTCGAGTACGGTCCCGGACTGGTGCTTCGTCGCCAGACTGCCACCAGAACACCCCGAAGGACGGCGATCCACCAAGATATGCATATATCTGTCGCTCAAAGCGGTGAACTCTGCGACGCGAGACCGTATTTGGGTGGCTCGGAAGGAGTAAGGAGGAGCCCATGCAGCACGGTCCCGCGGTGCGCCGCCGGAAACTGGGCGCCGAACTGCGTGCGCTGCGCACCTCGGCGAGGCTCACCAGCGGTGAGGCGGCCCGGCTGGTGGGCTGGCACCAGTCGAAAGTCAGCCGGATCGAGACCGGCACGAGCGGAGTGAAACCGGCCGATGTGCGGTTACTTCTCGACGTCTACGGTGTGGCGGACTCACAACTTCGCGAACTGCTCCTGGTGTTGGCCGGGGCCGAGGACGGTGGCGGCCAACATCACTGGTGGCACGCCTACCGCGGGGTGCTGCCGCCGACCTACCGCGACTTCATCAGCCTGGAGTCCCAGGCGACCGCGATGCGCACGCTGGAGACGACCGTCGTCCCGGGCCTGCTCCAGACGCCCGAGTACGCGCGTGCGGTGACGCAGGCCGCGGTGGAGAATCTGCCGGAGGACCGGATCGACACCCTGGTCGAGGTGCGGCTGGCCCGGCAGGACGTCCTGCGCGCGGATCCTCCCCTGGAACTGAGCGCCGTCCTGGACGAGGCGGTGCTGCGACGGGAGGTGGGCGGGCCCGGCGTCATGGCCCGGCAGCTGGAACGGCTGGTCGAGGCGGCGCGGCTGCCCCAAGTGCGGCTCCAGGTCCTGCCGTTCGCCGCGGGGGCGCACATCGGCGTCACCGGACCTTTCGTTATCTTCTCATTTCCGAGCACTTCTGATCTAGATGTGGTTGTTCTCGACCACTTGACGAGTAGCCTCTACCTCGAACGGAAAGAAGACCTCCAGGCCTACACGGAGGCCTTCAACGCCCTTCAGATCCACGCCCTCTCGCCCGAGGACTCGTTGGATTTCATCGCCGGGACAGCCGCCGGCGCGTAAGGAGGCACCATGCGTGCACTGCCTCGTCACGTCCCCTCAAGCATCGAACTGCACGGTGTGCGGTGGTTGCGCAGCAGCTACAGCACCGGCGCGAACAACTGCGTCGAGACCGCGTGTCCGGACACTCCGCCCTGGGCCGGACTCCTCGCCGTGCGCGACTCCAAGGACCCGGACGGGCCCGCACTGCTCTTCTCACCGGAGAGCTGGGCGGGGTTCACGGCCGCTGTGGACCGTATGTGAACCCCGCCTGATCAGTCCGTCATCGCGCGACGCACGGCCGTGTCACGCCGACTCATGGCCGCGCCTCGCCGATCAGCCGTACAGCGCGTTCGATCTGTTCACCGGTCAGGTCCGCGCGGGCGGTCAGCCTGAGCCGTGAGATGCCGTCGGGCACGGAAGGGGGACGGAAGCATCCCACGGCCAGGCCCGCCGCGCGGCACTCGGCCGCCCAGCGCACCGCGTCCTCGGCGGAGGACGCGCGCACCGAGACCACCGCGGCGTCCGGACGGACCGCTTCCAGACCCGCGGCGGTCAGGCGTGCGTAAAGCTCGCCCGCCACGGCCCGGGCGCGCGCGGCCCGCTCCGGTTCGCGGCGCAGCAGCCGCAGTGCCGACAGGGCCGCCCCTGCCGCGGCCGGGGCGAGACCCGTGTCGAAGATGAACGTCCGGGCCGCGTTGACCAGGTGGTCGACGACCCGTGCGGGTCCGAGGACGGCTCCGCCCTGGCCGCCGAGCGACTTGGACAGCGTGACCGTCGTGACGACGTCGTCCGCGCCGGAGAGTCCCGCCGCGTGCGGGGCGCCGCGGCCGCCGTCGCCCAGGACGCCCAGGCCGTGGGCGTCGTCGACCACGAGCCCTGCGCCCTGCTCGCGGCAGGCCTGTGCCAGCGCCGTGAGCGGGGCCGCGTCGCCGTCGACCGAGAAGACCGTGTCGGACACGGCGATCGCGGGTCCGTCATGCGTCCGGAGTGCCTTGCGCACCGCGTCCGGTTCGGCGTGCGCCACGACCTGTGTCGTTCCGCGGGCCAGCCGGCAGCCGTCGATGAGCGAGGCGTGGTTGCCCGCGTCGGAGACGATCAGCGAGCCGTGCGGGGCCAGCGCGGTGACCGCGGCGAGGTTGGCGGCGTAGCCCGAGGAGAAGACCAGGGCCGCCTCGAAACCGCAGAAATCGGCCAGTTCGCGTTCCAGCTCGGTGTGCAGTTCGGTGGTGCCGGTGACGAGCCGGGAGCCCGTGGAGCCGGCGCCCCAGACCCGTGCGGCCCGGGCCGCGCCCTCGGTGACCTCGGGATGGCGGGTCAGCCCCAGGTAGTCGTTGCTCGCCAGGTCGAGGAGCGGTGAGTCGGCCGGACGGGGGCGCAGTGCCCGTACGAGTCCGGCGTGGCGGCGCAGCTCCGCCTGCTCGTCGATCCAGCCGAACGCCATGGGTGGTCCTCCGGGGAATTTGTAGGCAGTGCACAGACACTAGCGGGACGCCCAGCAGGTCAGTGTGTGGCAATACCCACACCTCGAAGCGACTCTCTTGTGTGAAGTCTCCTTGGCCCCGAGCGGGTGCGTAGGACAGGATCGGCTCTCATGGACCTGCTGAACACGCTGGTGGACAAGGGGCTTCGGCGCGAGCTGCCGACCCGTGACGAGGCACTGGCCGTCCTCGCGACGTCCGACGACGACCTGCTCGATGTGGTGGCAGCGGCCGGGAAGGTGCGCCGGCACTGGTTCGGCCGACGGGTGAAACTCAACTATCTCGTCAACCTGAAGTCCGGCCTGTGCCCGGAGGACTGCTCCTACTGTTCGCAGCGGCTCGGCTCGACGGCCGAAATCCTGAAGTACACCTGGCTCAAACCCGACCAGGCGTCCGACGCGGCGGCGGCCGGTGTGGCCGGGGGCGCCAAGCGGGTCTGCCTGGTGGCCAGCGGGCGCGGTCCGACCGACCGGGACGTGGACCGGGTCTCCGAGACCATCAAGGCCATCAAGGAGAACAACGAGGGCGTCGAGGTGTGCGCCTGCCTCGGCCTGCTCTCGGACGGCCAGGCGGAGCGGTTGCGCGAGGCGGGCGCCGACGCGTACAACCACAACCTCAACACGTCCGAGGCGACGTACGGGGAGATCACGAGCACGCACACCTACGCCGACCGCGTCGACACCGTGCACAAGGCGCACGCGGCGGGCCTGTCCGCCTGTTCCGGGTTGATCGCCGGCATGGGCGAGACGGACGAGGACCTGGTCGACGTCGTCTTCTCGCTGCGTGAGCTGGACCCGGACTCGGTTCCGGTCAACTTCCTCATCCCGTTCGAGGGCACTCCGCTCGGCAAGGAGTGGAACCTGACCCCGCAGCGGTGCCTCAGGATCCTGGCGATGACGCGGTTCGTCTGCCCGGACGTCGAGGTGCGCATCGCGGGCGGGCGCGAGGTCCATCTGCGCACGATGCAGCCGCTCGCCCTGCACCTGGCCAACTCGATCTTCCTCGGTGACTACCTCACCAGTGAGGGCCAGGCGGGCAAGGCCGACCTGGAGATGATCGCGGACGCCGGGTTCGAGGTGGAGGGCACCGACCGGGTGACCCTGCCCGAGCACCGGGCCGGAGGCTGCCACGACGGCGGCGGAGTGTGCGGCCCCGAAGGTGGCGGAGCGTGTGGTTCCGACGCCGCGCCGCAGGTCGCCGAGGCACAAACGGCCGCCGAGCCGCGTACCGACCTGGTCGCCGTGCGCCGCCGGGGCGCCGGGACGGACCTCGCGCCCAATGCCTGAGCTGACGGTCCCCGAGCTGCTGGAGCTCGACCGGCGGCACGTGTGGCATCCGTACGGGCCGATGCCCGGCCGGCAGGAACCCCTTGCGGTGGAGTCGGCGAGCGGGGTGCGGCTCCGGCTCGCCGACGGCTCGGGAGAGCTCGTCGACGGGATGTCGTCCTGGTGGTCGGCGATCCACGGCTACAACCACCCGGTCCTGAACGAGGCCGCGCGCGAGCAGCTCGGGCGGATGAGCCATGTGATGTTCGGCGGGCTGACCCACGGGCCCGCCGTACGCCTGGCGAAACTCCTTGTCGACATGTCGCCCGATGGGCTGGAGCACGTGTTCCTCGCCGACTCCGGGTCGGTGTCGGTCGAGGTCGCGGTCAAGATGTGCCTGCAGTACTGGCGTTCGCTGGGCCGCTCCGGCAAGCAGCGGCTGCTGACCTGGCGCGGCGGCTACCACGGCGACACGTGGCAGCCGATGTCCGTGTGCGATCCCGAGGGCGGGATGCACGAGCTGTGGACCGGGGTGCTCCAGCGCCAGGTGTTCGCCGACCAGCCCCCGGCGGATTTCGAGGAGGCCTACGCCGCGCACCTGCGGTCACTGATCGAGCGGCACGCCGACGAGCTGGCCGCGGTGATCGTCGAGCCGGTGGTGCAGGGCGCGGGCGGTATGCGGTTCCACTCCCCCGCCTACCTGCGGGTGCTGCGCGAGGCGTGCGACGCGCACGACGTACTGCTGGTGTTCGACGAGATCGCCACCGGGTTCGGCCGCACGGGCGCGCTGTTCGCGGCGCAGCACGCGGCCGTGACGCCCGATGTGATGTGTGTGGGCAAGGCGCTGACCGGCGGTTACCTGACGATGGCGGCGACGATGTGCACCGCGCGGGTGGCCGACGGCATCTCGCGGGGCGAGGTGCCGGTGCTCGCGCACGGCCCGACCTTCATGGGCAACCCGCTGGCCGCGGCCGTGGCCTGCGCCTCGATCGAGCTGCTGCTCGGGCAGGACTGGCTCGCCGAGGTCAGGCGGATCGAGACGGGGCTGCGGGACGGGCTCGCGGCGGCCTCGGACCTGCCGGGCGTGAAGGACGTACGGGTTCTCGGCGCCATCGGGGTCGTGCAGCTGGACCACGCCGTGGACATGGAGGCGGCGACGGCGGCGGCCGTACGCGAGGGCGTGTGGCTGCGGCCGTTCCGCGATCTGATCTACACCATGCCGCCGTACGTGACGGGTGACGCGGACGTGGCGCGGATCGCGCGGGCCGTGTGCGCGGCGGCACGAGAGGGATGACATGCCGGTACTGGTGATCACGGGCACGGGCACGGAGGTCGGCAAGACGGTCGTGACCGCCGCCGTCGCCACGACAGCGCTGGCGGCCGGCCGTACGGTGGCCGTGCTGAAGGCCGCGCAGACGGGTGTAAGGCCGGACGAACCGGGGGACGCCGCAGAGGTCGCGCGCCTCGCGGGCCCCGTGACGACGGCCGAACTCGCCCGGTACCCCGACCCGTTGGCCCCGGCCACCGCCGCCCGCCGGGCCGGCCGCGCCCCGGTGCATCCGCACGAGGTCGCGGAGGCCGCCGCCAAGCTGGCCACCGAGCACGACCTGGTGCTGGTCGAGGGGGCGGGCGGGCTGCTCGTACGGTTCGACGCGGCCGGCGGCACCCTGGCGGACGCGGCCGGGCTGCTGTCGGCGCCGGTGCTGGTCGTGGTGCCGGCGGGGCTCGGCACCCTGAACGCGACGGAGCTGACGGCGCGTGAACTGCGCTCCCGGAGGCTGGACCTGGCAGGGATCGTGATCGGCAGCTGGCCCGCCGAGCCGGATCTCGCCGCGCGCTGCAACCTCGCCGACCTGCCGGAGGTGGCCGCAGCACCCCTGCTGGGGTCGGTTCCCGCCGGGTCGGGGGCCCTCTCCCCCGCCGAGTTCCGGTCGTCGGCTCCGCACTGGCTGGCGCCGCGCCTGGACGGCATGTGGGACGCGGAGGCGTTCCGGGTGCGGGAGGCGCCCGGGCGTCCTGAGCGCCCCGGTGTGCGCGCGGTGGAACCGGCGCGAGCGTGATCGCGTGTTGAACCACGTACGTGATCACCTCCGAAGGGACCACCTTGCACGCGAAGCACTTACGCCCGTCCCGCCGTACGGCCCTCGCTCTGGGCGCGGCCGCCGCTCTCTCGCTGGGCGGCGGCACGGCCCACGCGTCGACCGGCGCGGGCGGCGTCACCGCGCGGCTGAGGGAACTCGAGCAGGAGCACACCGCCCGGCTGGGCGTGTACGCGCGCAATGTGCGCACGGGCCGGACGGTGGCGTACCGGGCCGGCGAACGCTTCCCGATGGCCTCGGTGTTCAAGACGCTGGCGGCGGCGGCCGTCCTGCGCGACCTCGACCGCGACGGCGAGTTCCTGGCCAGGCGCGTCCATTACACCCAGGACTACGTCACGAGGTCGGGGTACTCCCCCGTCACCGAGGACCACGTCGCGACCGGCATGACCGTCGGGGAACTGTGCGACGCCACCATCCGCTTCAGCGACAACACCGCGGGCAACCTCCTGCTGGAGGAGCTGGGCGGGCCGACCGCCGTCACGCGCTTCGCCCGCTCGGTCGGTGACCGGGTCACACGGCTCGACCGCTGGGAGCCCGAGCTCAACTCCGCGGAACCATGGCGCGTGACCGACACGACCTCCCCGCGCGCCATCGGCCTGACCTACGCCCGTCTGGTGCTCGGCGACGCGTTGGAGCCCCGGGACCGGGCACGGCTCACGGACTGGCTGCTCCGCAACACCACGAGCAGCGAGAAGTTCCGCAAGGCCCTGCCGGCCGACTGGCTGATCGCCGACAAGACCGGCGGAGGGCGGCACGGCGGCAACAACGACGTGGGCATCACCTGGCCGCCGGACGGGACGCCGATCGTGATGTCCGTTCTGACCACCCAGCCGGAGGAGGACGCCCCGGCCGACAATCCGCTGGTGGCCCGGACGGCCGAGCTGCTGGCGGCGGAACTCGCCTAGGGTGGTCGCCGACGGCAGGACCTCCCAGGACGCCTGGCTGATCGGCGGTGCCGTCGGCGTCGCCGGTGTGCTGGCCCTGCACTCCGCTGTGCCGAACGGGGTCGGGCGTCTGGGGAGCCTGCTGGAGACGTTCCTGCCGTGGCTGGGCGCGGCGGTGCCGCTTCTCGGCTGCGTCGCCGCGCTCAGACGGTCGGTGCCGGGACTGCTCGCCTGCCTGGCACCCGCCGCCGTCTGGCTCTGGATGTTCGGCGGGATGTGGTTCGCCGCACCCCCGCGCTCGTCGGAGCTGAGAGTCGTTCAGCACAACGTGGCCGACGACAACGCCGATCCCGCCGGCACCGCTCGGGCGCTGCTCGCCGCACGTGCCGGGCTGGTGGCAGTGGAGGAACTGACGCCCGCGGCGCGGCCCGTGTACCAGGACGTGCTGGGCGTCTCCCACCCGCACGCGGCGGTGCACGGCACGGTCGGACTCTGGTCGGCCTGGCCCCTGTCGGACGTGCGGCCCGTGGACATCCGGCCCGAGGGTTTCCCGGACAGCTGGCGCCGCGGGCTGCGGGCCACCGTGTCCGCGCCGGGCGGCGAGGTCGCCGTGTACGTGGTCCATCTGCCGTCCGTCCGGCTGGGCCCGGCAGGCCTCACCTCGGCGGCCCGGGACGAGAGCGCCGCCCTGCTCGGGGCCCGGATCGCGAACGATCCGGCCGACCGGCTCCTGGTCGTGGGCGACCTCAACGGCACGGTGCGGGACCGGGGGCTCGGCCCGCTCACCTCGCAACTGGACGACCCGCCCTCGCGATTCGCCTTCAGCTGGCCGGCCGTCCTGCCGGTGGCGAGGATCGACCAGGTGCTGGGGAGGGGCGTCGAGGTGACGACCGTGTCGGCGCTGGCCGCGACCGGAAGTGACCATCGGCCGGTGCTGGGCCACGTACTGCTGCGGTGACGGGCGGGGGCGCTCCGGGCCCGTCCGGGGGACAATCGCGGAAAGGCCCGCCGCGTCAGGGAGGTCCCCATGCCGCTCCGCTCCGGCAAGGTGCCGCGGGATGCCGTGCACCATCCGCTGTTCGCCCGCTACTACGCCCGGGTCAGCGTGTCCGCCGAGACCCGGATGGGCATGGGCGGGGTGCGCGGGAGACTGCTCGACGGGCTGTCCGGGCGGGTGATCGAGATCGGCGCGGGCAACGGACTGAACTTCGCGCACTACCCGGGGACCGTCTCGGAGGTCGTGGCGATCGAACCGGAGCGGCGGCTGCGGCAGCTGGCCGTGGAAGCCGCCCTGCGCGCCGAGGTGCCGGTGGACGTGGTGCCGGGTGCGGCCGAGGCGCTGCCGGTCAAGAGCGAGGGCTTCGACGCGGCCGTGGTGTCACTGGTGCTGTGCAGTGTGCGGGACGTGCCCCGGGCGCTCGGGGAGCTGCGGCGGGTACTGCGGCCGGGCGGTGAGGTGCGGTTCTTCGAGCACGGCCGGGGTGGCGGCCGGGCGATGGTCCTCACGCAGCACGCGCTGGACCGGACGGTGTGGCCGGTGCTGAACGGGGGCTGTCACGTGGCCCGGGAGCCGGTGCGGGCGCTGCGGGACGCCGGGTTCGAACTCGGCCCCTACCGACGGGTGATGATGCCGGAGCGGGGACCGGTGCTGCCCAGCTCGTACTGCGTGCTCGGCACCGCGTGGCGGCCGATCGGCACCGGGTAGTGCTTCGTCGGGTTAATGCCCGACAGTACGTGTGGTGAGGTCCTCGTCCGTAATGGGGCGGACCACCCGGCAAGGTGTTCCGAGCGCGACGGTCATCGGGGGAATGCTGCGGCTGACGACGCTGCCCGCGCCGATGACCGACCCGTATCCGATACGGACGCCGGGCAGGACCACCGCGTTGCTGCCGATCCACACCTTGTCCTCGATCACGATCGGCTCGGAGTACCGCCCGAAGTCGGCGCGTCGCGAGGGGTGCACCGGGTGTCCCGTCGTGGTCAGTGTCACGCTGGGAGCGATCATGACACCGTTGCCTATGCGGATGTCCACGTCGTCCACGAACGTCAGGTTCACGTTCCCGAAGAAGTCGTCCCCGATGTGGACGTTGCTGCCGAACCCAGCGTGGAACGGAGGCATCAGCACCGTGCGTTCACCGACCGAGCCGAAGATCGCGACGAGCAGCGATCGACGCCTCTCCGTTTCACTCGGTGGTGTCTGGTTGTACTCGAAGATCTGGTCCGTGCGGCGCCGAGGGGCCTGGAAGGCCGCTTCCGACTCGGTGTAGACGAGCCCCCTGGCGATCCGGGCCGCGACTTCTTCCTCGTGAGTATCCGTCACAGCGGGACGCTCCCTTCGCCGAACTCCTCGGGCACAGGCCCGACGCGCCCGAGGTCGACCGCGCGCCCAGAGCCTACGGGCACCGCGAAGACACCATGAATCATTTCGGACCACAGATCGTGGTCCCCAGGCGCACCAGGGCGCCCTCCCAAGGTCCTTCGCTCGGAGCCGGCCGCACCGGGGAACCGGGTCCGGTGCCGTGGATCACGAAGCGAGGAGGGAGTCAGGGCGGAGCCCTGACGAGAGATGACAGGCGGGGTGGCAGACCCGCGAGACCGGCATGATCCGAACGAGAGGGCCCTGAGCCCGTCGACCGGACCGGGTCGCGGAGAATCGGCCGCGGCCCGTCACCGTCCGGCGTGATCGAACGACGGGCTCTGGTCACAGGCTCCACTTGCGCAGCTCCTGCTCGATGTCCCGTACGGACGCCTCGCCGCTCTTGACCAGCCGGGCCAGGTCGCGGACCTGCTCGGGCGAGGTGACCACCTTGGCGCCGCAGGCGACCAGGTAGGCGTAGGCGACGGCGGAGGCGAACAGGGCGTTGGAGCGTTCCAGCGCGGGGACGTGGAGGAGGAGCTGGAGCAGCGCGGCGGCGCGGGCGTGCGGGCTGTCGTAGACGGGGACGCCGAATATCCGGGCCCCGTGGCGCGCGACGGCGGCGACGAGGGCTCCCCAGTCGGTGACCTGGGGGTCTCCCGGGGTCTTCTGCTCGGCGAGCATCAGCAGCCAGGCGAGATCGATCTCGAGGTGGTTCAACGGTTCAGTGACGACCTTCGCGCGCGCCCTCGCGGTCCGGGCCGAACTCGTCGGCGAAGACGGACTCGTACTGCTTCATGAAGTCGGCGGCGGCCTCCACGAACGTGTGGCCGACCTCGCCGGTGTCCTGTCTGACCAGTTCCTCGATATAGCGGTTGACGCTCATCCCGCGGGCCTGGGCGCGTTCGCGGGCGGCGCGGGCAGTGCCCTCGTCGACGCGCACGTTCAGCTGGGTCTTCGCCATACCTCGACGCTAGCGCGCAGACGCTAGCACCGGCAAGGGCGGGACTCCGACCCGCGGAGGATACCGAGTGTGCGCCGGGTCACATTACCCTCGGCTGGAACAGGGAAGAGCCGGCACAAGGAAGACGAGCACGGCAGAGCAGCACACTCGCCACACAGAGGAGACGGCCTTGTCCACACCCGCTGCGGAGCACGCTCCCGGCCTCGCGTCGTCCGACGGGATCGCGGCCCGCGCCCGCGGCCTGACCAAGGCGTACGGCTCGGGTGAGACGACCGTGCACGCGCTCGACGCGGTGGACGTGGACGTCGTCCGCGGCCGGTTCACCGCGGTGATGGGACCGTCGGGCTCCGGGAAGTCCACGCTGATGCACTGCCTTGCGGGGCTCGACACCGTCTCGGCCGGGCAGGTGTGGCTCGGCGACACCGAGATCACGGGGCTGAAGGAGCGCGAACTGACCCGGCTGCGCCGCGACCGGATCGGGTTCATGTTCCAGTCGTTCAACCTCATCCCGACCCTGAACGCGCTGGAGAACATCACCTTGCCCATGGACATCGCGGGCAAGAAGCCCGACGACGCGTGGCTGGACCAGGTCATCGACACCCTCGGCCTCCGCGACCGGCTGGGGCACCGGCCGTCGCAGCTCTCCGGCGGACAGCAGCAGCGCGTGGCCTGTGCGCGGGCCCTGGCCTCCCGGCCCGAGTTGATCTTCGCGGACGAGCCGACCGGCAACCTCGACTCGCGCGCCGGTCTGGAGGTGCTCGGCTTCCTGCGCGAGGCCGTGGACCAGCTCGGGCAGACCGTCGTCATGGTCACCCACGATCCGGGCGCCGCCGCCCACTCGGACCTGGTGCTCTTCCTCGGGGACGGCCGGATCGTCGACGAGATGCCACGGCCGACGGCGGAGGCCGTGCTGGAGCGGATGAAGAGGTTCGACGTGATCCGGACCCCGTTCGAGGACGCCCCGGCGTCGGGCGAGGGGAACTGACCCCGTGCTCAAGGCGACCCTGAGGAGCTTCCTGGCGCACAAGGGGCGGCTGCTGCTGTCGGCGCTCGCCGTCCTGCTGTCCGTCGCGTTCGTGACGGGCAGCCTCATCTTCTCGGACACCGTCAGCCGTACCTTCGACCGGCTCTTCGCCTCCACCGCGGCCGATGTCACGGTCAGCCCGAAGGAGGACCTCGACGGGGCGGTTCCCTCGGGCCGGACGGCCACCCTTCCGGCCTCGCTCGCCGAGCGGGTGCGGCAGGTCGACGGGGTCGCCGCGGCCCGCGCCGAGGTGGACGTCCAGGGCCTCACCGTCGTCGACGACAAGAACCAGCCGGTGAGTCCGACCACCGGCGCGCCCACGCTCGGCAACGCCTGGATCCCGAACGAGCGCAGCCCCGTGGAGCTGACCTCCGGCCACGCCCCGCACGGCCCCGCCCAGGCTCTTCTCGACTCGGAGACCGCCGACCGCAAGGACGTACGCATCGGCGACACCCTCACCGTGGTCGCGCCCCCGGGGTCGTTCAAGGTCCGGGTCGTCGGCATCGTCACGTTCACCACCACCAACCCCGGCGCGGCGCTGCTCTACTTCGACACCCCCACCGCGCAGACGAAACTGCTCGGCCGGCCGGGGGTCGCCACCGGCGTTTCGGTCGACGCGGCGGACGGTGTCAGCGACGAGCGGCTCAAGCAGCGCGTGGCCGCCGCGGTCGGCGCGCACACCTACGACTTCAGGACGGCCGACGAGCAGGCCGAGTCCGACGTCGAGCAACTGGGCGGATTCCTCGACGTCATCAAGTACGTGATGCTCGGCTTCGCCGGGGTCGCCGTGCTGGTGGGCGTCTTCCTGATCGTCAACACCTTCTCCATGCTCATCGCGCAGCGCACCCGCGAGCTCGGTCTGTTGCGGGCGCTGGGCGCCGACCGGCGCCAGGTGCGCCGCTCGGTGCTCACCGAGGCCCTGCTGCTCGGACTGGTCGGCTCCACGCTGGGGCTGGCCGCGGGCATCGGGCTCGCGGCCGGGCTGATCGAGCTGATGGGCCTGCTCGGCATGAACATCGACGCCGACGAGATGGAGATCGGCTGGGTGACACCCGTGTCGGCGTACGTCGTCGGGCTCGGGGTCACGTTCGTCGCCGCGTACCTCCCGGCACGACGGGCCGCGGGGGTCTCGCCGATGGCCGCGCTCTCGGACGCCGAGGTGGCAGGGGTGGGCCGGCCGCTGCGGGTGCGCGCGGTCGCGGGCGCGATCGTCGGGGCGGCCGGTGCCGCGGCGCTCGTCGGGTGCGTGGTGGCGGAGCGGACATCGGCGGCGGCGTCCCTGCTGGGCCTCGGTGTCGTCCTGACGCTGATCGCGACCGTGATCGCCGGTCCGCTGCTGGTGCGCCCGGTGATCCGCGTGCTCGGCGGGGCCTTCCCCGCCCTGTTCGGCTCGATCGGCCGGATGAGCCAGCGCAACGCCCTGCGCAACCCCCGGCGCACCGGCGCCACCGCGGCCGCCCTGATGGTGGGGCTCGCCCTGGTCGGCGGGATGTCGGTGGCGAGCGAGTCGATGACCGCCTCGTTCGACGAGCAGATCGACAAGACGCTGGGCTCCGACTACGTCATCCAGAACACCAACTTCCTGCCGTTCCCCGAGGAGGTCACCGAGAAGGTGCGGAACACCGAGGGGGTGGGCCTGGTCGTGCGCGGACGGTTCACGCCGGTCGAGGTGCGCCTCCCGGACGGCGACCGCGTGGAGACGACCGCCGCGGGCTACGATCCGCGACTCGACGAGGTCGCCAACATCACCTACGCGCAGGGGGACTCCGCCGCCGCGCTCGCGCCCGGGCGCCTGGCCATGGACCGGGACTTCGCACGCGACCACGACGTGCGGGTGGGCAGCACCCTCCCGGTGCGGTTCCCTGGCGGACGTTCGGCCGGGCTGAGGGTCGGCGCCCTCACCGACCAGGACTCCGCCGAGGGGTTCGGGACGCGGGGCGGTCTCTACTTCGGCCTCGGCACTCTGGAACGGTACGCACCGGGCGGGCAGGACTCCGCGCTGTACGTCAACGCCGCACCGGGCACGAGCGAGGACGATCTGCGCGCGAACCTGGAGGAGACCCTGGATCCGTACCCGCAGGTGCAGGTGCGGGACCTGGCCGACTACAAGCAGCTCGTCCACGACCAGATCGCCGTCCTGCTGTACCTCGTGTACGCGCTGCTGGGACTGGCGATCATCATCGCGGTGCTCGGCGTGGTCAACACCCTGGCCCTGTCGGTCGTCGAACGCACCCGGGAGATCGGGCTGCTGCGTGCGATCGGGCTGGCCCGGCGTCAGCTGCGGCGCATGATCCGGCTGGAGTCAGTGGTCATCGCGGTGTTCGGGGCCGTCCTGGGGCTCGCGCTGGGGCTGGTGTGGGGCGTGTGCACCCACGAGGTGCTGGCACTGCAGGGCATGACGGCCCTCGCGATCCCGTGGTTCACGATCGTCGCGGTGGTGGTCGGCTCGGCGGTGGTCGGGGTCGTGGCTGCGCTGCTGCCGGCGTTGCGCGCCTCACGCATGAACGTACTGGCGGCCATCGCGCACGAGTGACGGAATCAGACGGGTTCGAAGGCGACGGGCGCGCCCGGTATACGCCCCTCAGAGCCCTCGGCTCACGCGCTGCCCGGATCTACCTCGACGCCGAAGGCGCGGCCGATCTGGCGGTGCTGCTCGGATCCTGATCACCGCTGCGGATCAGCGTCTGTCCCAGGGAAGGCAGTCACTGAACGAACGCAGCACCCTGCTCAACGAGCTCGTGCAGGGGCTGCGCCCGTGTCAGAGGGAATCGAATGGCTCGACGGCCTCGGCCAGGAAGAGCAGTCCGAGGTGCTGCTGTCCCTGCGCCATCACTGCGTCCAGGCGCGCGCCGTCGCCGAGGACGCACCGGAGAGCATCCGCCGTGCCGGGCTGCGCCCGACGCATACGCCCGCAGTGCTGATCTCACGAGGCCGGATCGACGAGCAATGGGGAAAGATCGCCGCTCTCGCGCCTCTCGACGAACGCCGCAAGGCGTTCAGGCTGCTGAGCGCGGTGCTCACGATTGCCGACGCGCGGCGCCGCGAGCGCTTCTGCTCCGACGGTTGCAGTCACTGGTGGCACAGACTGCCCGTCGGCTGACAACCCAGCGCCGCACCCCTGAAGGCCACTTCCCGGTCGAGCGTTTCCGCCGTGATGCTGGACCCCATCAACGCGCGTCCGGGTCCGGGATGCGTGTGGTCGTCCTGGGCACCGTCCGCGGCAGCGGCTACCCACCTGCACGCGCGTGAGCGGCTCGTTCCGTTCGCCGGCCCGTACGCGGGGCACGGAACGGAACGAGCCGGCCAGGAGGTGGGCACCGTTCAGGAGGTGAGCAGCGAGAGGTTCACGGCGTTGGCGATGGCCTGCATGCCCGCGCTGTTGGGGTGCAGATGGTCCCCGCTGTCGTAGGCGGGGAGCAGCCGCGCCGGGTTGGCCGGGTCCCTGAGCGCCGCGTCGAAGTCGATCACCGCGTCGAAGGCTCCGCTGGTCCGTATCCACTTGTTCACCTGGGCGCGGATGGCGGCCTTGGCGGCGCTCTGTGAGGAGTGCGGCAGGATCGTGCCGCCGATGATCCGGACACCGGCCTGGTGTGCCTGGTCGATCATGGTCCGGTAGCCGGCGATGATCTGCTCGGCGGTGACGCTGGTGTTGTTGATGTCGTTGATGCCCTCCAGCACGATGGCGTTCTTCACGCCCGGCTGGGTCAGGACGTCATGGGAGAACCGGGTGACGGCCGCGATGCCCTGCCGCTCGGACGGGCTGTCGGTGACCACGCGGTTGCCGCCGATGCCCGCGTTGACCACGCCGAGGCGTTGGCCGCCGGACTCGGCCTGCAGCCGCCGGGCGAGGTAGTCGGGCCAGCGCCGGTTGGCGTTGGCGGTGGCGCTGGAGCCGTCGGTGATGGAGTCGCCGATGGCAACCACGGTGCCTTTGGCCGTGGGTGACACCACGTCGAGCCCCGCGACGTAGAACCAGCGGGCCGTGGTGGTGGTGAAGTTCGTCGCGGCCTCCTCGGCCGCGTGGTTGCCGGTGCCCGCATTGGTCAGGTACGAGGTCTGGTGGGCGTCGTAGTGGTAGGTGGAGGCGCCGGTACTGCGCGGGAGATAGACGCTCACGAGCAGGTTCTGCTCCGCGACGACCGGCATCGGGATGACGTCGCTGGTCAGTTCCCGCCCGGCGGGGATGGTGGGCGCGGCCGAGCGGCCGAAGGTGACGGTGCGGGTGGTGCCCGCGACCGCCGTGGCGCCGCTGGACTGGACGGCCACCCTGACGGCACCGACCGACAGCGGGGTCGTGCTGCGCAGGTTGGACAGCCGGATGCGCAGTCCCGCGCCGGAGGTGTTGTTGTGGACGACCATCCGGATGGTCTGCTCGTTGAAGGTCTGGCCGCCGCTGACCATGCTCGGTCCCCAGGTCGCCGAGCGCGGGCGCTCGGTCAGGCTCCACTGCTGGTTGGTCGTGTTCCTGCAGGTGTACTGGACGAGCGCGCGGTCCTCCGCGGTGGAGCTGCCGGAGACGTCCAGGCACAGGCCGCTGCGGGCGGAGACGATCGTCGAGCCGCTGAAGGTCCAGCGCTGGTTGCTGCCGCCGTTGCAGGTCCATTGGCTGAGAGCGGTCCCCGCTTCCGTGGAGCCGCTCGGTACGTCCAGGCACTTGCCGCTGTTGATGTTCACCAGCGAGAAGGTGTTGTCGCCGTGGTCGATGGCTTCCCACAGCTGACCGGGCCCGCCCGAGGCGGTCTTCTGCACGGCCGCCGCGCCGTTGGCCAGGGAGTCCGACAGCACGGCGGCGTTCTTACCGCTGTGCGCCGCCGTCAGCGCGTAGACGTGGCCACCCTGCGGGGCGCCGGCCGCCGAGGCGTCACTCGCCGGGAGGAGGGCGAGTCCGGCAGCGGCTAAACAGATGGCGGATGCCGTGGCCGTGAGCCTGGCGATGAGTCTTCGGGAGGTGTTCATGTGCGGGTCCTTTCTGCCTTCTTCGGGGACGTGCGGGTCTTTTTCGGGACGTGCGGGTCTGCTTCATGGGAACGTGCGGGTCGAAGGGGCCTGTCGGCTCAGGCGCCCCCCGCGAAGCCCTTGGTTCTGTCCCGGCTCCCGGAACGACATGTCGCCTTCGCCTTCGACACTGCGGCCCTTCCCTGAGCCCCGCCCTGTCTTGCCCCGCCCCGCCCCGCCCTGCGACGGGAGTGTCACCGGTATCAGGAAGTACGGGGCGGACTTATGCGTCCTGACTGAGCCGCATGTCCAAAGTGGTGTTGATATCGGTGCCATGGACTGGCACGTACGGCCGCCGCCGCCGGTTCACCGGAACCGATAAACCGGCCATGACGAAGCTGGGTGAGACCGGAAACACTCCCGTGCTGCCGTCGTCTGCCCCCGTATACGAGCGGCCGTGAGGGGGACACAGCCAGGACCGCTACACGCCGACAAATGCTTTTCACCCTCTACAGCGACTGCCTTCAGCCATGCGCGAGCTTGAGCCCGGTGGGGGTGGCCCGGGCCTGCTGACAACCTCGTCCGTACTGGTCAGACGGCCTATGAGCCCGGTCCCGGTGCAGACCGGGGCCGGGCTCCCTCGTGGCTTTTGACCTGTCCGACGACGCGACGGCAAGCGGTGGCGACACGCTCGCCGCACACCTGCGCGGAGGCAAGAGCGGGCCTGGGAAAACCGGGTGTGACCAGCGGCCTGCCGATGGTGCGGCAGCGTCTCGTTCGGACCTTCAGCTCGGAGCCAGCCTTCGTTGAGCCCTGGCTGCGCAGCCTCTCCCGCGAACTCAGGCCGAAGTAGCCCCATGCATGGTCATCTGACGGGCTCGTGGCTTGTACGAGCCGTGGAGCAAGCACGCCCCTCTCTCGCTTCCCCGGCACGGAAACCCGGTCGCCAGACAGGCGAGCGCTCTGCTTTGCTCACGCCATGAGTGATCTTCGCATCCGCCACGCCACCCCCTCGGACATCGACGCCGTGCTGCGGTTCTGGCGCCACGCCGCTGAAGGAACGAGCATCAGCGACGACCACGACGGAGTCGCCCGACTCATCACGCGGGACCCCGAAGCCCTGCTCCTCGCAGAGCGCGACGGCATCCTCACCGGAACCGTCATAGCCGGCTTCGACGGATGGCGATGCTCCGCCTACCGGCTGGCCGTACACCCCGACCACCGTCGGCAAGGCATCGCCACCGCCCTGCTGGAAGCAGCAGAACAACGCTTCGCCGCTCTCGGCGGACGACGCGTCGACGCCATGGTCCTGGAAGTTAACGAACAGGCCCACCACGCGTGGGCCGCCACCGGCTACCACCGCGAGGACCACTGGCGACGCTGGGTCAAACCCCTGTAGTCGGATGCTTGTGACCAGCCAGGATTCGACGGCTGGCGCTGTCACCTGTACCGGCTGGCCGTGCACCCGGACCACCGCCGTCATGGGATCGCGTCCGCGCTGCTCGCCGCCGCCGAGGAGCGGTTCGCACGGCTCGGCGGTCGGCGCGCCGACGCGATGGTGCTCACGCGCAACGAGACCGCCCACCAGGCGTGGGGCGCCGCCGGGTACGGGCCGCAGGAGCAGTGGCGGCGCTGGGTGAAGCCCCTGACCGACTAGCCGGTTCGCGTGCCCGCCGACGCCGTCCGAGTGCTCCACCCGAAGGGCTTTACCCATCCTTTACTCTTGACTGGCCACTCGGTTCTGCATGAAAGGTTGTGAGCGTCCGCCCATGGGCGAGCCTCCCCGTGCGCGACGTCGCGCGTTCCACGCCGTCCTGGAGAACCATGGAACGGGGGTGAACCGATGACGGAAGTGCTCCTGCTCCTGGCGGCGATCCTGCTCTCGCTGGCCTGCGGCGCCTTCGTGGCGGCCGAGTTCTCGCTCACGACGGTCGAGCGCGCCGAGCTGGAGCGGGCGGTGGAGCGCGGCGAGCGGGGTGCGCACGGCGCGCTGAAAGCCGTACGGAACCTGACCTTCCAGCTCTCCGGGGCCCAGCTGGGCATCACCGTCACGAACCTGGTGGTCGGCATGCTCGCCGAGCCGTCGATCGCCGCGCTGATCGCCGGGCCCCTGGAGGACCTCGGCATCTCACGCTCGGCGTCGCACAGTGTGGCTCTGGTGCTCGGCACGGCTCTGTCGACGGTGTTCCTGATGGTCGTCGGCGAGCTCGTGCCCAAGAACTGGGCGATCTCGTCGCCGCTGGCGGTGGCCAAGACGGTGGGCAACGCTCAGCGCTGGTTCAGCGCGCTGTTCCGGCCGTTCATCACGCACCTCAACAACATGGCGAACCGGGTCGTGCGGCGGATCGGCGTGGAGCCCGCCGAGGAGCTGGCCTCGGCGCGCGGGCCGCAGGAGCTGGCGGCGCTCGCCCGGCACTCCGCCAAGGAGGGTGTCCTGGAGCCGGACACCGCCGAGCTCTTCGTGCGGACCCTGAACCTCGCCGACCTGACCGCGGAGAACGTGATGACGCCGCGGGTGCAGGTCGTCGCGCTCGACGTGCAGGCGACCCTGGAGGACGTGGCGAACGCGACCCGGGCGACCGGCCTGTCCCGCTTCCCCGTCTACCGCGGCACCCTCGACTCGGTCGTCGGAACGGCGCACGTCAAGGACGTGCTGGCGGTCCCGGCGGAGCGCCGGACCCGGATCTTCGTGTCCGAGCTGATGCGCGAGCCGCTGCTGGTCCCGGAGACCCTCACCGTCGACCGCCTCCTGGACCGGCTCTCCGGCAAGCGCACCATGGCCGTCGTCATCGACGAGTACGGCGGCACGGCGGGCGTGGCGACGCTGGAGGACATCGTCGAGGAGGTCGTCGGCGAGGTGCGCGACGAGCACGACCCGCACGAGCTGCCTGACCTCGCCCCCGCCGGCACGGACGAGAGCGGCCGCGCCCTGTACTCGGCCGACGGCTCCGCCCGCGTGGACCACCTGGAGCGCGTCGGGCTGCGCGCCCCGCAGGGGCCGTACGAGACGCTCGCCGGGCTGGTGGCGACGGTGCTCGGCCGGATACCGGCCACCGGTGACATCCTCGAGGTCGCCGGCTGGCGGATGGAAGTCGTGGACGCGACGGGCCGCCGGGCGGCCCGCGTCCTGCTGCGCACGCCCCTCGACGACGAGAAGCCCCAGGAGAAGGGGGTGGAGCTGTGACCGCCGTCCAGCTGCTGATCGGTCTGGCGACACTCGTCGTCAACGCCTTCTTCGTCGGCGCCGAGTTCGCTCTGATCTCGGTGCGCCGCAGCCAGATCGAGCCCTACGCCGACCAGGGGGACCGGCGCGCGAAGAGCGTGCTGTGGGGGCTGGAGCACGTGTCCGCGCTGATGGCGGCCGCGCAGCTCGGCATCACACTGTGCACGCTGGTGCTGGGTGTGGTGGCCGAGCCGGCGATCGCACACCTGCTGGAGCCTGCGTTCCACGCGGCCGGTGTGCCCGAGAGCGCGGGCCACGCGGTGTCCTTCGTGATCGCGCTGGCCCTGGCGACGTATCTGCACATGCTGCTCGGCGAGATGGTCCCGAAGAACATCGCGCTCGCCGAGCCGGTGCGCAGTGCGCTGGCGCTCGGTCCTCCCCTGGTGGCGCTGTCCCGTGCGCTGCGGCCGGTGATCTTCACGGTGAACGCCTTCGCCAACGCCCTGCTCAAGCTGCTGCGCGTGGAGGCCCGCGAGGAGGTCGCCGCCTCCTACTCGGACGCGGAGATAGCGCGGATCGTGAAGGACTCGAGCGAGGCCGGACTCATCGACGACCGCGCCCAGGAGCGGCTGCGCGACGCGCTGGAGCTGGGCCGCCGTCCGGTGCGTGACGTGGTGCTGCCGCTCGAGCGCGTGGTGTACGCGAGCGTGGGTGTCACCCCGGAGGAGCTGGAGCGGCTGTCGGCGGAGTCCGGGTTCTCCCGCTTCCCGGTGGTGGACGAGGGACGGCGGATCGTGGGCTATCTGCATGTGAAGGACGCCCTGGAGGCCACCGGGCGGGGCGTGCCGTTCCGGCTGCGGGACATGCGGTCCATCGCGCGCGTGCGGGAGCAGACGCCGCTGGACGACGTCCTCACGGCGATGCGCGGCAGCCGTACGCACCTCGCGGCCGTCCTCGGGGCGGACGGGCGTCTGGCCGGGCTGGTGACGATGGAGGACGTGCTGCGGGAGCTGTTCGGACAGCGGGCGTGAGACGACTCCGGCACGGCCCCGGCACGCAGGGCCCTGCCGGGGCCGACCGTACTCCGGCCGGGCTTCGGACGCCGACCGGCCGCCAGGCCTGGTCACCTGAAGCTCCCGGGCTCCGAGGCCGACCGACTGCTGGGTATGTGCACGGGATACCATTTCCGTCGCCATGCAGACGAACCCCACCTACAGCAGCCTGGTCGCGGTCGGCGACTCCTTCACCGAGGGCATGTCGGACCTGCTGCCCGACGGCACCTACCGGGGCTGGGCCGACCTGCTCGCCGCACGGATGGCGGCCCGTACGCCCGGCTTCCGGTACGCCAACCTCGCGGTGCGCGGCAAGCTGATCCGGCAGATCGTCGACGAGCAGGTGGACGTGGCGGCGGCCATGGGGGCCGATGTCATCACCCTGGTCGGCGGCCTCAACGACACACTGCGGCCCAAGTGCGACATGGGCCGCGTGCGCGGGCTCCTGGAGGAGGCCGCGGGGAAGCTGGCCCCCGCGTGCAGGCAGCTCGTGCTGATGCGCAGCCCGGGTCGGCAGGGCCCCGTTCTGGAGCGGTTCCGGCCGCGCATGGAGGAGCTGTTCGCCTGCGTGGACGAGCTGGCCGCGCGGCACGGCGCGATCGTCGTCGACCTGTACGGCGCGCCCTCGCTCGGCGACCCGAGGCTGTGGGACGTGGACCGGCTGCACCTGACGGCCGAGGGACACCGCCGGGTCGCGGAGGCCGTGTGGCAGGCCCTGGGCCACGAGCCGGAGGACGCCGAGTGGCACACGCCGATGCCGGCCGCGCCGCCGCCCGGCTGGTTCATGCGCCGGGCGACGGACGTGCGGTTCGCCCGGCGGCACCTGCTCCCCTGGATAGGCCGCCGCCTGACGGGCCGTTCCTCCGGCGACGGCCTGCCGCCTAAGCGACCCGAGCTGCTGCCGTACGAGGATCTGGCGTAGGCGGTCCCCGCAGGCCGCTACGCCTTCGGGCTGCGAGACGGTGGAGATGCTCGCCACGTGGGTGTCCGGCAAGGGCAACGGCCTGCCGGCGATGAGCTGGACCAGTCGCGGGCGGCCGGCGCGATCACGGACGCGGAATACCAGGATCGACGGACGAAGATCCTCGACAGCTTGTAGGGAGCAGAACACGAGAAGCCCCGGCCGGGAGGAGTGAGCCGGGTTCCTCGCCCGCCGGTGGTGCCTCGGACTCGCGCGACGGCCCGCCCGAGCCGCACGGCAGGGCGCCGGAGGAGCTGCTGCGTGCCTGATCCCGGCTCCGCGGAGGTACCGGCCGACCCCCGCGGTGCGGCTCTCGTAGGTTCCGACGAACCCACCCGATGCCCTGGCCTGCGCGAATCGCCAGTAGAATCCGTCCACGTGACTTCCGCTCCCGCCAAGCCCCGCATCCCGAACGTCCTCGCCGGACGCTACGCCTCCGCCGAGCTCGCCACGCTCTGGTCGCCCGAGCAGAAGGTGAAGCTGGAGCGGCAGCTCTGGCTCGCCGTGCTGCGGGCCCAGAAGGACCTCGGGATCGAGGTGCCGGACGCCGCGCTCGCCGACTACGAGCGTGTGCTCGACACCGTCGACCTGGCCTCCATCGCCGAGCGCGAGAAGGTCACGCGGCACGACGTGAAGGCGCGGATCGAGGAGTTCAACGACCTCGCCGGGCACGAGCACGTGCACAAGGGCATGACCTCCCGCGACCTCACCGAGAACGTCGAGCAGCTGCAGATCCGGCTCTCGCTCGAGCTGATGCGCGACCGAACGGTCGCGGTCCTGGCCCGGCTCGGCAAGCTGGCCGGTGAGTACGGCGAGCTGGTCATGGCCGGCCGCTCGCACAACGTGGCCGCGCAGGCCACCACCCTCGGCAAGCGCTTCGCGACGGCCACCGACGAGCTGCTCGTCGCCTACGGCCGCGTCGAGGAACTGCTGGGCCGCTATCCGCTGCGCGGTATCAAGGGCCCCGTCGGCACCGCGCAGGACATGCTGGACCTGCTGGGCGGCGACGCCGCGAAGCTCGCGGAGATGGAGCAGCGGATCGCCGCGCACCTGGGCTTCTCGCAGGCGTTCACCTCGGTCGGCCAGGTCTACCCGCGCTCGCTGGACTACGAGGTGGTCACCGCGCTGGTGCAGCTGGCCGCGGCGCCCTCGTCGCTGGCGAAGACGATCCGGCTGATGGCCGGGCACGAGCTGGTCACCGAGGGCTTCAAGCCGGGGCAGGTCGGCTCCTCGGCGATGCCGCACAAGATGAACACCCGCTCGTGCGAGCGCGTCAACGGCCTGATGGTGATCCTGCGCGGCTACGCCTCGATGACCGGCGAGCTGGCGGGCGACCAGTGGAACGAGGGCGACGTGTCCTGCTCGGTGGTGCGCCGCGTCGCGCTGCCGGACGCGTTCTTCGCGCTGGACGGCCTGCTGGAGACGTTCCTGACGGTGCTCGACGAGTTCGGCGCGTTCCCGGCGGTCGTCGCCCGCGAGCTCGACCGCTACCTGCCGTTCCTCGCCACCACCAAGGTCCTGATGGGCGCCGTGCGGGCGGGCGTGGGCCGGGAGCTGGCGCACGAGGCCATCAAGGAGAACGCCGTCGCCTCCGCACTCGCGATGCGCGAGCAGGGCGCCGAGCGCAACGAACTGCTCGACAAGCTGGCCGCCGACGAGCGCATTCCGCTGGACCGGGGGCAGCTGGACGCGCTGATGGCGGACAAACTGTCCTTCACCGGTGCCGCGGGCGACCAGGTGGCCGCCGTGGTCGCCCGGGTCGAGGAGATCGTGAAGCAGCACCCCCAGGCCGCGGGCTACACGCCCGGCGCGATCCTCTGACGCGCCGCACGCGATGCCGCGTTTCACCCCCGAGGAGCTTCAGGCCGCCCGCGACCGTGTCGTGCCGGACGTGGTCGCGGACGGTCTGCGGGTGCTGTTCTGCGGCATCAATCCCGGTCTCATGACGGCCGCCACGGGCCATCACTTCGCCCGCCCGGGCAATCGCTTCTGGCCGGTGCTGCACCGGTCCGGGTTCACGCCGCGGCTGCTGAAGCCGTCCGAGCAGCAGGAGTTGTTGTCGTACGGGCTCGGCATCACCAACGTCGTGGCCCGGCCGTCCGCCCGGGCGGACGAGCTGACCGGCGAGGAGTACCGGGAAGGCGGGCGGCTGCTCGCGCTGAAGGTGGAGCGGCTGCGGCCACGCTGGCTGGCCGTGGTGGGAGTGACCGCGTACCGCACGGCGTTCGACGACCGGAAGGCTCAGGTGGGTCCGCAGTCGAGGACGATCGGGGACACGCGTGTGTGGGTGCTGCCCAACCCGAGCGGACTGAACGCGCACTGGACGGTCGAGACGATGGCGGAGGAGTTCGGGCGGCTGCGAGAGGCCGCCGGGAGCTGATCCGTCACGGCGGGTCCGTCTCCGTGACCAGCGCCAGCAGGCGGACCTCGTCCGACTCGTCCCGGTCGGCGACCGCCACGGCGACCCAGCGGCCGGTGCCCTCCACCTCCCACAGGTGGGCGACGCCCGCCCGCTCGCTCAACTCGGCCCACGGCCGGGGTATCTCCTCGCGCTCGGTGCGCAGCGTGAGGGTCTGCAGGTTGTACGGAGCCGTGTCACCCCAGCGTGAGGCCAGGAGTTCGTAGACGGCGTCCCGTTCCTTCTCGAACTGGTCGATCGTCACCGCCCGGAGGGCCGGGTCGTCCTCGCCCGCGGCCGCTAACACCGCGATGTGGTGGCCGGGTCCGGAAACGCCGACGTCCGACGGGCCGTGCTCCGCCGGAAAGGGGCGGTAGCACAGCTCGTCGATGAGGGCGATGTGCTGTGCGATGTTCATGGCTCCAGTAAACCCGGCGCCACTGACACTTGGCGGGGCATCACCCGGCTCGCCGTCAGGCGTCCCTGCGCCGCAGGCTCCACGCCCCGGCGACCAGGGCGGCGGCCGTCCAGAGCGCGGTCACCGCGAGCCCGGACCACGGTCCGAGGGCCGACCCGTCGTGCGTCTGCCTCAGGACCAGCTGTCCCGCCTTGTCGGGCAGGAAGTCGGCGACGGTGCCGGTCGCGTCGCCGATCACGAACGACACGACGAGGATGAACGGCACCATCAGGGACAGCGTGGCCACGCCGCTGCGCAGCAGGGCGGCGAGCCCGGCGGCGAAGAGTGCCATCAGCATCAGGTAGAGGGCGCAGCCCACGACACCGCGCACCTGCTCGCCGGTGCTGAGCCCGACGGCCGCCGTGCCGAGCCCCGACCGCGCCACCAGGAGGGCGACGAGGCCGGTCACCAGACCCACCAGGAGGGCCGGGGCGGCGATGACGGCCGCCTTGGCCGCGAACCACCGGCCGCGCCGCGGCACCGCGGCCAGCGACAGCCGCAGCGCGCCCGAGTGGAACTCCGACGACATGGCCATGGCCCCGAAGGACACGGCGGCGATCTGGCCCGGGATGACACCGGACAGTGCGGTGAACAGCGGGTCGAAGCCGGGGTCCGACGTTTCGGAGGCACCGGCGATCGCGGAGAACGCCGTGGTCGTCGCGAACAGCGCCACAAGCGCTCCCGGGAGCGAGCGGAGCGTGCGGATCTTCAGCCACTCGCAGCGGAGTACGGGCGTGAGTTCCATGGTCAGGCCTCCTGGGGCTGGGCGGCGAACTCGGTCTCGGCGCCGGTGAGGTCGAAGTACGCCTGTTCCAAAGTGCCCTCCTCGACGGCGAGTTCCAGGACCGGTACGCCGGCGGCGGAGGCGATGCGGCCGATGTCGTCCACGCGCGCGTGGTGCACGGTCCAGTGCCCGTCCGCGTGTTCCTCGGCGTCGTGACCGTGCCGGGCGAGGGCGGACCCGAGGGCCACAGGGTCGCTCGTGCGGATCCGGACGCTGGGCTGCACGCGCGCGTGGATGAAGTCCCGCATCGGGGTATCGGCGAGGAGGCGGCCCCGGCCGAGGACGACGAGGTGGTCGGCGAAGGACGCGGTCTCGTTCATCAGGTGGCTGGAGACCAGGACCGTGCGGCCCTCCCCCGCGAGCCGGCGCAGCAACTGCCGGATCCATACGATGCCTTCGGGGTCGAGGCCGTTGGACGGCTCGTCGAGCATGACCACCTCGGGGTCGCCCAGCAGGGCGGCGGCGATGCCGAGGCGCTGCCGCATGCCCAGGGAGTAGGTCCGCACGCGGCGCCGGGCCACCGACGCCAGGCCCGTCTCCGCCAGGACCTCGTCCACTCGCCGGTCGGGGATGCGATTGCTCGCCGCCAGGACCCGGAGGTGGTCTCGGGCGGTGCGGGAACCGTGTGCGGCTTGGGCGTCGAGGAGGGCGCCCACATGCCGCAGGGGTTCACGCAGGACCGGGTAGGGGCGGCCGCCGACCGTGGCGGAGCCGGCGGTCGGCCGGTCGAGGCCGAGCACCAGTCGCATGGTGGTGGACTTCCCGGCGCCGTTGGGGCCGAGGAAGCCGGTGACGCGACCGGGCAGCACGCGGAAGGTGAGGTGGTCCACGGCGCGTCGGCTGCCGAACTCCTTGGTGAGGTTCTGGACGTCGATGCTGGTCATGGCACCAGCGTGGCCGTCCCCCTGCGGAGCGGTCCTCCCCCGGCGGTGGAGATCGTCTCCCCCGTGCGGGGGAGGACCGTTGTCGGTGGCGGCTGGCACGATGGCGCAATGGTCCGCATGCTGCGCCCGTTCACCCGGGCGGTGACATACACACGGTGGCTGCATCTCGCCGTGGCCATCGTGTGGCCGTCCATGTGGCTGTTCGTCCAGGAGTCGTGGTGGACCCAGGCCACGGCTGCCGTGCTGCTCGGGCTCGTGGGCCTGGTGCCCGCCACGCGGCTCGTGGAGGGGTTCCAGGCCAGGCTGCTGCTGACCGGCCATCGACAGGAGGGCGATAGCGCGGCGATCGTGGCCACCCCGTCGGCCACCTGGGCCGACCGCGGGCGGACGGTGGTGTGGCTGGAGGTGCGGCTGCTGCTCGGCGCCCTGGTGTCACATCTCTCGGTCCAGCTCCCCCTGCTCACGGTGGATCTGGTGTCGACGGCTGTCAGTGGGGAGCGGGCCGGCGGTGCCTGGCTTCCCGTCGCAGGGCACCACTGGTGGCACGCCCTGCTCGCACCCGTGCCCCTGCTGCTGTTGGCCCTGGCGGTGATCCAGTCGGGCCACCTCATCACCGCGCTCGCCCTACGGTTGCTGGGCCCCTCCCCCGCCGAACGGCTGGCCGCGCTGGAGGAGCGCACCGAACAACTCATGGAACGCACCCGGATCGCCCGTGAGTTGCACGACTCGATCGGTCATGCGCTCACGGTCGCCGTCGTGCAGGCGGGAGCCGCCCGGGCGGCGGGTGATCCGGCCTTCACCGACCGGGCACTGTGCGCCGTCGAGGAGACCGGGCGGGCCGCCCTGGAGGATCTGGAGCGGGTGCTCGGCATCCTGCGCGAGTCGGGGAAGCCGGTGAGCGGCCGACCGACCCTGGCGGACGCCGGCCGTCTGCTGGAATCGGCGCGGGCCTCCGGGGCCAAGGTCGATGCCGAGGTGACCGGCCCGGTGGAGACCGTGCCCGGGCCGGTGTCGCGGGAGGGCTACCGAATCCTGCAGGAATCGCTGACCAACGTGCTGCGGCACGCGGGGGCGGTCCCGGTACGCGTCCGCGTTCAGGTCGTCGGCGACACGCTCGTCCTCGCGATACACAACCCGCTCCCCGCCGCGATACCCGGTCCCGGACGCGGCAGCGGCCTGCGCGGCATACGCGAGCGCGCGGCCCTGCTCGGCGGCCGGGCCCGGACCGGCCCCGACCGAGGTGACTGGCAGGTCCATGCAGAGCTGCCGTTGAGTTGATCTACGCTGGTCCGATGCCGGTCACCGTTCTCCTCGTCGACGACGAACCCCTCGTGCGCGCGGGTCTGCGGGTCGTGCTGGAGGCGCAGCCCGACATCGAGGTCGTCGGGGAGGCCGCGGACGGGGCGGCGGTGATCCCGCTGGTGCGGCAGTTGCGCCCCGACGTGGTCGCCATGGACGTCCGGATGCCGCTGCTGGACGGCATCGAGGCCACCCGGGCGCTGCTGCGGACGGTCGACGAGCCGCCGCGGATCCTCGTGGTGACGACCTTCGAGAACGACGAGTACGTGTACGAGGCGCTGCGCGCGGGAGCCGACGGGTTCCTGCTGAAGCGGGCCCGGCCGGCCGAGATCGTGCACGCGGTGCGGCTGATCGCCGAGGGCGAGTCGCTGCTGTTCCCGGCGTCGGTGCGGCAGTTGGCGGCCGAGTACGGCGACAGCGGAGGGAACCGTGCGGCGCGGGCGGCGATGGAGCGGGCCCAGCTGACCGACCGTGAGGCGGAGGTGCTGCGGCTGATGGCGCGGGGGTTGTCGAACGCGGAGATCGCCGCCCGGCTGGTGGTGGGGACGGAGACCGTGAAGTCGCATGTCAGCGCCGTGCTGGCGAAGCTGGGCGCGCGGGACCGCACCCAGGCGGTGATCGCCGCGTACGAGTCGGGCTTCGTGGCACCGGGCTGATCCTCCCGGGCCGGTGCCGCCCCTCGCCGGGGTGCGCCGTGCCGAGTACGATCCGGCCGACACGCGCACGACCTGGGAGGGCGGACGGTGGGGCGGCTGACCGGTGGGGACCCCTCGCTGCTGCGCAGGATCAACTCCGCGGTGGTGCTGCACGCGCTGCGTGTCACGGACTGCGCGACGCTGACCGAGATCACCCGGGTGACGGGGCTGTCCCGGCCGACCGTCGAGGGCGTCGTGGAGGGGCTGATCGGGGCCGGGCTCGTCGTGGAGAAGGCGGCCGCGGAGGGTGCCGCGCGGCGTCAGGGGCGGCCGGCGCGGCGGTTCCGGTTCCGGGCGGAGGCCGGGCATCTGCTGGGGCTGGAGATCGGGGCGCGCCGGGTGGCCGCGCTGCTGGCGGACCTGGACGGCCGGGTGATCGGCTCCCAGGCCAGGGACGTTCCGGAGACCGCGGGGGCCGACGAGCGGCTGGAGCGGCTGCGAGGCACCGTCGCCGAGTTGCTGCGAAGGGCCGGTGTCGCACGCGGCTCGCTGCGGGCCGTGGGTGTGGCGACGCCGGGCATCGTCGAGGCGGACGGCACGGTACGGCTGGGCACCGCGCTGCCCGGGTGGACCGGGCTGCGGCTGGGCGAGCGGCTGAGCAGGTCCTTCAAGTGCCCTGTGCTGGTCGAGAACGACGCCAACGCTGCGGTTGTCGCAGAGCACTGGAAGGGCGCGGCCGCCGAGTCGGCCGACGTGGTGTTCGTGCTGGCGGGGCTCAGCCCGGGCGCCGGTGCGCTGATCGGGGGCCGGCTGCACCGGGGTTACGGCGGCGCGGCGGGGGAGATCGGCGCGCTGCACCTGCTGGGCCGGGAGGTGACGCCCGAGACGCTCCTGTCCACCACGGACGAACCCCTGCACCCGCTCGACGAGCAGGCCGTCGCCGGGGTCTTCGCCCAGGCCCGCGAGGGCGACCAGCGGGCCCGCGCGGCCATCGACCGCTTCCTGCAGCGCCTGGTCCACGACGTGGCGGCTCTCGTCGTCGCCCTGGACCCGGAACTGGTGGTGATCGGCGGCTGGGCGGCAGACCTCGACGGCGTCCTCGACCCCCTCCGTCAGGAACTCGCCCGTTACTGCCTGCGCCCCCCGCAGGTGACCCTGTCACGCCTGGGCGACGCGGCAGGAGCGACAGGTGCTCTACGCCTGGCCCTGGACCACGTGGAGGAACAGCTCTTCACCGTGGAGGGCAGGGCGACAACGCCCCTCTAGGGGCGCGGGGAACCGCGCGACCAGCCCCAACGCACCCGCAGCTCGCACTCCCCCCTGCGGCGCCACGGGTCAAGAAGCCTGCTGCTGCGGTCCGGCGTGAATCTCCACGCCCCCCGCATCACCGAAGGTCAACCGGCACGTGTCAGCGCGATACGTCGCCACCGACAGCGCGGCCGCGCGCCCCGCGGCGACGAACCGCGTCGTCACCACGAGCACGGGCGCCCCGGGCAGCCGGTCCAGTTCTTTCGCGTCGTCCGCCCCGGCCGAGCCGAGCTCCACCGCGTTCTCCTGCCGCGCCGGCTCCAGCCGCTGGAGCTCGCGCAGCACCGCACGCGCGCGTGCCGCCCCGGACGGCGCGTCGATACCCGAGAGGTCCGGCACCGAGGACTGGGGGATGTACAGCAGTTCGGCGGCCACCGGCCGGCCGTGCGAGACACGGGAGCGGCGCACGATGTGCACGGGCTCGTCCGGGCCGGTCTCCAGCGCCTCGGCGACGGCCGCGGGCGGCGCCGCCGCCGTGCAGTCGACGGGCTGCCAGGCGTCCTCGGGGCCGCCCGGCCAGGTGTGCGGGCCCGTGCCGAGGGAGACACCCACGCGGGGCGGCGCGACCGTCGTGCCGACACCGCGGCGGCGCTGCAGCCTGCCTTCCAGCTCGAGCTGCTCCAGGGCCTGGCGGAGCGTGGCGCGGGCGACGCCGAAGCGGGCAGCGAGGTCGCGCTCGTTGGGCAGGATCTCCCCCACCGAGAACTCCGAGTCGAGCGCTTGGCTGAGCACGGTCTTGAGCTGCCAGTACTTCGGTTCCGGCACCGATTCCAGCTGCGTGGTCCCCACCCTGTCCTCCGCGATCGCCGTGGTCGGCAGCGTTTTAGCGCCCTTGTTTATTAAAGGTTGTTGCACTTCTCTGCGACCATAGGGCGGCCCTGATCCTTGGTCAAGACCAATGGCGGGAACGTTCACGGGCCGTCGGACGAGGGCCCGAGGGCTCCGGCGGCGTCGGCTACGCGGCGGCCAGCACCCGCAGCTTGTCGGGGTTGCGGATGATGTAGACGGCATGGACGCGACCGTCGGCGACGTCGAGCTGGAAGACGGTGTCGGGCTTGTCGCCGGACAGCACGAGCGCGGCCGGGCCGCCGTTGAGCTCCAGGAAACGGACGGAGAAGTCCGGGACGCCCTTGCGCGCGGCACCCACGAGGAAGCGGCCCACCTTGTCCGCGGTGTGCAGCACCCGCAGGGGCGCCCGCGACTTGCCGCCGCTGTCGCCGACGAGCCGGACGTCCGGGGCGAGCAGGGCCATCAGCCCCTCCAGATCCCCCTCGGCCGCGGCGGCGAGGAACCGCTCGGTGAGATCGCGGCGCTGGGCCGGGTCGACCTCGTAGCGAGGTCGGCGCTCCTCGACGTGCTTGCGGGCCCGCCCGGCCAGCTGGCGAACGGCCGGTTCACCGCGGTCGAGCATGGTGGCGATGTCGGCGTAGGGGAAGCCGAAGGCCTCGCGCAGCACGAACACCGCGCGCTCCAGCGGTGACAGCGACTCCAGCACGACGAGGACGGCGAGGGAGACGGAGTCGGCGAGCACGGCCCGCTCGGCGGTGTCCGGCACGGTGGCGCCGAGGTCGGTGACGTACGGCTCGGGCAGCCAGGGGCCGACGTACGTCTCGCCGCGGGACCTGATCCGGCGCAGCCGGCCGATGGCGAGGCGGGTGGTGATCCGCACGAGGTAGCCGCGAGGTTCGCGCACGTCACCGCGGTCGGCGCCGGACCAGCGCAGCCAGGCCTCCTGGACCACGTCCTCCGCGTCGGCGACGCGCCCCAGCATGCGGTAGGCGACGCCCAGCAGGACGGGTCGGTGCTCTTCGAAGACGTCGGTCGCGGTCTCGGTGGTCACGGCTCCATCCCAGCCCACCGGTGCCGCCCTGTCGAGGCGGAATCGCCCCCTGCCGGACAGAATGGCCGACAGGACGCCGGTGATCGGCGGAACGGCTCCCGGAGGTGGCGATGCGGTACGCGGTACTGGGCACGGGCCAGGTCGGGCGCACGCTCGGCGGACGGCTGGTGCAGCTGGGGCACGAGGTGCGGCTCGGCTCGCGCACGCGGGACAACACGGCCGCCGTGCAGTGGGCCGCCGCGGCGGGCCCCCGGGCGGGCGCGGGGACGTTCGCGGAGGCGGCGGCGTTCGGGGAGGTCGTGGTGAACGCGGTGGGCGGGCGGGTTGCGCTCGCCGCGCTGGAGGCGGCCGGCCCGGAGAACCTCGGCGGGAAGGTCCTCGTGGACGTCTCCAACCCGCTGGCGTTCGAGGAGGACGAGCTGCGGCTGTCCCCCGTCGAGTCGGACAGTGTGGGCGAGCAGATCCAGCGGGCCTTTCCGCACGCGCGCGTGGTGAAGACGCTCAACACCGTCAACTGCCGGGTGATGGTGGAACCGGCGCGGGTGCCGGGCGGGCACCACGTGTTCGTCTGCGGGGACGACGCGGACGCCAAGGAGCGGGTGACGGCGCTGCTCGGCGAGTTCGGCTGGCCGGCGGACCGGGTGCTCGACCTGGGCGGCATCCGGGCGTCCCGGGCCGTGGAGATGTGGTTGCCGCTGTGGGTGGGCCTGTTCCAGAAGTTCGGGCACGGGGAGTTCAACCTGGAGGTGCGCCGGGCACGTTGAGCGGCGCGGGGCCATGGAGGCGCCGACATCATGGGGGCTACCCGTCGGTAGCAATCGCTGACAAGCTGTCTAGCGTCCGTCAGCACGTACAGCCGAGGAGCACCCCATGTCCGCCACCGTCTCCTTCGAAGTCGCCACCGCGCGCGGCGAGCAGACCGTGACCCTGTCGTACACCCGCGGGGGCAGCGGTGAACCGCTGCTCCTGTTGCACGGCATCGGCCACCACCGGCAGGTGTGGGACCCGGTGATCCCCGCGCTCGCGGCCGAGCGCGATGTGATCGCCGTCGACCTGCCCGGGTGCGGTGAGTCACCGGCGCTCCCGGACGGCATGGCACACGACCTGCCGACGATGAACGCCGTTCTCGCGGCGCTGTGCGAGGCGCTGGAGATCGAACGGCCGCACGTGGCGGGCAACTCGCTGGGCGGCCTGCTGGCCCTGGACCTGGCCCGGGCTTCGCTGGTCCGGTCCGTCACCGCCCTGTCCCCCGCCGGCTTCTGGAACGAGGCCGAGCGGCGCTACGCCTTCGCCGTGCTGATGACCATGCGGCAGATCGCCCAGCGGATGCCGCTGCCCGTCGTCGAACGGCTGGCCCGGCCGGCGATCGGCCGCACCCTGCTGACGAGCACCATCTACGCCCGCCCGGGCCGCCGTGCGCCCGAGGCCGTGATCGCCGAGACGCTCGCGCTGGCCCGCGCCCAGCGGTTCTCCGAGACGCTTCGCTCGGGCCGGACCGTGCAGTTCACCGACGACATCGTGGGCACGCCGGTCACCGTGGCCTGGGGCAACCGCGACCGGATCCTCATCCCCCGCCAGGGCGTCCGGGCCAAGGGCGTCATCCCCCAGGCCCGGCTGGTACGGCTGCCCGGCTGCGGCCACGTCCCGATGAACGACGACCCGGCGCTGGTGGCCCGGGTGGTGCTCGACGGCAGCCGCTGAACCGCGCGGAGTCCGGCCGGGACCGTCCACCACCCGGAGCCTCTGAGGGGCCCCTGCACTGTGCCCGCCCGGGACGCGCGGCCTGGCACCGCGCCTCGCCGCGTCGAAACGCCCGGGTAGCTCCGCTACCAGGGCACTCCGGTGCCTTGCGATGCACGGCGCCGGTCCGCGGACAGGCGGGCGATCTGACGATCTGGGCCGGCACCGGACCACCCGACCTGATCGGACGCTCACAGGGCAAGGACCCCTAAGGTCTCCCCACATGAGGTCAACGCAGAGCGACCCGGGCGGCGGTACCGCGTCCGCCGCCTGGGAGTTGCTGCTCCCCGCCGCTTCGGCACCGGCACGCACGCGGGGCCGTTCCCTCCAGGCGGCACTGCGCGAGGCGGTCCGCTCGGGCCGGCTGACGCCGGGCACGCGGTTGCCGTCGAGCCGGGATCTCGCGGCGGACCTGGGCGTGTCGCGCGGTCTGGTCACCGAGGCGTACGAGCAGCTGACGGCGGAGGGGTATCTGCGCAGCGGCCGGGGCGCAGGGACCTGGGTGGGCGCGGCCGTACGGGCCGCACGGCCGCGGGCGCACGACCGCGCGCCGCGCTCGCCCGGCGCCCGGGCCGACTTCGTGCCCGGGACGCCGGATCTGGCGCTGTTCCCGCGCTCGGCGTGGGCCGCCGCGCAGCGGGGTGTGCTGGCGGAGCTGCCCCACAGGGAGCTGGGCTACCCCGACCCGCGCGGGCTGCCCCGGCTGCGCACCGCGCTGGCCGAGCTGCTCTCCCGGCGGCGGGGCGTGGTGGCCGACCCGGAACGGATCGTCGTCGTCTCCGGGGTGGCCCAGGCGACGGCGCTGCTCGGTTTCGCGCTGCACGCGCGCGGGGTGCGCACCGTCGGCGTGGAGGACCCCGGCAGTCCGCAGCACGACGCGCTCTACGGCTCGGCCGGGGTCGCCGCCGTGCCACTGCCCGTGGACGGCGAGGGGGTCGCCCCGGAGCCACTGCGGGCCTCGGGCGTACGGGCTGTGGTGACGACACCGGCCCACCAGTTCCCCACCGGCATCGCCTACTCGGCCCGCCGGCGCGCCGAGCTGCTCGACTGGGCCCGGTCCGTGGACGGCATCGTCCTGGAGGACGACTACGACGGGGACTTCCGGTACGACCGCGCCCCCGTCGGCGCACTCCAGGGCCTCGACCCGGACCACGTGGCCTACACGGGCTCGGTCAGCAAGTCCCTCGCCCCGGGCCTGCGACTGGGCTGGCTGCTGGTGCCCGAGTCCTGGGCGGAGGAGATCGTCGAACGCAAACGCACCATGGACCTCGGCCATCCGGCCCTCGACCAGGCGCTGTTCGCCCGCTTCCTGGAACGCGGCGACTACGACCGTCAGCTGCGCCGCTGCCAGCGCGCCTACCGCGACCGGCGTGACGCGCTCGTCGCCGCCCTGGACGAGCACTTCCCCGGCTCGGAGGTGTCCGGCATCGCGGCAGGCCTGCATGTGATCGCCGCACTGCCGGAGCGGTACGGGCCCGAGGAGCGGTTCCTCGCGCGCGTGGCGGAGGCCGGGGTGGCGGTGCGCCCGCTGTCGGCGTACGCCCACGCGCCGGACGAGGGCACCGGGTCGAAGGAGGTGCGGCTCGTCCTGGGCTACGCCCACGTGCCGCCGGCCCGGATCGCCGACGGCGTACGGCTGATGGCGGAGGCGGTCACCGGGTGACCCGCCGCGCCCACGGTTCCCCCGCCCCGCTGTCAGTTGTTCACTTGGGGTTCGTGCGGGCGCTGCGGCGTGCCAGTAGTTGTGGCTCTGCACACTGGCCGGATCCCGTCCCTGGAGGCGTATCCATGTCACACCGTCCCTTCCCCGGGCGTCGTAGCGTCCTGCGCGGCTCCCTCGCCGCGTCGGCGGCCCTGTCCCTGCCCACCGCGCTCGGCGCGGCGCCGGCCTTCGCGCTGTCCGGGCGCCCGAAGGCGGGGTGGGGTGTGCAGGCCGGCGACGTGACCTGCGACTCCGGGCTGGTGTGGGTGCGGTCCGACCGGCCGGCCCGGATGATCGTGGAGACGTCGGCCACCGAGTCGTTCCGCAACCCGAGCAGATGGCACGGCCCGTTGCTGGGCCCGGGCACGGACTTCACCGGCACGACCCGGCTGCGCGGCCTGCCGTCGGGCGAGCAGATCCACTACCGCGTGCTGCTGGCCGACCCGGACGACCCGCGCCGCACCGGCGAGCCGGTCACCGGCACCTTCCGCACCGCGTCCGCCAAGCGCCGCGACGGCGTGCGGTTCGTCTGGTCCGGCGATCTGGCCGGGCAGGGCTGGGGCATCAACCCGGAGTTCGGCGGCTACCGGATCTACGACGCGATGGCCGCGCTCGACCCGGACTTCTTCCTCTGCAGCGGCGACAACATCTACGCCGACGGCCCGATCGCCGAGACCGTGGCCCTGCCCGACGGCCGGACCTGGCGGAACATCACCACCGAGGAGAAGGCGAAGGTCGCCGAGACGCTCGCGGAGTTCCGCGGCAACTTCCGCTACAACCTGCTCGACGAGAACCTGCGCGCCTTCAACGCCCGGGTCCCCTCCATCGTCCAGTGGGACGACCACGAGGTCACCAACAACTGGTATCCGGGCGAGATCCTCACCGACGCCCGGTACACCGAGAAGCGCGTCGACGTGCTGGCCGCCCGCGCCCGCCAGGCCTTCTCGGAGTACTTCCCGATCTCCACGCTGCGCCGCCCCGACGGCCGCGTCTACCGCGTGCAGCACCACGGCCCCCTGCTGGACGTCTTCGTCCTGGACATGCGCACCTACCGCAACGCCAACTCGCCGGACGACCAGCCCGTCGATCCTCAGGGCATTCTCGGCCGCGAGCAGTTGGAGTGGCTCAAGCGCGAGTTGTCCCGCTCCCGGGCGGTGTGGAAGGTGATCGCCTCCGACATGCCGATCGGTCTGGTCGTCCCGGACGCTGTGAACATCGAGGCCGTCGCCCAGGGCGATCCCGGCAAGCCGCTGGGCCGTGAACTCCAGATCGCCGAACTGCTCCGGCACATCAAGCACGGGCGGATCACGGGCACGGTGTGGCTCACGGCCGATGTGCACCACACCTCGGCGCAGCACTACCAGCCGTCGCGGGCCGCCTTCACGGACTTCGAGCCGTTCTGGGAGTTCGTCTCCGGCCCGCTGAACGCCGGTGCCTTCCCGGCGAACACGCTCGACGGCACGTTCGGTCCGGACCGCGTGTTCGTGAAGGCGCCGGCGACCGCCAACGTCTCGCCCGCCGGGGGGTACCAGTTCTTCGGCGAGGTCGACATCGACGGCCACAGCGGCGAGCTGACGGTGCGTCTGCGCGAGCAGGACGGCACCGTGCTGTTCACCCAGGTGCTCCAGCCGGGCCGAGTCGGCCAGTAGGTACACAGCGCAACGTTTGAAGCCTCGACAAAGGGGGGAAACTGCCTCCTTTACCCGCCAGTCACAATGCGTTCTCGATCACGCAACACCGTTCGGTCACAGTGGGTGCATGACGCGAGACGTGACCGAAGTGACGGACCGGAACGACAACCGCCGTACCGCGACGCTGTGGCAGCGGGCCACAGCGGCGTTCCACGGCCGGCGGACACGACGCCACGAACACGCGCCGCCCACGGGCGATACCGAGTCCCCGGCGCCGGAGCCGGTGCCGGGGGCTCACACCCTGTGGCGGATGCGGACGACGGTCAAGGACGAGCCGGGGTCACTGGCCGCCCTGTGCACGGCCCTCGCCGAGCAACGGGTCGACATCCTCAGCCTCCAGACACACCCGCTGGCCGAAGGCACGGTGGTGGACGAGTTCCTGCTCCGGGCGCCGGGTGAGCTGCCGTCCTCCGCCATCAGCACCGCCGTCCGGTCGGCCGGCGGCACCGACACCTGGATGGAACGGGCGGACGCGCACGACCTGGTCGACGCACCGACCCGGATCCTGGGACTCGCCGCCCGCACCGCCCTGGACGCGGCGGAACTCCCGTTGGCCCTGCGTCAGTTGCTGGGCCGGTGCACGATCCGTTCCCAGCCCGCGACCGTCGGCGGCGGCCGGGCGGCCGGAGGCCTGCCGGTGGAAGGGGCCCTCGACGACACGGTGATGTGCCTGCGCGCCCCGGAGGGCGGAACGATCACCGTCGAACGGCCCTATCTGCCGTTCACGCCGACCGAGTTCGCCCGGGCCAGGGCCCTGGTGGAACTGGACGCCCGGCTCGGCCCCCGCGTACCGCACGGACGGGACGTGCTCACCCTCGCCGAGGGCAGCGACATCACCGTGCGGCGGGCCGATCCGCGTGACCTGGAAGCGGCCAGGGCGATGCACGAGCGGTGCTCGGCGCGGACGCTCAGCCTCCGGTACCACGGGCCCGTCGGTGACGCCGACCGGTATCTCAACCACCTGCTCAGTCCGCGCTACGGCCGTACCCTCGCCGTGCAGACGGCCTCCGGGCGGATCGTCGGGCTCGGTCACCTGCTGTGGGACGGGGACGAGACGGAGATCGCGCTGATCGTCGAGGACGCGTGGCAGCGGCGGGGTGTGGGCGCGGAGTTGCTGGCCCGGCTCGTGGCCATGGCCGTCGAGGCGGGGTGCTCGAGTGTCTATGCCGTGACGCAGGCCTCCAACACCGGGATGGTGGCCGCGATGCGCGGGCTGGGGCTGCCTCTCGACTACCAGGTCGAGGAGGGGACGCTGGTCATCACCGCGCGGCTGGGTGAGACCGTTGCGACACACGCGCAGGAGCTGGGAAGCGCCTCGACGCCTTAACACCGTGTGTCAGCCGGCGGGTGCGGGTTCGCTGCGGCCGGTCGCGCGGCTGCCCGCGCCCCTCACACGGCGTTCCAGTGCCTGATCGAGGTCCGACCAGAGGTCCTCCACGTCCTCCAAGCCCACCGACATGCGCAGCAGTCGGTCGCTCACCCCGGCTCCCCTGCGGTCCTCCGGGTCGACGATGCGGTGGCTGATGGAGGCCGGATGCTGGATGAGGGTGTCCACGCTGCCGAGGCTCACCGCCGGGGTGATCAGGCGTACCCCGGCGATGACCTCGTGCGGGTCGCCGTGCGTCTCGAAGGCGACCATGGCGCCGCCGATGCTCGGGTAGTGCACATGGGCGATCCGCGGGTCGGCGGCGAGGCGGTGGGCGAGTTCGGCGGCCGTGGCTGAGGCGGCCCGGACCCGCACGGGGAGGGTGGACAGGCCGCGCAGCAGCAGGTAGCCGGCCAGCGGGTGCAGGACGCCGCCCGTGGCGAAACGCACCTGGCGCAGCCGGCCCGCGAACTCCTCGTCGCAGGCGACCACGCCCGCCAGTACGTCGCCGTGGCCGCCGAGGTACTTGGTGGCGCTGTGCAGGATCAGCCGCGCGCCGTGCTCGGCGGGACGCTGGAGGACCGGTGTGGCGAAGGTGTTGTCCACGAGCAGCGGCACCGAGCCGCAGGCGTGGGCGACGGCCCGCAGGTCGACCTCGGCGAGCGTGGGGTTGGCCGGGGACTCGACCATGACCAGTCCGGTGTCGGGGCGCAGCGCGTCGGCGACGCCCGCCGGATCTGTCCAGGTGACTTCCGTGCCCAGCAGCCCGGCGGTCAGCAGGTGGTCGCTGCAGCCGTAGAGGGGGCGTACGGCGACGACGTGGCGCAGGCCCATCGAGCCGCGTACGAGGAGGACGGCGCTGAGCGCGGCCATGCCGCTGGCGAACGCGACCGCGGCCTCGGTGCCCTCCAGCCGGGCCAGCGCCGTCTCGAAGCGGGCGACGGTCGGGTTGCCCAGCCGCCCGTACACGGGCGGGCCGTCCGGCTCCGCGCCGGTCGTGGCGAAGGCGTCGATACGCGCCGCCTCGCCGCGGCTGTCGTACGACGGGTAGGTGGTGGACAGGTCGATCGGTGGGGCGTGCAGCCCCTGCCGGGCGAGGTCGTCCCGCCCGGCGTGCACGGCCTCCGTGGCCAGTGCTCGCCGTGCGGTGCGTACGTCGTCGTGGGCGCCCATGCTTGCGGTGTCCATGTCCATGATGGGACAGGGTGAACATCGACCGGGGTACTGAGGTGGCATCCCGTGCTACGTTCGCCCGATGGCCGAATCTGTCGTACTGGATCCGGTGGATCTCCACCTGCTGCGGCTGTTGCAGAACGACGCCCGGGCGACGTACCGCGATCTCGCCGCCCGGGTGGGGGTGGCGCCGTCGACCTGTCTGGACCGGGTGACCCGGCTGCGCCGCTCGGGGGTGATACTCGGGCACCGGCTGGAGCTGGACCCGGCCAAGCTGGGGCGGGGGCTGGAGGCGCTGCTGTCGGTGCAGGTCAGGCCGCACCGGCGAGAGCTGGTCGGGCCGTTCGTGGAGCGGATCCGGGCCCTGCCGGAGTCGCGGACCGTCTTCCATCTGACCGGGCCGGACGACTACCTGGTCCATGTCGCGGTGGCCGACATGGCCGACCTGCAGCGGCTCGTGCTGGACGAGTTCACCTCGCGGCGGGAGGTGGCGCGGGTGGAGACCCGGCTGATCTTCCAGCAGTGGGAGTGCGGGCCGCTGCTGCCGCCTTCGCCCTCGGCTCAATCCGGGTGACGTGTGCGGCCCGTGGTACCAGGATGGACCGCATGTCTGAGACCAAGAGCCCGCTGCCCCGTGAGGTCGCCGACGCATTCGTCGACGAGCTCGTCGCCCTCGACCCGATCACCGGTACGTACCTCGGTGACAAGGAGAGTTCGAGCAGGCTGCCCGACACCTCACCCGCGGGCCAGGAGGCGCTCGCGGAGCTGGCGCGCCGGACGCTGGCCCGGCTGGACGAGGCCGAGCGACAGCCCGGCGCGGACCGTGACATCGAACGCCGCTGCGCACGGCTGCTGCGCGAGCGGCTCACCGCCGAGCTCGCCGTGCACGAGGCCGACGAGAGCCTGCGATCCGTCAGCAACCTGAGCTCCGTCGCGCACTCGGTGCGGCAGGTGTTCACCGTGACGCCGGCGCAGACGGAGGAGGACTGGACGGCGATCGCCGAGCGGCTGCGCGCGGTTCCGGCGGCACTGGAGGGCTACCGCCAGTCGCTGGCGCTCGGCCTGGAGCGGAAGCTGCACGGCGGGCCCCGCGCCACGGCGACGTTCGTGGAGCAGCTCGGCGAGTGGGCCGACGCGGACGGTCAGGGCCACGGCTGGTTCGAGCAGTACGCGGCCGCCGGCCCCGAGTCCCTGCGGTCCGAGCTGGACGCGGCGGCCCGTTCGGCCACCGAGGCCGTCGTACGGCTGCGCGACTGGATGCGGGAGGTGTACGCGCCGGCCGTCGAGGGCGCGCCGGACGTGGTGGGCCGGGAGCGGTACGCGCGCTGGGTGCGCTACTTCAACGGCACGGACCTCGACCTGGACGAGGCGTACGCCTACGGCTGGTCCGAGTACCGCCGCCTCCTCGGCGAGATGCGGACCGAGGCCGAGAAGATCCTGCCGGGCGCCTCCACACCGTGGGAGGCCCTGGCCCACCTGGACGACCAGGGCACGCACGTCGAGGGCGTCGACGAGGTGCGCGACTGGCTGCAGGGCCTCATGGACGAGGCGATGGACGCGCTCGACGGCACCCACTTCGACCTGGCCGAACGGGTGCGCCGGGTGGAGTCGCGCATCGCCCCTCCGGGCAGCGCCGCGGCCCCCTACTACACACCGCCGTCGGACGACTTCTCCCGCCCGGGCTGCACCTGGCTGCCGACCATGGGCGAGACGCGCTTCCCGGTCTACGACCTGGTGTCGACCTGGTATCACGAAGGCGTGCCGGGCCACCACCTCCAGCTGGCCCAGTGGAAGCACGTGGCGCAGGACCTCTCCCGCTACCAGGCGAGCGTCGGCATGGTCAGCGCCAACGCCGAGGGCTGGGCCCTGTACGCGGAGCGGCTGATGGACGAACTGGGCTTCCTGACGGACCCGGAACGCCGGCTCGGCTACCTGGACGCGCAGATGATGCGGGCCGTGCGCGTCATCATCGACATCGGCATGCACCTCGAGTTGACCATCCCCGACGACTCGCCCTTCCACCCAGGTGAGCGGTGGACGCCCGAACTGGCTCAGGAATTCTTCGGCGCGCACAGCAGCCGCCCCGCGGACTTCGTGGAGAGTGAGCTGACCCGCTATCTGTCCATGCCGGGCCAGGCCATCGGCTACAAGCTCGGCGAACGGGCCTGGCTGCTGGGCCGCGAGAACGCCCGCAAGCGGCACGGGGACGCCTTCGACCCGAAGGCGTGGCACATGGCGGCGCTGTCGCAGGGATCGCTCGGCCTGGACGACCTGGTGGACGAGTTGTCGCAGCTCTAGGAGCCGGTCAGGGGGCGGGAAACGGCCCTCGGAGTCGACGACCTGCCCGGTGCCCCTTTCCCGGCATGCCCCGCGCTGGTTCAGGGTGGGCCGGGGAAGTGCGGCTCGGGTTCGACCGGGCCGTCGTGCGAGTGCGGGTGTGACCGGTGAGGGCTCCCCGCTCCGCGGAGGGGCGTCGGCTATCGCGGCGCCAAGAGGCGGAGGTGGACCAGGCCCAGCCACGTCTCCGGGCCCGGCTGGACCCTCGCGGCGCGGACCGCGTATCTGCCCGGCTCCAGGGCGACCCGCACATGGCCGGCCCCCGACGGGTCCGTTCCCGGCCAGGCCGCGTCGAACAGGAGCACGGCCCCGGGCACCTCCCAGTGCACCTCCGGCTCCCACTCCGCGCCGGCGATCGCCGGCGGGACGCTCGCCAGCACTTCGTCCTCGGACTCGGCCGCGTGCCACCGGACGAACATGCCGTGGTCGGGGAAGTACGCGGTCGAGGCGGGTTCGTCGCCCAGGACGAGGGCGGTGCAGTCGCCGACCGGGAGGAGGCCGACGTCTCCGTCCACCTCGCAGGCCCGGTCGTAGTCCGACGCCGTCTCCTCGCCGTCGGCGCCGGCCCAGAACGGCAGGACGGTCTCGGGTACCGCGATCAGCGGCCCACCGCCCGACTCCACCCACTCCACGACGCCCGGTTCCGCGTATCGCACCATGGCGCAAGAACCTACAGGGCCGACTCGTGGCATCCACGCCGGGGTTCACCAGCCGCAGTCGCCGGCCTGCACGGGAGCCGTCGACGGCCACGCGGCGGTGATCGGCCCGGAGCCGCTGGGCCTGCCGATTCTCGCGTTCGTACGGCTGAGGTATCCGAACGGCATCTGCGAGCCCTTCTCCGGGCCGCTGACCTCAGCCCGCCCCGCGCTGCCGCAGCGCCGACCCCGACCGGCCCTTGACGACCTCCAGCCGGGCGTGGATCCGCCGCCGCAGGTCGGCTACGTGGCTGACGATGCCGACGCTGCGGTCGCGCTCGCGCAGGGAGTCGAGGACGTCGAGCACCTCGTCGAGGGTCTGCTCGTCGAGGCTGCCGAATCCCTCGTCGATGAAGAGGGTGTCCAGCCGCACGCCGCCCGCTTCGTCCGTGACGACGTCCGCGAGGCCGAGGGCGAGCGCGAGGGAGGCGAAGAAGGTCTCGCCGCCGGACAGCGTCGCCGTGTCCCGTTCGCGGCCGGTCCAGGCGTCGACGACGTGCAGTCCGAGGCCGCTGCGGCCGCGTCCGCTGCGGTCGTCGGAGTGGACCAGGGTGTAGCGGCCGGACGACATGCGCCGCAGCCGTACGGTCGCGGCCGCGGCGACCTGCTCCAGCCGGGCCGCCAGCACATACGACTCCAGGCGCATCCGGCGTTCGTTGTCGGCCGAGGTGCCCGCGGCGAGGCCGGCCATGCGGGCGACCCGGTCGTACTCCTCGCGCAGCGGCGCCAGCCGGCGCACCGAAGCCGTGGCCCGGTCGGACAGCCGGTCGAGCTCGGCGCAGCGCCGGCGGGCTGCGTCGTGTGCGGAGGCGGCGTCGCGCAGGCGGCGGGTCGCTTCGTCGGCGGCCTGCTGCGCCGAGGCGAGATCGACGGGGTGCTGCGCGGCAGCGGCCGCGGTGTCGGCCTCGGCGAGGACGGCCCGGACGGCGGCCTCCTCGTGCTGCCAGGCGTCCAGGCGGCGTTGCAGTTCGCGGTGGGCGGCGGCGTCGAGGAGGGCCGCGGCCGCGGCCTGCGGGGTTTCGAAACCGGCCCGGAAGGCGGCGTCGGCGAGCCGGGCGTCGGCGTCCTTGAGGCGCCGGGCGGTGTCCTCGGCGGCGCGGGCGGCGTCTGCGGCGTCCGTGAGCAGCGCGGTCCGCCGTTCCAGCTGCGCGGCACGGGCGGCGACGCTGTCCAGGGTGCCCCGCGCCCGGTCCAGCTCCTCAGCCAGGGCGGCGCGTTCACGGTCCAGCCGCTCCCGGTGCCCCACGCGGGATGCGGTCCGCACGGCGGCCTCCTGCCGGGCGGCGACGCGGCGTTCGTGCTCGTGCCCGGCCTGCCGCAACCGCTCCTGCGCGGCGTGCAGTTCGGCGGCTGCCCCGCGGGCGTGCGCGTACTGCTCCTCCAACTCTTCGACCCCCCGGACGAGTTGACCGGTGCGGGTGTCTCCGGCCTCGGCGGTGGCGGCGGCCAGGGCCTCCCGTACGACGCCGAGGCGCCGCTCGCTCTCGGCGCGCTGCTCGTCCGCCCGCTGGTAGGCGGCGAGGGCGCGTTCCTCGGCCTCGCGGTCGACGTGCCCGGCGACCTTGCGGGCGGGGGCGGGGTGTTCGGTGGCGCCGCAGACGGCGCAGGGCGCGCCGTCGGTGAGGTTCGCCGCCAGTTCGGCGGCGATGCCGGCCAGGCGCTGCTCCTTGAGGTCGAGCCAGTGCTGCTTGGCCCGCAGCGCCTCCTCCTGCCCGGAGCGGACCTGTTCGACGGCCTCGTTCGTGTCCTCGGCGAGCCGGTCGCGCAGCCGGGCCGCCTTCAGCCGCTGTTGCGCGGGCTCGCGCCGTACGGCGAGCTGCTCGGCGAGGGAGGCGGCCTGCTGGGCGGAGTCCACCCGGGCCTGGAGAGCCACGCGTGTCTCCTCCCAGCCCTCGAGCCATGCCTCCGCTTCCTGGAGGAGGTCGGCATCGGCGCGCTCCTGGCGGTCGAGGCGGGCGCGTTCGTCGAGGAGTTCGGCCAGCCGGCGTTCGGCGCGGCGGGCCGAGTCCAGTCCGCCCAGGTCCTGGGCTGCACGGCGTGCGGCGGTCGCGAGTCCGGCCGCGCCCGCGTCGGCGAAGCGCTCCGGCAACAGGGCACGCGCGCGGGCCTCGGCCGCGGCCGCCCGGCGGTGTTCGGCCTCGGCGGACTCCCGCAGCTCCAGGGCGGGCGCGACCGCCTCGGCCTTGCGGGCCCGTTCCATGAGTGCCTGCGCCTCCCGGTAGGCCTCGGCTCCCTCCTCCAGACGCGCCGCCCGTTCGCGCGCCTGCGCGAACCTGCGCTGGAGCCGGTCGAGTTCGCGTACGTCGTCCAGGGCGCGGCCGGCGGTGGCCTGGGCGGACTCGGCGGCTGCGAGCGTGCATGCGGCGACGGTCAGCTGTTCCCGGGCGGTGCTGCGGGCGACGGCGGCCGCGCCCAGCACGGCCTCGGCGAGTCCCGGTTCACCCGGGGCCAGGTCCGGCAGCTCCATGGTGTCGCCGGCGGCCTGCTGCATCCGGTGGGCGTCGGCCAGCAGCTCCGCGTCCCCGTCCCGCACCTGGGCCTCGGTGGCCCGTCGGCGTTCGGCGAGGCGTTTCTCGACGTCGGCGAAGCGGCGGGTGTCGAAGAGGCGTCCCAGCAGTTTGCCGCGGGCCTCGGCGTCGGCGCGCAGGAACCGGGCGAAGTCGCCCTGCGGCAGCAGCACGACCTGGCAGAACTGCTCCCGGCTCATGCCGAGCAGCTGGGTGATCTCCTCGCCGATCTCCTGGTGGGAGCGGCTGAGGTCCTTCCAGGTCCCGGTGGTGGAGTCGTACTCGCGGAGCCAGGTCTGCGCCTTGTCGACCGTGGTGCCGGTGCCACGCCTCTTGGGGCGTTCCCAGGGCGGCTGCCGGGTGATCTCCAGACGGCGTCCGGCGACGGTGAGTTCGAGGCCTACCTCGGTGCGGGTCGCGGGGGCGGCGTGGTCGCTGCGCAGGGCCGTGCCCTGCCCGCCGCCCTGGCGGGCACCGGGCACGGAGCCGTAGAGGGCGTAGCACACGGCGTCGAGGACGGAGGTCTTGCCCGCGCCGGTCGGGCCGTGCAGCAGGAACAGCCCGGCGGCGGAGAGTTCGTCGAAGTCGACGGTCTGGGTGTCTTTGAAGGGTCCGAAGGCGGTGACCGCGAGCCGGTGCAGCCTCACCGGGCCACCTCTCGTACGGCCTCGTCGGCCCGCACCGCGTCGAACGCTTCGCGCAGCACGCCCTGTTCGTGCGCGTCGGGTCCGGCGCCGCGCACATGCGCGACGAAGTCCTCGGCGATCTGCTGGTCGCTGCGTCCGGCGAGGCGTCGGGCGTACGACGACTCGGTCTCCTCCCGGTCCCGGTCGGGGTCGAAGACGAGGCTGAGCGTGTGCGGGAAACGCGCGGTCAGCCGGGCCATGGGGTCGGCCGGGCGGACGGGGTCGGTGAGCGTCGCCTCGACCCACGCCTCCTCGTGCCGGGTCAGCTCCGGGTCGGCGAGCAGGTCCTCCAGCGCGCCCCGGATCCGGGCCAGGGGGCGCGGTACGGGGCAGTCGACCCGCTCGGCGTCGACCGTGCCGTCCGGGGCCAGGTCGACCAGCCACATGCTCTTGCGGTGGGCTGCCTCGGAGAAGGAGTACGGCAGCGGGGAGCCGGAGTAGCGGACGCGGTCGGTGAGGGTCTGGCAGCCGTGCAGATGCCCGAGGGCAACGTAGTCGACGCCGTCGAACACGCCGGCCGGTACCGCTGCGACGCCGCCGACGGTGATGTCCCGCTCGCTGTCGCTGGGTTCGCCGCCGGAGACGAAGGCGTGCGCGAGGACGACGGAGCGGGTGCCGGGCGGGCGGGCGGCGAGGTCGGCGCGGACCCGGTCCATGGCGGCGGCGAGCACGGACTCGTGCCCGGCCTTCTCCACACCGAACTCATCCTTCACCAGGGCCGGTTCGAGATACGGCAGCCCGTAGAAGGCGACCTCCCCGTGGGCGTCGGACAGCACCACCGGGGTGCCGGCCGCCGACGGTTCGGTCCGCAGGTGGATCCCGGCCCGCCCGATCAGCCCGGCGCCGACGCCCAGCCGGCGGGCGGAGTCGTGGTTCCCGGAGATCATCACGGTCGGCACGCCGAGGTCGGCGAGCCGGTGCAGGGCGTCGTCGAACAGTTCGACCGCGGCGAGCGGCGGCACCGCCCGGTCGTACACGTCCCCCGACACGACCACCGCGTCCACGGCCCGCTCCCGCACGGTCGCGACGAGATGCCCGACGAAGTCGGCCTGGGCACCGCCCATGTCGACCCGGTGAAAGGCCCGGCCCAGGTGCCAGTCGGAGGTGTGCAGCAGTCTCATGATCTCCCGAGACTAACCGCCGCGTCTGACATCACGGGGGGTTACTCCCGTATCGGCCCTTCATCCCCCGCCGGCCCCCACCCGTCACACTCGCTCGGTCCGGATCTTCAGGCGTCGCCGTACGCCTCCCCGCCCGGTTCGAAGCGGGCCGTGCCGGCAGTCACGTCGGCGAGCCAGGCCCGGAAGGCGTCGAGGTCGGCGTCCGGGAGTGCGATCTCGATGGCGACCGCCTCCCCGTAGCTGACGTCCCGCACCTCGCGCCCCGTGGTCCGCAGGTCGTGCTCCAGCTTTCCCGCCCGCTGGTGGTCGACGGTGACCGTGGCCAGCCGGAATCTGCGGCGGGTGCGCGTGCCGAGGGTGTCCAGGGCCTCGCCGACCGCTCCGCCGTACGCCCGGATGAGCCCGCCCGCGCCGAGCTTGACCCCGCCGTAGTAGCGGGTGACGACGGCGACGACGTACCGCATGTCGCGGCGCAGCAGCATCTGGAGCATGGGGACGCCGGCGGTGCCGCCCGGTTCGCCGTCGTCGCTCGCCTTCTGCACGGAGGCGTCGGCGCCGATGACATAGGCCCAGCAGTTGTGGGTGGCGTCGGCGTGCTCCTTGCGGACCGCGGTGATGAACTCCTGGGCCTCCTGCTCGGTGGCCGCCGGGGCGAGGGCGCACAGGAAGCGGGAGCGGTTGACCTCGGTCTCGTGCACGCCCGCGCGGGCGACCGTGCGGTATTCGTCCTGCATCCGGCCAGCCTATGCGCGCGGGTGCGGACTACTTCTTCGCGCCCCGGGCCACGGTCACCGACGTGAGCAGGGCGGTGCCGGGGGTGAGGGCGCGCCAGGTCGTGCCGTGCCAGGAAAGGACGGCGATCGCCGAGGTGGGGAACTTCGTGCGGACCTGCTCCAGGGTGTCGTCCAGGCCGTCTCCGGCCAGCGCCAGGACCAGGTCCTCCAGACCGGGGTTGTGGCCGATCAGCAGCAGCGTCCCCACCTCGTCGGGCACCTCGTGCACGACGGTCAGCAGGCCTTGGGGGCCGGCCGCGTACAGGCGCCGGTCGTGGCGGACCGGCGGCGGTGTGCCCCATTCGGCGGCGGCCAGCTCCCAGGTCCGGCGGGCGCGTACGGCGGTGGAGCACAGCGCGAGGTCCGGCAGGCAGTCGGCCTCGGCCAGGGCCCGCCCGGCGGCGGGGGCGTCCCGGCGGCCGCGGGCTGCGAGGGGGCGTTCGTGGTCGGCGACGTCCACCGGCCAGGCGGACTTGGCGTGCCGCAGCACGACCAGGCGGCGCAACGGGCCCGCTCCTGCGCGGTCGATCATGACGGGTATCCCAGGTCGGTGGTGAGGTCGAGGCCGAGGAGGCGGTCGGCGTAGGCATAGGTCTCGAAGCGGGCGCCGTCCGGGAACTCCGGGCCGGTCTCCACATGGTGCAGGACGTCCAGCACCCGGGGCACGTCCAGGTCGTCCTCCCAGGCGTCGCGCAACCGCCGGCGCACGTCGTCCGGAATCGGCCGCGAGGGGCTGCGGGCCCAACGGGCGACCGCGCCGCGCCAGCGGGCGAGGGTGGCGCTCGCGGCGCCGAGGTCGGCCGCCGCCGGCCGGGCGGGGGCGCTGTGATGCCGGCTGATCAGGGTGAGGCGGAGGACGGCTGGATCGGTGTGGCCCGCGGGATCGGTCCGCACGGGCGCGACCTCGATCCGCAGCCCGTCGGGCGCCGGCCCGCCCTCGGCGGCCACGTGGACGACCTGGGCCTCGCCCAGCCCGGCGCCGACGTCGGGGCTGTCCTCGAAGGGACGGATGCCGAGCGCCGCGGCACTCGCCCGCAGTTCCGCCTGCCGCCGTCCACCGGTGAGCAGCGCCCACACCGGTGTGCCGCCGAGCTCGAGGGCCCTGACCAGCAGGTCCGCGACGAGCAGCACCCGCAGGTTCGTGGTGTCGGAGCCGGGCGCGTGCACCTGGACACGGGTCAGGCCCCGGCGGGCCGGGGCGGGGTCGGCCGGCTCGCCGGTTCGGGCGTCGATGATGCGCAGCACAGGGCGAGCGTAGGCGGGTGGGCGGGCCCGCGCAGGCAGGTTCGGCGTGTTCCGGACCGTGTGGCGCCATCACCCCACCGATGGCGTGCGCGCCGCTCCCTCCAGCGTCCCCAGGAACCGGACGTGGGGCCGTCCCCCGGGGCCTTCGCGGCGGACGTCCGCCCGTACCCCGTACACCTCGGCGATCAGCTCTTCCGTGAGGACGTCTCCCGGTGTGCCGCCCGCCACCACCCGCCCGGCGCTCAGCACCACGACCCGGTCGCAGTACATCGCCGCGAGGTTGAGGTCGTGCAGGGCGACGACCGTCGTGACCGGCAGGCCGGTGACCAGGGCGAGCAGGTCGAGCTGGTGGTGGATGTCGAGGTGGTTGGTCGGCTCGTCCAGGAGGAGTTCGCGGGGCTCCTGGGCGAGGGCGCGGGCGATCTGCACCCGCTGGCGTTCGCCGCCCGAGAGCGTGTGCCAGGGCTGGCCGGCACGGTCGGTGAGGCCGGTGCGCTCCAGCGCGGCACGCACGGCCCGCTCATCGTCGGCCGAGGCGGGTGTCCAGGCGCGGCGGTGCGGGACGCGGCCCAGCCGTACGACGTCCGCGACCGTCAACTCGACCTGCGTTTCGGACTGTTGCTCGACGACGGCCAGGCGGCGGGCGACCGTTCGGCGGGGCAGGTCGCCCAGCGGTGTGCCGTCCAGGGTGACGACTCCGGCGGTCGGCGTGAGCAACCCGGCCAGCAGCCGCAGCAGGGTGGACTTGCCGGAGCCGTTGGGACCGAGGACGCCGACCGTGGAACCGGTCTCCGGCGCGAGGACGACGCCGTCCAGGATGAGGCGTCCGTCGGCGCGGCGGTCCACCCGGTCGGCCCGCAACCCGGCCCCGCCCGCGGGTGCCCCGCTCCCGCCCACCGGTGCTCCCGTCCCGCTCACCGCGCCCTCCGCGTCCGGTAGAGCACGACCACGAACGCCGGCACCCCGACCAGCGACGTCACCACCCCCACGGGAACCTCCTGCGGATCCAGCACCGTCCGGGCGAGGGTGTCCACCCACACCAGGAACACCGCCCCTGCCAGCGCCGTGACCGGCAGCAGCCGGGCGTGCCCGGGACCGGTCAGGGCCCGGGCGGCGTGCGGCAGGACCAGCCCGACGAAGCCGATCGCCCCGGCCGAACTGACCAGCGCGGCCGTGAGCAGGGCCGTGACGCACAGCAGCACCAGGCGGGTGCGGGCCACGGACACCCCGAGCGCGGCCGCCGCGTCCTGCCCGAAGGCGAAGGCGTCGAGGGTACGGGCGTACGACAGGCACACGACCAGCGCCACGGCCAGGACGGCCAGGCACAGCCGGACGTCGCTCCAGCCCGCGCCGCCGAGCGAGCCGAGGAGCCAGAACAGCACGCCCCGGGTCGTCTCGGCGTCGGCGGCGGTCATCACCACGAAGGAGGTGAGCGCGGAGAAGAGCTGCATGGCGGCCACGCCCGCGAGGACCACGCGGTCGGTGGTGCCGCCGAGGGTGTGGCTGAGCAGCAGCACGAGCGCGAAGGACACCAGGGCGCCGAGGAACGCGCCGGCGGACACCGAGACGGCACCGCCGCCCACGCCCAGCACGACCACGACCACCGCGCCGGTGGAGGCGCCCGAGGACACCCCGAGCACGAACGGGTCGGCGAGCGGGTTGCGCAGCAGCGACTGCATGACGGCCCCGCACACGGCGAGCCCGGCCCCGCACACGGCGGCGAGCAGGGTGCGGGGCAGTCGCAACTGCCAGACGATGCCGTCCCGGATCGGCGTCAGCTCCGAACTGCCGAGGCCGACGTGGGCGGCCACCACGGACCACACGTCACCGACGCGGATGTCGGCGGGACCGATGGTGATGGCCACGGCGAGGGAGGCGACGAGCGCGACGGTCCCGGCCACGCCCAGAGCGAGCCCGGCTCGGCGCCGGGCGCCGGCCGCCGGTCCCGCCACCTCCGGCAGGTCCCGGACGGTCACTCGGCCCGCCCGAACCGGCGCAGCCCGGCGGCGACCTGCTCCACGCCCGCGACCGTACGGATGGTCGGGTTCATGGCCTGCCCGCTGAGCAGCACGTACCGCTTGTGCCGGACCGCGTCCATGTTCCTGGTGACCGGGTTGGACTCCAGGAAGGCGATCTTCTTCGCGGCCGACTCGGCGGTCTGTGACTTCCGGGTCAGATCGCCGATGACGAGGACGTCGGGGTCGCGGTCGGCGACCGTCTCCCAGTTGACCTGCGGCCACTCCTCGTGCGTGTCGTCGAAGACGTTCTTCGCGCCGAGGGCCCGGGTGATGATGCCGGGCGCTCCGCAACAGCCCGCCACGTACGGCGACTCGGAGTTGGCGAACCAGTACAGAAGGGTGACGTCGGAGGCGTCGACGCCCGAGGTGGCCTTCGCCATGCGCTGCCTGAGGGAGGCCACGAGCTCGTCGCCGCGCTTCTTCACGCCGAACACGGTGGCCAGGTCGCGTACTTCGCGGTAGACGGTGTCGATGCCGAGTGCCTTGTCCCGGATGCCGTCGCCGCCCGACGAGTTGTCCTTGCCGGCGCAGTCGGACGGCGAGACGTACGTGGGCACGCCGAGCTTCTCGAACTGCTCGCGGGTGGCGACGCCGCCCTTGCCGAGGGTGGAGACGAAGGAGGCGGCGACGAAGTCGGGGTCGGCGTCCAAAACCGTTTCGAAGGACGGATTGTTGTCGGCGATGCGCGGCACCTTCGCGTTGGCCTTCTCCAGCCCCTTCATCACGGGGTCGGTCCAGGTGGCCGTGCCCGCGAGGCGGTCGCCGAGGCCGAGGGAGAGCAGGATCTCGGTGGTGCCCTGGTTGAGGGAGACGGCGTGCTGCGGCGGGGCCTCGACGCGGACCTCGTGGCCGCAGTCGTCGAGGGTGACGGCGGCCTTCGCGGTGGTGGCCTTCGAGTCGCCGCAGCCGGTCAGGAGCAGGGAGCCGAGCAAGGAGCCGGCCGCGAGCAGCACGGTGGCACGGGCGGGTCGGGCGAGGGGCACGGGAACCAGTCCTCAGTCGTCGAGGGCTCGATCGCGGAGCCCGGTCGTACGTTGCTCCCCCGCCGCGTACCGGCCGCGGGGGCCGCCAGCAGGTCTTCGGACTCGGGTTCGACCGGATCGGGGCGCCTTCCCGGACACCCGCGAGAGCGTCCAGTGGCCGAGGCCCCGCCCGTCCCCCTCACCGCTGCGCGTCAGTTCCGGATTCGCACCGGATTCCCTGACCCACGTACATGGGTTCGACTGGCCTCGGCAAGCTATCACGGGGGGCCGCGGGGGGAATCACCGCGCGTCCGGCGGCGTTGTGGCGGGCACAGTTCTTCCGCGACTTTCGAGGAGGTCACCCGTGTACGGCGACGAGGCAACGGTCCGCAGGATTCTCACCGGGCTCGGCGACACCTGGGCGGTGGTGGGCCTGTCGTCGAACCGGGAGCGCGCGGCGTACGGCGTGGCCGCCGTGCTGCAGCGGTTCGGCAAGCGCGTCGTGCCGGTGCACCCGAAGGCGGAGACGGTACACGGCGAGCAGGGGTACGCGAGCCTGGCGGACATTCCCTTCGACGTGGACGTCGTGGACGTGTTCGTGAACAGCGACCTCGCCGGCGCGGTCGCCAACGAGGCGGTCGCGAAGGGGGCGAAGGCGGTGTGGTTCCAGCTCGGCGTCGTCGACGAGGCGGCGTACGACCGGACCCGCGCGGCGGGCCTGGAGACGGTGATGGACCGCTGCCCGGCCATCGAGATCCCGCGGCTGGGCTTGAGACGTTAACGGCTCTCTGATTTCCCCGTACAGATTCCTTGAAGATTTCTCCTGGAAATCCCCGCCCCCGGTCAAATGCACGGCAACAGTCTTCTGCCGGTCGACAATTGATACCTAGCCTGACGGCCTCTTGCACGCCGAACGCTCTGTTCATTTTATGAGAGGCCCCTAAGAACATGGTAAGTGTCGACCAGGCGGTACCGGGGGTGAAGGGGAGTCCGGGCGGACTGCGCCGGGACGTCGGGCTCATCGGACTGATGTGGGCCTCCGTAGGCTCCATCATCGGCTCCGGCTGGCTCTACGGCGCCAAGAACGCCGTCATGATGGCCGGTCCGGCGGCGATCATCTCGTGGGTGATCGGTGCCGTCGCGATCGTCCTCCTCGCCCTGGTGCACGCCGAGCTCGGCGGCATGTTCCCGGTGGCGGGCGGCACGGCGCGTTACCCGCACTACGCCTTCGGCGGCCTGGCCGGCATGTCGTTCGGCTGGTTCGCCTGGCTGCAGGCGGCGACCGTGGCCCCGATCGAGGTCGAGGCCATGATCGGCTACGCCGGCCACTGGGACTTCGCGAAGGGCTTCCTGCACCAGCAGGACAGCACCCTGACGACCAGCGGCCTCATTGTCGCTGTCTTCCTGATGGCCGTTTTCGTCGCGGTCAACTTCCTCGGCGTGAAGGTACTGGCACACACCAACAGCGCGGCCACCTGGTGGAAGATCGCCGTCCCACTGGCCGCGATCTTCATCGTCGCGGTGGGCAACTTCCACCCGGGCAACTTCGCCTCGGAGGGCTTCGCCCCGTTCGGCGCCAAGGGTGTGCTGAGCGCCATCAGCACCAGCGGCATCATCTTCGCCCTGCTGGGATTCGAGCAGGCGATCCAGCTCGCTGGTGAGAGCCGCAACCCCCAGCGCGACCTGCCGCGCGCGACCCTCGGCTCGGTCGCGATCGGCGCGATCATCTACGTCCTGCTCCAGGTCGTGTTCATCGCCGCGCTGCCCCACAGCACGTTCGCGCACGGCTGGGCCGACCTCAAGTTCCCGGGCATCGACGGCCCCTGGGCGGGTTTGGCGACCCTGGTGGGCCTGGGCTGGCTGAGTGTCGTGCTGTACCTCGACGCCGTGGTCTCCCCCGGCGGCACCGGCCTGATCTACACCACCGCCACCTCCCGCGTCTCCTTCGGCCTCTCCAAGAACGGCTACGCGCCGAAGCTGTTCGAGAAGGTCGACGCCCGCGGCGTGCCGTGGTTCGGCCTGATCCTCTCCTTCGTGACGGGTGTCCTCTGCTTCCTTCCCTTCCCCAGTTGGCAGAAGCTGGTCGGCTTCATCACCTCGGCCAGCGTCCTGATGTACGCGGGAGCGCCACTGGCATACGGCGTGTTCGCCGACAAGCTGCCCGACCACGATCGCCCCTACCGCCTCCCCGGCGGCAAGCTGATCTCCCCGCTGTCCTTCGTGGTGGCCAACCTCGTCATCTACTGGGCCACTTGGGACGTCCTGTGGCGGCTCGGCGTGGCGATCATCCTCGGCTACGTGCTGCTCGGCGGCTACGCCCTGTACGCCAGGAGCAAGGGCCTGCCCGACGCGCCGCGGATGGACTTCAAAGCCGCCCAGTGGCTCCCGGTCTACCTGCTCGGCATGGGCGTGATCTCATGGCAGGGCGGTTTCGGCGGGCGGGGCGACATCCCGCTGTGGTGGGACATCCTCATCGTCACCGTCTTCTCCCTGGCGATCTACTACTGGGCCCGCGCCGTGGCCTCACGCCCCGAGGAGATCCGGCGCAGCATCGACGAGGTGGTGGTCGTGGACGTGCCCACGCACTGAATCCGGCCGGGCGGCGAGTGTGCCCGAGTGAGGTCGTCGACGGCACAGCCGCCAAAAAGCCCGTGCACCACGCCCATCGGAATCCATATTGATCCGATTCGGACCTCTGCACCTGGTGGCGGAGTTCTTCTCAGGTGAACCGACTGCCGTTTCCGGCGGTCGGTTTTCCGCTGTCCCGGCGACGTCATAATGTGAAGGTGACCTCCACCTCACCCCGTCGCGACTCCGCGTCGGCACGACGTTCTCCGGTCGTCGTCGTGGGCGCGGGTCCCGCCGGCCTCACCCTCGGCAACACCCTGCGGGCCGCCTCGGTGGACTGCCTGGTGCTGGAGACCGAGACCCGGGAGTTCATCGAACAGCGGCCCCGGGCCGGGGTCATCGAGGAATGGGCCGTACGGGGACTGGAGAAGCGGGGCCTTGCCCGCAACCTGCTGGACCGGGCGGAGCTGCACACCACGTGCGAGTTTCGTTTCGACGGGGAGCGGTACCGGTTCGCGTACGGCGAGCTGACGGGCAGCCACCACTTCGTCTATCCGCAGCCGTCATTGGTGACGGACCTGGTCCGCGAGTACGCCGACGTGCGCGGCGGGCAGATCCGCTTCGGGGTCCGGGACGTACGGCTCCACGACTTCGACTCCGACCGGCCGTCCGTGTCCTACCTCTGCCCCGAGACGGGTGAACGGCAGTTCGTGCACTGCGACTTCATCGCCGGCTGCGACGGGGCGCGTGGCGTGACCCGTGCCTCGCTGCCGCCGGAGCGGGTCCAGGTCGCGCGGCACGACTACGGCATCGGGTGGCTGGCGCTCCTCGCCGAGGCACCGCCCTCCGCCGACTGCGTGCTCTTCGGCTGCCATGCGCGCGGGTTCGCCGGGCAGATGCCCCGCAGCCCAAAGGTGACGCGCTACTACCTCCAGTGCCCGCCGGGCGACGACCCGGAGAACTGGCCGCACGAGCGCGTCTGGGCGGAACTCCAGGCGCGGCTCTCAGCGGCCGGTGCGCCGCCGCTGACGGAGGGGCGGCTGATCGAGAAGCGCGTGCTGGACATGCACGACTACGTGGTCGAGCCCATGACGCACGGCCGGCTCTTCCTCGCGGGCGACGCCGCCCACCTGGTCGCCCCGATCGCCGCCAAGGGCATGAACCTCGCCCTGCACGACGGGTTCCTGCTCGGGGACGCCCTGGTCGCCCACCTGACCACGGGTGACGACAGCGGCCTGGCCGGCTACGCGCAGGCGTGCCTGCGGCGGGTGTGGGACTACCAGGAGTTCTCGCAGTGGCTGTCCGAGGTGTACCACGGCACGGCGGCGGGCGACCCGTTCCGCGCGGGCACCACGCTCGCCCGGCTGCGCCGGCTGTTCACCTCGCCCGCTGCGGCGGCACATTTCGCCGAGCAGTACCTCGGGACGGCCGCGCGGTACTGACTCAGTCGTGCGGGGGGCGGTCACTGAGGCGGTGGTCGGCCACGTTCAGCGCCTCGTCCACGAGCCGGCGCAGATGGCCGTCGCGGAGTGAGTAGATCACCCGGCGGCCCTCCTTGCGGGTGTTCACCAGGCCCGCGAGACGCAGTCGCGCCAGGTGCTGACTGACGGCGGGACGTTGCGCCCCGCACGCCTCCGTGAGCGTCGTGACATCGGCCTCCGATCCGGCCAGCGCGTGCAGCAGGGCGAGGCGGGTCCGGTCCCCCAGCAGAGCGAGCAGTTCGGCGGCGAGCGCGAACTGCTCCTCGCCGGGGCTGCGCGGATGCGCATCGTGCGCAGGTGACAGGTGCATGCGTGCGCTCATACGCACATAATGGCCCCACGACGTGGGTACGTCCACTCTCGCGCGCACCGGAAGGGGAATCCACGTGATCGACCGGCACGAGCACCCGCACCCTCACGACCACGGGCACGACCACGACCACGACCACGACCACGGGCATGGCATGCGGCATCGCGTGGCCCACCTCCTCGCCCCGCACTCCCACGAGACGATCGACAAGGTCGACTCCGCCCTGGAGTCCTCGGCCCGGGGTATGCGGGCGCTCTGGGTCTCCCTCGCGGTGCTGGGTGTGACGGCGCTGGTCCAGGCGGTGGTGGTGGCCGCCTCGGGCTCGGTGGCGCTGCTCGGGGACACGGTGCACAACACCGCGGACGCGCTGACCGCCGTGCCGCTCGGCATCGCGTTCGTGCTGGGGCGACGCGCGGCCACCCGCCGCTTCACCTACGGCTACGGGCGGGCCGAGGACCTGGCGGGCCTGGTGATCGTACTGACGATCGCCGCGTCCGCCGCCTTCGCGGGTTGGACGGCGGTCGACCGCCTCCTCGACCCGCGCCCCGTCCAGCACGTCCCGGCGGTCGCCGTGGCCGCCCTCGCCGGTTTCGCGGGCAACGAGTGGGTGGCTCGCTACCGCATCCGTGTCGGCCGCTCGATCGGCTCGGCCGCGCTGGTCGCTGACGGGCTGCACGCCCGGACCGACGGGTTCACGTCACTGGCCGTGCTGCTGGGCGCCGGAGGCTCGGCCCTGGGCTGGCACCTGGCGGACCCTGTCGTCGGGCTGGCGATCACGGCGGCGATCGCTCTGGTGCTGCGGGACGCGGCGCGGGAGGTGTTCCGGCGGGTGATGGACGCCGTCGACCCGGCCCTGGTGGACCGTGCCGAACAGGCGCTGGCCGGGGTCGTCGGTGTGCGCGGGGTGGGTGAGCTGCGGCTGCGCTGGATCGGCCACCGGTTGCGCGCCGAGGTGGCGGTCGTGGTCGACGGCGACGTCACGGTACGGCAGGCGCACCGCATCGCCGTCGACGCCGAACACGCGCTGCTGCACGCCGTACCGCGCCTGACCGCGGCCCTGGTCCACGCGGATCCCGAACCGGCCCCGGGCGAGACAGACCCGCACCTGGCGCTGGCCCACCACACGGCGGCGTAGCGCGGACGGGCCACCCCGAGTCCTCCAGCACCACCACACTGCGGCAGTTCCGCGAAGGCCTTGCCCGGCGCGCTCCGCGACGGCCGCGGCGACCAGGACGGCCCGCCGTCCGGCAGTCCGAGCGGCGTGATGCCGCCGTGCTCCATACCGGGCTCGCCGGTCGACCTGCCGTCGAGGCGAACACCAGCGGACCGCGTCGCGGGCCGGGCGTGGCGTCTCAGGACACGGGCGGCACCGAGACAGCCATGACCATCTCCATCGGCACGTCGCCGGTGTTGCCGTACGTGTGCGGGACGTTGGCCTCGAAGTGGACGCTCGCTCCCGCGGGGACGCGGTGCTCGACGCCGTCGACGGTGAGTGTCAGTTCCCCGGCCGTGACGTGGAGCAGTTCGGTCGTGCCGGCGGGGTGCGGGTCCGATGGGCTGCTCTCGCCGGGCATCAGCCGCCAGTCCCACATCTCCAGGGGGCCGGGCGCCTCAGTGCCCGCGAGCAGCCGGTTGTAGCTGCCGGCATCGGTGTGCCACAACCGCACGGCCTGCTCGGCGGGGACGATGCGGACGTTCGGGCCCTGCTCGTGGTCGAGCAGCGTGGTGATGCTGATGCCGAGCGCGTCGCCGATCTTGACGACGGTGCCGAGGCTGGGGTTGGTGCGGGCCTGCTCGATCTGGATGAGCATGCCGCGGCTGACGCCTGCGCGGGCGGCGAGCACGTCCAGGGTGAAGCCGCGCACCGCGCGCCAGTGCTTGACGCTGCGCGCCAGGGACTGGGTCAGCAGGTCGAGGTCCGACACATTCCGTCCAATATTCTGTATGACACAGTGCAACAGAATGCACTAGGGTGTGGTGCCTGATCGTTCACTGAACTGTACTGCGAGGCTTCCGTTCCATGACAGCGCTCTTCGCCCTGGCCACAAGCGTGCTGTGGGGACTGGCCGACTTCGGCGGCGGACTGCTGACCCGCCGCACGCCCGCGCTCACGGTGGTCGTGGTCTCGCAGTCGATCGCGGTGGCCGTGCTGGGCGCGGTCGCGGTGGCGATCAGCGGCTGGAGCGAGGCGGGGCCGCAGCTGGGGTTCGCCGCCTCGCGGACGTAGCCGCGAACGGCACGTCCTCGATCGCCGCGCAGCAGGGCCCGGTCACGGTGGCGGCCGTGCTCGCATCCCTCTACCCGGTGGTGACGGCCGTGGCTGCACGGGGCGTCCTTCACGAGCGGCTGCGGGCGGTGCAGGCCGCGGGGGCGGGTCTGGCCCTGGTAGGACGGTGCTGCTGGCGTCGGGCTGAGCCCGGCTCACTCGCCCGTCAGGCCCTGCCCGGGACGTCGGGCCCCGGCTCCAGCTCCGCCAGTCCGGCCGCCGCCTCCTCGTCCAGCTCCGCCAGTCGCGCCGCGGTCTGCTCGTCCATCTCCGACAGCGCGCGCAACTGCTCGGGCGTGACGCCCTCCGGGATCGGTACCGGCGGCGGGGTGCGCAGCGGCGGCTGCCAGCCGTCGGCCGGTGTCCAGCGCCGTACGACGCGGGCCGGTGCGCCCGCCACCACGGCGTGGTCCGGCACGGTGCCCCGGACCACCGCGCCGGCGGCCACCACCACGTTCCGCCCGATCCGGGCCCCGGGCAGGATCACCGCTCCCGTGCCGATCCAGCAGCCCGGCCCGATCTCCACCGGCTCCATCCGCGGCCACTGCTTGCCGATCGGCTCGTGCGGATCGTCGTAGGAGTGGTTCGTGGACGTGACGTACACGTACGGCCCGAAGTAGCAGTCGCTGCCGATCGTGACCGTCGTGTCCGCGATGACGTGGCTGCCACGGCCCAGGACGACGCCGTCGCCGAGACGCAGGATGGGGTCCGGGCCGAGATCGAGATCGGGCATCAGGCCCGCGGTGAGGGTGACCTGCTCGCCGATGATGCAGTGGGCGCCGAGGTGGATCCAGGGTTCACCGAAGACCGTGCCCAGCGGGAAGGCCAGCCTGGTACCTGTTCCTATCGTGCCGAACCGGTACCGGCCGGGGTGCTCGGCGGTCACGGAAGCCGTCCGTTGCAGCCAGGCCCAGCCTGTGTGGACGGCGCGCTGTGTGAGGCCCCGCCGCCAGGATGAGAACGTGTTCTTGCGCTTAGGCACGAGGTCACCGTACTCAGCGGAGAGACCCCTCATGGGGGCGAGGGCCTGTGATCTTCACCCCACGGGTGGCGTACGGTGCCGGAGTCGACGACGTTTCTGGAGGCGGACATGGGACACCGGGCGATGATCACGGGCATCGGCGGCCGGGAGCCGGACATCGACGAGACGGCGTTCGTGGCGCCGACGGCGTCGGTGATCGGGAGTGTGACGCTGGGTGCGGGGGCGAGCGTCTGGTACGGGGCCGTGGTGCGCGGTGACGTCGAGGCGATCTCCGTCGGCGCGAGCAGCAATGTCCAGGACAATTGCACGGTGCATGCCGACCCGGGGTTCCCGGTGACGGTGGGTGAGCGGGTGTCCATCGGGCACAACGCCGTGGTGCACGGGGCGACCGTCGGGGACGACTGTCTGATCGGGATGGGAGCGACGGTGCTGAACGGTGCGGTGATCGGGGCCGGGTCCCTGGTCGCCGCGCAGGCACTGGTGCCGCAGGGCATGGTCGTGCCGCCCGGGTCGCTGGTCGCGGGGGTGCCTGCGAAGGTCCGGCGGGAGCTGTCGGAGGAGGAGCGGCAGGGGGTCACCCTCAACGGCACGATGTATGGCGAGTTGGCCACGGCGCACCGCGAGGCGCATGCGTAGGTCGCTCGGCGGGTGCGGGTCGTGTGCGGCTGGTCGCGCCCACGTGGCGGAGCCGCACATCGACACGGCCCCGCGCCCCTGAGGGCGTCCTACTCTGCCGCCACCACGGGTGCTGCCTTCTTCGCCTTGCGCTTCAGGATCAGCATGGACGTGAGACCGACCAGGACGGCCGCCACCAGACCCAGCCACGAGAAGCGCTTCAGCCAGGACTCCGCGACGATGCCGACGTAGTAGATGACCGCTGTCGTGCCGCCGGCCCAGACGATGCCGCCGAGGACGTTGGCGATGAGGAACTTCCAGTACGGCATGTGCAGGACACCGGCGAGGGGGCCGGCGAAGATGCGCAGGAGGGCGACGAAGCGGCCGAAGAAGACGGCCCACATGCCCCACTTCTCGAAGGAGCGCTCGGCGGTGGCGATGTGCCCCTCGCTGAAGTGCTTGGGGAACTTCTTGCCCAGCCGGGCCAGCAGGGGCCGACCGCCCTTGCGGCCGATGGCGTAGCCGATGGAGTCGCCGATGATCGCGCCGGCCGTGGCGCTGGCGCCCAGGACGAGGGGGTCGATCTCGCCGTGTTGGGAGGCGAGCAGCGCCGAGGAGACGAGGATGATCTCGCCCGGCAGCGGGATGCCCAGGCTTTCCAGGCCGATCACCAGGCCCACCAGCGCGTAGACGGCGACCGCCGGTACGGTTTCGAGCCACTCCTGGACGTGCAACGCCGGTTCCTTTCCCTGTGCTTCCCCTGCGTGCCCCGGGAAGCCTACCGGCTCATAGGACGCCCCTCGCGGCTCAGGCGTTCCAACTCCACTCGGCGACCTCGGGCAGGTCGGTGCCGTGCTCACGGATCAAGGCAGGGTGGGACATCACGGGCGCAGGCCAGGACGGCATCGGGCTCGCTGCCGTCCCGCGTGCCGCCCGTCCCCAGGTGCCGGCGCCACGGGCGCAGTGGACCGGGGCCTCGTCCACGGGCAGCCAGTCGAAGCAGGGCTGCCTGCCCGCCACGACGACGTTGACGTGGTCGCGGCTGCGGGGTCACCCGAGCGGCCGCCCCGAGCCCTGCTACGGCAGGGCGACCGAGTGGAGCGTCGTGACGGTGTCGGAGACGACGGCGGCCGCGGGGCCGAGTACGTCGGTGCCGGACTGCGCCCCGGGCTCCGCTGAGGACGCTCCGGGCCCGGCCCCGTCGCAGCAGCCCACCTGCGCGAACCGCATCCCGTACCGCTCCCGCGGCAGGTCGGCGGACTTCGTCCGCGGCGGCTCCGGCCGGCGCCCGGGCGGGGCACTGTCGTACGGCTGCTCCTGCTTCTTCCGGCGGCTCTCCCGGGGCGGGTCCTCGGACCGCTTCGCCCGGGACTCCCCGGAGGTGAGCGCCGGTTCCAGCGCCCAGCGTTGGGCCTCGGACCCGTCGCGTGCCGTGACGATCACGTCCCGGCCCTTCCCGGCGGCGACGGCCCGCCCGTCGGCGCCGCGCGGCAGTAACTCACCGCGCACGGTCAGGTCGTGACGGACGACCCCGGCGTGCACGAGGCAGCCGGCCACCACGACCGAGCCCTCGGCCGAGTCGGACGCGAGGCAGAGCGTGGGGTCGGCGGCGAGCCGCAGCATGCCGTCGTCCTGGTAGGTCCACTGCGGCGATCCGGCGGAGCAGCCGGTCAGCGCGAGGGGGGCGTCGGCACGCGGCCGGCCGCCGCGGACGTCGAGGCACAGACCGGTGTCGAGGTTGCGCAGCCGGCCCCGGGCCACTTCGGCGGGGTGGTCCGCGGAGGCGGCCGACGGGGGACGTCCCGCGTCCGGGCCCGCGGAGGAGGACTCCCCTGGGTCCGGCCTCACCGGTGAGGACTTCACCGCGTCCGGGTCGACGGAATGGCCGCTGACCGCTCCCCACGTGGCCTGCGGGTCGGCGGGGCCGCCCTCCTCCGTCCAGCCCCGGGCGGTCAGCAGGGTCGCGAGCAGGACGAGGGAGGTCACCCCGACCGCGGCGGCCAGCGCTTTCGCATGCCGCTTCGACGACCCGGGCCGCCCGCCCGCCTGCGGGGCACGGGACTTGAGGCGGTGGCGGCCGCCGGCGGCCAGGGCGTCCCGGCCCCCGCCGCGGCCCGGCCGTGATTCCAGATAGCGGCGGGCGCCCCACCCCAGCACGGTCTCCGCGAGCAGGTCCTCCAAACCGCCCTCGAAATGGCTGAGTTGCTCGGCGGCGTGCCGACAGTAGCGGCAGGCCATGAGATGCCGTTGCACATCCGGCAGCAGGGCTCCGCCGCGGCGCATCGGGACATCGAGCAGGCGGTTGTAGTAGCGGCATTCCCGCGTCGGCGCGAGTTCCCGGTGTGCCCGCACGCAACCCGACCGGAATTGCTCACGCGCCTGCTCCAGCGCGGCCGACGCGGTACCGGCGTCCACTCCGAGCAGACCGGCCGGTACGGATATGGACTCGGCCTCGACCTCCGTGTGCCAGAGCAGGCATTGGGAAGCCCCCGGAAGGGCACGGAAAGCACGTTCGGCGAGGCGCCGTCTTTCGGGTGTCACGGACCGGGCGGCGCGCAGGCCGCGCGCCCCGACGGTTTTGCGGAGTTCCGGCAGCACTTGGGAAATTCCGCTGTCGGCGGCCCACTCCCCGACCGTGTCCCGCACGGCCGCGAGCAGACGGGGACGCAGAGCGCCGCCGCCCGGCCGGGCCAGTTCCCGGCGGAAGGCCGCGGCAGCCGCCATCGACGCCGAGTCATGCGAGGACGCCAGGCAGATCACGGCGTACTCGTGGACAGCGCGCCAGTGCCGTGCCAGCAACAGCGCGACGGCGTGCGGCCCTTCATCCGGCGCACCGACCCGGGCGAGAAGATTGCGGTCGGACTCGGCGGGCGTCGCTCCGGGTCGTGGCGGGTACGGCGGGCGTGGGGGGTAGGGGGATTGCACGGAACCATTTCCTTCCAGCCGCAGGACGACATGCGAATTGCGCGTCCGTCGGAAAGCAGGTGCTTGATTGGTGCATACCTGTGCCGCGTCAGCTGTGGACTCGGCTGTGAGGTGGCTCACTTTCGCACACGCGACTGACAGGTAACAAGGAGTTCGGATGACCCAAGTTCAAAACGCGGGGAATTCGGATATGTTACCGGCGGTATCCACACCGGCTTTCGAGAACGCCGCCGGTAAGACCGGCAAGTTGTGTGCAGTCAAAGGCGGTTGGTCCACGAAATCTCCAACTCCACAGCCTGCTCCCATACGGCTCTCGGCGCGCTCTCAGCTCCGCCCGCCAGCATGGCCCGCATGATCGCCCCCCACCCTTCCGCCCCGGCCGCCCCCGCCCGCACCGTCCGCAAGGCGGTCGTCCCGGCCGCCGGCCTCGGCACCCGCTTCCTGCCCGCCACGAAGGCCACACCCAAGGAGATGCTGCCGGTCGTCGACAAGCCGGCCATCCAGTACGTCGTCGAGGAGGCGGCAGCGGCGGGACTGGACGACGTCCTGATGGTCACCGGCCGGCACAAGCGAGCCATCGAGGACCACTTCGACCACGCCTTCGAGCTGGAGCAGGCTCTGGCGGCCAAGGGCGACGCCGTGCGGCTGGACGCGGTGCGCGATCCGGCGCGGTTGGCGAGCATCCACCACATCCGCCAGGGCGACCCCCTCGGCCTCGGCCACGCCGTACTGTGCGCCCGCCGGCACGTCGGCGACCAGCCCTTCGCGGTCCTCCTCGGCGACGACCTGATCGACCCGCGCGAGAGCCTGCTCAGCCGGATGCTCGAGGTCCGCGACGGCCGGCTCGGCAGCGTCGTCGCCCTGATGGAAGTCCCGCCGGAGCAGATACACCTCTACGGCTGCGCGGCCGTGGCGAAGACCGGCGAGGAGGACGTCGTCCGCGTCACCGGCCTGGTCGAGAAGCCGAACCGGCGGGAGGCGCCCAGCCGCTACGCCGTCATCGGCCGCTACGTCCTCGACCCGGCCGTCTTCGACGTCCTGGAGCGCACTCCGCCGGGCCGGGGCGGCGAGATCCAGCTGACCGACGCCCTCCAGGAACTGGCCGCGGACGGCACGGTGCACGGGGTCGTCTTCAGGGGCCTGCGCTACGACACCGGCGACAGGGCCGACTACCTGCGCACGGTGGTCCGCCTGGCCTGCGACCGACCCGACCTGGGGCCGGAGTTCGTGGCGTGGCTCAAGGACTTCGTCGCGGAGCTGGACGGCGCGCGCCCCATGCCGCGGGACATCGCGGCCTGATCCGCGACGGCCCCGGCCCGCGGCCGGGGCTCCGCACGCACGACCGCCTGATCAGCCGTTGGGACGCAGGGTCCACACCACAATCATCTCGCCCGTCACGGCGCCGTCGGCCCGCTGGATGGCGATGGTCACCGGGAACTCGGGCCGCTCCCCGGCGTCCAGCTCGGCGACGACCTCGGCGGCAGGGCGGCCCAGGGTGGCCGTGGCGGTGACGGCGCCCATCGCCAGCTTCTTGTAGGCGATCTCGGCGCTGACGGCGAGCGGGACGGCGCGCGAGAGCTGGTCCCCGAACGCGGCCAGCACGATCGCCCCGCTCGCGGACTCGCCGAGCGTGAACATCGCACCGGCGTGCGGGCCGCCCACGTGGTTGTGGTATTCGCTCTGGTCCGGCAGGGAGACCACCGCGCGCTCCGGCGAGGTCTCGAGGAACTCGAGGTTCAGGGTCCGGGCCATGGGCACCGTGGCGGCGAGCATCTCGCCGATGGACATCTGGTCTGCGCTCATGGCCGAATGTTACTCACGAGTAGAGACGGCTGGCCAGGCCGGTGTGACGACCGCCGCATCGACCGGCTCCGCCTCCGCGGCACCGCCCCGGCTCCGGGTTGCCACCGCTCCGTCCACGGCGGCGACCGAATCGTGTCCGGGGCGCGGGCCAGGGTGGCTGCCCATGTGGCCAGGACAGCGGCCGCCCGGCGCCGAGCAGAACCCGCAAGCGAACAACCCGTACAGCAGCCGGGGTACCAGCAGCCGAATCCGCACCGGCGTCCGGGCTGCCGGCAGTAGCCCAACCCCTACGGCCGGCAGCCGCACGGGGCACCCCCGCGCCGGCCGGTGCACCGCAGCGTCCGCAGGGCGGTGGCGGCGGGAATCGGACCGAAGGCGAGGGCGACCAGGCCGGCCACGTTCAGGTCGGGGCGAAGCCGGTCGCGATCATCGCGGCCACCGCGGTGGTCGTGCCGCCGGTGTCACCGGCTTCCCGGTGCTGGGCGGCGACAAGGACGACACGGCGGACGGGAAGGACGGCGAGAAGTCGTCTCCGACCGCCTCCGAGAAGTCCTCGACGGAGCCGAGCGCCTCGGCCGCCGCGGACGACCCGCGGGGCGGTGAGGGGGACAGGCGACCAGACCTGGGCAGCCACGGCGCCCTCGTCGCGGCGGTGTTCGCCGTCCTCGGGACGGGCGGTGACGGCGGTGACGTCACCCTGGTGGCGGCGGCGCGGACGCTCCCGCTGATGCTGTTCCTCTGCGCGTAGCGGACGTACGCGACCTGCGCCGCAGGACGACGCCGGTGGCCCGGGGCGGGATGACCGGGACCGAGTCAGCCGATTCCGAACGCACCGTCGGGGGGCTCGGGTGACGGCACGGCGTCCTCGTCCCGCACGGGCCGGGCACTTTGGACGAACTCCCGCAGTCCGGGGCCGTGTTCGACCCGGGCGGGAAAGGCGTCGGCGGCCGTGAGCCGCGTCAGGGCGGCGATGTCGACGGGCTCGTGCCCGGCGACGAGCACCGCGTTCCCGAACCGCCGCCCCCGCAGCACCCCCGGCTCGGCGATCAGCACGAGTTCCTCGAAGGCGGTGGCCAGGGTGGCGAGTTGCGACCGCAGGAAGTCGAACGGGGCGGCATCGGGGAGATTGGCGAGGTAGACCCCGCTCCCCCGCAGCACCCGCGCGGCCTGCCGCACATAGGCGACGGACGTGAGATGCGCCGGGACCCGGGAGCCGCCGAACACGTCGGCGACGATCACATCGGCCGAGTCCCCGGCGGCGTTCTCCAGCCACTTCCGCGCGTCCGCCGCGTGCAGCGCGACCCGGGCCCCCTCCGGCAACGGCAGATGCTCGGCGACCAGGTCCAGCAGCCCGCGATCGGCCTCGACGACCTCCTGCCGCGACCCGGGCCGCGTCACGGCCACATACCGGGGCAGCGTGAGCGCCCCACCCCCGAGGTGCACCACGTCCAGCACGGCCCCCGGTACCGCCACGACATCCAGCACATGACCCAGCCGCCGCGCGTACTCGAACTCCAGATGCGTGGGCTCGTCCAGGTCGACGTACGACTGCGGCGCCCCGTCGACGGTCAGCAACCAGGCCCGTTCCCGGTCGACGTCGGGCATCAGCTTGGCGGTGCCGTGATCGACGTCGCGGATCACGGGAATGGGCTCGTTCACCATCTCATTGTGCCTGCGGTGCGGCGCCCCCGAGGGGCGCGGGGCCGTGCTGACATGCCGCACCGCCACCAGCCCGACCAGCCACGACCGGCCCCGCAGTCCCCCCAAACCTCAACCGACCACGGTCACGGTCCCCGCCCCCACGGTCCGCCCACCCTCACGGATGGCGAACCCGAGCCCCGCCTCCAACGGCACGTCCCGTCCCAGCTCCACGGTCATCACCACCGTCTCCCCGGGCCGGGCCACGGCCGCCTCACCGAGGTCGACGTCCCCCACCACATCCGCCGTACGGATGTAGAACTGCGGCCGGTACCCGCTGGAGACAGCCGTCGTACGCCCGCCTTCACGCGCGGACAGCACGTACACCTGTGCCGTGAAGCGACGGCTCGGCACCACGCTTCCCGGCGCGGCGACGACGTGCCCCCGCCGGACGGCGCCCCGGGGCACCCCCCGAAGCAGCACCGCCACGTTGTCCCCGGCCTGCGCCTCCTCCATCGGCTTGCCGAAGGTCTCCAGCCCGGTCACCACGGTCTCCAGGTCCGCCCCGAGCACCTCGACCCGGTCCCCCGCCTGCACCGTGCCCCGCTCCACCGCCCCGGTGACCACGGTCCCCCGCCCGGTGATGGTCAGCACGTTCTCGACGGACAGCAGGAACGGCGCGTCCAGATACCGCTCCGGCATCGGCACGTACGTGTCCACCGCGTCGAGCAGCGCCTCGATCGACGCCGTCCACCGCGGGTCCCCCTCCAGCGCCTTCAGCCCGGAGACCCGTACGACGGGTACGGAGTCACCGCCGTAGCCGTGCGCGGTGAGCAGGTCGCGTACCTCCAGCTCGACCAGGTCGGAGAGCTCCTCGTCCCCCGCGTCGGCCTTGTTGAGGGCGACCACGATGTGGTCGACGCCCACCTGCCGGGCGAGCAGGACGTGTTCGGCGGTCTGCGGCATGATCCCGTCGAGCGCGGAGACGACGAGGATCGCCCCGTCGAGCTGCGCGGCGCCGGTGACCATGTTCTTGACGTAGTCGGCGTGGCCCGGCATGTCGACGTGCGCGTAGTGCCGGGTGTCGGTCTCGTACTCGACGTGCGCGATGTTGATGGTGATGCCGCGCGCCGCCTCTTCGGGCGCCCGGTCGATCCGGTCGAACGGCACGAACGCGCCGGTGCCCCGGTCGGCGAGGACCTTGGTGATGGCGGCGGTCAGGGTGGTCTTGCCGTGGTCGACATGACCCATCGTGCCGATGTTGAGATGCGGTTTCGTGCGGACGTAGGCCGTCTTGGACATGGCTGTACCTCGAAGCGTCTAGTCATGGAGTGGGACCCCGAGGACCTGCCCGACCCTCCCCTTGCGGGGCCGCCGGACGAACCGGAGAGGGTCAGCTTCGGGCACCGTCTGCAACGGCCGTGAGAACGGCGACGGCAGCCTTCGGGGCATCCGTGACCACGGATGCTGCGAGGGCGAAGGCGTGCCGGAACATGAGGTCGATCATTGCCGACGCTTTACCGCACGTCGAATGGTTTTCATCCGCCCTGCGTACAGGTGTGCGCACGGCGGCCTGTGACGGTCGTGAGACGAACCATACGGCGATCAGACACATTTGTCGGTTAGTGTCACCGGATGCTCGATGCCACCACCCGCTCTGGGGGCACCGCCACGGCCTCTCCCCGGGCCACCGCCGCGGAGCTCGCCGTCGCCGTTCCCCCGGCAACGACCGCCTCGCCCGCCGTATCCACCGGTTTCGCCGCCCGCTGCACGAGAGTTCTGCTCACCCCGTGGGCACGGCTGTCCCTGCTCGCCGCCCTGCTCGCCGCCGGCGCCTGCACCGTGCTGCTCTTCGAGCCGCAGCGGCTGCTGACGCAGGGCTGGCCACCGCAGCTCGGCGGAGCCATGGCGGCGTTGGTGTTCGCTGTCGCGTACGGCGTGTGCACCGTGGCGTTCGTGCCGAGGCCGCTGCTGAACCTCGCGGCGGGCGCGCTGTTCGGGTCGCAGCTGGGCCTCGGTGTCTCCCTGTCGGGCACGGTGCTGGGCGCCGGGATCGCCTTCTGCCTGGGCCGGGCGCTGGGCCAGGACGCCCTGCGGCCGCTGCTGCGGGGGCGCTGGCTGAAGGCCGCGGACGGCCAGCTCAGCCGGCACGGCTTCCGTTCGATGCTGGCGGTGCGGCTGTTCCCCGGTGTGCCGTTCTGGGCCGCGAACTACTGCGCCTCCGTCTCCCGTATGGGCCTGCTGCCGTTCCTGCTGGCCACGGGCCTCGGCTCGATCCCGAACACCGCCGCCTACGCCGTCGCCGGCGCCCGTGCCTCCACCCCGACCTCCCCCGCCTTCCTGATCGCCCTGGCGTGCATCGCCCTGCCCGCGCTGGCGGGTGTGGTCGTGGCCTGGCGCAAGCGGCACCGCCTGCGCCAGCTCTGACGGGCCGTCACGCCGTCCCGGCTCACACCCTTTCGAGCACCATGGCGTTGGCGAGTCCGCCCGCCTCGCACATGGTCTGCAGCGCGTACCGGGCATCTCGTTCCCGCATCGCGTGCACCAGTGTCGTCGTCAGCCGGGTGCCGCTCGCGCCGAGCGGATGGCCGAGTGCGATGGCGCCGCCGTGCACATTGACCCGGGCGAGGTCGACGCCGGTCTCCTGCCGCCAGGCCAGTACGACGCTGGAGAACGCCTCGTTGACCTCGAACAGGTCGATGTCGTCGAGGGTGAGCGACGCCCTGCGCAGCACCTTCTCGGTCGCCGGGATCACGCCCGTGAGCATCAGCAGCGGATCGGAGCCGGTGACGGCGAAGCTGTGCAGGCGGGCGAGCGGGCGCAGCCCGAGCCGGGCCGCCGTCTCACCGGAGGTGATGAGCACCGCGGAGGCCCCGTCGTTGACCGGACTGGCGTTGCCCGCCGTGACGTTCCACTCGATCTGTGGGAAGCGGTCGGCGAATCCGGGGTCGTGATAGGCGGGCTTGAGCCCGGCGAGGACCTCGGTGGTGCTGCCCGGCCGGACGCACTCGTCGCGTGTGACGCCGTCCAGGGGAGCGACCTCGGCGTCGAAGAGCCCGCTCTCCCAGGCCGCGGCGGCCTTCCGGTGCGAGGAGACCGCGAAGGCGTCCATCTGCTCGCGGGTGATCGACCACTTCGCGGCGATCAGCTCGGCGCTGATGCCCTGCGGGACGAGCCCCTCGGGATAGCGCTCGGCGACTCCGGGGCCGAAGGGGTCCGTTCCGGCGGGAACGTTCGACCACATCGGCACCCGGCTCATCGACTCGACCCCGCAGGCCACCACCAGGTCGTAGGCGCCCGAGAGGACACCCTGCGCCGCGAAGTGCACGGCCTGCTGGGAGGACCCGCACTGGCGGTCCACGGTCGTGGCGGGCACCGACTCCGGGAAGCCGGCCGACAGGACGGCGTACCGGGTGGTGTTCATGGCCTGCTCGCCGACCTGGTCGACGGTGCCGCCGATGACGTCGTCGATCAGTGCCGGGTCGACGCCGGAGCGCTCGACGAGGGTGCGCAGGGTGTGGGCGAGGAGCTCCACGGGGTGGACGTGCGCGAGGGCGCCGTTCGGCTTGCCCTTGCCGATCGGTGTGCGTACGGCTTCGACGATGACTGCGTCACGCATGTGCGGGCCTCCACGACCACCAGTGAGTAGGAAATCCGAACTCACGGTAGCTCTATGGGTTGGAAAATCCAACCCTCTCTTAGACTGGGCCGCATGGCCGCCACCAAGAACCCGCGCCCCTGCTCCATCGCCGACACCCTGGCGCTCGCCGGCGAGAAGTACTCCCTGCTCGTCCTGCGGGAGGTGTGCCTCGGCAACGGGCGGTTCGACCAACTGGCGCGCAACATCGGCGCCCCGCGCGACATCCTCGCCACCCGGCTCCGCCGGCTCGTCGATGCCGGAATCCTGACCAGGCAGCTCTACAGCGAGCGCCCGCAGCGCTTCGAGTACCGACCCACACCGGCGGGGAGGGAACTGGAGCCGGTGCTGTGGACCCTCATGGCCTGGGGCGACCGCCATCTCCGGGGGGACGGCGAGCGCCCGATGGTCCTGGAGCACTCCTGCGGCCGGCCCCTCGTCCCGGCCGTCACCTGCCGGGCCTGCGGTGACGAGGTGCGCCACCAGGACCTCACGGCCCGCCCGCAGGCGCCCGGCTGGACGGTGACCGGGCCCACCGCGGCCTGATCGCCCCTGCCCGCGGCCGGCTTCCAACCCCTGTGTCCGAGCGGCGCTCCGGGGGCGCTACGCTTCCCCCTCGGCACACATGATCCCCCCGTTCACCGCAACGGCGGCGCGGCGTGCCCGTCGTCCGTTCCAGATCGGCACTTGGACTCCGCTACCTCATGTCTTGGTTCGAATCACTCATCCTCGGACTCGTCCAGGGGCTGACCGAGTTCCTCCCCGTCTCCTCCAGCGCGCATCTGCGGCTGACGGCGGCCTTCTCCGGCTGGAAGGACCCGGGCGCGGCCTTCACGGCGATCACCCAGATCGGCACGGAGGCCGCCGTGCTGATCTACTTCCGCAAGGACATCGGGCGGATCATCTCGGCGTGGACGCGTTCGCTCACGAACAAGGCGCTGCGCAGTGACCCCGACGCGCGCATGGGCTGGCTCGTCATCGTGGGCTCGATCCCGATCGGCGTGCTCGGCGTGACGCTGAAGGACCAGATCGAGGGGCCCTTCCGCGACCTGCGGATCACCGCGACGATGCTGATCGGCATGGGCATCGTCCTCGGCGTCGCCGACCGGCTCGCCGCGCGCGACGAGAGCGGCGGCCGGCACCGCGCGCCCAAGCAGCGCAAGGCCCTGGAGGACCTGGGCGTCCGGGACGGCCTGATCTACGGCGCCTGTCAGGCCATGGCGCTCGTCCCGGGCGTCTCCCGCTCCGGCGCCACCATCAGCGGCGGCCTGTTCATGGGCTACAAGCGCGAGGCCGCGGCCCGCTACTCCTTCCTGCTCGCCATCCCGGCGGTGCTGGCCTCCGGCCTGTTCGAGCTCAAGGACGCGACGGAGGGCGGCCACGTCTCCTGGGGCCCGACGATCTTCGCCACGGTCATCGCCTTCGGGGTGGGGTACGCGGTGATCGCATGGTTCATGAAATTCATCTCGACCAAGAGCTTCATGCCGTTCGTCTACTACCGCATCGTGCTCGGCATCGTCATCATCGTGCTGGTCAGCATGGGTGTGCTGAGCCCGCACGCGGCCGAGTCGGCGGGCTGAGCCGGGCCGCCGCGCGGAGCCTGTGACCCGGGTCTCGTGACCAACCGCATAGTGATCGGGTAGCCGTCCGGTAGCGGCCTGTCAGTGGCTGCCCCTAGGCTTGTCCGCATGTCCCCCGATTTCGTGACCCCTGGTTCCGTGCGGTCCGCTGCCGAGGTCAACGAGGAGATCCGTGCGCTGTGGCTGCGCACGGGCGGCACCCTGTCGGCCGAAGAGCGCGCGGAGTACGAGTTGCTGGTCGTCGAATGGGCCGTCGCGGTACGCGCCGACGTCGTCAAGGCAGCCTGAGTCAGGCGCGCAGACGCGCCGGCACCTCGTCGTCGACCTGTCAGGGCCGCTCCTCGGGCGACAGCCCGGCGGCCGACTCCGGTTGCCCGGCCCGCACCGGCCCGTGGATCTCCGTGGCGAGCGGCGTGACGTTCTCGATCCCCACGATCCACTCGTCCGCGTCGCGGGCCGCCGCCTCTCCCACGAGCCCCAGCTGAAGTGACCGGTCGGTGCGGCAGCGCGTCGAGACACAGATCCCGCTCCGGGCCCACTGCACCCGCGCCGCCCGCGCGCCTCGACTGCCGCTTCCCCTCCGCCCGGTCGCCGTGCACGGCCCTGGGAGCAGGACACGGCGACACCGCCCGGGTCCAGGCCGGCTACGTCAATCCGATGGCCGTCGAGGGGCCCGCTCCCGACTTCGTGTGCGGCGGCCGGTACGCCTTCGCGCCGCTGCGGACGGACGACGGCCGGCGGCTGAGCGAGGTGGCCGTACAGGAGAGTGGCGGCGCCTTCCCGAGCGGCGGACGGCGCCCGTGGCCGACTGACTCGCGTTCTGTGTCCTAGATCGTCCGCAGGGGGCACACTGGAGGCACCACGGGGTAGGAGGCGCCTATGAAGACGCTCGGCCACTGGCGCCACTGGCTCGCCTCCCCCTGGCGGCGTTCAGCCGCCGCCGCGGTGGCGGGCGCCCTCCCGGTCCTCGCCTTCCCCGCCCCGTCCCTGTGGTGGTGCGCCTACGTCGCGCTGGTTCCCTGGCTTCTGCTGCTGCGCACCGCGCCGACCGGGAAACGGGCGGGGTACGACGGCTGGTGCGGCGGCTTCGGCTTCATGCTGGCCATGCACCACTGGCTGCTGCCGAGCCTGCACGTGTTCACGTTCGTCATCGCCGCCCTGCTCGGCGCCCTGTGGGTCCCGTGGGGCTGGCTGGTGCGCCGTCTCCTGGGCGGGACTCCCCCGCTCGGTCAGGTCGCCTGGGCGCTCCTGGTGCTGCCCTCGGGCTGGCTGGCCGCCGAGCTGGTCCGCTCCTGGCAGGGGCTCGGCGGCCCCTGGGGCATGATCGGCAGCAGTCAGTGGCAGGTCGAACCCGCGCTGCGGCTCGCCTCGGTCGGCGGGGTGTGGCTGCTGAGCTTCCTGATCGTGGTCATCAACGTGGCCGTCGCCGTCCTCGTCGCGGTCCGTCGGGCCCGCGTGCCGGCCGTGGCCGGTCTCGTCGCCACGGCCGCAGCCACCTCGGCCGCCTGGGCTTTCGCGCCCCGCCCCGCCGTCGACGGCGAGGTCAGGATCGCCGTGGTCCAGCCGGGCGTCATCGGCGGGCCGGACAGCGCCGAGCGCCGGTTCGACCGGGAGGAGCAGCTCACCCGCCGGCTCGCCGGCCAGGACGCCGACCTGATCGTCTGGGGCGAGAGCAGCGTCGGTTTCGACCTCGACGACCGGCCCGATCTCGCCCGGCGGCTCGCGGACCTGTCCCGGGCCACGGGCGCCGAGGTCCTGGTCAACGTGGACGCCCGTCGTTCCGACAAGCCCGGCATCTACAAGAGCTCGGTCCTGATCGGGCCGGACGGTCTCACCGGCCAGCGCTACGACAAGATGCGGCTCGTCCCCTTCGGCGAGTACATCCCGGCCCGCTCCCTGCTGGGCTGGGCCACCTCCGTCGGCAAGGCCGCGGGCGAGGACCGCAGGCGCGGCACGCAGCCGGTCGTGATGAACGTCGGGAGCGGCGGCCTGCGCATCGGGCCGATGGTGTGCTTCGAGACCGCGTTCCCCGACATGACCCGCCACCTCACCGAGGAGGGCGTCGACGTGCTGGTCGGCCAGTCGTCGACCTCCACGTTCCAGCACAGCTGGGCCCCCGGGCAGCACGCCTCCCTCGCCGCCCTGCGCGCCGCCGAGACCGGCCGCCCGATGGTGCACGCGACCCTGACGGGCGTCTCGGCCGTCTACGGCCCGGACGGGCTGCCGCTCGGATCACGGCTCGGGACGGACGCCTCCGCCACGCGGATCTACGAGATCCCCCTCGCCCACGGCACCACGCCCTACGTACGCCTCGGCGACCGGACCGTGCACGCGGCCATGCTGGTCCTCGCCGTCTGGGCCGTCGGCGAGGGCGGACGGAGCCTGCGGCTCAGGCGGTCCGATCCTGAATCGCCCGTACCACCCGCTCGCACAGTTCATGGGTCTCCAGCGCGTCCCGGGCGCTGAGGACCTTGCCCGCCCGGACCGCGTCCAGGAACGCCAGCACCGCCTGCTCGATCCCGCGCTGCCGGGCGACCGGCACCCAGTCCCCGCGCCGCCGCACGGTCGGCTGCCCCTTGTGGTCGACGACCTCGGCGAGGTTGATCACCTGCCGCTTGGTGTCCTGCCCGGACACCTCCAGGATCTCCTCCGCTGAGCCGCTGAGCCGGTTCATCACGCCGAGCGCGGTGAAGCCGTCCCCGGCGAGCTGGAGCACCAGGTGGTGCAGCAGTCCGTCCCGGACGCGGGCGCGCACGGTCACGTCGTCGATCGCGCCGGGCACCAGGAACCGCAGGGTGTCGACGACGTGGATGAAGTCGTCGAGGACCATCGTGCGCGGCTCCTCCGGCAGCCCGATGCGGTTCTTCTGCATCAGGATCAGCTCGCGCGGATGGTCGGCGCACTGCGTGTAGCCGGGGGCGTGGCGGCGGTTGAAGCCGACGGCGAGGCTGACGTCCCGCTCCTCGGCGAGCGCCACCAGCCGCGCGGAGTCGTCGAGTTCGTAGGCGAGCGGCTTGTCGACGTAGGTCGGTACGCCCGCCTCCAGCAGCGCGGTCACGATCTCGGGGTGGACGAGGGTGGGCGCGTGCACGAAGGCGGCGTCGAGGCCGGCCGCGAGGAGGGAGTCGAGGGTCGTGTGCCGCCGCTCCCGCGGGATGTGGAGGCCGTCGGCGACCCGGTCGAGCGTGGCGGGCGTACGGGTCTGGAGGTGCAGTTCCACCCCGGGCCGGAAGGCGAGGACCGGAAGGTAGGCCTTCTGCGCGATGTCACCGAGTCCGATGCAGCCGACCTTCACGGGGTGCTCCTCTACCGGTTGCCTGCCGGGGTGTCCTCGGAAGCATACGGCTGCTGCGGCGGCCGCCAGTCGGCGATGCCGTCGAAGCTCCGCAGGAACAGGGCGGGTCCGGCCTTGGACAGCGCTGCCACCGCCGTGTCGCGTACGGCGATCCCGGCACGGCTGGACATGAGGTTGAGGCGGGCCACCGTCACGGCCTTGCGGGCGACGGCCGTCGTACGGGGCAGCCGGGCGGCGGTGTAGGCGGCGAGGTCGTCGCAGTGGTGGGCGAGGACGATCGCGTCCTCGATGGCCTGGTTGCCGCCCTGGCCGAGGGTCGGGGGCATGGCGTGCGCGGCGTCGCCGACGAGGGCGACCCGGCCGTGGTGGTGGGCGGGCAGGGGTTCGGTGATGTGGTGGACGTCGTGGCGCAGGACGTCCTCGGGGCGGGCGGCGGCGAGGACGGCGGGGATCGGGTCGTGCCAGTCGCCGAAGCGGCGCAGCAGCTCGGCCCGCTCGTCGTCGGGCGCCCGGCCGCCGGCGGGGGTCATGGCGGCGGCGTAGGCGTAGACGCGGCCGTCCTTGAGCGGGTGGGTGCCCCAGATGCGGCCCCGGCCCCAGGTCTCGTGCGAGGCGAACTGCGCGCCGGGGACGGGGACCACGATCCGCCAGGTGGTGAAGCCGGCGTAGACGGCCCCCGGGTGGCGGGGGAAGAGCGCCCGGCGCACGGCGGACCGGACGCCGTCCGCGCCCACCACGAGGTCGGCTTCCAGCTCGCCGTCCACCGTCGTGACGCGGGCCGGCCTGCCGGGGCCGCCGCTGTCGGTGAGGGTCGCGGCGGCGTCCGGGCGGACGGCGTCCGGCGGGAGCCGGGAGGCCAGGCTCGCGATGAGGGTGGCACGGTGCAGCAGCACCAGGGGGCCGCCGAAGCGCTCGGCGGCCGCAACGGCGGAGGAGCGTGAGAGCCAACGCCCGGACGGTGTGCGCAGGCCGCCGTCCCCCGTCCATGCGGCGAGGTCGCGGCACTCGTCGCCGAGGCCGATGACGTCCAGAGCGCGCAGGGAGTTGGGCGCGAGGGAGATGCCGGCGCCGACCGGCTCCAGTGAGCGGGCGCGCTCCAGGACGGTGACGTGCCAGCCGCACCGGTGCAGGGCGGCCGCCGCGGTCAGGCCTCCGATACCGCCGCCGATCACGACGGCCCGCCTCGACCTGCTCATGGCTTCTCCTCACATCTGACTACATCTGTAGTGACGATGTCGAGGCTACTACAGGTGTAGTCGGACGGGTAGCGTAGGTCCATGCCCGTACGCACCATCGGCCCCTCCCGCTCCGACCTCGTCGCCGACACCGCTCTCGCCCTGCTCGCCGAGCGCGGGATGCGCGGCCTCACCCACCGGGCGGTCGACGAGGCGGCCGGACTCCCCCAGGGCTCGACCTCGAACCTCGCGCGGACCCGGCAGGCCCTGCTGGAACTGGCGGTGCGGCGGCTGGCCGACCGCGAGGCACGGGTGCTGGCCCTGCACGAGATGCCGGACCCCCGGGCCGGGGCCGAATCCATGGCGGACGCGCTGGCCCTCGCGACCCACCGCGCCCTCACGGACCACCGCTCCCTCACGCTCGCCCGCTATGAACTGGCCCTGGAGGCGACGCGGCGCCCCGAACTGCGTGCCTGCTTCGACGCCACCGGCGCCCGCTTCCGGGACCAGCTCTCCGCCCTGGTCACCGGGATGGGCTCGACGGACCCGGCCCGGCACACCTTGTCACTGATCGCCTGGGCCGACGGGCTGATGTTCAGCTGCGTGGCGGGGTCGTTCGGCACCCGGGTGCCGAGCCTTGAGGAGGTGCGGGCCGGGCTGCGGGAGCTGCTGGGCGGGATGCTCGAAGGCTGAAAACGCGTGGTGGGACGAAGGGTGTCGGGAAAGGATGCCCGCATGACGACCGAACGACGTGTGCCTGCCACGACCGCCGATGAACGCACCATGCTGGAGGGCTGGCTGGACTTCCACCGGCAGACCCTCGCCTGGAAGTGCGAGGGTCTGAGCGACGAGCAGCTCAGGTCCGCCTCCGTGGAGCCCTCCGAACTGTCCCTGATGGGGCTGGTGAGGCACATGGCGGACGTGGAGCGGAGTTGGTTCCGCAGGGTGCTGACGAACGAGGACGCGCCGCCGCTCTACTGGAGCGATGAGGACACGGACGGCGAGTTCCATCTCACCGAGGCGGACACCTGGCAGGACACGTACGCCGTCTGGCAGGCCGAGATCGAGACCGCCCGGCGCAACGCGGCCCGCTTCGGCCTGGACGACATCTCCGAGGGCAAGCAGCGGCGCAGCGGCGAGCGGTTCAACCTGCGGTGGCTGTACACCCACATGATCGAGGAGTACGCGCGGCACAACGGCCACGCCGATCTGCTCCGCGAGCGCATCGACGGCGCGATCGGAGACTGACGTCACCCACGTCACGTCCGCGGCCTCCGTACGGGGCGGGAGATCACCCGTGCGGGGCATCCTCCGCTTGTCCGCTGCCCCAACCGGGGCCGGACGCAGCAGAGTTGCTCGGGTGCATCGAACCACGACCACAGCGACGCTCCTGGTGACCGTGGCTTTCTCGGCCCTCTCCGGCTGTACGACGGTCCAGCATCCGCCCGTACCGCATTCCTCGACCGCGCCGTCCCGGCCGTCGGTGCCGCAGCCGGAGGGGCAGTCGGAAACCCAGATCGTGCAGGCGCCGGCCCGTGAGGCCCTGCAGTTCATCGAGTTGCCCCGGCGCCCGGAACCGGCCACGTCGGCGCCCCGCCCGACCCCGCCGTCCGCGGCTGCCTCGGCGGAGCGGGGCCGGTCGCCGTCCGGCGCCCGCGAGGCCCGCCCCCGCCCCGCCCGCCCGGAACGCCTCCGGCCGGCCCCGCGCGGTCCCCAGCGACCACGCCCCGGTCTGCCCGATGTCTCCGAGTCGGTACGGCAGGACGTCCGCCAGCGGGTTCCGGACAGCACGGACGTGTGCGCGCTGGGCAGGCGCTACGGCGGATGGCGGGCGGACAGCCCGGAGGCGACGATCTGCCGTGACGCCTACCGGCGTTGACCTGGCCGGCTCAGGGGTGCTGCCGCGGCGGCGCCCAGGTGCTTGTGCCGCCTTCCCCCAGCCGGGACTCCAGCCGTGCGATCGCCGCCCACACTCCGTCGCCGTAGCTGTCGTGGGCGAGGGCGGCGGCCGCTTCCCTGGCACGTCGCAGGTGGGTGCGGGCGGCGTCGCACCGGCCGAGTCCGATGTAGTCGTCGGCCAGGTTCACGTGCAGCGAGGGGTAGAACGCGCGCACCGCGAGGACTCCCTCCCCCGCGGGGAGCCCGTCCGCGGTGATCTCCTCCGCCGCCGTCAACGCGCGCAGGTCCCAAGCGAGTTCGTCGGCCGGGTCGTCCTGGGTGTCGGCCAGGTAGTGGGCGAGGGTGCAGCGGTGCAGCGGCTCGCCGTGCTCCCCGATCTCCGCCCACAGATCCAGGAACCGGTGCCGGGCCTCCTCCCGGTCGCCCGCGTGGTGCAGCATGACGACCTGCCCGATCCGCGTCAGCACGGCATCCGGCGCCGTCTGCCCCTGTCGCTCCGCCACGACGTCCTCCGCGTACTCGCCGGCTGTTCCTCCCGACGCTAACCGCAGGCCGGGGCGATCCGGCTCAGGCGGCTCCGTACACCACCGGGCCCGTCACGGCCGGAGGGCCGGCTCCGCTCAGCCCAGGTTCGGAATCGTCCAGTCGATCGGCTGGTGCCCCTGAGCCGCGACGGCCGCGTTGATCTGTGTGAACGGACGCGAGCCGAAGAACTTCTTCGCCGACAGGGGCGAGGGGTGCGCGCCCTTGACCACCGCGTGCCGGGACTCGTCGATCAGGGGCAGCTTCTTCTGCGCGTAGTTGCCCCACAGCACGAACACCGCCGGGTCGGGCCGCTCGGCCACCGCGCGGATGACCGCGTCCGTGAACCGCTCCCAGCCCCGGCCCTTGTGCGAGTTGGCCTCGCCGCCCCGGACCGTGAGCACCGCGTTCAGCAGCAGCACGCCCTGCTCGGCCCACGGCATCAGGTAGCCGTTGTCCGGGATCGGCGTGCCCATCTCCTCGTGCATCTCCTTGTAGATGTTGCGCAGGGACGGCGGGATCCGCACCCCGGGCCGGACCGAGAAGCACAGCCCGTGCCCCTGACCCTCGCCGTGGTACGGGTCCTGGCCGAGGATCAGGACCTTCACCCTCTCGTACGGCGTGGCGTCCAGCGCCGCGAAGACCTCCTCGCGCGGCGGGTGGACGGGACCCTTCGCCCGCTCCTCCTCGACGAACTCCGTCAGCTCCTTGAAATAGGGCTGCTGCAGCTCGTCACCCAGAACCCCGCGCCAGGAGTCGGGCAGCATGGCGATGTCGGTCACGTCAACGTCCTCACGATGTGCGGTCACTTGCAGGCCTCAGAACCTACAGGCGACCACCGACAACGCGCCGGGAGGAGTGGGGACCGCCCGCCTACCAGGCGGTCTTGCGGTGCAGCTCCCACATCATCATGATCGTCGACGGGTCCAGGGCCCGTTCGGCGCCCGAGACGTCCCGGCTCGCCGCCACGTACTGCCGACCTTGCCACAGTGGCAGCAGCCGGGCGTCGTCCACGAGGATCCGCTGGGCCTCCTCGAACTCCTTCTCCACGTTCGCGCGGTCGCTCTCCCGGCGCGAGCGGGGCAGCAGGTCACCGGTGATCTCGGGCGCCGGGTAGGGCGTACCGAGGGCGTTCTGCTCGCCGACGAACGGCGCGATGAAGTTCTCGGCGTCCGGGAAGTCGGGGAACCAGCCACGCCCGAACACCGGGTACTCGCCCTTCTGGTAGCCCTCGACGTAGGTCTTCCAGGGGCGGCTCTTGAGGGTGATCGTGAACAGGCCGGAGTCCTCGAGCTGGCGCTCCAGCTCCTTGAACTCGGCGGCCGTCTCGGAGCCGTAGCGGTCGCTCGTGTACCAGAAGGTGAGCGGGACGCGCTGGTTGATGCCGGCCTCGGTGAGGATCTTGCGGGCCTTGGCGACGTCGGGGTCGCCGTAGTCGTCGAAGAAGCCTGTGGTGTGGCCTGTGAGGCCCTTGGGGACCATGGAGTACAGCGGGTCGACGGTGTCCTTGTAGACCTTGTGGGCGATCGCCGCCCGGTCGACGACCTGCGCGATGGCCTGACGCACGGCCTTCTTGTTCGCCCAGGAGTCCTTCGGGTTGAACACCAGGTAGTTGATGTCGGTGCCGGTGCCCTCGACGAGCTGGATCTCCGCCTCCTTGGAGGACTTGCTCTGCAGGTCGACGACGTCGCCGGCGGCCAGGCCGCGGTAGGTCACGTCGATCTGCTTGTCGCGCAGGGCCTTGACCATGGCGCCGGAGTCCTGGAAGTAGCGGACGGTCACCGCGTCGTTCCGGCGTTCCGCGAAGCCCTTGTAGGCGTCGTTGCGGGTGAGGACGGCCTCCTTGCCCTCGTCGTACGAGTCGAGGGTGTACGGCCCGGACCCGACGACGTCGTCGTCCTTGCGCAGGCTGTTCCGCGGGTAGGCCTCGGGGGACACGATCGACATGGCCGGGGTGGCGAGCACGAACGGGAAGGTGGCGTCGGGCTTGTTGAGGTGGAAGATCACCTCGCGGTCGTTCGGCGCCTGGACCCGCTCGAGGCTGCCCAGCAGACCGGCCGGGCCGCCGTTGACGTTGATCTTGCGGATCCGGTCGAAGGAGTACTTGACCGCCTGGGCGTCGAGTGCGTCTCCGTTGGAGAACCTCAGGCCCTCGCGCAGCTCGCAGCGGTAGACCTCGTTCGAGGAGTCGCTGAAGCCGCACTGCTCGGCGGCGTCCGGCTGGGGCTCGCTCGTGCCCGTCGGGTAGCTCAGGAGCGTCTGGTAGATGTTGCGGAACAGCTCCCAGGAGCTGTCCCAGGAGGCGGCAGGATCGAGCGTGCTGGGCGCACTGGTGGTGCCCACCACGATGGGTCCTTCGTCCTCCGGGGTGTCGGACGCCAGCACGCCACACCCGGTGACCAGGGACGATATGGACGCGATGGCCGCCATACGCAGGCATCGGTTCCGGTTGAACACGCGCACGCTCCTCGATCTGCCATACCAAGGGTCGGCAGACCATACCGCAGTGCCGCGCCGGCTGACCCTGCCGGTACATGACTCCTTGATCGATAAACCTTTGACGATGTTGTCATCTTCCTTTGCGGCGCCTTTACGCGGGTGAGGGGCGCCCCTCCCGTCGAGGGGCGCCCCGTGCCGTGCCGCGTGCGAGCCGGTGTCAGCCCGTGCCGGCGTTGAGGAAGATGCCGCCGTCCACGACGAGCGTCTGGCCGGTGACCCAGTCGGACTGCTCGGAGGTGAGGAACGCGGCGGCGCCGCCGATGTCGGAGGGCACGCCGAGCCGGCCCAGCGGGTAGGCAGCCGCGGCCTCCGCCTCCCGGCCCTCGTACAAGGCCTGGGCGAACTTGGTCTTCACAACGGCCGGGGCGATCGCGTTGACCCGCACCTTGGGCGCGAACTCGTGCGCGAGCTGCACGGTCAGGTTGATCATCGCGGCCTTGCTGACGCCGTACGCGCCGATGAACGGGGAGGGCGACAGGCCCGCGACGGAGGCGATGTTGACGATCGCGCCGCCGTTGTCCTTCTGCCAGGCGTGCCAGGTCTTCTGGGCGAAGCCCAGCGCCGAGACGACGTTGGTCTCGAAGACCTTGCGCGCGACGTTCAGGTCGAGGTCGGCGATCGGGCCGAACACCGGGTTCGTGCCGGCGTTGTTGACCAGGAAGTCGAGGCGGCCGAAGGCCTCCATCGTGCGCTCGACGGCGACGGCCTGGTGGGCCTCGTCGTGCGCCTTGCCCGCCACGTAGATCACGCGGTCGGAGCCGAGCTGTTCGACGGCCTCCTTGAGGGCGTCCTCGTTGCGGCCGGTGATGCACACGCGGTCGCCGCGGGCGACGAGCGCCTCAGCGACGCCGTAGCCGATGCCGCGGCTGGCGCCCGTGACGAGGGCGGCCTTGCCGGAGAGTTCCACGGAAGTCATGTCTGCCGTCCCTTAGTCGAGCGGTCCGCCGGCCACGTACAGCACCTGGCCGGAGACGAACCCGGCCGCCTCGCCCGTGAAGAAGGCGATGGCGTTGGCGATGTCCTCCGGCTCCCCGACGCGCGCCACGGGGATCTGGGTCGCGGCGGCGGCCTTGAAGTCCTCGAAGCCCATGCCGACCCGGTCGGCGGTGGCCTTGGTCATCTCGGTGGCGATGAAGCCGGGGGCGACGGCGTTGGCGGTGACGCCGAACTTGCCGAGTTCCTTGGCGAGGGTCTTCGTGAAGCCCTGGAGGCCCGCCTTGGCGGCCGAGTAGTTGACCTGCCCGCGGTTGCCCAGCGCCGAGGACGACGACAGGTTGACGATCCGGCCGAATCCCGCGTCCACCATGTGCTTCTGGCAGGCCTTGGACATCAGGAAGGCGCCGCGCAGGTGCACGTTCATGACGGTGTCCCAGTCGGAGACGCTCATCTTGAACAGCAGGTTGTCGCGCAGCACGCCCGCGTTGTTGACGAGGATCGTCGGCGCGCCGAGCTCCTCGACGATCCGCCCGACGGCCGCCTCGACCTGGGCCTCGTCCGAGACGTCGCACCCGACCGCGATGGCTTTGCCCCCGGCGGCGGTGATCTTCTCGACGGTGTCCTTGCAGGCCGCCTCGTCAAGATCGAGGACGGCGACCGCACGACCCTCCGCGGCCAGTCGTACGGCGGTGGCGGCACCGATCCCGCGCGCGGCACCGGTGACGACGGCGACCCGCTGCTCAGTGGTGGACATGACTGGTTCTCCTCAGGTGAGCGACCGCTTAGTACCTTCAGTGGGGGTGACGCTAGAAGCCCTGGCACCCGGTGTCAACGGCCGGACGAGCCATGTGATCCATCCCCCGAGCCCACGATGCCCGGCGCGGCCCCGCGCACACCCGGTCGGGCCAAGGGGTAGTGGTGAAACGCCGCCGGAGCTGACGTCCGGGCCCTGCTGGTGAGCCCTCACCGCACCAGCAGGGCCAGCAACCGTTCCGTCTCCGCCGCCGGGTCCCTGGTCAGGCCCGTGTGGACGGGGCCCGGCTGGACGATCGTCGAGCGGGGGGCGACCAGCCAGCGGAAGCGGCGCCCGGGGTCGTCGGACGATGCCTGGCCGGCTGAGGGGCCACCTGTGCAGACGGCCTCGACGGCCCCCAGCGCCGCGCGGATGCCGGGGACGTCCGCCTCGGGGTCGAGGGCCAGCAGGCGCGCCTCGTCGAGGTGGGTGCGGGCGCCGACGTAGGCCTCGGCGCGGCAGTAGACGAGGACCCCGGCGTTGAGGCACTCGCCGCGTTCGACGCGCGGAACCACGCGCAGGAGGGCGTACTCGTAGACCTGGCGGTCCCGCGGCCCGCCCTTGATGATGTGCCGGTCGTTCACTTGAGCCCCTGGATGCGGTCGTGGATGACGGCGGCCCGCGCGAGCAGCGGCCGCGCGTAGGCCAGCCTCAGATCGTCCGGCGCGCCGAAACCGGGCTCGTCCGTCAGCCAGGCGTCGGGGATCTGCGCGGTGACGTCGGCGAGGAGTTCGGGAGTGACCTGGTGCGCCAACTCGGCCGCGGCGGAGGCGACGTCGGGCGCGAACGGCGCCAGCGCGTGGTCGGAGGCGTCGTACGGGCGGGCCGCGGACGCTTCCACGCCGGGCCAGTTGTGGTGCCAGATCATGGTCGCGCCGTGGTCGACGAGCCACAGCTCGCCGCGCCACATCAGTAGGTTGGGGTTGCGCCAGGACCGGTCGACGTTGTTGACCAGCGCGTCGAACCAGACGATCCGCCCGGCCTCCTCCTGGCTCACCCGGAAAGCGAGCGGATCGAAGCCGAGCGCGCCGGAGAGGAAGTCCATGCCGAGGTTGGTGCCGCCACTGGATCTGAGCAGGCTCTGCACCTCCTGGTCGGGTTCCCCGAGCCCCAGCTCCGCGTCGAGCTCGACCGTGACCAGGCGCGGCATCCGCAGCCCGAGCCGACGGGCGAGCTCCCCGCAGACGACTTCGGCGACGAGCGTCTTGCGTCCCTGTCCCGCGCCGGCGAACTTCAGGACGTACAGGCCGAAGTCGTCGGCCTCGACGAGGCCCGGCAGCGAACCGCCCTCGCGCAGGGGCGCGATGAACCGGGTCGCGATCACTTCCTTGAGCATCGCCCCAGGTTACTGACGCCGCCCCGGGCGTCGGCGACGGCCTCGCGGGGGCGGGGCCGGAACCCGACAGCGAACCGACAGCCCCGCTTTACCCACGTCCTCCCGCGAAGGGGTCAGGATTTCGGCGTTGTCTGAACAGCGGGTCCCCGAGGGCCGTACCTCTCGGCAGATCACGAACCCCCGGAAGGAACGTCAGCATGACCAGCGAATCAGTTCAGCCGGTGTCGGGACCGAACCGCCGTACCGTCGTGGCGGCGGTCGGCGTGGCGGGGCTCACCGTGGCGCTGACGGCGTGCGGCTCGGACGACAAGGCGTCCGGCTCGTCCACCGAACAGGGAACCGGGGGTGGCGGCGCGACGAACGAGGGAGCCGGTGGTGCGGCGATCGCCAAGACCTCCGACATCCCCGAGGGCAGCGGCAAGATCTTCAAGGACGAGAAGGTCGTGGTCTCCCAGCCGGCGGCGGGCGACTACAAGGCCTTCTCGACGATCTGCACCCACCGCGACTGCCCGATGGTGGACCTCAAGGACGACATCATCTCCTGCACCTGCCACGGCAGTCAGTTCTCCGTCCTCGACGGCAGCGTGAAGAAGGGGCCGGCGGTCGAACCGCTGGAGGCGAAGCAGATCAGCGTGAACGGCGACTCCATCACGCTCGCCTGATCCCCCGCGGGCGCTCCGGACACGCCGGCACCTCGTCTGTGGCGACCCACGCGAGGGTGGCTGATCATCGCGGGGGTGCAGTCGACGGGCAGCCCCGCGATGGCGTCCGCGGGGACGACGGCGGTGCTGCCTCGGTTCACGGCGTCGGGTACGGCCACGGCGGCCGGGACCCCGGTGACGATCAGGGTGTGGCAGCCGAGGTTGCGCAGCAGCGGATCGACGTCGGCCCTTGCAGCGGCGACAGCCCGCGCGGCCGCCGTACGACGAGGTCCCCCTCGGCGGCCTCGATCGGGGCGGCCACCTCTTCCGCCGGCGGGCCGGATGGCTGCTGGACGGGCAGGCGTCCGGCGGGCTCGGAGGAGACAGGCGTTGCGGCCGTCGGGGCGGCGTTCGGCGACGGACTGGACCACCGACCTGGACACCGCCGGCGTGGGCGGCTCCACCAGCCGGGCGACGCCGGCGAGCGCCCCACCGGCACGCGCCTGGCCGGCGAGTTCGGGCAGTGCGCTGTCCGTCCCGGCGACTCCCTCCCGGCACTCGACGGTGAGCGGCACGGTGGTGTCCGGATCGAGGAGTTCGCCGAGCGCTTCGTACGAGGGCACGGTCCCCCCCTGTCGCCGACGGCCGGGCGGGCGTGGCCGGCATCGCGCACGAACGGAAGAGCACTCATCCTTTTTCTGACGTGATGTCAGAGGATCTCCTCTGGCACGACGTGGGAGAAAGAGGGGGAGCATGACCGTCACGCAGCAGCGCCGGGGCCGGAAGATCATGATGACGCCTGGCGAGCTGGACGATTTCCTGACCACGCAGCGCACCTGCCGGGTCGCCACGGTGTCGGCGGCAGGCGCACCGCACGTGAGCACCCTGTGGTTCGCCTGGGACGGCACCTCGATGTGGCTGTACTCGGTCGTGCGCAGCAAGCGGTGGACCGACCTGCGGCGCGACCCTCGCGTGGCGATCGTGGTCGACACCGGCGAGGAGTACGACGAGCTGCGCGACGCCGAGCTGTCGGGCGCGGTCGAATTCGTGGGCGAGATCCCGCGCACGGGCGAGCTGCGCGCCGAACTGGACGTCCCCGAGACGCTGTTCGCGTGGAAGCACTTCGGCCTGGAGGAGATGCCGCACGACGGCCGGCACGCCTGGCTGCGGCTGATACCGGAGAAGATCGTGTCCTGGGACTTCCGCAAGCTGGGGGCGCGGTAGCGCCGGCCGGGATCAGCCGAGGCCCTCCCCCGCCGCGCGCAGGGCCGTCACCGCGGCCCTGATCGACGGGCGCCGGTCGGCGTCCGCGCGCCAGACGACGTACACATGCCGCCGGACCCGCTGTCTGAGGGGGACGGTCACGACCCCGTCCGGCACGGGATGGCGGCCGAGCCGCGGGGCGATGCACACCCCGAGGCCCGCGGCGACCAGCGCGAGCTGCGTGTGGCTCTCGGCGGCGCGGTGGCCGACGATCGGCTCGACACCCATGGAGCGGAGCGTGAACATCAGCCACTCGTGGCAGAACTCGCCCTGGCCCCAGGTGATCCACTCGTCGTCGGCGAACTCGGCGAGGTCCACCTCCTCGCTCCCGGCGTGCCGGTGGTCCACCGGCACGGCGACCTCGGCCGGGTCGTCCAGGATCGAGGCCTTGACCAGGCCGTCGGGCAGCGCCATCGGCTTGTTGTACCAGTCGAGCACCACGGCGAGGTCGAGGTCGCCGCGCACGACTGAGGCGATCCCTTGCTCCGGTTCGAGTTCGCAGGAGCGCAGCCGGAGCGCGGGATGCTGCTCGCGCAGCGCGGACAGCGCGTGCGGGAAGAGGCCGCGCGCGGCGGTCGGGAACGCCGACAGTCTGAGCTCACCGACGACCTGCCCGCGCTGGGCCTCCAGGTCGGACTGGGCGAGCGCGACCTGGGACAGGATGCGCGCGGCGTGCTCGGCGAGCAGCCGACCCGCGTCGGTGAGCCGCACGCCCCGGCCGTTCTTGGCGAGGAGCTGCTGGCCGACCTCTCGCTCCAGCTTGGACAACTGCTGCGAGACGGCGGACGTCGTGATGTGCAGCCCGTCGGCGGCACCGCTGACCGAGCCGTGCCGGGCGAGGGCGTCGAGGGTGCGGAGGCGCTCCAGGTTCAACACGTAAGCAATGCTACGCAATACCGGGCGCGAATTCTCGATTGTGCTACGAGGTCGTGTTCCCGCATCGTGGCCGGCATGAGCACCGTCACCACCTCCAGCCGGGTCACCACCACACCGCCCGAACGGCCCCGGCCCCGCCTCGACTGGCGCCTCCGCTTCGCCGCCCTGTCCCTGATCTGGGGCTTCAGCTTTCTTCTGATCAAGGTGGGCACCGAGGGCTACGCCCCGTTCCAAGTGACGCTCGGCCGACTGGTGTTCGGTACGGCGGTGCTGGCCGCCGCGATGGCGGTGCGACGCGAGCGGCTGCCGCGGGGGGCCCGCGTCTGGGGGCATCTGACGGTCGCCGCGTTCCTGCTCAACGCCCTGCCCTTCTCCCTGTTCGCCTACGCCGAGCTGACCATCCCGTCCACGCTGGCGGGCATCTGCAACGCGACCTCGCCGCTGTGGGGCATGGCCCTGTCGCTGGTCGCCCTGTCGGAGGACCGCCCGACCCGGGTGCGGGTCGCCGGGCTCGGGCTGGGCTTCCTGGGGGCGCTCACGGTGCTGGGCGTCTGGCAGGGTTTCCACGGTCTGGACGCCACCGGCACGGCCCTGGCCCTGCTCGCCTCCCTCAGCTACCCCGTCGGCTGGATCTACGTCCGCCGGACCCTGGCCGGCACGAGCCACTCGCACCTGTCCATGACCGGCGCGCAACTGCTCCTCGCGACGGTCCAACTGGCTTTGGTCACCCCGCTGTTCACGACCCTGCCCACCAGCGTGTCCGTCGTGCCGCTGCTGGCGATCGCCGCCCTGGGCGCACTGGGCACGGGCCTCGCCGTGCTCCTGCAGTACGGCCTGGTCGCCGAGGTCGGCCCGACCACCGCGCAGATGGTCACGTACTTCATCCCGGTCATCGCCACGGCCGCTGGCGTCGCCCTGCTCGGCGAGTCACTCACCTGGTCGACACCGGTCGGGGCGGTGATCGTGCTGATCGGGGCGGCGCTCACACAGGCACACCCGAAGCCCCGGCCGCTGTCTCAGACGTAGCTCCGCTGCGGTGCCGGGCCGAGAGCGGAGGCGATGGCGTCGGCCAGCGCCTCCGTCTCGTCCCCGGTGAGCGTCGAGACGGTGACACGGATGCCGGACGGCGCGCTCAGCCGGAAGCGGGCGCCGGGAGAGACGGCCCAGCCGGCGTGCAGCAGCCGGGCGACGGCACCGGTCTCGTCGCGCACGGGCACCCACACGTTCATGCCGCTCCGTCCGTGCGCCGCGACGCCGTGCCGTTCGAGGGCATCGATCAGCGCGTCCCGCCGCCGCCCGTACGCCGCCGCCACCCCGGCCGTGTCCACCGCGCCGTCGGCCCACAGCCGCACCAGCGCCCGCTGCATCAGCAGGCTCACCCAGCCGGGCCCGAGCCGCTGCCGGCCACGGACCCGGTCGACGGTGACGGCGTCTCCGGTGAGCAGGGCGAGACGCAGGTCGGGGCCGTAGGCCTTGGCGGCCGAGCGGACGAACGCCCAGTGCCGGGTGGCGCCGGCCAGGGGGTGGAGGGGCAGGTCGACGATGCCGTGGCCGTGGTCGTCCTCGATCAGCAGCACCTCCGGCTGCTCCCGGAGCACGGAGCGCAGGGCGCCCGCGCGTGCGGCGCTCACCGCGGCGCCGGTCGGGTTCTGCGCCCGGTCCGTGACGATCAGGGCCCGCGCCCCGGCCTCCAGCGCCCCGCGCACGTCCTCGGGTCGCGGCCCCTCGTCGTCGACGCGGACGGGCACGGTCCGCAGCCCGAGCGCCGGCACCAGGTCGAGGGTGCGGCCCCAGCCCGGGTCCTCGACGGCGACGGTGTCTCCGGGCTTGAGGTGGGCCGCCAGGACCCGCTCCACGCCGTCGAGCGCCCCGGAGACCACGGCGAGCGGACCGTCCGGCACGCCGTCGGCGTCGAGACCGGCGCGGGCGATCCGGGCCAGCCGCGGCTCCACGGGGGTGTCCCCGTACAGGACGGGCGCCCGGTCGCCCTCGGCGGCCGCCGCCGCGAACGCGCCCGCGAGCGGTGGCAGCAGCGCCGGATCCGGGTTGCCGCTCGCCACGTCCCGCACCCCGTCGGGGACGTCCACCCGGATGTGGTCCCGCCCGGTCGTGGCCGGCGCGGGCCGCACCCGGCTGCCGCGCCGGCCCGCGGTCTCGATGACCCCGCGGTCCCGCAGTGTCCGGTACGCGGCCGCGACCGTGTTGGGGTTCACACCCAGCCGTTCCGCCAACTCCCGCATGGGTGGCAGCAGTTGACCCGGCCGCAGCTCGCCCGCCCCCACCGCCCGCTCGATGCTCGCGGAGATGTCCGCTGCGCGCCGCCCGCTGATCCGATACTCTCCTAGCACAAAGCTGATTATGCACTAGTGCAAGGGAGAGCGCCATGCAGGGGACCGCGCAGACGCCGTCACAGCCCGACGCCGCCTACACCCCGACCGACCGCACCGTCCCCACCCGCTCCCCGGACCGGGCCTCGTACGACAGGGAACTGGTGCACGCGATACTCGACGAGGCCTACGTCTGCCATCTGGGCTTCGTGCGCGACGGCGCGCCGGTCGTCCTGCCCACGCTGTACGCCCGGGTCGGCGAGCGGCTCTACGTGCACGGCTCGACGGGCTCTCGTCCGCTGCGGGCGGCCGGCCAGGCGGACCCCGGCCTCCCGGTCTGCCTGACGGTCACCCACGTCGACGGGCTGGTCCTGGCCCGCTCGGCCTTCCACCACTCGATCAACTACCGCTCCGTGGTGGTGCACGGCGTCGCCCACGACGTGACGGACCCGCAGGAGAAGCGCCGGGCTCTGGACGCCCTGGTCGACCACGTCGTGCCGGGCCGCTCCGCCGACTCACGCCCCGCCGACAAGAAGGAGCTGGCCGCGACCGCGGTGATCCGCCTGGACCTGCACGAGGTCTCCGCCAAGCTCCGCACCGGCGGCGTCAACGACGAGCCCGAGGACCTGACCCTCCCCCACTGGGCGGGCATCGTCCCGGTGCGGCGCGCCTACGGCACCCCGGTCCCCGACCCCGGCCTGGCCACCGGCACCGAACTGCCCGGCTATCTCGAGGCGCTGTGATGCTGATCCACCCCTGGGACGCGCCCGGCGACGACGCCGAATGGCAACGGTGGCTGGCCGACCACGACTTTCGGGCAGCTCGCCGTCAACGGCCTGGCCGGCGAACCGCCGCACGTCCAGCCCCTGCACTTCGCGTACGACCCCGAGCACGGCGAGGTCGTCACCCATCTCGCCCGGCCGAACCCGCTCTGGGACGCGTTGGAGGCCGACCCGGACGTCCTGCTGAGCGTGGTCGACGACTACGTGTACGTGCCCGGCCCCTGGCAGGCCGCCCCGGACGTCCCGCCCGAACACGGCGTCCCGACGAGCCTCTACGCAGCCGTCCAGCTTCGTTGTCGCGCCCACGTCGTGGACGACCCGGCGGAGAAGGCCGTTCTCCTCAACCGCCAGGTCGACCACTTCCAGCCCCGGGTGTCTCGGCCCGGGCGGCGGTCGGCGATGCCCCGTACGGGCGGATGCTCGCCGGCATCCGCGCCCTGCGCCTCGAAGTGACGGAGGTACGGGCGAAGTTCAAGTACGCCGCTCACAAGCCGGCCGAGGTCCGGGACCGGATCGCCACCGGCCTCGCTGCCCGCAGCGGTCCGCGCGACTGGAGGGCGCGCGAACACCTGCTGCGCGGGCGGGGGGCCTGAGGGAGCGGGCGGGCGGCACCCGAGCAGGCCCCCCGGTCCTCACACGAGCGTCACCGGCTCCTCCCCCGTCCGCGCACCCCGGGTCTCCCCCACCGCCAGCCCCGCGACCGAGCCCAGCATCAGCAGCGTGCCGGCCAGGGTCGGCGCCGTGAGGTGCTCACCGAGAAGGACGACCGCGAGGAACGCCGCACTCACCGGCTCCAGCAGCATGATCACCGAGACGGTGGCGGAGCGTACGACGGCGGCGCCCGCGAAGTAGAGGCCGTACGCGAGGGCGGTCGGCACCGCGGCGACGTACGCCAGCAGGACCAGCAGCAGGCCGGGTTCCTCGGTGTGCGGCAGGAGACCCTCGGCCAGGGCGAACGGCAACAGGCACAGGCTCGTGACGGCGAAGGCCTCGACGGTCGTCCGGGAGGCGTCGGTTTCGCCGTGGCGGCCCCACCGGCGGGTGAGCAGCGTCATCACGCTGTATCCGGCCGCGGACAGCAGCGCGAGCAGCACACCCCACGGGCGTACGGCCGCACCCCCGCCGCCGAGGACGAGGACCGCGAGCCCGGCGAGTGCGCCCACGACGGCCGCGATTCCGCCCCGGCCCAGTCGCTCGGCCAGCGTCAGCCGCGCGCCGAGCGCGATGAGTACGGGCCCCGCGCCCAGGGTCACGACGGTGGCCACCGCGAGGCCGGTGGCGGAGACGGCCGCGAAGTAGGCGGTCTGGAAGACAGCGAGCCCGAGCCCGGTGACGCCGGCCCGCAACGCCCTGCGGCCGAGCGGCTCGCGGCCGGGCGTGCCGGTGCGCGGCCGCAGCAGGCGCACGGCGAGCAGCAGGACCAGACCGGCGGCACAACGCCAGAAGGAAAGGGCGACCGGGCCCAGGTCACTGGCCTGGTAGACCAGGGAGGCTGCCGCGCCCGCGGTGCCCCAGGCGACACCGGCGAAGATCAGATAGAGGAGGCCTCGCCCGACGGGCAGGCCGGAGACAGTGTTCGACACGTGTTCTCTCCGCAGAAGCGCACGGCGCCGTACCCGTGTCGGGCGGCGGATGCGCGGAAGTTCGGGAAGAACCCCGGATCGGTCGAGATCAGCGGGGTCCACGGACTTCGTCTACGGGCAGCACCGTTCGGCCCGGCGGCGAGAGCGCCGGGCGCGGTTTCCGGAGGGCCCGCCTCAGGCGGCCGGAGGCGGAAGAACGAGCGCGTTCGAAGGCATGATCGCCACCCTATGCGGTGGTCCCGGGGGTGGACAATTCCCTTTCCGGGCCACCGCTCGCCACCGGCTGCTCCGACCCCTTCGCGGGCGTCGAGGACTGCGCGATGAAGGCGCCCACCAGCACGACCACGCCGCCGGCGATCTGCGGCGCCGACAGGTGCTCGCCGAGCAGCACCCAGGCCAGGACGGTGGCGATGACCGCTTCGAGGCAGGCCACGACCCCGGCGACCTGCGGGGAGAGCCGGCGCACGGCGACCACACCGGTGACGTACGCGACGACCGTGGCGACGAGGACGATCCAGGCCAGCAGGACGACGGCGGCGACGGGCGTGCCGTCCATGCGCGCGGCGCCCGTGAGCACCGACCAGTCCATGCCCCACGGCCGGGCGACGACGGTGAGCACGGCCGCGCCGACGAGCAGTCCGTAGGCGATGACGCCGAGCGGGTCGGGCGCCTCGTCCCCGGCGTCGCTGCCCTGGTCGGACAGCACGAAGTAGCCGACCTGGCAGCAGGCCGCGCCGAGCGCGAGAAGCAGTCCCAGAGCGTCGAAGCCGAGGCCCGACCACACCTCGACGACACAGGCGAGTCCGCCGACCGCGAGGACGACACCGACCGCCGCCGCACGGGTCACGGGCCGCCGCTGCACGAACCGCACCCAGCCCAGGACGAGGGCGGGCGCCAGATACTCGATGAGCAGCGCCACCCCGACGGGGATCCGGGACAGCGCGGCGAAGTAGCAGGCCTGGACACCGGCGACGGCCAGCAGCCCGAACCCGGCGAGCAGCCCGGGGCGTCGGCGCAGCAGCGCGCGGTGGCGCACGGCGAGCGGCAGCATCACCAGGGCCGCCCCGGCCACCCGTAGCCACACCACGTGCAACGGGTCGAGGCCCGCCTCGATCAGCGGTTTGGCCGCGACACCGGATCCGCCGAAGGCCACCGCGGACACGAGCGCGAGACCGAGGCCCACACCCCTGCCGCGCCCACTCGCGCTGCTGTCCGTCGTACGCACCGGAACATGATGGCAGGCCACGACAGGAGCGTCACCCCCTATGACACCTGTCTCACAGCATGGACGAGGCGAAGCCCCCACCCTCAGTGCGCGGCTTTAGGGGTCCTTGCACTATGAGCGACCTGATCGGGCACAGTGCAAGGACCCCTTAGCCACGCTCCTGTGAGGCGCCCGGCCTGTCCTCGAGCCGGGCGAACACCTCGCGCGGGTCGATCCCGGCCCGCTGGAGCACCTCGACGGCGCGCGCCTGTCGGTCGACGACGATCGCCGCGAGCAGGTCGGTGCCCCGGGCCGGCCGGCCGCACCCGGCAGCGCGTTCGCAGGCGTACTCCATCGACGCGGCGGCGAGCGGCGAGAAACCCGCCGTCTCCGTCACCACGGGGACCGCGTCGGAGTCCTCGACGCCCCTTCGCCAGCGCAGGCCGTAGCCGATGCTGCGCTGGACGAGATAGCCGAGCAGCCGCGCGATCTGCGGCCCCTCACCGAAGACGGCACGCACCTCTGGGTCGGATTCCAGCAGGGAGTGGAGCAGATGGGCCGTGTCGATCTGCCGGTCCCCGTCCCGGACCGCCCTGCGACGGGCGCCGCCGACCACCGACGCCAGCTCGTCACTGAGCCTGGCATCGTTGTCCACGCGCTGAATGCCGTGCTCATGGGCCGACTGCCGGGGGAAATGGGGTTGCACACCCCCTACCCCATCAGTCCCGCGGGCCTGGGGCATCCCCGGTGGGAAGCATTCTCGCGTCCCACGGGAAGTGGACTCCACCGACCGCGTCTCCTCCTTACGGAGGACATCAGGCTGCTTCGGCGCGAACCCCAGGACGGCTGACGGTTCGTCAGTATGGAACATCGGAGCCGTCACGGCTACGTTCCGCGACAGCCGGCCCGACATGAAGATGTGGTCGCACGGCCGAAGTCGGCGCTCGGCGCGGAGGCACGAGTCGGGGCGCCGGCCGAGAAGGTGCGGGCCAAGCTCACGGACTGGTCCGCGTACGGCGAGTGGAACGCGGACCACACCAGCCTCCCGAAGGGCGGCCCCGAGCCCCTGGACGTGGGCGCGGCCTTTCACTCCGGACGCGGACGGGAGGAACGTCCTCATCGACGGCGAGCTCACCGGCGCGACGGTGTCCCTGCCGGCGGGCAAGCTCAAGGACTCGCCCACGGCGGCCGTGAACGAGTTGCCGCGCGGGCTGGACGGCCTGGTGACCTGACCCCGTGCACGACGAGCGCCCCCGGATGATCCGGGGGCGCCTCCCGCGTGAGGGTCAGTCCTCCTCGGCGAGGATCAGGTACAGCTTCTTGCGCGCTTCGTTGATGACACCGAGCGCCTTCTCCCGCTGCTCCTTGTTGCCGGCCTTCCAGACCTGGCCGAAGGCCTCCATCAGACCGAAGCCGGCCGAGCGGATCTCGCCGAGGGCCTCCCAGTCGACCCCGCGGGAGGCCTCCTCCCAGGGCGCCTCGGGCCCCTCGTCGGCGGCGGCGCGGCCCGCCTCGGTGAGCGAGAACAGCTTCTTGCCGCCCTCGGACTCACTCAGGATCAGCCCCTCGTCCTCCAGCAGCTGAAGCGTGGGGTAGACCGAGCCGGGACTGGGCTTCCACGCCCCGCCGCTGCGTTCGGCGATCTCCTGGATCATCTCGTAGCCGTGCATCGGCCGGTCCTTCAGCAGGGCCAGGATCGAGGCCCGTACGTCACCGCGCCGCGCCCTTCCCCTCGGCCCTCCGCGCCCTCGTCCGCCCCAGGAGCCGGGGCCGAAGCCCGGGCCGCCGGGTCCACCCCAGCCGGGGCCTCCAGGACCGAAGGGACCGAAAGCCGCTCGCAGCCCTTCGAAGCCGCCCCCGCCGTGGCCATGCCCGTGCTCGAAACCGTGGGTACGCATCGCAACCACTCTCCATCTCATCGTTGATCTGTCGTGATGCGTCAACGATATATCGGAATAGCTCGTCCGACAAGGCCCGGCTCGCCGAAGCTCCCCGGCACCCGGCCGGCAGAACCGGGCCGGCACTCGTGAATTGGCCTTGGTCCGCCGCTTCGTGGAACCCCTAGCGTCGGGGCATGCGGATCCGAATCGTCGACGCCTTCACCGATCGCCCCTTCTCCGGCAACCCGGCAGGAGTGCTGCTCCTGAAAGACGCGGACACCTTCCCGGACGACTCCTGGCTGCAGGACGTCGCCCTGGAGGTCAATCACGCCGAAACGGCCTTCGCCCACCCCCTGCCGCCGGGCGGCGAGGCCGACTGGGCGCTGCGCTGGTTCACGCCCGCCACCGAGGTCGCGCTGTGCGGCCACGCGACCCTGGCCACCGCGCACGTCCTGCACACCACCGGCACCCACGAGGGCCCGGTGCGGTTCGCCACCCGCAGTGGCGTCCTCGTCGCCACCTCGGCGGCCGACGGCTCCGTCACGGTGGACTTCCCGACGGCCCCGCTCACCCCGGTCGACCCGCCCGCCGGCCTCGCCGAGGATTTGGGCACCGAGCCGCTCACGGTCCTCGACACCGGCCCGAACCTCGGCGACCTGCTGGTCGAGGTCGCCGACGAGAAGACGGTGCACGGCCTCAGCCCCGACCTCAAAACCCTCGCCGCCCACTCCGAGCGCGGCGTCATCGCCACGGCCCGGGCACAGGACCCGGCAGGGGGCTACGACTTCGTCTCGCGCTGCTTCTTCCCGAACGTCGGCATCGACGAGGACCCGGTGACCGGCAGCGCCCACACCGCGCTCGCCCCGTTCTGGTCCGAGCGCCTGGGCCGCCCCGGCCTCACCGGTCTGCAGGCCTCACCCCGCTCCGGCCGCGTCCGCACGGAGCTGCGCGGCGACCGCACCCTGCTGACCGGCAGAGCGGTCACCGTCGTCGAGGGCGAGCTGCTGGCCTGAGATGAGCGAAGGGGCGTACGACCCGGCCGTACGCCCCTTCCTTCAGCCCCTCACGCCGTCGGCAGCCACCCCACCTTGCCCGCCAGCAGCGCGTATCCGACGAACGCGCCGATGTCGAGCAGCGAGTGGGCCACCACCAGGGGGCCGACACGGCCCCAGCGGCGGTAGAGGTAGACGAAGACGACGCCCATGACCATGTTTCCGACGAAGCCGCCGATGCCCTGGTAGAGGTGGTACGAGCCGCGCAGGACGGAACTTCCCACCAGGGCAGCCGTCGGCGTCCAGCCCAGCCGGCCCATGCGGCGCAGCAGGTAGCCGACGACGATCACTTCCTCCAGCACCGCGTTCTGGATCGCGGAGAGGATCAGCACGGGGAACTTCCACCACACGTCGGGCAGCGCCTCGGGCACCACGGTGAGGTTGAATCCGAGGCCGCGCGCCGCCAGGTAGAAGGCGATCCCGGTGCTGCCGATGACCGCCGCGATCGCCGCCCCGCGGCCGAGGTCGGGCCAGGGGCGGGTCCGGTCGAAGCCGATCGTGCGCAGGCCGGCGCCCTCGCGCAGCAGGAAGTGCGCGACGAGCGCGACGGGCACGAGCGCCGTGGTGATCCCGAAGAGCTGCCAGGCGAGGTCGAGCCAGGGGCGGCCGGGCGCGGCCGAGGCGTTCATCGTGGCCGCCTGGTCCTTGAGCCCGCCCGGCTTGGTGACCGACCCGATGAAGCTGATCAGCGCGGAGACTCCACTCGCGCCGAGCGACAGCGCCAGGACGAGCAGTGTCTCGTTGCGCAGCATCCGCCGCGAGAGCCCCTGCCGGGGAATGGAATCGCCCACCGGGCTCGCCTCCGCCTGCACACCTGCCTCCACTTCACCGACCTGTCGGATCAGTATGGCGGCAGGCGGATGTCACCCCGCGGGCGCGTCAGCCCGGCGACACCGGATCGGGCAGCCCCACCGGCCAGCTGTGCACGGGGTCCCCCTTGTGCATCAGCTCGCGGTAGCGCCGGGTGGTGGCGGCCAGCGCGTCCTCCCGGCCGAGGCCCGCGTCGAGGGCCTTGTGGAAGGTCGCCGCCTGCCAGCTCGCCCCGTTCGCCCTGCGCCGGCAGCGTTCCTCGATCACGCCCAGGTACAGGTCGCGGTCGGCCGGCTCGACACCCCAGGCGTCCAGGCCGGCCTCGGCGAGCGGCAGCAGTTCGTCCCGGACGAGGTTCACCGCGTCGACCTGGGTGGTGCCGCCGTACCGGCCGCGCCGGGGCCAGGTGAAGCGGGCCTCGATGCCGTCCTTGCAGGCGGCGTCGAAGTTGGCGGCGGCCGCCTCGAACGGCAGCCGGGTCCACACCGGCCGGTTCTCCTCGGCGAGGGCGCGGACGACGCCGTAGTAGAACGCCGCGTTGGCGACGATGTCGACGACGGTCGGTCCGGCCGGCAGGACGCGGTTCTCCACGCGCAGGTGGGGGACGCCGTCGGCGATACCGTAGACCGGGCGGTTCCAGCGGTAGATCGTGCCGTTGTGCAGGACGAGCTCGGCGAGCGACGGGGCGCCGCCCCGGTCGAGCACCTCGAGCGGGTCCTCGTCCTCGCAGATCGGCAGCAGGGCCGGGTAGTAGCGCAGGTTCTCCTCGAACAGGTCGTACGCCGAGGAGATCCAGCGCTCCCCGAACCACGTGCGCGGGCGGACGCCCTGGGCCTGGAGCTCGGGCGGGCGTGTGTCGGTGGACTGCTGGAACAGCGGGGGCCGCGACTCACGCCACAGCTCGCGGCCGAACAGGAAGGGCGAGTTGGCGCCGACGGCGATCTGTGCCGCGGCGACCGCCTGGGCCGCGTTCCACACGTCGGCGAACCGGGCCGGGGTGACCTGCAGGTGCAGCTGCACGGAGGTGCAGGCGGCCTCCGGCGCGATGGACTTCGAGGTGCAGCTCAGGTGCTCCACACCGTCGATGTCGAGGGTGAACTCCTCGCCGCGGGCGGCCACGATCTGGTCGTTGAGGAGGGTGTAGCGGTCGACGTCGGAGAGGTTCGACGAGACCAGGTCGTCACGGTCGAGGGTCGGCAGAATGCCGATCATCACAATACCGGCGTCGACCTCGTTGGCTTTCCGGTCAGCATATGCCAGTGACGTTCGGAGTTCCTCCGCGAGCCGGTCGAATACCCGACCACCCAGGCGGTGTGGGGGAATGTTGACTTCCAGGTTGAACATGGCGAGTTCTGTTTGGAAGTCGCGGCTCGCGATGCGTTCGAGGACTTGCGCGTTCAACATTCTCGGCATGCCGTCGGCGCCCGCGAGATTCAATTCGATCTCCAGACCCATGAGGTTCTTGGGGCGATCGAACCGCTTCTCCGCCAGGAGTCGCTCCAAGCCCGTCAGACAGCGACGCAGCTTGTCACGGTAGCGCTGGCGATCGGACAGGTCGAACCGGCCTGCCACGACCTTCTCCCCCATCGAAGCGTCCCTTCTCGGATGATGCCGGCCGAAGATCCGGCCGCCGGGGTCCCGGTCAGGTGGAGGATGCCCAGCGAAAGCGATCGATAACGTCCCGGGGAGGCCCGCCGACCGCTACGCTGGTCACATGTGACCGGTGGCACATTCACCCGGCATGACGCGCACGACAGGTTCGGGTACCGCGAACTCGTGAAAAACGCCGACGAGAATGGGCCGACCGGTTCGCGGGCATTCGCCGAGGTCACCGGTGCACACCCCCGCCTGGAAACGGGATAATTCTCGCGTATCGACGACCGAATGTACCCTTGTTCTACTCACCGGAAACGGCTAGACGAAACACAGTCTGAACCCGTGTCGTATAAACTCCGCGAACAAGGCAGAAGGTTGGCGCCCGCGGTCGACGGGTCCTGTCGTCGAGACGACGTTCCACGGACCCCACCCCCTCTCGTTCTCAGACCCGGCCCCTGCCCTCTCTGACCCCCGTGAGCTGACAGCGCCGTCCGCCCTCGCCCCGCCCTCGCGCCACCGTGCCTTTGAATGAGAGGCGACCCACCATGCCGCTGCATGTCCCGCCGGCTCCCGCGTCCGCACTCCGTTCCGTCCTGACCGCGCTCTCCTCGCCCACCGCGGTCCGCGAAGCCCGAACTCCCTCCCTCCTCGGCGGCCAGGGGCCCGCCACACCCGAGCTCCCGCTGCCGGTCCACGTCCTCGACCGGGTCACGGCAGAGGGCGTGTCCGCGACCCGGCTGGCGGGGTGGCGGTTCCTGATCCGCTGCGGCGATCACGCCGTGGCCGCGGCGGAGACCAAGCTGACCCCCGACGGCTGGGTCTTCTCCCACTTCTTCGAGGGCCCGTACATCACCTCCACCGAGCGCGCCCTGCGCCAGGCCGAGACGATGCCGCAGCCGTACCAGCCCCGCCTGCTGTCGGTGCCCAGCCTGTACATGCTGACGCTCTGGCTGCACGAGGACCGCAGCGCGGACGGCGCCGTCGGCCATCCCGCCGCCACCGACCTGCTCGTCCCCTTGGCGCCCGCACCTCCCGGCATCGCGGCACATCGCCCGCACCGCGTAGCCGAACTCCTCCCGATGCTGACCCACCGGGCGACCCCGACGCGGCTGCTCGGCTCACCCGCCTGAAGCGCGGCGCCGCGCAGTTCCCCGTACCCCGTCGCCGAATTCCGGCGGCGGGGTACGGGCTTTTCTTCGCTCGCACGATCGCTTTAGCTCACACGATCGCTCTCAGGAGCACCCCATGGCTCGCACGAGCCGAAAGGGTCGGCGCCCGGCCGGACTAGCCCCATCCGGCCACGGCGAACCACCCGAAGTGACAGTCCCGTTGGGATGAACCGTCCGCGCGGGTGATGCGTCCTCAACCTGTGAGAAGCGGTGCTGCGAAATCCCTGCGGATCGACGCCCGTAGGGCAACACTGGGTTCCGACGACTCATTCCAACGGGGGGCGGCCATGAACGACCTTTCCAGCCGCGGAACAGACACCACAGACGACTCATTCAACTCCGTCAACTCGGCCACCACGTCCACCACGACAGAGCGAAAGATCCCGCCCATGTGCCAGCACCAGACGCCGTGCCCGTCAGCCGACTCCGCCGACCGGGAATCCGCCCGCCTCGTGGCGCACCACCCGGAGCAGGGATGGAGCCTGCTGTGCAACGGCGTGGTGCTCTTCGAGGACACCGGTGAGCTCCTGCCGGACGGCCGGGTCATCGCCCCGCACCGTCCGCTGGCCGGCAGCCAGGTGATGACGGCCGCCTGAGGAGCGCCGGGCGGAATGGCGCCCGCCCGCAGACTTGAGGGGCCGGCTGCGGGACACCCTGCGCACCGGCCCCGACGCGTGTCCGGCTGCCGTCACTCCCCGTCACCCCCCGCGACGGGCCGTCGGTGACTCGCACGCCTTCCCACGGACGCCCGTTTCCCGGAAGACTCCTGGACGTTCCGCCGGTGCCGTGTCGACGGAGGTGGGGCGAGAGTGGGAGCACGTGAGGCCGACGCCGATCTCGACGACCCTCCGGAGGTCCGCTGGTCGGCTCCGCCCCTGACGACGATCCGCCGGCCCCCTTCCGACAGGGGCAAACCGGCCGTCCGCACGATCATCGGCCTGCCCCGCCACGAGCAGCCGGACTCGCCCCGGATGGAGCCGGGCACCGAGCCGGTGGTACGGGCGAGCACGGCGCCACCGATCTGACGCCCGCTACCGGGGGCGCGCGCCCCACCGCCCCCCGGCGGCAGGGCGCCGCGTCCCGCTACCTCCCTCCGAGCGCCTCACGGATCGCGAAGTACGCCGGCTTGCGGCGCAGTTCCTCGTCCCACGGCAGGGCCGCGCCCTCGCCCGGGAAGAACGCCGGGATCCAGGAGTACTTGTCGGTGTAGTCCCAAAGGGTGATCCCGACGCACCGGCGCACCGCCAGGCACGCCTCGGTCAGGTCCCCGTACCACTCGGCCTGCCGGGCCAGCTTCTCCTCGGTCGCTGGCAGCTGCATTCGGATGTCGACCTCGGTGAGCGCGGTGTCCAGGCCTAGTCGGGAGAAGCGGCGGAGGTTGTCCTCCACGGTGGTCGGATAGCCGTACTGCAGGGCCAGATGGGCCTGGAGGCCGATGCCGTGCAGCGGGACGCGCTGAGCCTTCAGCTGCTTGGCCAGCTTGTAGTAGGCGTCGCTCTTCGGGCCGATCCCCTCGATGTTGTAGTCGTTGAGGTACAGCTTGACGCGCGGATCGGCCTGGTGCGCCCAGCGCAGTGCGTCGGCGATGTAGCCGGGGCCGAGCGTCCTGTAGAAGACCGTCTCCCGGTACGTGCCGTCCTCGTTGAACGCCTCGTTGACGACGTCCCAGGCGAACACCTTGCCCCGGTAGTGCCGTACCTCCGTCTGGATGTGCTTCTTCAGCACCGCCCGCAGCTCCCGGGCCGTCCACTCCCGCCCGGTGAGCCACCCCGGCAGCTGGCTGTGCCAGACGAGCGTGTGGCCGCGTACCTTCTGCCGGTTGGCCCGGGCGAGGTTCACTGTCTCGTCGCCCTGCGAGAAGTCGAACACGCCCTGCTGTGGCTCGGTCGCGTACCACTTCATGCCGTTGCCGGGGGTGATCTGGTCGAACTCGCTGCCGAGCAGGGCCTTGTACGGTTCGTCGACGAGCTCGGGGTTGTCGGTCGCGCTGCCGAAGTAGCGGCCGTGCCGCTGGGCGAGGTCGGCGAGGGTCGGTTCCTGGCCGTGGTGCTCGTCCGCCTGTGCCGAGGGCCCGGTGACGATGCCGCCGAGCATCAGCGCGGCGGCGGCGAACGCCGCGGCGAGTCCGAGCCGTGGAGCGGTTCTGCGCATGGTGCGACTCCTCACGGTTGAAGGGTGGGGTGAGCCGTACGGATGCGGCGCGCGTCAGCCCTTCGTGGCGCCGGCGGTGAGGCCGCCGACGAGCTGACGCTCGGCGACCGAGTAGAAGGCGAGGGCGGGAACCATGGCCAGCACCAGATAGGCGAAGACCTTCGCGTACTCCGCCGAGTACTGCCCCTGGAACTGCTGGACTCCGATCGGCAGCGTCCACCACTGCGCGTCGGTGAACACCAGCAGCGGCAGGAAGAAGTTGTTCCAGCTGGTGACGACGGCCAGCACCGAGACCGTGCCGAGCGCGGGCCGGGCCATGGGCAGCAGCACCCGCCAGAAGAAGCCGAACGAGCTGCACCCGTCGAGCGTGGCCGCCTCCTCGAGCTCCCCGGGGATCTGCCGGAAGAAGCCCCGCAGGATGATGATCGTCATCGGCAGACCGAAGGCCGCCTGCGGGAGGATCACGCCGAGCGGGTTGTCCAGCAGGTCCAGGGAGCGCAGCAGCAGGAACAGCGGCAGGGCGGCCACCGCGAACGGGAACATCAGCCCCATCGTGAACAGCGTGAACAGCGCCTCCCGGCCGCGGAAGGCGAACCGCGCGAAGGAGAAGGCGGACAGCGCGGAGACCGCGACGACCAGGACGGTCGTGCCCACCGCGATCAGCGTGCTGTTGCCGATCAGCCGCCAGAAGTCACCCGAAGCGAGGATTCCGGTGTAGTGGGAGGTCACCCACGACTCGGGCGGACCGACCGGGTTGCGGGAGAGCTCGTCGGTGGACTTGAAGCCGGACAGCGCGGCATAGAGCAGGGGGACGGCCATGACCGCGCCGACGACGACCAGGACGAGGTGCAGCGGAAGGTTCCCGCCTCTACGGGCCTTCTGACCGACTGTCATTTTCCGTCACCCCGCATGGTCGTGGTGGCCCCTTCCAGGTCGCGCCGGAGCACGAACCGCTGGTAGGCGAGGGCGAAGACGAGGCTGATGCCGAACATGACCACGCTGATCGCGCTGGCGTAGCCGACCTGGTAGCGCTTGAAGCCGTACTGGAACATGGTCACGGCCATGGTCTCGGAGTGGTGGTCCGGGCCGCCCGCGGTGGTCACCCACACCAGGTCGAAGAGCTGGATCGAGCCGATGACCGACAGGAACACGCTGATGCGCAGGGTGGGCGCGAGCAGCGGCAGCGTCACGCTGCGAAAACGCTGCCAGGGCCCGGCCCCGTCGATCAGCGCCGCCTCGGTCAGCTCCCTGGGGACGGCCTGGAGCCCGGCCAGGTACAGCATCATGTGGAAGCCGAAGTACTTCCAGGTCATGACCAGGAACAGGGTCGCCATGACGGTGGACTGGTCGGCGAACCACTGCCCGCCCACCCCGTCCAGCCCGATCCCGCCGAGGACCTGGTCGGCGAAGCCGTCGTCCGGGGCGAAGATCATGCCGAACAGGATTCCGGTGATGGCCTCCGACAGGACGTACGGCGCGAAGAACAGCATCCGGTACACCGCCCGGCCGCGCATCCGCTGGTTGAGCAGCACGGCCATGGCGAGCGCGAACGGCAGCTGGATGACGAGCGACAGCACCACCAGCACGAGACAGCGCCACAGGTCGCCGAGGAAGACGGCGTCCTGGAAGAGCCGGGTGAAGTTCTCGCCGCCGATGTAGTCGGAGGGCATGCCGAAGCCGCCCCAGCGGAAGAAGGCGGCGTACAGGGCGAACAGCATCGGCATCAGCACGAGCCCCGTGAACAGCACCAGGGCGGGCAGTTGGAAGCCGGCCGCGGTGAGCCAGTGCAGCGTGCGACGCCGGGCGCGGCTCCGGCCCCGGTCCGTGGGCGGGAGGGGGGAACCGACGCCGGGTTCGGTCCGTTTGTCCGGCAGGAAGGTGGAGGTCATCGCCGGCTACTGCTCTTCCTTCGCGGTCTTCGTGATCGACTGGGCGACCTGCCCGGGGGATTTCGACCCGGCGATGAGCGCGGCGACACTGTCGTTGACCTCCTGGCCGACGGCGGGCGCGTAGGCCTGGTCGAGGTACAGCTGGAAGCCGGTGGCCTGCTTCAGCTGTGCCTGTACGGCCTTGATGTTGGGGTCGACGATGGCGCTCTCGGCCGCCGGGACCACGGGAAGGACCCCGGTCTTCTTGACCAGTTCCAGGTCGGTGGCCTCTGAGGCGAAGAACTTCAGGAAGTCGACGGCCGCCTGCGGGGCGCCCCGGCGCAGGGCGTGTCCGCCGCCTCCGCCGAACACCTCGGTGATGGTGCCCTTGCCGCCCTCGACCGCGGGGAAGGGGAAGAAACCGAGGTCCTTGCCGAGGCCCTTGCCCGCGTCGGCCTGCACGGTGGGCGCCCACTGCCCCATGAGCTCCATGGCCGCCTTGCCGTTGCCGACGGTGGCGGCCTGTCCGGTGGGCGTGGAGTAGGCGGCTCCCAGGAAGCCCCTCTGGAACGGCCGGAGACCGACGAGTTCGTCCAGGTGCTCACCCGCCTCGACGAAGGGGGCGCCGGTGAAGTCCTTCTCCTCGTAGGCCGTCTGCAACGCTTCGGCGCCGGCGGTGCGCATCGCCAGGTAGGCCCAGTAGTACATGCCGGGCCACTTCTCCTTGCCGGCCAGCGCCAGGGGCGTGACCTCGGCGGCCTTCAGCTTGCGCACGGTGTCGAGGAAGCCGCTCCAGGTGGTCGGGGGCTCACTGACGCCTGCCTTCTCGAAGAGCGCCTTGTTGTACCAGAAGCCGATCATGCCGATGTCGAACGGGATGCCGTAGACGCTGTCGTCCACCAGGTACGGCTCCCTGGCGACCGGGAGCAGGGCGTCGCCCCACGCCTTGGTCCGGTCCGTGAGGTCCTCGACGAGTCCGGCGTCGACCTGCTGTTTCAGTACGCCGCCGCCCCAGGTGTGGAAGATGTCGGGCAGCTTCCCGGAGGCCGTCAGGGCCGTCATCTTCGACTTGTAGGCGTCGTTCTCCAGCTGGACGATCTTCACCTTGACCCTGGGGTTCTGCGCCTCGAACCTCCGGGCGAGGGCGGCCCAGACGTCCTTGGCCGGCTGAGTGGTGGAGATGTTCCACCACTCGATCGTGGCCGTCCCGGACGCCCCTCCGTCCGAGTCCCCGCCGCATGCGGTCAGTGCCGTCGTCCCCAGGCCGGCCGCGGCGGAGGCCGCCAGGAAGCCGCGGCGGGACAGTGCCGGGTCGCCCATCATGCTCTCCTCGAAAGTTTCGAACTGAATCCGGAAAGCTTCGCTGTTGCCGCACCCTAGAGACAGCCTGCAAAGGGTGACAACCCCTCGGACGCGGTGAATCTTCAGTCCCCTGCAAGGGCCTTGGGCAGGGTGCGAAACATTCGATTCGGAAGACGAACGTTACGGGTGGATTTCTCCGCGATCACACAGCGTGGTGACCTACGGACCGACCGACGGGAACCGGAGAGCCGCACGGACGGGCGGTCGGCAGCCGCTCTCCCCGCTCTCAACACGCGTTTCACACCCTCGGCCACCCGGGCCGGAGGTGCCCCGCCCCACTCTTAACGGAAGCTTGACGCACTCAGCCCCCTCATCCACGGGCCACAGCGTCACGCTCCGCTTACGCTGATCGGGCCGTCCAGTGATGGCCGGAACCAGGCCGATCCGCACATCGGGAGCACGACGATGGCCACCACTGAGCACCCTCCGCCGAGCCGTACGGAGCCCGTCCCACCCAGCCGACTGCGCGCCTGGATGCTGGAGGGCCTGTCCGACATGGGCAAGGACGGCGGCCACACCGGACCCCACGCCGAACCGGAACCCCCGCACCGGGGCCAGCGCTGGTGGCGGGTGATGTGCCTGACCGGCGTCGACTACTTCTCCACCCTCGGATACCAGCCGGGCATCGCGGCGCTCGCCGCCGGCCTGCTGTCCCCCGTCGCGACCATCGTCCTGGTCGTCGTCACCCTGGCCGGCGCCCTGCCCGTCTATCGCCGCGTGGCCGAGGAGAGCCCGCACGGCGAGGGCTCGATCGCGATGCTGGAAAGGCTGCTCTCCTTCTGGCAGGGCAAGCTGTTCGTCCTGACCTTGCTGGGCTTCGCCGCCACCGACTTCCTCATCACCATCACCCTGTCGGCTGCCGACGCCTCCACCCACCTCGTGGAGAACCCGCATCTGAACGGTGTCCTGCACGACAAGCAGATGCTGATCACCCTCGTCCTCATCGCCCTCCTGGGTGCGGTGTTCCTCAAGGGCTTCCTGGAGGCGATCGGTGTCGCGGTCGCGCTGGTGGGCGCCTACCTCGCACTGAACGTGGTCGTGGTGGTCGTCGGCCTCTACCATGTCGCGACCGCGGGGCATGTCATCACCGACTGGTCGAGCGCCCTGACCACCCAGCACAGCAACGTCTTCGTCATGATCGGCCTCGCCCTGCTCGTCTTCCCGAAACTCGCGCTCGGCCTCTCCGGCTTCGAGACCGGCGTCGCCGTGATGCCGCACGTCAAGGGCGACCCGGACGACACCGAGGCACGGCCGGCCGGCCGCATCCGCGACACCAAGAAGCTGCTCACGACGGCCGCTCTGATCATGAGCGTCTTCCTGATCACGACCAGCTTCATCACCACCCTCCTCATCCCGGCGAAGGAGTTCGAGGCGGGCGGCCAGGCCAACGGGCGCGCGCTGGCCTATCTGGCGCACGACTACCTGGGCAACACCTTCGGCACCGTCTACGACGTCTCGACCATCGCCATCCTGTGGTTCGCCGGCGCCTCCGCGATGGCGGGCCTGCTCAACCTGATGCCGCGCTACCTGCCCCGCTACGGCATGGCACCGCACTGGGCCCGCGCGGTACGGCCCATGGTCATCGTCTTCACGCTGATCGCCTTCCTGGTCACCTGGATCTTCGACGCCGACGTCAACGCGCAGGGCGGTGCCTACGCCACCGGTGTGCTCGTCCTCATCAGCTCCGCCGCGATCGCGGTGACCATCGCCTCCCGTAAGGCCCGGCAGCGGAACTGGACCATCGCGTTCGCGGTCATCTCCGCGGTGTTCCTCTACACGACCGTCGCGAACGTCATCGAGCGCCCGGACGGTGTGAAGATCGGCGCCTGCTTCATCGCCGGCATCATCCTCGTCTCGCTGCTGTCACGGCTGGCCAGAGCGTTCGAGCTCCGCGTGACCAGCGTGACCCTGGACGACATGGCGGAGCGCTTCGTGCGCGACATGGCCAGCCGGCGGATGCGGTTCATCGCCAACGAGCCCGACCGGCGCGACATCGCCGAGTACCGCGACAAGATCGAGCAGATCCGGCAGGACAACGATGTGCCCGGCCAGGAGGACTTCGTTTTCGTCGAGGTGACGGTCACCGACCCGTCGGAGTTCGAAGCGAGCCTGACCGTACGCGGCGAGGTGCTGCACGACCGCTACCGCGTCCTGACCCTGGAGTCCTCCTCCATCCCCAACGCCCTGGCCGCGCTCCTGCTGTACGTCCGCGACACGACCGGCTGCACCCCGCACATCTACTTCGAGTGGACCGAGGGCGGGCCCTTCGCCAACCTCCTGCGCTTCTTCCTGTTCGGCCAGGGCGAGGTCGCCCCGGTGACCCGGGAAGTCCTGCGCGAGGCGGAACCGGACCGGAAGCGGCGGCCGAAGGTGCACGTGGGCTGAGCCAGGCCGCCGGTCCCCTCCTGCCGAAGCCCTGCGCGGCGGGCGCACGACAACCTGGCCGTAGTTGATCCCACCGGTGATCCGTACGCGCGGCACGACCGCCCCGCGTCCACCATTCCCGCCCGCGGCCCTAAGGTGACCGGCATGCAGTCCTACACGATCGGCCAGGCAGCACGGCTGCTCGGCGTGAGCCCGGACACCGCCCGGCGCTGGGCGGACGCGGGCCGCGTCGCCACACACCGTGACGAAACCGGGCGGCGACTCGTCGACGGACGGGACCTGGCCGCCTTCTCGGTCGAACTCGCCAGGTCCGGAACCGCCGAGGAGGACATCCCGTACACCTCGGCCCGCAACGCCTTCCCCGGCATCGTCACCGCGATCAAGCTCGGCGATGTCGCCGCCCAGGTGGAGATCCAGGCCGGCCCGCACCGGCTCGTCTCCCTGCTCACCCGTGAGGCCGTGGAGGAGCTGGCACTGGAGGTCGGCATGGAGGCGACGGCCCGTGTGAAGTCGACGAACGTCCACATCGATCGCGCCTGACTCCGTAGGTCCGCACATACACACCCACCACCCCTGCTTGCCTCGCTCATGCGAAGCGACAGGAAGCTTCTGCCTGGCAGATGCGCCAGTATGATCGATCCATCGGGAGAGCCCGGCGGGCTCTTCCTCCAGCCCGCAGAGGAGTGGCCCCGAGATGACCCGTTCCGCGCTCCGCCACCGCCGGATCCTCCAGGTCGCCGGGGCATCCGCCGCCGCGCTGCTGACACTGAGCGCCTGCTCCTCCTCCGGTACGGGGTCGGACAAGGGCTCGTCCTCGTCGCCGAAACTCTCGGGGACGGTCACCGTCTTCGCCGCCGCCTCCCTGGAGGAGAGCTTCAAGGCGCTGGGCAGGACGTTCGAGAAGCGGCACCCGGGTACCGAGGTCGCCTTCAACTTCGGCGGCAGCGACACCCTCGCCGCCAGCATCACCAGCGGCGCCCCCGCCGACGTCTTCGCCGCCGCCAGCACCAACACGATGGCGATCGTGACGGACGAGAAGGACGCGGTGGGCACACCGGCCACCTTCGTCCGCAACCGGCTGGAGATCGCCACCCTGCCGGGCAACCCCGACAGGATCTCCTCCCTGAAGGACCTCACCAAGCCCGGCCTGAAGGTCGTCCTGTGCGACAGGACGGTTCCGTGCGGCGCCGCCGCCCGGAAGGCGCTGGACTCCGGTGGCGTGAAGCTCACCCCTGTCTCCTACGAACAGGACGTCAAGAGCGCACTGACGAAGGTCGAGCTGAAGGAGGCCGACGCGGCCGTCGTCTACCGGACCGACGTGCGGGCGGCGGGTGACAGGGTGCAGGGCGTGGACTTCCCCGAGTCGGCCGACGCGGTCAACGACTATCCGATCGTCCTGCTCGAGAACGCCCCCAACCCCGGCACGGCAAAGGCCTTCATGGCACTCGTGAGGTCCGCGCAGGGCCAGAAGGTGCTGTCCGGGGCCGGGTTCCTCGAGCCGTGAGCGACACCCCGGCGAGCCGGCCTCGCCGCGACCGCCCCCGCGGCCGGACCCGGTTCGTGCCGGTCCCTCTGCTGGTGCCCGCCCTGATCGGCCTGGCCTTCCTGCTCCTGCCGCTGATCGCGCTGCTCGTCCGGGCACCCTGGCGCAGCCTTCCCGAGCAGCTGACCAGCGCCGGGGTGTGGGAGGCGCTCCGGCTCTCCCTTCTGTGCGCCACCGCTGCGACGGGCCTCAGCCTGGTCGTCGGTGTGCCCCTGGCCTGGCTGCTGGCCCGCACGCGCTTCCCCGGCCGGGGCCTCGTACGGGCCCTGGTGACGCTGCCGCTGGTGCTGCCGCCGGTCGTGGGCGGTGTGGCCCTGCTGCTCGCCTTCGGGCGCAACGGCGTGATCGGTCAGTGGCTCGACTCCTGGTTCGGGATCACCCTGCCGTTCACCACGACGGGTGTCGTCCTCGCGGAGACGTTCGTGGCGATGCCGTTCCTCGTCATCAGCGTGGAGGGCACCCTGCGGGCCGCCGACCCGCGCTACGAGGAGGCGGCCGCCACCCTGGGCGCCTCCCGCCTCACCGCGTTCCGCCGGGTCACCCTGCCGCTGATCGCGCCGGGCATCGCGGCCGGAGCCGTACTGGCCTGGGCCCGGGCCCTCGGGGAGTTCGGCGCGACCATCACCTTCGCCGGCAACTTCCCGGGCCGTACACAGACCATGCCGCTCGCGGTCTACCTCGCCCTGCAGAACGACCCGGCGGCGGCGATCGCCCTCAGCCTGGTGCTGCTGGCCGTGTCCATCGCGGTACTGGCCGCCCTGCGCGACCGGTGGATGACAGCCTCCTGACACTTTGGACGACGCCCTGATGACCCACCTCGACGACCCGACGACCGAGGGGCTCGACGCCCACCTCGTCGTGGACCGCGGCTCCTTCCGTCTCGACGTCGCCCTCACCGCCGCCCCCGGGGAGGTCGTCGCCCTCCTCGGCCCGAACGGCGCCGGCAAGACCACCGCCCTACGCGCACTCGCCGGGCTCGTCCCCCTCTCCGCGGGCCATCTGCGTCTGGACGGCACCGGGCTGGACGGCACCCCGCCCGAGGCCCGCCCGGTCGGTGTCGTCTTCCAGGACTACCTGCTGTTCCCGCATCTGACCGCCCTGGACAATGTCGCCTTCGGGCCACGCTGCCGCGGCGCCGGCAAGGCCGAGGCCCGTGCCCAGGCCGCCGAGTGGCTGGACCGCATGGGCCTGGCCGACCACGCCGGCGCCAAACCCCGCCGCCTCTCCGGCGGTCAGGCCCAGCGCGTGGCCCTGGCCCGGGCCCTGGCGACCCGGCCCCGGCTGCTGCTCCTGGACGAACCCCTTGCCGCCCTCGACGCCCGTACCCGACTGGAGGTACGTGCCCAGCTCCGACGACACCTGGCGGAGTTCGAGGCCGTGGCCGTCCTGGTCACGCACGACCCGCTGGACGCCATGGTGCTGGCCGACCGCCTGGTCGTCGTCGAGCACGGTCAGGTCGTCCAGGAGGGCACACCCGCGGGCATCGCCCGCCATCCGCGTACGGACTACATCGCCCGGCTGGTCGGCCTCAACCTCTACCGGGGGCAGGCCGAGGGCCACACCGTCCGGCTCTCCACGGGCCCCGCCATCACCACCACCGAGGAGCTCTCCGGTCCCGTCTTCGTGGCGTTCCCGCCGAGCGCGGTGACGCTGTACCGGGAGCGCCCGGCCGGCTCCAGCGCCCGCAACCTGTGGCACTGCGAGGTCGCCGGCCTGGAGACGCACAGCGACCAGATCCGCGCCGACCTCACCGGCGAACTCCCCCTGACCGCCGACCTGACCACCGTCGCCGCGGCGGAACTCGACCTGCACCCCGGGGCACCGGTGTGGGCGACGGTCAAGGCGACGCAGACGCACGCGTACCCGGCCTGACGCCGCTCGCCGTGGAATGAACGGGAGGGGCCCCGCACAGCGGAGCCCCTCCCCCTGACCGGTCGGTCGATCAGTCCTCGTAGGCGTCCAGCGGCGGGCAGGAGCAGACGAGGTTCCGGTCGCCGAAGGCCTGGTCGATGCGGCGCACCGGCGGCCAGTACTTGTCGGCGGCCGACACCCCGGCCGGGAAGACGGCGTCCTCTCGGCTGTAGGCGTGCTCCCACTCCCCGGCGAGCGCGCCGGCGGTGTGCGGGGCGCCGCGCAGCGGGTTGTCGTCGGCGGGCCACTCGCCGGAACCGACCTTCTCGATCTCCGCGCGAACGGCGATCATCGCATCGCAGAAACGGTCCAGCTCGGCCAGGTCCTCCGACTCGGTCGGCTCGATCATCAGCGTCCCGGCCACCGGGAACGACATCGTCGGCGCGTGGAAGCCGTAATCGATCAGCCGCTTGGCCACGTCGTCGACGCTCACCCCGGTCGCCTTGGTCAGCGGCCGCAGGTCGATGATGCACTCGTGCGCCACGAGTCCGCCCGGGCCGGTGTAGAGCACCGGGTAGTGCGGCTCCAGCCGCTTGGCGATGTAGTTGGCGCTGAGCACCGCCACCTGCGTGGCCCGCTTCAGCCCCTCGCCGCCCATGAGCCGGACGTACGCCCACGAGATCGGCAGGATGCCGGCGGAACCCCACGGCGCCGCGGAGATGGGACCGACGCCGGTCTCCGGGCCGGCCTCGGGCTGCAACGGGTGGTTCGGCAGGTAGGGCGCGAGGTGCTCCCGCACCGCCACCGGGCCCACGCCGGGACCGCCGCCGCCGTGCGGGATGCAGAAGGTCTTGTGCAGGTTCAGGTGCGAGACGTCCCCGCCGAAGTGCCCCGGCTTGGCGAGTCCCACGAGCGCGTTGAGGTTGGCCCCGTCGACGTAGACCTGACCGCCCGCCTCGTGCACCTGGGCGCAGATGTCGGCGACGTGCTCCTCGAACACACCGTGGGTGGACGGGTAGGTGATCATCAGCACGGCCAGCTCGTCGCGGTGCTGCTCGATCTTCGCCCGCAGGTCCTCGACGTCGATCTCGCCGTCCTCCGCGGTCTTCACGACGACGACCCTCATGCCCGCCATCACCGCGCTGGCGGCGTTGGTGCCGTGCGCGGACGAGGGGATCAGACACACGGTGCGCTGCGCGTCGCCGTTGGCCCGGTGGTACCCGCGCACGGCGAGCAGACCGGCCAGCTCGCCCTGCGACCCGGCGTTGGGCTGGAGGGAGACCTTGTCGTAGCCGGTGACCTCGGCGAGGCGGTCCTCCAGCTCGTGGATGAGGGTGAGGTAGCCCGCGGCCTGCTCAGCGGGCGCGAAGGGGTGCAGCTGCCCGAACTCGGGCCAGGTGACCGGCTCCATCTCCGTGGTCGCGTTGAGCTTCATGGTGCAGGAGCCCAGCGGGATCATGCCGCGGTCGAGCGCGTAGTCCCGGTCGGCCAGCCGGCGCAGGTAGCGCAGCATGGCGGTCTCGGAGCGGTGCTGGTGGAAGACGGGGTGCGTCAGGTACTCGTCGGTGCGCAGAAGATCAACGGGAAGCCCGTCCTCCGCGGCGGCATCCAGTGCCTCGACGACACCCTCGACACCGAAGGCGGCCCATACGGCACGCAGCTGGGCCCGGGTGGTGGTCTCGTCGCAGGCGATGGAGACGTGGTCGGCGTCGACGAGACGCAGGTTGACCCCGTTGTCCCGCGCGGCGGCCACGACCTCGGCGGCCCGGCCCTCCACGCGCACCGTGACGGTGTCGAAGTAGGCCTCGTGCACGACCTCGACACCGCCGTTCGCGAGACCGGCGGCGAGGACCGTGGCGTACCGGTGGGTGCGCTGCGCGACGCCCTTCAGGCCCTCCGGCCCGTGGTAGACGGCGTACATGCCGGCCATGACGGCGAGCAGCACCTGCGCGGTGCAGATGTTGCTGGTGGCCTTCTCCCGGCGGATGTGCTGCTCACGCGTCTGCAGCGCCAGCCGGTAGGCCCTGTTCCCGTCCGCGTCGACGGACACGCCGACGAGCCGTCCGGGCAGGCTGCGCGCCATCTTCTCCTGGACGGCCATGTAGCCGGCGTGCGGCCCGCCGAAGCCCATGGGCACACCGAAGCGCTGCGTCGTCCCGACCGCGATGTCGGCGCCGAGCTCCCCGGGCGACCTCAGCATCGTCAGCGCGAGCAGGTCGGCGGCGACGGTGACGAGCGCCCCGAGCTCGTGCGCCCGGTCGATGACCGGCTTGATGTCCCGGACGGCTCCGGAGGCGCCCGGGTACTGGATCAGCACGCCGTTGATCTCACGCTCGGCGATCTCGGCGGGGATGCCGTCACTGAGGTCGGCGACGACGACCTCGACGCCGGTCGGCTCGGCCCGGGTCTGGATCACGGCGATGGTCTGCGGCAGCACGTCCGCGTCGACCAGGAACAGGCCCCTCTTGTTCTTGCCCAGACGCCGCGACAGCGCCATGGCCTCGGCGGCCGCTGTCCCCTCGTCGAGCAGGGAGGCGCCGGAGGTCGGCAGCCCGGTCAGGTCGGCGACCATGGTCTGGAAGTTCAGAAGCGCCTCGAGCCGCCCCTGCGAGATCTCCGGCTGGTACGGCGTGTAGGCCGTGTACCAGGCCGGGTTCTCCATGACGTTGCGCATGATGACCGGCGGCGTGAACGTGCCGTAGTACCCGAGCCCGATCATGGAGCCGAGGACCTGGTTGCGCTCGGCGAGGGAGCGCAGCTCGGCGATCACCTCGGCCTCGCTGCGGGCGCCCGGCAGGTCCAGCGCCTCGGCGCTCTTGATCACGGCCGGGACCGCGGCGGCCGTGAGCTCCTCCAGCGAGCCGTAGCCGACCTGCGCGAGCATCTTGGCCCGGGCCTCGTGGTCGGGGCCGATGTGGCGCTGCTCGAAGGGGACTGCCTCTTCGAGCTCGGAGAGCGGAATGCGATGGGCGGTCATTTGCGGAGGCCTCCTGGTCTGACACGACCTGCGAGGGGCACCACGGCACGGGTACCCGGACGGCCTCCCCCTCTGTCATCTCAACCTGAGAGCTTCACCGGATCGCCCGAAGGCCTCCGGTTTTCACCGTCGGTGAGAGCGGAAGCCGTCGGCACCCGCCCTGCTTTCCAGAGTGACCTCGTCCGTGCGGTACGTGTGCCTGAGAGATTCCGGGGAGGATTTGCTCCTTCGGCGCCTCCGATGCTGTCTGGAGGACTCTCCCGCACGGGGTCAGCAGCCGCTGCCAGCGTACCAGCGGGGTCAACGCACGAACCTTCGAGTGGCCGGGTCCCCGGTTGTGCCGTTTTGTGGTGTCTACAGAAGACTTGCGACCTTGTGGAGGGCACGTGCGTACCGATATCGATCCGCGCCACCTGATCGGCCGCAAGGCGTTCGACCGCAATGGAACCAGGATCGGCACGATCGACGAGGTCTACCTCGACGACGCCACCGGCGAACCGGAGTGGGCGGCCATACGGACCGGGCTGTTCAGCAGGGACGCGTTCGTCCCCCTGGAGCCCAGTGAACTGATCGAAGGCGCCCTGCGCGTCCCCTTCGACCGCGCCCTCATCAAGGACGCCCCCGACTTCGGCGTGGGCCGCCACCTCTCACCGGAGCAGGAACTCCAGCTCTACCACCACTACGGCCTCGACGTCGCCGCCCCGCCCCCGCTTCCGGAGCACGACTTCGGCCGGCTCGCCGGCAAGGACGAGACGACGACCTGAGCCCAGGCCCCGTAGCCGTCCGCTGTGCCCCGGACGCCGCAGGAGCGACACCGCTGCTCCGGCACGGAGGAGTCACCTTCGCAGGCGGCTCCGTCCGCACACCTCGGCCGCGATAGGCAAGAGGACCGGCGTCCAACCCCGCGCCCTCGACGGTGGCCCCGGCGGTCACCACCGCCGACGTGGGGGTGGCGTTGGCGTTCCCGCGCTGTGATGCCCTTCCGGCGCACGAGCTCTACGCCGAAGAGAACCCGGACGCTGTGTCCGCGGCCGAGGAGATCCCCGCCGGTGTGCCCGCGGGACCGGGAGCAGCACCCGGCCCGCCCCTGCCCTGCGCCTCTGCGGAACCGCCGTGCCCCCCGCCCTCGGGTCTTCGTAACACCAGCGGTAAGGGATCCGCCGGCTCCAGCGCGGGATCGCCGATCGGAAAGGTCCGCACACGTCCCGGCCCCGAGCCGGGCGTCTCGAACCGCACGGTGACCCGCCCCAGGCCACTGCCCTGCACCCACCCGTGCCCGAACTCGGCGTGGCGCACGTCGTGCCCCGCGGGCCATCGCCGCTCGGCGGGCACCGGCTGCTCCTCGACCGGCGCCTCGGCGTTCTCCTCGGCTGGATCTTCTGCGACCGCCCGCTCGCCGGCCGCCTGCGCGAACAGGTCCTCCTGCGTGTAGTCGGCGAGCCCGCTGACGCCCACCCCGAGCAGCCGCACCCCGCCCGTCGTGTCGACCGAGTCCAGCAGCCTGGCCGCCGCCTCACGGATCACCGCGGGGTCGTCCGTGGGGCCGCGCAGCGTCTCGGACCGGGTGAGCGTCGAGAAGTCGTAGCGCCGCACCTTCAGCACGATGGTCCGCCCGGACAGCCCGGCGCCGCGCAGCCGCCGCACGCACCGGTCGGCGAGCCGCTGCACCTCAAGCCCGACCCGCACCCGGTCGTGGATGTCCACGTCGTAGGTGTCCTCGACCGACACCGACTTCGCCTCCCGCTCCGCGACCACGGGCCGGTCGTCCCGCGCCAGCGCCATGGCGTAGAGACCGTGCCCGTGTGCCTTCCCGAGCAGCCGGACCAGCTCGTCCTCCCCCGCCTCGGCGATCTCCTCGACCGTGGTGATCCCGGCCCGCCGCAGATGGTCGCCCGTCGCCGGCCCCACCCCCGGCAGGGTCCGCACCGGCATCGGCCCGAGCATCGCCCGCTCGGTCCCCGGCTCGATCACCACCAGGCCGTCCGGCTTGGCCTGCTCCGAGGCGATCTTCGCGAGCATCTTGGAGGCGGCGAGCCCCACCGACCCCGTGAGCCCCGTGATAGCCCGGATGTCCGCGCGCAGCTGCGCCCCGACCAGCCGCGCCGACTGCTCGTCCCAGGCCTTTCCTCCGGCCTCCAGGTCCACGAACGCCTCGTCCAGGCTCAGCGGCTCGACCAGCGGCGACAGCGCCCGCAGCAGCTCCATCACCCGCTCGCTGATCGCCCGGTAGAAGGTGAAGCGCGGCACGAGATAGGCGGCGTTGGGCGCCAGCCGCCGGGCCTGCCCCATGGGCATCGCCGAGTGCACGCCGAAGACCCGCGCCTCGTACGACGCGGTCGCCACCACACCCCGCGGCCCGAGCCCACCGACGACCACGGGCTTTCCGCGCAGACTCGGCTTGGACGCCTGCTCCACCGAGGCGAAGAAGGCATCCATGTCGAGATGCAGGATCGTGGGCGCGGTTCTCACATCTCCGATGCTGCCCTACACCACTGACAGCGCCCCGCCCGACCACCCGAACCGGGCCGGGGCAACCGCTTCCACCCCGGCGCGGAAACGCCCGCATGCCGCAGCTGCATCCACCCCGAGCCGGACGGCTCAGACGGCCCGGTTGCGCCGTCGTGCCAGCTCGTCCGCCGGGTTGGACCCGATCAGGGTCTCCCCGGTGTCGATCCGCTCCCCGTGCAGCTGGGACAGCGCGCTCTCCACGTCCCGCCACACCACGCCCACGGCGATCCCGAAGACGCCCTGGCCCCCCTGGAGCAGGGCGTGGACCTCGTCGGGGGAGCTGCACTCGTAGACCGTCGCGCCGTCACTCATCAGCGTCATCCGCTCCAGGTCGCTGAAACCGCGTTCCCTGAGGTGCTGGACGGCCGTGCGGATGTTCTGCAGCGACACCCCGGTGTCGAGGAACCGCTTGACGATCTTCAGGACGACGACGTCCCGGAAGCTGTACAGCCGCTGCGTCCCGGACCCGTGGGCGGGGCGCACGCTCGGCTCGACGAGCCCCGTGCGTGCCCAGTAGTCCAACTGCCGGTAGGTGATGCCTGCGGCCGCGCAGGCCGTGGGGCCGCGATAACCGATCTGCTCGGACGCCATGGACGTCGTCCCTCCGCTGCTCGGCACCGCCGTCGGTCGCTGCGGAGCGTGATCGACCGAGCCGTCGGGCTGGGGGTATCCCCCGCTCGAGCGGAGCCGTGAGCCGGGGGGAGGGTACGGACCGCTCGCCCTGAGACTGCGTTCGGGGCCGCCCCCAGCCGTACCGTCGCCGCTGCTTCTCACGCCGACCTCCGTCCTTGACCTGCCTTCTCGACGGTAGGCAGTCGTCAGGGGTGCGTCAACGATCGCCACACTCGCCACGCCGAGTGATAATCACCCTAAGAGTGGTTTCCCGTGCCCCACCGCGGGGAAAGGCTAGCCGAATGCCTTCGGCGCGGGCCGCATGACGCTCTCACAAGCCTCCGGCACCTGCGGGCGTTTCCCCGCCAATACGGCGGGCGCCCCTGCCGCGGACCACGTCGTCCGCCGGGCCGCCCGTATGACGTACCAACCTCTGTTCCCGAAGTCCGGCCCGCGCCGGCTCCGGAGCTCACTGACTGCTGCTGCCGAAGTCCTCCGGGGAGATCTGGTCGAGGAACTCGCGGAACTTCTCCACCTCGTCCTCCTGCTCGTCCGGGATCGCGATACCGGCGTCGTCGAGCACCGTGTCACTGCCGTAGATCGGCGTCCCGGTGCGCAGGGCGAGCGCTATGGCGTCGGACGGCCGGGCGCTCACCTCGACGCCGCTGGCGAAGACCAGCTCGGCGTAGAAGACGCCCTCACGCAAGTCCGTGATGCGCACTTCCGTGAGCTCCTGGCCGACGGCTTCCAGCACGTCCTTGAACAGGTCGTGGGTCAGCGGCCGCGCGGGAGCCATGCCCTGCTGGGCAAAGGCGATCGCCGTCGCCTCCCCCGGTCCGATCCAGATGGGAAGGTAACGGTCGCCTCCCACTTCACGCAGCAGCACGATCGGTTGGTTGGAGGGCATTTCGACCCGGACACCTACGACATCGAGCTCGTTCACACAGTAACCCTAGGCCGTGCCCGGGACGTTTGGGTAGTCGGGCAGGGGTCGGGCGCCTGATCCGGCCCCGCGCGCCCGGCCCCTCACGGCAGGCGTACCCCGAGCGCCGTCTGCAGCAGCGCGGCGTGCAGCCTCGCGGTGAGCCCAGCCAGCTCCTTCGTACGGGCCTCCGCATGAGCCCTGGTCTGCGGGTTCCGGTGCCTTCTCAGCGGGGCCACCACCTGGTCCACGAGCCCGGCCTCACGATCTGCGGCGGCCTTCATCATCCGCACATGCCGGGGCTCGATCCCGAACCGCCCGAGCTCGGTGACGAGCGCGGCCACCGTGACCGCCTCGGCGTCGAACGACCCGTCCTGAAGTGGGGTGAGGAGCCCGTACGACTCCCACTCCACGAGCTCCTCCTCCTCGATGCCCGCGGCGGCCAGCAGCTCCGCCCGCCCGATCCTGGCCGCCGTGGGCCCCTCGCGGACCTCGGGCACGCAAGCGCCGTCACCCTGACGGCCCACGACCGGCAGCTGGACGGCCTCTCCGCGCTCCATGGCCTCCAGATGCTCCCGAATCACCTTCAGGGGCAGATAGTGGTCCCGCTGCATCCTCAGGACGTGGCCGAGGCGCTCGACGTCACGAGCACTGAACTTGCGATACCCCGAAGGGGTCCGCTGCGGCTCGATGAGCCCCTCCGACTCCAAGAAGCGGATCTTGGAGATGGTCACTTCGGGGAACTCGTCACGCAGCACGTTCAGCACCGTGCCGATGCTCATCAGCCCACTGTCCGTGGCGGCGGTACCGTGTCCGGCACCGCCGCTCGGTGTTTGAAGCATGGACCTTCCCTGACGGATGGACCTTCGCTGGGGTTCCCCGGACGGTGGCCGGGTCAGTAGCCCCGCTGGCTGGTGTGGAAGACCAGCCGGTACTTGCCGATCTGCACCTCGTCGCCGTTGTTCAAGGCGACCTGGTCGATCCGCTCGCGGTTGACGTAGGTGCCGTTCAGGCTGCCGACGTCGGCCACCGTGAACGAGCCGTCCCGACCGCGGCGGAACTCCACGTGCCGCCGGGAGACCGTCACGTCGTCCAGGAAGATGTCGCTCTGCGGATGACGCCCGGCCGTGGTCAGATCACCGTCCAGCAGGAAGCGGCTGCCCGAGTTCGGCCCGCGGCGCACGACCAGGAGCGCGGAACCCAGCGGCAGCGCGTCGACGGCCGCCTGTGCCTCGGGGGACAGCGTCGGCATCGGCGTCTGGCCGGTGGCCTCGCTGTCGTAGGCCTCGAGACCGGAGATGGAGATCGTGGAAGTCGTCTCGGACGGACGCTCCGCCGCCGCACCGGCCCGCAGCGGCGCACCGCAGTTGGAACAGAAGCGGCTGTTCTCCGCGTTGCGGTTACCGCACCTCGTACACACCAGGGCCGACATCGGATCCTCCTGCCGCGGCTGCTCACCCGGAGCATGGGACGCATACGGGTCGGAGAACCCTCCACCCGCACTTGAGGCTGACGGTTGCCCGAAACCTATGCCGCTGGACTGCGCAGGGTCAACCGACGGCGCGCCCTGACCACCGGAAACATCGCCGCCCGGACCGCCGACCTGGTCCCGGAACAGCGGCCGCCGGCCCTCCGCGTCAGGCTGTGCGCGATGGCGAGCGGTCGCATTGTCGCTGCCTTCACGCGCGCTCTTGCCGAACAACTTCGCAAACAACTTCACGGGCGATTCCCCTTGACCGAAACAGACCCGCCCGTGGGGCAGGACGAACCCTGACTGAACACTCTGGCCGACCCGGACATCCTGACAACGTCCGTCTGCACCAGACAGTTTCCACCACGCACCACCCATTCGGTGCGCCGACCCCCCGCAACCTCTTGCCCTCGCCGGACGCCGCCCATGCACCCCCGGTTCACTGCGAGGACGACCGAGCGTAGTCAGGCCGCTTCGCCGCTCGCAAGGCGTCCACGACGATCTTGGGCGACCGCTCGATCGTGACGGTGGCGTGTTCCTTCTCGAGAGTCTGCACCACGCCTCCGGGGATGTTGAGCGCCGGCTCGAGGTCCTGCGGCTTGCCGATGACCTTGAAACGATAGGGGGCGTTGATCTTGTTCCCGTCGACGCTGACACCCTTGCCGGAATCCGCGAGATACGTGCCGGCGACGACCCGCACGCCGTTCACCTGAATCGCCTCCGCACCCGCCGCGCGCAGCTCCTGGATCGCGTCGAGCAGCATGTCCGACTCGACCGTCCCCTTCGTGTCCTGGATCGTCATGGTGATGCCGGGCCCCTGCGCGGCCACCGTGCCCGCCAGGATGCCGAGTTGCCTCTCCTTCTCGATCGTCTGCTTCCGGGCCTCCTCGGCCTGGTCCGAGCTGTTCTCCAGCTCGTCACGCTGCTTCTCGAGACCTTGCTTCTCGTCCTCAAGACGCTGAGTACGGTCATCCAGTTCATCGAGGATGCGGACAAGATCTTCCTGACGCGCGCCACGCAGGGCGCTGTCGCTGTCGCTGTTCGAGGCCACCTGCACGGCCAGCCCGAACCCGAGGCCGAACAGCAGCACCGCGACGATGAGTTGCGCCCGGGTGACCCGGGGCGGCCACAGCCCCTGCACCAGCCGTTGCCGGCCCGTCAGCCCCCGCTCGGGCTCCACCTGCGGCTCCGGCTCCAGCTCCGGTGCGGGTGCGAGGGAAGGGGCGTCCTCGGCGGCAGGCGCCGGCACGGTCACCTCCTGCGGCAGTTCCTTGCGCAGCCTGTTCCCGGATTCGCCGCTTCCGTCGCGCCGCTCCCCGGGCGTGTCGCGGTGCTCCTCGGAACGCCGGTCGTCGTGCTCGCTCATCGGCCTCACGCCCGGAACACGTGCCGGCGGATGGCCGCGGCGTTGGAGAAGATCCGGATGCCGAGGACGACCACCACACCCGTGGACAGCTGGGCACCGACACCCAGCTTGTCACCCAGAAAGACGATCAGCGCCGCCACGACGACGTTCGACAGGAACGACACCACGAACACCTTGTCGTCGAAGATGCCGTCGAGCATCGCCCGCAGGCCGCCGAAGACGGCGTCGAGCGCCGCCACGACAGCGATCGGCAGATAAGGCTCGACCACCGCCGGAACCTCAGGCCGGACCAACAGGCCGGCCACGACTCCCACGACGAGGCCCAGTACGGCGATCACGATGTGCCCTTCTCGCTTTTCTCAGTGCTCGGCTGTGCAGTACGTACGGTCACGCTCGGCGCGGCAGGCAGCCGGAGGTCGTCCTCCACGGAGATGCCTGTCCTGATGCCGTAGCTCTCCTGCAGCGCGTTCAGGTACAACCCGTCCGCACTGTTCTGGAACCGCGTGCTCAGCCGCTGCCCGTCCCCCACCGCGAGGACCGTGTACGGCGGTACCAGCGGCTTGTTGTCGACCAGTATGGCGTCCCCCGCGGCCCTGATCGCGGACAGCGCCGTCAGCCGCTGCCCGTTGATGGAGACCGCCTCGGCGCCCGACTCCCACAGCCCGTTGACCACGCGCTGCATGTCCCGGTCGCGCACCCGGCCGGTGTCGGAGAACCCGGAGGTCTCCCGCGGGTCGCCGTCACCGCCCGTGCCGGCTTCCTTGGCGTCGTTCACCACGAGCTTCACACCGGGACCGTGCACCGCGACGGCACCCGACAGGATGCCCACCAGATCGGAGTCGGCGCTGCCGCCGCTGTGCTTCAGCGCCTCGCGCTGCCGCGCGCTCACGTCGGCACGCAGGTCGTCGACGGCGTCCTCGAGCTTGTCCGCCGCCTCGGTCTCCCGGTCGATACGGTCAACCAGCTCTTCCCGCTCCTTGGCGACGACCGGGGCGGCGACCCGTGCCTGGGCCGCACCCACGGTCACGACCAGGGCCGCCAGCACCAGGCCGGCGGCGAGCCCCAGCTTCGCCCGCAGGGTCTTCGGCATGCCGCCGTCGCCCGCGGCCATCTTGCGCGCGGCGGCCTCGGCGTATCCGTCGTCGAGGCTGTGGTCCATGACGTTGGTGAGCAACGACATGGACGCATCCGGGCGCCGGGGCCGCGCGGGTGTGCTCCGAATGGGGGGTTGCTGCGGCATGCCGCACATCGTCGCATGTCGGGGCCACTACCTCCGAACGGCCCCACCGGCGTGCCGGACAGGCCCCGTCGAGGACATTTGTCCGGCACGCCCGCGTGCAGGCCGTTCTATCGGCCGGCGCTGTCCACGACCGCTGCCCACTCGTCCAGCAGGGCCTGCGCGGAGGCGTCGTCCGGGCCCTCGGCCCACAGGTGGGTGACGGCCTCGGCGGGGTCGGGCAGGACCATCACCCAGCGGCCGTCTGTCTCCACCACACGCACACCGTCCGTGGTGTCCACGAAGCGGTCTCCGGCGGCTTCCACGACCCGCCGCATCACGAGCCCCTTGACGGCCCACGGAGTCGCCAGGTCCCGCTTCAGGACGTGCGCCCGCGGGATCCGCGCATCGATCTGGCTGAGCGTGAGCTGCGTCCGCGCCACGAGCCCGATGAGCCGGACGAAGGCCGCCGTGGCGTCGTACACGCTGCTGAACTCGGGGACGATGAAGCCGCCCTTGCCGTCACCACCGAAGATCGTCCCTTCCTCACCGCCCACGCGCGTGAGGTCGTCGGGAGAGGTAGTCGTCCACTCGACCTGGGTTCCGTGGTACGCCGCCACCTGCTCGGCGATGCGGGTCGTGGTCACCGGAAGCGCGACCCGGCCGCTGCGCCGCTCGGCGGCGACGAGGTCCAGCATCACCAGCAGCGCCCGGTCGTCCTCGATGATCCGCCCCTTCTCGTCGACGAGGGACAGACGCTCGCCCACAGGGTCGAACCGCACGCCGAACGCGGCTCCCGAGGACGCCACGATCTCCCCGAGCCGCACCATGCCCGACCGCCGCACGTCGGCGGTCTCCGTCGGCCTGGACTCGTCGAGGCCGGGATTGATCGTCAGCGAGTCGACCCCGAGCTTGCCCAGGAGACTCGGCAGCACGAGCCCCGCACTGCCGTTGGACGCGTCCACGACCACCTTGAGCCCGGACTCGGCGATCCCGGTCGTGTCGACGTTGCGCAGCAGTGACCCGGTGTACGAGTCGAAGACGCTGGCCGGGAAGTGAAGGTCACCGATCTCACCGGGGAAGGCGCGCCGGTACTCCTGCCGGGCGAACACCCGGTCCAGCTTTCGCTGGCTGCCCTGCGAGAGGTCGGCACCCTGCCCGTCGAAGAACATGATGTCGACGGAGTCCGGCACCCCCGGCGTGGTACGGATCATGATCCCGCCCGCGCTGCCCCGCGCGGTCTGCTGCCGCGCCACGGGCAACGGCACGTTCTCCAGGTCCCGTACGTCGATGGCGCTGGCCTGCAGCGCGGAGATCACCGCACGCTTCAGGGCACGGGCACCACGCGAGTGGTCACGGGCCGTGGTGACGGTCGAGCCCTTCTTCAGCGTGGTCGCGTAGGCGCCCGCGAGGCGCACCGCGAGCTCCGGCGTGATCTCCACGTTCAGGATCCCGGACACACCGCGGGCACCGAAGAGGTGCGCCTGCCCCCTGGACTCCCAGATCACCGAGGTGTTGACGAAGGCACCGGCCTCGATGGTCTTGAACGGGTAGACCCGAACATTGCCCTGGACGATCGATTCTTCACCGATCAGGCACTCATCACCGATGACCGCCCCGTCCTCGATCCGCGCCGCGCGCATGATGTCGGTGTTCTTACCGACCACGCAGCCGCGCAGATTGCTGTGCGGCCCCACGTAGACGTTGTCGTGGACGACGGCCTTGTGCAGAAACGCGCCGCTCTTGACGACCACGTTGGAGCCCACGACGGTGTGCTCCCGGATCTCGGCGCCGGCCTCGACCTTGGCGTAGTCACCGATGTAGACGGGGCCGCGGAGAACGGCGTCGGGGTGCACCTCGGCTCCCTCGGCGACCCACACTCCCGGGGAGATCTCGAACCCGTCGATGTCGACGTCGACCTTGCCCTCCAGGACATCGGCCTGCGCCTTCACATAGCTCTCGTGCGTGCCGACGTCCTCCCAGTACCCCTCGGCGATATAGCCGTAGACCGGCTTGCCTTCCTTCATCAGCTGCGGGAAGACATCGCCGGACCAGTCGACGGGCACATCGGGCTCGACGTAGTCGAAGACCTCGGGCTCCATCACGTAGATGCCGGTGTTCACCGTGTCGGAGAAGACCTGGCCCCAGGTGGGCTTCTCGAGGAAGCGCTCCACCTTGCCTTCCTCGTCGACAATGGTGATGCCGAATTCCAAGGGGTTGGGGACACGGGTCAGACAGACCGTGACCAGCGCGCCCTTCTCCTTGTGGAAATTGATGAGCTCGGTGAGGTCGAAGTCCGTCAGAGCGTCGCCGGAGATGACAAGGAAGGCATCGTCCTTCAACGCCTCTTCGGCGTTCTTGACGCTTCCGGCGGTACCGAGTGGCTTCTCCTCATTGGCATAGGTGAGCTCCATCCCGAGTTCTTCGCCGTCACCGAAGTAGTTCTTGACGAGCGAAGCCAGGAACTGGACAGTCACGACTGTTTCGTTGAGCCCATGCCTTTTGAGCAGCCGCAGCACATGCTCCATGATCGGGCGGTTGGCCACAGGCAGGAGCGGCTTGGGCATGCTTGAGGTCATGGGACGAAGGCGCGTGCCTTCGCCACCGGCCATCACGACGGCCTTCATGTCGGAAGCGTCCTCCTCAGAGACGACGGTCTAGCCGACTTCCCCCGCCAGGATTGTCCCGCACTTTTCCAGCGCGGGCCATCGCGCCCCTACGGCCGGAGCGGTCCGCGAGTTCAATCGGCCATGGCGTCCGCACGGACCAGGCGGCGGACTTGTACTACGTAGAGGACTCCTGCCCACCAATAGAGCGTTGTACCCCATCCGGCGAACGCCCATCCGAAAATCGCAGCCAGTGACGAGATCCAGCCACTCCCGTCACTGAGCAGGAGCAGGGGGAAGGCATACATCAGGTTGAAGGTTGCGGCCTTGCCCAGGAAGTTGACCTGGGGCGGCGGATAGCCGTGGCGGCGGAGGATGCCCACCATTACCAGCAGAACCAGCTCGCGCGCCAGGAGTGCGGCGGTCAGCCAGAGGGGCAGAATCTCGCGCCAGGTGAGGCCGACCAACGTCGAGAGAATGTAGAGCCGGTCGGCCGCGGGATCGAGAAGCCGGCCGAGGCTGCTGATCTGATTCCAGCGCCGCGCGAGCTTGCCGTCCAGGTAGTCACTCACGCCGCTGAGAGCCAGTACCAGAAGGGCCCAACCGTCACTCTGGGGCCCGCCGAACTCAGGCCACAGAATCAGCCACAGGAAGACGGGTACGCCGACGAGACGCGCCATGCTGAGGATGTTCGGGATGGTGAGCACACGGTCCGTCTGGACGCGAGTCTCCTGAACCTCCACCCGGGGGCCTCCTGTGGGAAACGTGCCAACGATGCCCCCTGACCTTACCTCAACGCAAAAAAGCTCTGGCTCTCGGGCAGTGTGCCCAAGAGCCAGAGCTCTAAAGGAAGTTCGGCGGCGTCCTACTCTCCCACAGGGTCCCCCCTGCAGTACCATCGGCGCTGTAAGGCTTAGCTTCCGGGTTCGGAATGTAACCGGGCGTTT
>NZ_JBSFVB010000014.1:129129-257079 GCF_053592115.1 Streptomyces sp. NPDC002788 | reverse complement strand
CCCCGCTGTTGGGGGGGTGCTGTGCCGGGCCGGGGGGGTTGCCACGGGTCGTCCCCGGGTCGGGGGGGTCCGCCCGGCGCCGGCCTCACCGCCCTCACCCGGGGACGTGGCTGTCCGGCGCGAGCAAGGCCCGGTACGCGGCGGCGGCCCGGCTCTCGCCGAGACGGGCGAGCGCGTGGGTCGGGTGGAGGTGGTCGGTCGGTTCGTCCTGGTAGCTCGTGCCGTGGAGTGGGGCGAGGGCCGCGATGCCGAGAGAGGCGCCGAGTTCCAGCGCGGTGCCGTCGGCGCCGCCGGCGACGCCCGGCTCCCCTCGGGCGAGGCGGCAGGAGCCGCATGCCGGTCTCCAGCACGCCGTGACCGGGGGCCCTGGCGATGGCGCGGGGCGCCCTCGCGCCGCCTCACGTCAACGCTCGCCCTGACCGCGGTGGTACGGCCGCCGGCCCGACGCGGAGCCGGGTGGAAAAGGCCGGTGCACGGGGGGTTGACGGACCGGGACGCGACAGGAACTGTGTTGCACATCGAGCTCTGAGTTGCGTGGTGTGCACCGCGCGTCCTGTGCGGCGCTCTCGCAGGGACGCAGACCGACCACCCCCGTCCCCGTCGGAAGGCTGTGGATGAGTACCGCGACGACGAAGAAGACGACATCGGCTCTCGCGCGGGTGGATCCGGCCGTCCTCTATATATCTGTCACGCTGTCCGCCCTGTTCGTCGCTTGGGGGGTGTTCTTCACCGACAATCTCGCCACGGTCGCCGAGACGACGCTGGGCCGGATCATCGACAACTTCGGCTGGCTGTTCGTCCTGACGAGTTCCGGGTTCGTCGTGCTGGCGACGGTGCTCGCGTTCAGCCGGTTCGGCTCCATCCGGCTCGGCGGAGACGGGGAGCGCCCGGAGTTCAGCACCGCGTCCTGGGTGGCGATGATGTTCAGCGCCGGCATGGGGATCGGCCTCATGTTCTACGGCGCGAGCGAGCCGATCATGCATTTGGCCAGCCCGCCGCCCGGCTCCGCGAAGGCGGGCAGCGAGGACGCCGCCCGCCTGGCGCTTGAGTACTCGTACTTCCACTGGGCGATCCATCCTTGGGCGATGTACGCCGTCGCCGGGCTGGCGCTCGCCTACTTCGGTTTCCGCAAGAGTGGCAACGGTCTGATCAGCTCCGCCTTCCGCCCGCTGCTGGGCGACCGGGTGGACGGACCGCTGGGCAAGGCCATCGACATTCTGGCGATCTTCGCCACCCTCTTCGGTTCCGCCGTCTCCCTCGGGCTGGGCGCGCTCCAGATCAACCGGGGACTGACAGAGGTCTGGGGCGTCCCCGACTCCACCGTGCTGGCCGTCTCGGTCATCGCGGCCCTCACCGTCCTGTTCGTGCTCTCCGCTCTCTCCGGTGTGCACCGGGGCATCCAGTGGCTGAGCAACGGGAACATGATTCTCGCCGCCGTCCTGCTGCTCTTCGTCTTCTTGGTGGGCCCGACGGTGTTCATCCTGGAGAGCCAGACCGAGGCGTTGGGCGGCTACCTGGCCTCGCTGCCGAAGATGAGCTTCACCACGGGTGCCTTCGGTGGTGGCGAATGGCTCTCCGGCTGGACGGTCTTCTACTGGGCGTGGTGGATCTCCTGGACGCCGTTCGTCGGGACCTTCATCGCCCGCATCTCCCGCGGGCGTACCATCCGGGAGTTCATCGTCGGTGTGATCCTCGCGCCGAGCCTGGTGAGTGTCGTGTGGTTCGCGATCCTCGGCGGGACCGCCCTGAACCAGGAGATGCACGGCGGTCATCTGGCCGAGGCGGTCGCCAAGGGCGAGGAGGCGGGCCTGTTCGCCACCCTGCGGAACCTTCCCTGGTTCCCCGTCACCTCGGTCCTGGTGATCGTTCTGGTCGGCCTGTTCTTCGTGAGCGGCGCGGACGCGGCATCCGTCGTCCTCGGCATGCTCTCCTGCCGGGGCAGCATGGCCCCCGGTCGCCTCGTCGTGATCCTCTGGGGCGCGCTGACCGGTCTGGTCGCGGCCGTGCTGCTGCTGGCCGGAGGCCTGGAGGCGGTCAAACAGGTGGCCATCATCGCCGCGTTCCCGTTCCTCTTCGTGATGATCGGCCTGTGCGTCTCCCTCGTGAAGGCACTGCGCGCCGAGCCGGTCCCGGCCTCGTCGGCGGCACGGGAAGGCCTCGCCGACGCCGCCGGTGAGCCGGGGCCGGACGACGGTGTGCGGCCGGCCGAGGCCATGGCGGACTCGCAGCCCGCGGGCTGAGCTGATCGGCCCCGGCCGACCGGAGGAGCGTGGCTCGGCCCGGAACCAGACGCACGTAAGGGCCGCATCCCCGGAGGGGCCGAGGGGTGCGGCCCCTCATGTGCGCCTGCGGCGGGCCTCTGCGTTCCGGCGGATCCGGCCGAGTCGGTCCGGTTGGCGCCGACCCCTTGACCCTCGGCATGCTCCTCCATGATGCTCGGTTGCGTATAGCGGTGCGTGTACCGAATGAGGCAACGCACTCGCGAGGGTTTCCCGCTTGAGGAGCAGCTCATGGCCCACGAGGTTCGTGCCGTCGTCGCCCGGAAGAAGGGCGCACCGGTCTCGGTCGAAACGATCGTCGTCCCCGACCCCGGTCCGGGTGAGGCGCTGGTCAAGGTCGAGGCGTGCGGCGTCTGTCATACCGATCTCCACTACCGCGAGGGCGGGATCAACGACGACTTCCCCTTCCTCCTGGGGCACGAGGCGGCAGGCCGCGTCGAGGCGGTCGGAGAGGGAGTCACCGGCGTCGAGCCCGGCGACTTCGTCATCCTCAACTGGCGTGCGGTGTGCGGCCAGTGCCGGGCTTGCAGCAAGGGCAGGCCCTGGTACTGCTTCGCCACCCACAACGCGACCCAGCCGATGACGCTGCTCGACGGCACCCCGCTCTCGCCGGCCCTCGGCATCGGCGCGTTCGCGGAGAAGACGCTGGTCGCCGCCGGACAGTGCACCAAGGTGGACCCGGCGGCCCCGGCGGCGGCAGCCGGTCTGCTCGGGTGCGGCGTCATGGCGGGCTTCGGCGCGGCCGTGAACACCGGCGCCGTCGGCCGGGGCGACTCCGTCGCCGTCATCGGCTGCGGCGGCGTCGGCATGGCCGCCGTCGCGGGGGCGAGGCTGGCCGGGGCGAGCAAGGTCATCGCCGTCGACATCGACCAGCGCAAGCTGGACCGGGCCATGACCATGGGAGCCACCCACACGGTCGACGGGTCGAAGGGCGACGTCGTGGAAGCGGTGCGCGAGCTGACGGGCGGCTTCGGCGCGGACGTCGTGGTGGAGGCGGTCGGCCGCCCCGAGACGTACCGGCAGGCCTTCTACGCCCGAGACCTGGCCGGCACGGTCGTGCTGGTCGGCGTGCCCACCCCGGAGATGAAGGTGGAGCTGCCCCTGCTCGACGTCTTCGGCCGCGGTGGCTCGCTGAAGTCCAGCTGGTACGGCGACTGCCTGCCCTCGCGCGACTTCCCGGCCCTCATCGACCTGTATCTGGGAGGCCGTTTCGACCTGGACGCGTTCGTCTCCGAGACCATCGGCCTCGGTGACGTGGAGGAGGCGTTCGAGAAGATGCACCGCGGCGACGTGCTGCGCTCGGTGGTGGTGCTGTGATGGCCGGCTCACCGCGCATCGAGCACCTCGTCACCAGCGGGACCTTCAGCCTCGACGGCGGGACCTGGGACGTCGACAACAACGTCTGGATCATCGGTGACGACGACGAGGTGGTCGTCGTCGACGCGGCGCACGATTCCGACGCCGTCCTGGAGGCCGTCGGTGACCGTCGCCTGTCGGCCATCGTGTGCACCCACGCCCACGACGACCATGTGCGCGCCGCACCGGACCTCGCTCTGGCCACGGGTGCGCCGATCCTCCTGCACCCTGACGACCAGGTGCTGTGGAAGATGGTGCACCCCGGCCGGCGGCCCGACGGCCCGCTCGCCGACGGTGACGAACTCATGGTGGCGGGCATCGGCCTGCGGGTCCTCCACACCCCCGGACACGCTCCGGGTGCCGTGTGCCTGTACGCCCCCGAACTGGGCGCACTGTTCAGCGGTGACACGCTGTTCGCCGGAGGACCCGGCGCGACCGGGCGCTCGTACAGCGACTTCGGCACGATCATCGGCTCCATCGGTGACCGGCTGCTGACCCTCCCGGGCCAGACGGTCGTCCACACCGGACACGGCGAGACGACGACCGTCGAGGCGGAGGCACCGCACTTGGAGGAGTGGGCCGCCCGCGGCTGGTGAAAGGGGCGCCGCCCGGCCGGCCGGGGGCATCGAGTGCCCCCGTGTCTCCTCGCTCGAGACCCGCGAACGAGAGCCCGCCCCCGCCGGCCTGCCCGGGACCCCGTCGGCCCGCCCGGGTACCTGGCTTGCGTGCCGGTGCCCCGGCCGGCGTGCCGGTGTCCGGCCGTCGTGGCCGGGCCCTCGGGCGTCGTTGCCAGGAACGACCGTCATGACCGAGGAACACCCGCCCCGTCGGCCCACGGCCGAACCGCCATGCAGGCTCCTGCCTCGATGGCCCGCTCCGGCGGCGTCGTCGCCGCTGATCCGCGTGATGTGACCAGCGAACCCGCCGCCCTTGACTCCTGCGGCTTCCGGGCGGTCGTCGCGGACTTCGAAGGCCGCCCGGTCCGCGCGCGGTTCGGCCGACCGAGTCAAGGGCAGGTGCCCGCTCCGCGGACCGGCGCCCGGCGGGCGCCGACGGCCGGGTCTCGTGCTCGAACCGCACATTGCTCCTCTCTACGCAACGAGGTCGATCGGTCCCATGATGATTCCCGCACACCCCTTCGCCGACCCGCCCCGAGTCCCGTGAGCACCGCCGCCCGGCAAGGCCGGGCCGCTTCCGCGCTCCGACCGCGGGGTCTTCCCCGCCACGACCGGACCCTGGTGATGGGCATCGTGAACGTCACGCCCGACTCGTTCTCCGACGGCGGGCGGTGGTTCGACCCGGGACGGGCCGTCGCGCACGGCCTCGCGCTGCTCGACGAAGGCGCTGACATCCTGGACGTGGGGGGCGAGTCGACCCGTCCCGGCGCCGCGCGCCCGGCCGTCGAGGAGGAGCTGCGGCGCGTGCTGCCGGTCGTCCGTGAACTCGCCGCCGCGGGCGCGACGGTCAGCGTCGACACCATGCGGGCCGAGGTCGCCGCCCGCTCCATCGAGGCCGGCGCCGCCCTGGTCAACGACGTCACCGGCGGGCTCGCCGACCCGGCGATGCTGCCGCTGATGGCGCGGGCCCGTACGCCCTACGTGCTCATGCACTGGCGCGGGCACTCCGCGGGCATGCAGGCGAACGCCGTGTACGACGACGTCGTCACCGACGTGGTCGACGAGTTGCGGGCGAGAGTCGGCGCGGCCCTGGGTGCCGGGGTTCCGGCGGACTGTCTCATCGTCGACCCGGGGCTCGGGTTCGCCAAGCACGCCGAGCACAACTGGCGGCTGCTCGGCCGTCTTCGGGAGGTCGCCGCGCTCGGCCGGCCGGTCCTGGTGGGTGCGGCGCGGAAGTCCTTTCTGGGCCACCTGCTGGCGGACCCCGAGACGGGGCGGCCCCGGCCGGCGCACCTGCGGGACGCGGCCACCTCGGCGGTGTCGGTCCTGGCCGCCGCGCAGGGCGCCTGGTGCGTCCGCGTCCATGACGTCGCCGCGACGGCCGACGCGGTGCGCGTGACCGCTCGGTGGAGCCTCGAATCCGCCGCGACGCCGCTGCCGGTGCCCCGGTCCTGAGAGGCGCCTCCGCTCTCACCGGCGTTTCTCATGATGAAAGACGTTGCGTATCAAGCAACAGAAAATAGAGGCGTCCGTCGTCCCGCGAACTCCTTGACAAGGATTCGCGGACGCCCTCAAACTGGCGTTGCGTTCACCGCAATCCGTTTCGCTATACGCACCGAGGTGTCATGATGATTGCCGCGTGCCGTCTCGTGGATCTGCCCCGAGGCGAGGCCCACAGGCTCGACATCGACCCGCCGGTCTCGGTGTTCCACACCGATGACGGCGAACTCTTCGCCATCGACGACACATGCACCCACCAGGACGCCTCGCTCGCCGACGGCTGGCTGGAGGGCTGCGAGGTCGAATGCCCGCTGCACGCCTCGAAGTTCAACCTCAAGACGGGAGCCGTCGACGCCCCGCCGGCCAAGCTCCCGGTGCGCACGCACGAGGTCTTCGTCGAGGACGGCATGATCTACGTCCGGCTGTCCACGGCAGCCCCGAACCTGCCTCCCTGCATCGCCGCCCGGCTCGCCGGGGGCGTCGCGTGAGGACCGTGGCCGTGGTGGGCGCGTCGCTGGCCGGTCTGTCGGCGGCGCGCTCGTTGCGGAAACAGGGATACGACGGACGGCTGGTCGTCATCGGCGACGAAATCCATCGCCCGTACGACAGGCCGCCACTGTCCAAGGAGTTCCTGGCCGGCGGCATCGGCGAAGCCGATCTCGCGCTGGAGCCGGACGGCGAGGACCTGCAAGCGGAGTGGATGCTCGGGGCCCGGGCCGCCGGACTCGACGCCACGCCCCGCGCCGTGCGACTCGCCGACGGCCGGGAGGTGCGGGCCGACGGGATCGTCATCGCCACCGGCGCCGCCGCCCGGACCCTGCCCGGCATGGACGGACTGGCCGGTGTACACACCCTGCGCACACTGGACGACGCCCGCGCCCTGAGGGGCGAACTGGCCCAAGGCGGGCGGCTGGTCGTGATCGGCGGCGGCTTCATCGGGGCCGAGGTCGCTTCCACCGCCTCCGCTCTCGGCCTCGACGTGACCATCGTCGAGGCGGCGCCCACACCACTGGCCGGACCGCTCGGCCCGGCCATGGGGCGCATCGTCTCCGCCCTCCACGCGGACCACGGCGTACGTCTGCTGTGCGGTGTGGGCGTCAAGGGGCTGAGCGGCGAGAGGCGCGTCGACGCGGTCCTGATGGAGGACGGCGGGAGCATCCCCGCCGACATCGTGGTCGTGGGTGTCGGGGCCCGTCCCTGCGTCGACTGGCTGGCCGGATCCGGTGTCGCACTCGACGACGGCGTCAAGTGCGGTGCGGACGGCCGTACCAGCCTGGCCGGCGTCGTCGCGGTCGGCGACTGCGCCTCCTGGTACGACCCGCGTGCAGGCGCCCACCGCCGTGTCGAGCACTGGACCGGCGCCCGGGAGCGCCCGGACGCGGCCGTGGCCGCCCTGCTGTCCTGGGGCGAGTCCGAACCGGGCCTGCCCCGGCCTCCGTACTTCTGGTCCGACCAGTACGGCGTGAAGATCCAGTTCGTCGGCTACGCGGCCCGCGCCGACAGCGTGACGATCGAGGAAGGCAGCGCGGACGATCGCAACGTCCTGGCCGTCTACCGGCGTGCCGGACACCCGGTCGCCGTACTCGGGATGAACCAGCCGAAGCTGTTCATGCGCTGGCGCAAGCACCTCGCGGCCAAGACACCCTGACAGGGTCGCAGACCTCGCTCACACAGCCACTGTCGCGCACGAAGCGGCACTGCTCCTTACCCAACGACGTCCGGTGTCACTCGTCCCGGCGCGTGCATGCCCGATCCACGACGTTCCCCGAGGAGTGCACTGTGACCTCGACCGGCCTGCCGGAAAGCCTCATCGCCACCCTGCCCGGCTCCTCCTACACGGATCCCGCGATCTTCGCCCAGGAGCAGGAACACATCTTCGAGGCGATGTGGTTCTGCGCCGTGCGTTCCGCCGACCTGACCAGGCCCGGTGCCTACCGGACCGTGGAAGTGGGCCGCGAGAGCGTCCTGATCACCCGGTCACGGGACAACTCCATACGTGCCTTCCTCAACGTCTGCCGGCACCGCGGTGCCAAGCTCTGCACCGCGGAGACCGGCGAGGTCAAACGCGCCTTCCAATGTCCCTATCACGCCTGGACGTACGACCTGACGGGCAAACTCGTCGCGGCACCCAACCTCACCAAGATGCCCGACATCAGCCGCACCGAGTACGGCCTGGCAGCAGTGGCCACGCGGGAATGGCTCGGCTACGTGTGGGTGTGCCTCGCGGAGAACCCGCCCCCTTTCGACGAGGTCGTGGGGGATGTGGTCGCGCGCCTGGGCGACACGGAATCGATCGAGCACTACGACATCGACAACCTCGAAGTCGGTGAACGCATCGTCTACGACGTGAAGGCGAACTGGAAACTCATCGTCGAGAACTTCATGGAGTGCTATCACTGCGCGACGATCCACCCCGAGCTGACCGAGGTGCTGCCCGAGTTCGCCGACGGGTACGCCGCCCAGTACTACGTGGGACACGGGGCGGAGTTCGGCTCCGAGGTCAAGGGCTTCACCGTCGACGGCTCCGAAGGCCTCGACCGCATTCCAGGCGTCACCGAGGACCAGGATCGCCGCTATTACGCGATCACCGTCCGGCCGCAGGTGTTCATCAACCTCGTGCCCGACCATGTGATCTTCCACCGGATGTACCCGGTCGCCGCGGATCGCACCATCGTCGAATGCGACTGGCTCTACCTCAAGCACGTGGTCGAGAGCGGCAAGGACGTCAGCCGGTCGGTGGAGCTCTTCGACCGAGTCAACCGGCAGGACTTCGACGCGTGCGAGCGCTGTCAGCCCGCGATGAGCTCCCGGCTGTACGCCAAGGGCGGAGTCCTCGTGCCCAGCGAGCATCACATCGGTGAGTTCCACGACTTCGTCCAGCAGCGTCTGGGCGTGGGGCGGCCACGCTAGCGGCGGCTCACGGCCGACCGGCACCCGACGGGCACGGTGCCCGTCGAAGGCGGCGCGGCGGGATCAGCCCAGGTAGCCCATGCGATGGCTGATCTCGTCCGCGCCCTTGACCAGCACCGGAGCGAGGTCGTGCATACGCTCCTCGGTGAGCCGGTACGCCGGTCCGGAGGCGCTGATCGCCGCGATGACCTCTCCGTCCCTGTTGCGGACCGGGGCGGCCATGGCGTGCAGTCCGATCTCGAACTCCTCCAGGGTCCAGGAGTAGCCACGCTCGAGCGCCTCAGCGAGGTTCTTCTCGAGCTTGGTCTTCGCGGTCAGGGTGCGGGGGGTCACCTTCTTCAGGCCGGCCGCCGACAGCAGCGCGGCACGCTCCTTCGCCGGCATGTGGGCCAGCAGGATCTTGCCGCTGGAGGTGGCGTGCAGTGGCGTCAGCTCGCCGACCCAGTTGAACGCCGAGACAGCGCCCGGACCGCGCACCTGGTACAGGTTGATCGCGTAGTGCTCCTGCATCACGGCGAGGTTCACGGTCTCGCCGATCTCCTCGGCCAGACGCTCGCAGACCGGGCGGCTCTGCTGGGTGATGTCGATGCGCCCGGTGACCGCGCCGGCGAGGCGGACGATGCCGAAGCCGAGGCGGTACTTGCCACGCTCGCCTGCCTGCTCCACCAGGCCGCGCATCTCCAGAGCGCCGAGCAGCCGGAACGCGGTGGACTTGTGGACGTCGATCTCAGCGGCCACCTCGCTGACGCCGGCCTCGCCGCGCCGGGCCAGGATCTCCAGCACGGTGATGGCGCGATCTACGGACTGCACCCCGCCGGTCGGCGAAGTCGTCGTTTCGACACCTGGATCGTAGTTGCTCATGACGCAACTATACGGGCGTTAAACATAGCCGACAGCGGTGCAGGTCACGGGCTGGTTGCAGATTCGCAGAAGTTGCGTCGCTCGCAACCTGGTGCGCATAGAGATACAAGTACTAGCATGCCGCGCATTCTCTACGGCGCGACCGAGACGAGGCCCCATGGCTCACTCGCAGTACGACTTCGTCATCGTCGGTGGTGGATCGGCCGGCAGTGCACTGGCCAACCGGCTCTCCGCGGACCCCGGCAACCGGGTGCTGGTCCTGGAGGCGGGCAGGTCCGACTACCCCTGGGACGTCTTCATCCACATGCCCGCGGCACTGACCTACCCGGTCGGTAGCCGGTTCTACGACTGGAAGTACGAGTCCGAACCGGAGCCCCACATGGGCGGCCGGCGCGTGTACCACGCGCGAGGCAAGGTGCTGGGCGGTTCCAGCAGCATCAACGGCATGATCTTCCAGCGCGGCAACCCCATGGACTACGAGCGCTGGGCTGCCGACCCGGGCATGAAGACCTGGGACTACGCGCACTGCCTGCCGTACTTCCGGCGGATGGAGAACTGTCTCGCCGCCGACCCGGACGACGAGTTCCGCGGTCACGACGGCCCTCTCGTCCTGGAACGCGGCCCGGGGGCCAACCCGCTCTTCGAGGCCTTCCTGAAGGCCACCGAGGAGGCGGGCCACGCTCCCACCGACGACGTGAACGGCTATCGGCAGGAAGGTTTCGCCAGGTTCGACCGCAACGTCCACCGCGGGCGCCGCCTGTCGGCCTCCAAGGCCTATCTCAAGCCCGTGCGAAAGCGTCCCAACCTCACGATCAAGACGCGCGCCCTGGTCACCCGCGTCCTCTTCGAAGGCAAGCGGGCCGTCGGCGTCGAGTACCGGCGTGGCCGCGGCAGACCCCAGCGGGTGCGTGCCCGCGAAGTCATCCTCTGCGGAGGTGCGATCAACTCCCCGCAACTGCTCCAGCTCTCGGGCGTCGGCAACGCCGAGGAGCTGCGCGCGCTCGGCATCGACGTCGTACACGATCTGCCGGGTGTCGGCGAGAACCTCCAGGACCACCTGGAGGTGTACATCCAGTACGCCTGCAAGCAGCCCGTCTCCATGCAGCCGTACCTCGCGAAGTGGCGCGCCCCCTTCATCGGCCTGCAGTGGCTCTTCCGTACGGGCCCCGCCGCGACCAACCACTTCGAAGCGGGCGGTTTCGTCCGCGGCAACGAGGACGTGGCCTACCCCAACCTGATGTTCCACTTCCTGCCCATCGCGGTCCGCTACGACGGCTCCGTGCCCGCCGGCGGACACGGCTACCAGGTGCACGTCGGACCCATGTACTCCGACGCCATCGGCTCGGTGAAGATCAAGAGCAAGGACCCTGCCGAGCACCCCGCGCTGCGCTTCAACTACCTGTCCACCGAGCAGGACCGCCGCGAGTGGGTCGAGGCCGTCAGGGTCGCCCGCGAGCTGCTCAACCAGCCCGCCATGGCCCCGTACAACGCCGGGGAGGTCTCGCCGGGGCCGTCCGTCGAGACCGACGAGGAGATCCTCGCCTGGGTCGCCAAGGACGCCGAGACCGCGCTGCATCCGTCCTGCACCTGCAAGATGGGCACCGACGAGATGGCCGTCGTGGACCCGGCCAGCATGCGGGTGCACGGGGTGGAGGGACTGCGTGTCGTCGACGCGTCGGTGATGCCCTACATCACCAACGGCAACATCTACGCGCCCGTCATGATGATCGCGGAAAAGGCGGCCGACCTCATCCTCGGGAAGGACCCGCTGCCCCCGTCCACCGCCGCGTATTACCGGCACCGCCCCCTGCCGTAACCAGTAGTTTTCAGACAGCCGCTCGGCCCGGAAACAAGGCGTTCCGGGCCTGCCGGCGTCGCGTCCTCGTGGCTGTCTGCTTGGCGAAACCGTCACCCGTCAACCCCTTGACGTGGGGTGCCGCCTTATCCAGAGTGTTCCACCACAAGCAATGCGGTGCGCGATGCGCAACGTGATCCGCTCGAAGGGCCCGACGTGGCAGACCTGTACGTGGACGGAAAATGGCGGGATCCCGTGGCCGGCGGCCACCGGGACATCCGCTGCCCCGCCGACGGCACGCTCTCCGTGACCGTCTCCGAAGGTACCCGTCCGGACACCGAGGCGGCCATCGCCGCGGCCCGCCGGGCCTTCGATGAAGGGCCCTGGCCGCGCACTCCCGAGCGTGAGCGCGGCGCGCTCCTCCTGCGCACCGCCGACCTCCTCGAACGCGACGCCGACGCGTTCGCCCGCGCCGAATCGCTGGACACCGGCAAGCGGCTGGTGGAGAGCGAGTACGACATCGCCGACGTCGTCTCCTGCTTCCGGTACTACGGAGGGCTCGGCGGCACGGACGCCGGCCGGGTGATCGACACCGGCCGTGACGACGCCGTCAGCCGCGTCGTGTACGAGCCGATCGGCGTGTGCGGACTGATCACGCCCTGGAACTACCCGCTGCTCCAGGCGAGTTGGAAGGTCGCGCCCGCTCTCCTCGCGGGCAACACGATCGTTCTCAAACCCAGTGAGCTCACCCCCTCGACGTCCATCCTGCTGATGAAGGCCCTGGAGGAGGCCGGGCTTCCGGCCGGTGCCGCCAACCTCGTCCTGGGGACCGGGCCCGAGGCGGGCGCACCCCTCGCCGAGGACCCCGCCGTCGACCTGGTCTCCTTCACCGGCGGCCTGGACACCGGCAGACGCATCATGGCCACCGCCGCCGCGACCGTGAAGAAGGTCGCGCTGGAGCTCGGCGGCAAGAACCCCAACGTCGTCTTCGCCGACGCCGACTTCGATACGGCCGTGGACTTCGCGCTCACGGCCGTCTTCCTGCATTCGGGCCAGGTCTGTTCGGCCGGCGCCCGGCTGATCGTCGAGGACGCGCTGCACGACCGGTTCGTCGACGAGGTGGTCCGCCGTGCCCGGCGGATCCGGCTCGGCGGCCCCTTCGACCCGCGGGCCGAGACCGGCCCGCTGATCTCCGCACAGCACCTGGCGAAGGTCGAGGCGTACGTCGCGGCCGGTCTCGCCGAGGGCGCCGTCCTGCGCTGCGGTGGCGAACGCCCCGACGACCCGGCCCTGGCCGGCGGCCACTACTACCCGCCCACCGTGCTCGACGAGTGCGGTCAGGACATGAGGGTGGTGCACGAGGAGTCCTTCGGGCCCGTGCTCACCGTGGAGCGCTTCACCGACGAGGACGACGCCGTACGCATCGCCAACGACACCGAGTACGGACTCGCCGGCGCCGTCTGGACGCAGGACGCCGGGAAGGCCCAGCGGGTCGCCCGCCGGCTGCGCCACGGCACGGTGTGGATCAACGACTACCACCCCTATGTGCCGCAGGCGGAATGGGGTGGGTTCGGGTACTCCGGCGTGGGCCGGGAGCTGGGTCCGACCGGCCTGGCCGAGTACCGGGAGCCCAAACACATCTGGCAGAACATCCAACCCCGGCCGCAGCACTGGTTCCGCGGCTGAACGCCGAAAAGAGGTCGAACATGACCCAAGCAACGACCGAGGTGCCGCAGCGGCGCGGCACGCCCCAAAACTCGGCACCCGAGCCGGTCATCTCCGTACGCGAGCTGTGGAAGGTGTTCGGGCCGAAGGCGGACCAGGTTCCGGGCTCGGAGGAACTGCGCGGGCTCACCCGCCGCGAACTGATGGACCGCACCGGATGCACCGCCGCCGTGCGCGACGTGGACTTCGAGGTCGCGCCCGGCGAGGTGTTCGTCGTCATGGGCCTGTCCGGCTCCGGCAAGTCCACCCTGGTGCGCTGTCTGACCCGGCTCATCGAACCCACCGCCGGAGAGATCCTCTTCGAGGGCGAGAACATCCGCGACGCGGACGCGGGCCGCCTGCGCGAACTGCGCCGCAACAAGTTCTCCATGGTCTTCCAGCACTTCGGGCTGCTGCCGCACCGCCGGGTCGTCGAGAACGTGGCGTTCGGGCTGGAGATCCGCGGCATGAGCCGGGCCGAGCGCACGAGACGGGCACTGGAGGTCGTCGAACTCGTCGGGCTCTCCGGGTACGAGAGCTCCTACCCCGACCAGCTCTCCGGCGGTATGCAGCAACGCGTGGGTCTCGCCCGCGCGCTGGCCGGCGACCCGGACGTGCTCCTCTTCGACGAGCCGTTCTCCGCGCTCGACCCGCTGATCCGCCGTGACATGCAGAACGAGGTCGTCCGGCTGCACCACGAGGTCGGCAAGACGATGGTGTTCATCACCCATGATCTGTCCGAGGCGCTGCGGCTGGGCGATCGCATCCTCATCATGCGCGACGGCAGGATGGTCCAGTGCGGCACCGGCGACGAACTGGTCGGGGCCCCCGCCGACGACTACGTACGCGACTTCGTCAGGGACGTGCCCCGCGGTGACGTACTGACCCTGCGGTGGATCATGCGCCCGGCGGCGCCCGACGACCCCCTGGACGGTCCCGAGCTCGGCCCGGACGTCGTGGTGAAGGAGGCCACCCGGGCGGTGCTCGCGGCCGAGAAGCCGGTCAAGGTCGTCGAGAACGGCGAGCTGCTCGGCATCGTCGGCGACGAGGAGATCCTCGCGGTGGTCGCGGGGCAGGAAGGCGACGCGTGATGACCGTCGCGATCGAGAAGCCGGAGAAGACCGGCACCGTGGAGCCGCCCGCTCCCGCCCGGCGCGTGCGCACGGTCAACCGCGCCGTGGTGGTGGCCGGGATCCTGCTCGTCTGGCTGGCGCTCTTCGCCGTGCTGCGCGGCAAGCAGACCCTGGACCTCGCGGCGGCCGACCTGACCGATCTGCACCGGTGGTTCAACGACGTCAACGACTCGATCGGCGCCAACCGCAACTCCAACCCGCTCTTCCTCTACTTCTTCAACGAGATCCGCCTGGTCATCGACACCCTGGTGACCTTCGTGCAGGAGCTGATCTCGCAGCCGACCGCGGGCCGTCCGGTGCCGCAGATCGGCTGGCTCGGTGTCGTCGGCGTCGTCGGCTACGTCTCCTGGGCCGTGGGCAACTGGCGGGTCGCGCTGCTGGCCGTGGCCGGCTTCACCTTCCTCGGCCTGCAAGGGCTCTGGCAGGAGAGCATGGACACCCTGGCGCTGACCCTCTCCGCGGTCTTCGTGGCGCTGCTGTTCGCCATCCCCCTGGGCGTGTGGGCCGGGTTGTCGGACCGGGTCAACCGGATCGTGACGCCGTTCCTGGACTTCATGCAGACGATGCCGACCTTCGTCTACCTGGCGCCGCTGACCCTGTTCTTCCTGATCGGACCCGCCTCCGCCACGATCGCCACCACCATCTACGCGGCACCACCGGCGATCCGCATCACCGCGCACGCCATCCGCTCCGTACCGGAGACCACCGTCGAGGCGGCCAACTCGATGGGCGCGACACGGCGTCAGGCCCTGCTCAAGGTCCTGCTGCCGATGTCCAAGCGGACCGTGGTGATGGGCGTCAACCAGACCATCATGGCCGCCCTGGCCATGGTGACCATCGCGGCCCTGATCAACGCCCCCGGCCTCGGCGCGACCGTCATCCAGGCCCTGCAGTCGCTGGACGTCGGCACGGCCTTCAACGCCGGTCTGGCCATCGTCGTCATGGCCATCGTGCTGGACCGGGTCACCACCGCGGCGAGTGGACGGGCGGAGACGGCCCGAGGCTCACACAGTCCCTTCCACAAGTGGCGGCGGCAACTGCTCGCGGCAGGCGCGGTAATGGCGACGGTGCTGGTGTATTTGTCGCACACGTACGTGTGGGCGGCCCAGTTCCCCGGCGCGGGCGGCATCGGCAGCGGCATCGCCAGGACGGCGGACGATGTGACCACCTGGGCACAGGACAACCTGTCGGGCCTGACCAACGCCTTCCGTGACGCCCTCACCAACGGTCTGCTCAATCCGTTCCAGACCCTGCTGACCGACTCCCCGTGGTGGCTCGTCGGCGCCGCCCTCGTCGCGGTCGCCGCGGTGCTCGGCGGCCGGCGCGCCGGGGCCACCACCGTCGTGTGCGTGGGCCTGCTGGTCGGTACCGGTGTCTGGTCGGACGCCATGACGACGCTGGCGTCCACCGCGGTGGCGACGGTGCTGGTGATGCTGCTCGGCGTCGCCCTCGGCGTGTGGATGGGGCGCAGCGCGCTCGTGGACCGGCTGCTGCGGCCCTCCCTCGACGCGGCCCAGGTCATGCCGCCGTTCGTCTATCTCGTGCCGTTCCTCGCGCTGTTCGGCGCGACACGGTTCACGGCCATCGTCGCCGCCGTCGTCTACGCGGCGCCGGTCGCCATCAAGATCATCGCCGACGGGGTGCGGGCCGTGCCCGAGACCACCGTCGAGGCGGCGACGTCCACCGGGTGCAACACCTGGCAGATCATCACCAAGGTCCAACTGCCCATGTCGCGGGGCGCCCTGACCCTCGCGACCAACCAGGGCCTGATCTACGTGCTGTCCATGGTCGTCGTGGGCGGCCTGGTGGGCGCGGGTGCCCTCGGCTACGACGTCGTGGCCGGGTTCTCGCAGGGACAGCTGTACGGCAAGGGACTCGCGGCCGGGCTGGCCATCGTCCTGCTCGGAGTCATGTTCGACCGGATCACTCAGGCAGCGGCTCGCCGCGCCGGCGCATAAGGAGCACCACACCATGGCACGACACTTCAGAGCCGGCGCGGCCGGCCTGGCCGTCCTCGGCCTCACCCTCACGGCCTGCGGCGGCGCGAAGGTCGGTGACGACACCGCCGCCGGCTCGGGCAGCTCGGGCAAGTGCGGCACCTTCAACCTCGCGATCAACCCCTGGGTGGGCTACGAGGCGAACGCGGCGGTCCTCGCCTACGTCGCCGAGCACGACCTCGGCTGCAAGGTCGAGCAGAAGGACCTGAAGGAGGAGATCGCCTGGCAGGGCTTCGGGACGGGCGAGGTCGACGCCGTCGTCGAGAACTGGGGTCACGACGACCTGAAGAAGAAGTACATCACCCAGCAGAAGACTGCCGTCGACGCGGGCCCGACCGGCAACGAGGGCCTCATCGGCTGGTACGTGCCGCCGTGGCTGGCCAAGGCGCACCCGGACATCCTGGACTGGAAGAACCTGAACAAGTACGCGTCGAAGTTCAAGACCTCGGAGTCGGGCGGAAAGGGACAGCTCCTCGACGGCGACCCCTCGTACGTCACCAACGACGAGGCCCTGGTGAAGAACCTCAAGCTGGACTTCAAGGTGGTGTACGCGGGCAGTGAGACCGCGCTCATCCAGGCGTACCGCAACGCCGAGAAGAACAAGGAATGGGTGATCGGCTACTTCTACGAGCCGCAGTGGTTCCTGTCCGAGGTGCCGTTGAAGAAGGTCAGCCTGCCCGCGTACAAGGCGGGCTGTGACGCCGACGCCGAGAAGGTCGCCTGCGACTACCCGGTGTACAAGCTCGACAAGATCGTCAGCGCCAAGTTCGCCAAGTCGGGCAGCCCGGCCTATGACCTGGTGAAGAACTTCACCTGGACGAACGACGACCAGAACACCGTGGCCAAGTACATCGCGGTGGACAAGATGGCGCCCGAGGCCGCGGCGAAGAAGTGGGTCGAGGCCAACCGCGACAAGGTCGACGCCTGGATCAAGTAGGGCGTACGACCGCCCTGGTGAACCCCGCCGGAAGGGCCCGGCAGGCTGTGTCCTCAGCCTGCCGGGCCTCGTCGTTCTCCGGTGGTTCCTGCCTGGAGTTTCCGGGGGTTTTTCCGGCGTCGCGGACCCCTTGACACGCCTGTCCACGGCGGGCACATTGAGTTGCGCAACCTGAACCCTGTTGCGCACACAGCAACTGGATCGCTTTCAACGTCGGAGGTGCGGCGATGACGGGACCCCGGGTGGTCATCATCGGAGCGGGCGTCGTGGGAGCAGCGCTCGCCGATGAGATCTCCGCGCGAGGCTGGACCCAAGTGACCGTGGTCGACCAGGGCCCGCTGCCCGCCACCGGGGGATCGTCGTCGCACGCCCCGGGCCTGGTCTTCCAGACCAACCCCTCCAAGACCATGACCGAGATGGCCCGTTACACCGTCGAGAAGTTCTGCTCGCTCGACGTGGACGGTCAGCCCTGCTTCCTGCAGGTCGGCGGCCTGGAGGTGGCGACCAGCCCGGAGCGCGTCACGGAACTGCAGCGGCGTCACGGCTGGCTCGCCTCCTGGGGCATCGAGTCCCGGCTGCTGACCACCGAGGAGTGCGTCGAACAGCACCCGCTCGTCAACCCGGACAAGGTCCTCGCCGGCCTCCTCGTGCCCACGGACGGCCTCGCGAAGGCGGTCCTCGCCGTCGAGGCGCAGATCCGCCGGGCCACCGAGCGCGGTGTGCGCTTCCTCGCCCGTCACGAAGTCCTCGACGTGACAAGGGCCGACGGCGAGGTGACCGGTGTCCTCACCGACCAGGGCGAGATCCCCGCCGACATCGTCGTGTGCTGCGCCGGCATCTGGGGCCCGAAGATCGCCCGCATGGTCGGCATGAACCTCCCGCTCACGCCGCTCGCCCACCAACTCGCCTGGACGGGCCCGGTACCGGCCCTGGCGGGCCAGACGCAGGAGGCGGTCCGCCCGATCCTGCGCCACCAGGACGCCGACCTCTACTACCGCGACCGCTTCGACGGCCTGGGCATCGGCTACTACGGCCACCGCCCGATGCCGATCTCGGCCGACGACATCGTCTCCGTGGACGAGGCCGACGAGATGCCGTCCGTCCTGAAGTTCACCGAGGAGGACTTCGAGGAGGCCTGGAGCGAGACCCGGTCGCTGCTCCCCGCGACCAAGGACGCCAAGGTCGAAGAGGGCATCAACGGCCTGTTCTCCTTCACCACCGACGGCCTGCCGCTGCTCGGCGAATCCCCGGACGTCAAGGGCTTCTGGGTCGCCGAGGCCGTCTGGGTCACCCACTCCGCGGGCGTCGGACGGGCCATGGCCGAATGGCTGGTCGACGGCTACTGCTCCACGTTCGACCTCCACGAGTGCGACGTCAACCGCTTCGAGCCGCACCAGCTCTCGCCGGAATACGTGCTGGCCCGCGACTGCCAGAACTTCGTCGAGGTCTACGACATCCTCCACCCCCTCCAGCCGTCGGGAGACCCTCGCCCGATCCGCACGAGCCCGTTCCACGCCCGCCAGCAGGAGCTGGGCGCCTTCTTCCTCGAGGCGAACGGCTGGGAGCGCCCCCAGTGGTACGAGGCCAACGCGGGCCTGGTCGAAGGCCGTTCCATCGTCACCCCCAACGACTGGGCCGCGCGGTACTGGTCGCCCATCGTCGCAGCCGAGGCCCAGACCACCCGCGAGACCGTCGCGATGTACGACATGACGGCCCTCAAGCGGCTCGAGGTCAGCGGGCGCGGTGCCGGCGAGTTCCTGGAGCGGCTGTGCACCGGCAAGGTCGCCAAGTCCGTCGGCTCGGTGACGTACACGCTGCTGCTCGACCACGACGGCGGCATCCGCAGCGACATCACCGTCGCCCGGCTGGCTCCCGACCTCTTCCAGGTCGGCGCCAACGGCAACCTGGACCTCGACTGGTTCACCCGTCACCTCCCCGCCGACGGCACGGTCCAGGTCCGCGACATCACCCCCGGCACCTGCTGCATCGGCCTGTGGGGCCCCCGCGCCCGCAATGTCCTCCAGCCGCTCACCGACGCCGACTTCTCGGCGACCGGACTGAAGTACTTCCGGGCCAAGCGCGCCCACATCGGCTCCGTCCCCGTCACCGCGATGCGCCTCAGCTACGTCGGTGAGCTCGGCTGGGAGCTGTACACCACCGCCGACCTGGGTCAGAAACTGTGGGACACCCTCTGGCAGGCGGCCGAGCCGCTCGGCGGCATCGCGGCCGGGCGAGGCGCCTTCAACAGCCTCCGCCTGGAGAAGGGCTACCGCTCCTTCGGCACGGACATGACGTACGAGCACGACCCCTACGAGGCCGGCGTCGGATTCGCCGTCAAGCTCGACAAGGACGACTTCATCGGCAAGGCGGCGCTGGAGCGACGCAAGGCGGATGTGCGGCGCAAGCTCACCTGCCTCACGATCGACGACCCGAAGGCGGTCGTCATGGGCAAGGAGCCGGTGTACGACGGTGACTGTGCGGTCGGGTACGTCACGAGTGCCGCGTACGGCTACACGATCGGCAAGGGGATCGCCTACGCCTGGCTGCCCACGGAACTCACCACCCCCGGCACGACTGTGCACATCGGCTACTTCGACCAGTCCGTCGAAGCCGTGGTCGCCGAGGAGCCCCTGTTCGACCCGACCATGTCCCGCCTCCGTGGCTGACCGCAGGGAAGGAACACCGCCGGTGACCGCACAACTGCTCGACGGCAAGGCCACTGCCGCCGCCATCCGCCACGAACTCGCCGAGCGCGTGGCCAAGTTGACCGCCACCACGGGCCGTGCACCGGGCCTGGGCACCGTCCTGGTCGGCGACGACCCCGGCAGCCACGCCTACGTCGGCGGCAAGCACCGCGACTGCGCCCAGGTGGGCATCGCCTCCATCCGCCGGGAGCTGCCCGCCGACGCCTCGCAGCAGCAGGTCGAGGAGACGATCGCCGAACTCAACGCCGACCCCGCCTGCACCGGCTACATCGTTCAGCTCCCGCTGCCGCGCCACCTCGACGCCAACGCCGTGCTGGAACGCATGGACCCGGCCAAGGACGCCGACGGACTGCACCCCGTCAACCTCGGCCGGCTCGTCCTCGGCGTCGAGGCCCCGCTGCCGTGCACCCCGCGCGGCATCGTCGAACTGCTCCGCCGCCACGACGTGCCCCTCGCCGGAGCGCGGGTGTGCGTGATCGGCCGGGGCATCACCGTCGGACGGCCCATCGGACTCCTCCTCACCCGCAGGTCCGAGAACGCCACCGTCACTCTCTGCCACACCGGCACCAAGGGCCTGGCCTGGCACGTACGCGAGGCGGACATCGTCGTCGCGGCCGCCGGCTCGCCCGGACTGATCACCAAGGACATGCTGCGCCCCGGCGCGGCCGTCCTCGATGTCGGTATCACCCGCACCGAGCAGGGGCTCGTCGGTGACATCCACCCGGAGGCCGCCCAGGTCGCCGGATGGCTGGCGCCGATGCCCGGGGGCGTGGGCCCCATGACCCGGGCCATGCTGCTCGCCAATGTCGTCGAGGCCGCCGAGAGGAACGCGAACACCGTATGAACGCGCTGAACACCCCCCTGGCGGAGCTGGACCCCGAGGTCCACGCCGCGCTCCGCGCCGAACTGCACCGCCAGCAGTCCACCCTGGAGATGATCGCCTCCGAGAACTTCGCGCCCTCCGCCGTGATGGAGGCCCAGGGCTCGGTCGCGACCAACAAGTACGCCGAGGGCTACCCGGGCCGCCGCTACTACGGCGGCTGCGAACACGTCGACGTCACCGAGCGGCTGGCCATCGAGCGGATCAAGTCCCTCTTCGGCGCGGGCTTCGCCAACGTCCAGCCGCACTCGGGCGCCCAGGCGAACACCGCCGTCTTCTTCGCCCTGCTCCAGCCCGGCGACACCGTCCTCGGCCTCGACCTCGCGCACGGCGGGCACCTCACCCACGGCATGCGCATCAACTACAGCGGCAAGATGCTCAGCGTCGTGCCGTACCACGTGTCCGAGGCGGACAACCTCATCGACATGGACGAGGTCGAGCGGCTCGCCAAGGAACACCGCCCCAAGATGATCATCGCGGGCTGGTCGGCGTACCCGAGGCAGCTGGACTTCGCGGCCTTCCGGCGGATCGCCGACGAGGTGGGCGCCCTGCTCATGGTCGACATGGCGCACTTCGCGGGACTGGTGGCGGCGGGCCTGCACCCCAACCCCGTACCGCACGCCCACGTCACGACCACCACGACCCACAAGACGCTCGGCGGCCCGCGCGGCGGCGTCATCCTCACCAACGAGGCCGACCTCGCCAAGAAGATCAACTCTGCGGTCTTCCCCGGCATGCAGGGCGGCCCCCTGGAGCACGTCATCGCCGCGAAGGCGGTGTCGTTCAAGGTCGCGGCGTCACCGGAGTTCGCCGAACGCCAGGCCCGCACGCTCGCCGGCTCCCGCATCCTCGCCGAACGCCTCACCCGGCCCGACGCGGCGGCGGCCGGGGTGAAGGTCCTGACCGGAGGCACCGACGTCCACCTGGTCCTGGTCGACCTGCGCGACTCGGAGCTCGACGGCCGGCAGGCCGAGGACCTGCTCCACGAGGTCGGCATCACCGTCAACCGCAACGCCGTGCCCTTCGACCCGCGCCCGCCCATGGTCACCTCGGGCCTGCGCATCGGCACCCCGGCCCTGGCCACCCGCGGCTTCACCGAGGCGGACTTCGCCGAGGTCGCGGACGTGATCGCGCTCGCCCTCCAGCCGGAGCCCGACGTACCCGCCCTGCGCGCCCGCACGGACGCCCTGGCCGCCAAGCACCCGCTCTACCCGCACCTGTCCGAAGACGGAGACGCCCGATGAGCCCCCGCACCCCAGGCGCCGAGCTCCCCGAACACCCCGACTGGCTGTGGCGCAACCCCGAGCCGAAGCGCTCGTACGACGTCGTCATCGTGGGCGGTGGCGGCCACGGTCTGGCCACCGCCCACTACCTGGCGAAGAACCACGGCATCACGAATGTCGCGGTACTGGAGAAGGGCTGGCTGGCGGGCGGCAACATGGCCCGCAACACCACGATCATCCGCTCCAACTACCTGTGGGACGAGAGCGCCGGCATCTACGAGCACGCGCTCAAGCTGTGGGAGGGACTGGCGGACGAACTCGACTACCCGATCCTCTTCTCCCAGCGCGGTGTGCTGAACCTCGCCCACAGCCTCCAGGACGTCCGCGACAGCGTGCGCCGCGTCGAGGCCAACCGCCTCAACGGCGTGGACGCCGAGTGGCTCGACGCGGACGGCGTCAAGGACGTCTGCCCGATCGTCAACATCTCCCCGGACGTGCGCTATCCGGTCCTCGGCGCGACCTACCAGCCGCGCGCGGGCATCGCCAAGCACGACCACGTGGCATGGGGCCTGGCCCGCTCCGCCGACGCCGCCGGGATCGACATCATCCAGAACTGCGAGGTCACCGGCCTCGACGTCGTAGGCAACCGGGTGGTGGGAGTCCGGACCACCCGCGGCCCGATCGCGGCGGGCAAGGTCGCGCTCTGCTCGGCGGGCCACACCTCGGTCCTCGCGGCCATGGCCGGCGTCGAACTCCCCGTCCAGAGCCACCCCTTGCAGGCCCTGGTGTCGGAGCTGCTGGAGCCGGTGCACCCGACGGTCGTCATGTCCAACGCGGTCCACGTGTACGTCAGCCAGGCCCACAAGGGCGAGCTGGTGATGGGCGCGGGCATCGACGCGTACAACTCCTACACCCAGCGCGGCGCCTTCCACATCATCGAAGAGCAGATGTCGGCGGCCCTGGAGCTCTTCCCGGTCTTCGCCCGCGCCCACGTCCTGCGCACCTGGGGCGGCATCGTCGACGTCAGCCCCGACGCCTCACCGATCATCGGCCTCAGCCCGGTCGACAACCTCTACCTCAACTGCGGCTGGGGAACCGGCGGCTTCAAGGCCACTCCGGGCGTGGGCTGGGTCTACGCCCACACCATCGCCCACGACACACCGCATCCGCTGAACGCCCCCTTCTCGCTCGACCGTTTCACCACCGGCGCGCTCGTCGACGAGCACGGCGCGGCCGCGGTCGCCCACTAGGACCATCAGGGAGCCGACCCATGCTGCTGATCCCCTGCCCGTGGTGCGGGCCCCGCGACGAGGCCGAGTTCCACTACGGCGGCCAGGCCCACGTGCCGTACCCGCAGGACCCCTCCTCCCTCACCGACGAGGAGTGGGCCCGCTACCTCTTCTTCCGCGACAACCCGAGGGGCCCCTTCGCCGAGCGCTGGAGCCATGCGGCGGGCTGCCGCCGCTGGTTCAACGCGGTGCGGGACACGTCGACGAACGAGATCCTCACGGTGTACCGGGCGGGGGAGGAGCGCCCTGCCACCTTCGAGTCCCGTTCGGTGCATCCAGCCCGTCCGGCGCTTGAGGACGAGGCCGTTGAGGCCGAAGGGGGGCCTGGGGGCGCAGCCCCCAGCGGGGTAGAAGGGGCAGAGCCCCTTCAGGACGGGAAGGGTAGGGGCGGCGGGGGCGAAACAACCCAGCCGTTCCGCCACCCCACCCGCGGCCGAATCCACCGCGACACTCCCCTCACCTTCACTTTCGACGGCACCGAACACCAGGGCTACAAGGGCGACACCCTCGCCTCCGCCCTCCTCGCCAACGGCGTCGTCCAGACCGGCACCAGCATCAAGCTGGGCCGCCCACGGGGCATCTTCTCGGCCGGCGTCGAGGAACCCAACGCGGTCGTCCAGATCGAGGCCCCGTTCCCCGAGCCCATGCTCCCGGCCACCACCGTCGAGCTCTACGACGGCCTCGTCGCGACCAGCCTCCCCGGCCAGGGCCGCCTCGCCACCGAACCGGACCCGGCCCGCTACGACGCCGTACACACCCACTGCGACCTGCTGGTGGTCGGCGCGGGCCCGGCCGGCCTCGCCGCAGCGGCAGCCGCCGCCCGCTCAGGTGCCCGCGTCATCCTCGCCGACGACCAGCCGGAAACCGGCGGCAGCCTCCTCGGCACAGGCGAACACCTCGACTGGGTGACCGAGACGACCTCCCGGCTCGACGCCGCCCCCGACGTCCATGTCCTGCGCCGCACCACCGTCTTCGGCTACTACGACGACAACCACCTCCTCGCAGTGGAGCGCCGCACCAACCACCTCGGCGCCCAAGCCCCCGAGAACGTCTCCCGCGAACGCGTCTGGCGCATCCGCGCCCGCCGCGTCGTCCTCGCCACCGGCGCGCACGAACGCTCGCTGGCCTTCGCGGACAACGACCGCCCCGGTGTGATGCTGGCCGCCTCGGCCCGCGCCTACGCCAACCGCCACGGCGTCCTGCCCGGCCGCCACGCGGTCGTCTTCACCACCAACGACAGCGCCTACGCGGCGGCCCTGGACCTGGCGGCGGCGGGCGTGGCCATCGAGGCCGTCGTCGACACCCGTCCCGAGCCGGGGGAGTGGGCGACGCGCGCCCGGCAGGCAGGCATCGAGGTGCTGACGGGACACGCCGTCACCGCCACGGAAGGCGCCCCCCGGCTCACCTCCGTGACCGTCGCCCCGTACGGAGAGTCCACGGGGCAGCGGGAGTTCGCCGCCGACCTGCTCCTGGTCTCCGGCGGCTGGAACCCGGTGGCGCACCTGTTCAGCCAGGCGGGAGGCAAGCTCCGCTACGACGAGGAGCTCGGCACTTTCGTCCCCGACACCTGCCGCCAGGCGGTCGAGGTCGCGGGCGGCGCGGGCGGCGTCTTCGACCTGGCCCGGGTCCTCGCGCAGGGAGCGGCCGCCGGAGCCCGCGCACTCGAGGCCGAGGGCTACACCTGCGAAGCCCCGCGCCTGCCACAGGTGGCCACGCCGCCGCAGACGCCCCCCATGCGGGTCTTCACCGTCCCGGGCCGGGAAGGCGCCCCGCGCTTCGTCGACCTGCAACGCGACGTCACCGTCGACGACCTGGCCCGGGCGACCGGTGCCGGCATGCGCTCCGTCGAGCACACCAAGCGCTACACCACGGCCGGCACGGCGAACGACCAGGGCAAGACCTCCGGCGTCCTGGCCAGTGGCGTCGTCGCCGAACTGCTCGGCGTGGACATCTCCGCGCTCGGCACCACCACCTTCCGGCCGCCGTACACCCCGGTCTCCTTCGCTGCTCTCGCCGGCCGCGACCGCGGTGCCCTGCTCGACCCGATCCGCACCACCGCCCTGCACGAGTGGCATGTCGCGCACGGCGCCCTGTTCGAGAACGTCGGCCAGTGGAAGCGGCCCTGGTACTACCCGCGGGACGGCGAGGACATGGAGACGGCCGTCCTGCGCGAGTGCGCCGCCGCCCGCGACGGCGTCGCCTTCATGGACGCCTCCACCCTCGGCAAGATCGACGTCCAGGGCCCGGACGCCGGCGTCTTCCTCGACCTGCTCTACACCAACATGATGAGCACCCTGAAGGTCGGCATGATCCGCTACGGCGTGATGTGCCGCCCGGACGGAATGGTCTTCGACGACGGCACGGTGATCCGCCTCGACCAGGACCGCTACCTGGTCACCACCACGACGGGCAACGCCGCCGCCGTGCTGGACTGGATGGAGGAGTGGCTCCAGACGGAGTGGCCCGACTTGCGCGTCCACTGCACGTCGGTGACCGAGCAGTGGGCCACCGTCGCCCTGGTCGGCCCGCGCTCCCGCGAGGTCCTCGGCTCGCTCGCACCTCGACTCGCCGTCGCAGGCGAGGACTTCCCGTTCATGGCGTGGCGCGAGACGACCGTCGCCGGCACCGACGCGCGAGTGTGCCGGATCAGCTTCTCCGGTGAACTCGCCTACGAGATCAACGTGTCACCGTGGGAGGCCCTCGCCCTGTGGGAGGCGCTGTACGAGGCCGGCGCCCCGTACGGCATCACCCCCTACGGCACGGAGACCATGCACGTCCTGCGCGCGGAGAAGGGCTATCCGATCGTCGGCCAGGACACCGACGGCACCGTGACGCCGCAGGACCTCGGCATGAGCTGGGTGGTGTCGAAGAAGAAGCGGGACTTCATCGGCAAGCGGTCCCACGCCCGTGCCGACACCGCCCGTCCCGACCGCAAGCACCTGGTCGGGCTGCTTCCGGAGGACCCGGGCACGTTCCTCCCCGAAGGCACGCACCTGGTCGCCGGCAGTGTGCTGCCCGCGCCGCCCGTGCCGATGCTCGGCCACGTCACGTCCAGCTACCGCAGCGCGGCCCTCGGCCGGACCTTCGCCCTCGCGCTGGTCAAGGGCGGCCGGGACCGCATCGGTGAGCGACTCTATGCCCCCGTGGGCGACCGGCTGGTCCCGGTGACCGTCGCGAGCCCCGTCCTTTACGACCCCGAGGGAGCCCGCCGCGATGGCTGACACCGCCGTTACCACCCCGCTCCGCAGCCCCCTGTCGCATGCCGCCGACCGGCTCGCCGCCGCGACCCGCACCTCCGGGGGCGCGATCCGGCTGGCGGAACTGCCCTTCCTGTCCCAGATCAACGTGCGTCTCGACCCCAAGGGAGCGGCGGCGGACGCCGTGGGGCTGGCGCTGGGTCTCCAACTCCCCGTCGAACCCGGCACCGCGGTCCGCGCCGGGGAACTGACCGCGCTGTGGCTCGGTCCCGACGAGTGGCTCGTGGTGGGCCCGCCGGGCGGTCAACAGGGCCTGGAGAGCCGGATCCGCGAGGCCGCGGGCGACGAGCCCGTGTCCGTCATCGACGTCTCGGCACAGCGCACCACGCTCCTCGTCGCCGGTCCCCGGGCCCGCGACGTGCTGGCCCACGGCTGCTCGCTGGATCTTCACCCGCGGGTCTTCGGCCCCGGTCGCTGCGCCCAGACGAACCTGGGCCGCACCCAGGTCGTCCTGGTCGCCCGTGACGACCCCCGGGCCGGGTTCTGGGTGCTGGTCCGTTCGTCCTTCGCCGGCTATCTGACGGACTGGCTGCTGGACGCGGCTGTGGAGTGGACGGGCTGACGCGGGCAGCACGCAAGCGGCGGTCGGTGATCCGGACACCGGATCACCGACCGCCGCTTGTCGTGAGGGTTCTGTCCTGGTCAGCGACCGAGCCGGGCTGTGCGGGCCTCAGCCCGCACAGCCGAGACGGCGACTGAGCTCGCCCGCTGCCGAGACCAGCAGCGGCGCGAGTTCGTGCATGCGCTCCTCGGTCAGCCGGAAGGCCGGCCCCGACGCGCTGAGAGCGGCGACGACCTCACCGTCGTCCGAACGCACGGGAGCAGACAGGGCGTTGAGGCCCTCCTCGTATTCCTCCAGCGTGACGGCATAACCCTGCTCACGGGCTTTGGACAGGTCCGCCTCCAGCTTCTTCCTGGAGGTCACCGTGCGCGGTGTCAGACGGGGGAGGCCGGACTCCGCGAGGAGTTCGTCGCGGGCCTCGCGGTCGAGGTGGGCCAGGAGGACCTTGCCGCTCGACGTGCAGTGCAGCGGCGTCAGCCGTCCCACCCAGTTCTGCGCGGCGATGGCCGACGAGCCGCGTACCTGGTAGAGGTTGATCGCGTGGTGGGACTCGAGCACGGCGATGTTCAGCGTCTCGCCCACCTCGTCGACGAGACGCTCGCAGATCCCGCGCCCGTGTCTGGTGACGGCGATGCGGCCCGTCACGGCGCCGGCCAGGCGCACGACACCGAAGCCGAGACGGTACTTCCCACGTTCGCTCTCCTGCTCGACCATCCCATGCGCTTCCAGCGCGCCGAGCAGACGGAAGGCGGTGGACTTGTGGACGTCGATCGCCGCGGCCACTTCACTCACCCCCGCCTCGCCGTGCTGGGCGAGGATCTCCAGCACGGCGACAGCACGGTCAACGGATTGCACTCCGCCACTGGGAGCGCCTGCGGACTCAGCGCCGTAGTTGCTCATGGCGAAACCCTAGGTGAAACAGTCAACAGGTGGGAGGGGGGAGGCCGTTTTCCTCAGCGGAAGACGACCGTACGGTTGCCGTTGACCATGATGCGGCTCTGACTGTGCCATTCCACCGCCCGCGCCAGGACCTGCGCCTCGACGTCGCGCCCCAGGGCGACCATGCTGTCGGGCCCCTGTGAGTGGTTCACACGGATGACGTCCTGCTCGATGATGGGTCCCTCGTCGAGGTCCGGGGTGACGTAATGGGCCGTCGCCCCGACGAGCTTGACGCCCCGCTCGTGCGCCTGGACGTAGGGGCGGGCGCCCTTGAAGCTCGGCAGGAACGAGTGGTGGATGTTGATCGCCCGGCCCTCGAGCTGCTTGCACAGGTCGTTCGACAGGATCTGCATGTAGCGGGCGAGGACCACCAGGTCGATGTCCAGCTCGTCCACGAGCTCCAGCAGCCGCGCCTCCGCCTCGGGCTTCGTCTCCCGGGTCACGGGCACGTGGTGGAAGGGGATCCCGTAGCTCTCGGCGAGCGGCTCGAAGTCCCGGTGGTTGGAGACGATCGCCGGCACCTCGATGTTCAGCGCGCCGGTGCGCCACCGGAAGAGCAGGTCGTTCAGGCAGTGCCCGAACTTCGACACCATGATCAGCGTGCGCGTCGGCGTCGACGCCTCGTACAGCTGCCACGTGATCCGGTAGGCCTCCGCGACCTGGGCGAAGCCGGACTTCAGGCTTTCCAGCGACGTGCCCGGGTCCGAGACGTCGAAGTGCATCCGCATGAAGAAGCGGTCCTGCAACCGGTCGTCGAACTGCTGGCTCTCCTGGATGTTCCCGGAGTGCCGGACCAGGAAGCCGGTGACGGCGTGGACGAGGCCCGAGCGGTCGGGGCACGACAGGGTGAGGACGAACTCGCGGCCGGTTGTGGGTCCAAGTGACACGGAGCCCTCCCAGAGAAGTGCGCATTACGCAACAGTCTGACTGATACGCAACATGGTCCTGGCTGCGACGGTCTGGGGTCAAGGGCTTGACAGTGCTTCGGGTGAACTGCACCGTGAGTTGCGCAGCAAGAAGCCCGTTGCACATGAGGCAACCACTCGCCCGCCCGAGGCGCTTCACTCCGAGGTGAACCATGACTACGACCGGCCTGCCGGAGAGCCTGATCGCGACCCTCCCCGGTGACCACTACACGGACCCGGAGATCTTCCGCCTGGAGCAGGAACACATCTTCGAATCCATGTGGTTCTGCGCGGCACGCTCGTCGGAACTGGCGAAGCCGGGCGCCTTCCGTACCGTGGACGTCGGGCGGGAGAGCGTCCTGCTGACCCGGTCGCGGGACGGCTCCGTCCGGGCCTTCTTCAACGTGTGCCGGCACCGGGGCGCGAAGCTGTGCACGCAGGAGTCCGGAGAGGTGAAGCGGGCCTTCCAATGCCCGTACCACGCCTGGACGTACGACCTCAACGGCAAGCTCGTGGCGGCCCCGAACCTGACGAAGATGCCGGACATCGGCCGAACCGAATACGGCCTGGCGAGCGTGGCGGTACGCGAGTGGCTCGGCTATGTGTGGGTGTGCCTGGCCGAGAACCCGCCCTCGTTCGAGCAGTCGGTGATCGCGGACGTGGTCGCGCGCCTGGGCGACGTGGAGTCCATCGAGCGGTACGACGTCGAGAACCTGGAGGTCGGCCGGCGGATCGTCTACGACGTCAAGGCCAACTGGAAGCTGATCATCGAGAACTTCATGGAGTGCTACCACTGCGCGACCATCCACCCCGAGCTGACCGAGGTCCTCCCGGAGTTCGCCGACGGCTACGCGGCGCAGTACTACGTGGGTCACGGCGCCGAGTTCGGCTCGGACGTCCAGGGCTTCACCGTGGACGGCTCTCAGGGCCTGGACCGGATCCCCACGGTCTCCGAGGAACAGGACCGCCGGTACTACGCGATCACGGTGCGCCCGCAGGTGTTCATCAACCTGGTCCCCGACCACGTGATCTTCCACCGGATGTTCCCGGTGGCGGTCGACCGCACGATCGTGGAGTGCGACTGGCTGTACCTGAAGGGCGTGGTGGCAAGCGGCCGGGACGTCAGCCGGTCGGTCGAGCTGTTCGACCGCGTCAACCGGCAGGACTTCGACGCCTGTGAGCGCTGCCAGCCCGCGATGAGCTCCCGGCTGTACGCCAAGGGCGGCGTCCTGGTGCCCAGCGAGCACCACATCGGCGAGTTCCACGACTGGGTCCAGGACCGCCTCGGCACCCGCGCGAACCTCGCGGAGAGCTAGGCGATGACCCGCAAGGCACCCGCCGAGGACCCCGGTGACTCCCGTCTGCGGGTGGGCCCGCCGAAGGACTACGCCGCGGGCGTTCCCGCGGTCACGTCCTCGCTGCGCCACGCCCACGCGCAGATGGGCGTCCGCCGCAGCCTGCTGACCCTGCTGAGCGTCAACCAGAAGACGGGATTCGACTGCCCGGGATGCGCCTGGCCCGAGCCCGAGCACCGGCACCGTGCCGAGTTCTGCGAGAACGGCGCCAAAGCGGTGGCCGAGGAGGCGACCCTGCGCCGGGTCGGTCCCGGCTTCTTCGCCGAGCACACCCTGGCGGAGCTGGCCGGACGCAGCGACTACTGGCTCGGTCAGCAGGGCCGCCTGACCCACCCCATGTACCGCCCCGCGGGCGGCGACCGGTACCGGCAGATCTCCTGGGAGGAGGCGTTCGCCGTCGTCGCCCGGGAGCTGCGCGCTCTCGGCTCACCCGATCAGGCCGCCTTCTACACCTCCGGCCGGGCGAGCAACGAGGCCGCCTTCGTCTACCAGCTGTTCGTCCGGCTTCTCGGCACCAACAACCTGCCGGACTGCTCCAACATGTGCCATGAGTCGAGCGGCTCCGCCCTGACCGAGACCATCGGCATCGGCAAGGGCAGCGTCCGGCTGGAGGACCTGTACGAGGCCGACCTGATCCTCGTCGTCGGGCAGAACCCGGGCACCAACCACCCCCGGATGCTCTCGGCGCTCGAGACCGCGAAGACCAAGGGCGCCCGCGTCATCTCGGTCAACCCCCTGCCCGAGGCGGGCCTGCTGCGGTTCAAGAACCCCCAGCGGCCCTCCGGCGTACTGGGCGCGGGAACCCAGCTCTCCGACCTGTTCCTGCAGATCCGGCTCGGCGGCGACCAAGCCCTCTTCCAGGCCTTCAACCGCATGCTTTTGGAGGCGGAGGACGACGCTCCCGGCACGGTCCTCGACCATGACTTCATCACCGCGCACACCCACGGCTTCGAGGAGTTCGCCGACCAGGCCCGCAAGACGTCCTGGGACGACGTCCTGGAGGCGACCGGCCTGTCGGAGCGGGAGATCCGGGAGGCATTCCAGGAGGTACTGTCCGCCCGGAAGATCGTCGTGTGCTGGGCCATGGGCCTCACCCAGCACCGCCACTCGGTGCCCACCATCCGCGAGGTCGTCGACTTCCTGCTGCTGCGCGGCAACATCGGACGCCCAGGGGCCGGCCTGTGCCCCGTGCGCGGGCACTCCAACGTCCAGGGCGACCGGACCATGGGCATCCACGAGAAGCCGGACGCAGCCTTCCTCGACGCGCTCGGCGCGGAGTTCGGCTTCGTGCCGCCGCGCCACCACGGCCACGACGCGGTGGAGGCCATCCGGGCCATGCGGGACGGACAGGTACGGGTCTTCGTCGCGCTCGGCGGCAACTTCGTCTCCGCCGCTCCGGACACCGAACTCACCGAGCGAGCTCTGCGCGACTGCGAACTCACCGTGCAGATCTCCACCAAGCTCAACCGGTCCCACGCGGTGACCGGCCGCCAGGCGCTCATCCTGCCCTGCCTGGGCCGCACCGAAGCCGACCTGCGGCCCGCCGGGGAGCAACGGGTGACGGTGGAGGACTCCATGGGCATGGTGCACCTCTCGCGTGGCCGGCTGGCGCCCGCCTCCGACGCCCTGCTGAGCGAGGTCGCGATCATCTGCCGGATGGCGGACGCGGCCCTCGACAGCGGCGGTCCGCAGGTGCCCTGGGCCGACTTCGAGGCGGACTACGACCTGATTCGGGACAGGATCGCCCGGGTGATCCCCGGCTTCGAGGACTTCAACGCCCGGGTGCGCCGGCCGGGCGGCTTCGCCCTGCCTCACCCGCCACGCGACGAGAGGCGCTTCCCCACCAGGACCGGGCTGGCCAACTTCACCGTCAACCCCCTGGAAGTGCTGCGCGTCCCGCAGGGGCGGCTGCTCCTGCAGACCCTCCGTTCGCACGACCAGTACAACACCACCATCTACGGCCTGGACGACCGCTACCGGGGCATCCACCAGGGCCGCAGGGTGCTCTTCGTCCACCCGGACGACCTCGCCGCGCACGGCCTGACCGAGGGCGATCCGGTCGACATCGTCAGCGAGTTCTCCGACGGGGTCGAGCGCCGGGCACCGGCCTTCCGAACGGTCGCCTACCCCACCCCGCGTGGCTGCTGCGCCGCCTATTTTCCCGAGACCAACGTCCTCGTACCGCTGGACTCCACCGCGGAGGTCAGCAACACGCCGACGTCCAAGTCCATCGTGGTCCGGCTGGAACCGGCGCACTGACCGGCAGTCCGGTCGGTCCCGCCCACGACTGACCGGACTGCCGGTCAGTCACACCCGCGCAGCGCCGCCGCGTACACATCCGCCGTCGCCGCGGCGGCCGAGTCCCAGCCGAGCGACTCGGCGTGCCGGGCGGCGGCCGTGCCCATCCGGGCCGAGAGCGCCGGGTCGTCGGCGAAGCGGCGCAGCGGCGCAGCGGCCCGCGCGTAGTCCGCGGGCCTGTGCCCCGGCACCGGGACGCCGCTCACTGAGTCCCGGCGAGGCACTTGGCGAGTTCGACGATGTAGACGTTCATGCCGCCCGCGCCGGTGCCCGGCTGGTGCAGAGGGGAGGTGTGCACACTGAACATCGCGACGCGGCGGGGGAGGCGACGGCTCACTCCGCGTGCTCCCCTCGCGGCCCCAGGGCGATGCGCTGCTCGCCGGCGTACACGTTCATGGAGCTGCCGCGCAGGAAACCGACCAGCGTGAGGCCGGTCTCCGCCGCCAGGTCCACCGCCAGGGAGGAGGGCGCCGAGACCGCGGCCAGCACCGGGATGCCGGCCATGACCGCCTTCTGCGCCAGCTCGAAGGACGCGCGGCCCGAGACCAGCAGGAGGGTTCGGGACAGCGGCAACGCGCCGGACCGCAGGGCGCGGCCGATCAGTTTGTCGACCGCGTTGTGACGGCCCACGTCCTCACGCAGGTCCAGCAGCTCCCCCTCCGCCGAGAACAGCCCCGCGGCGTGCAGACCCCCGGTGCGGTCGAACACCCGCTGTGCGGCCCGCAACCGGTCGGGGAGAGCGGCCAGCAGATCGGGAGCGACCCGGACCGGGGGAGAGTCGGCGATCGGCCAACGGGCGGTGGTCCGCACGGCGTTCAGGCTCGCCTTGCCGCACAGACCGCACGAGGAGGTGGTGTACACGTTCCGCTCGAGCGAGATGTCCGGCACCGCCACGCCGGGCGCGAGCCGCACGTCGACGACGTTGTACGTGTTCGAGCCTCCCCCACTCTCGACTCCGCTCGAGCGGGAGGTGCCCCCAGCTTTCGCGCCCGCGCAGTACACGATGTTCGCCAGCTCCTCGACCCGGCCGAGGACGCCTTCGCTCACCAGGAACCCGGCGGCCAGCGCGAAGTCGTCGCCGGGCGTGCGCATGGTGATCGCGAGAGGCTTGCCGTTGAGCCGGATCTCCAGCGGCTCCTCCGCCACCAGGGTGTCCGGCCGGCTGCCCACCGCCCCGTCCCGGATGCGCAGTACGCGCCGTCGCTCGGTGACCCGTCCCACGCGCAACTCCCCGGATCTCGACTGCCGCGTCGTCAGCACTCGATGACGTTGACCGCGAGCCCGCCGCGGGCTGTCTCCTTGTACTTGACCTTCATGTCGGCGCCCGTCTCCTTCATGGTCTTGATGACCTTGTCCAGGGAGACGTGGTGGCGGCCGTCGCCCCGCAGGGCCATCCGGGCCGCGGTGACGGCCTTGACCGCCGCCATGCCGTTGCGCTCGATGCACGGGATCTGCACGAGGCCGCCGACCGGGTCGCAGGTCAGGCCCAGGTTGTGTTCCATGCCGATCTCGGCGGCGTTCTCCACTTGTTCGGGCGAGCCGCCGAGTACCTCCGCGAGGCCGCCCGCGGCCATGGAGCAGGCGGCGCCGACCTCGCCCTGGCAGCCGACCTCGGCGCCCGAGATCGAGGCGTTCTCCTTGAACAGCAGGCCGATGGCGCCGGCCGCCAGCAGGAACCGGACCACGGCGTCGTCGTCGGCTCCGTGCACGAAGTTGACGTAGTAGTGCAGGACCGCCGGGATGATGCCGGCCGCGCCGTTCGTCGGTGCGGTGACCACCCGGCCGCCGGCCGCGTTCTCCTCGTTGACCGCCATGGCGTAGAGGGTGACCCACTCCAACGCCCGCCCCGCCGGGTCGCCTTCGGCCCGCAGCGCCTTGGCCACGGCGGTGGAACGGCGGCGGACCCTGAGCCCGCCCGGCAGGATCCCCTCACAGGACAGGCCGCGTGCCACGCACTCCCGCATCACCCGCCAGATCTCCAGCAGCCCGGCGCGGATCTCCTCCTCGGTCCGCCAGGCCAGCTCGTTCTCCAGCATCAGTGCCGAGATCGACAGGCCCGTCTCCCGGGTCAGACGCAGCAGCTCGTCGCCGCTGCCGAACGGGTACTTCACCACCGTGTCGTCGACCTTGACCCGGTCCGCGCCGGCGGCGTCCTCGTCGACGACGAACCCGCCGCCGACCGAGTAGTAGGTGGCCTCCAGCAAGGACAGCCCCTCGGCGTCGTACGCGAACAGCGTCATGCCGTTGGCGTGGTAGGGCAGGGAACGGCGGCGGTGCAGGACCAACTGCCGCTCCGTGTCGAAACGGATCTCGTGGGTGTCGCCGAGCTCCCGGCCCAGCAGACGCAGGCATCCCGTCGACTTGATCCGCTCGACCTCACCTTCGGCCAGGCCGACGTCCACCGTGTGCGGCTCGTTGCCCTCCAGACCGAGCAGGACGGCCTTGGGAGTGCCGTGACCGTGGCCGGTGGCCCCCAGCGACCCGAAGAGCTCGGCCCGTACCGACGCCGTCCGCGCGAGCAGACCTTCCTTCTCCAGCCTGCCGGCGAACATGCGGGCGGCCCGCATGGGACCGACCGTGTGCGAACTGGACGGGCCTATGCCGATGGAGAAGAGGTCGAAGACGGAGATGGCCACGAGCGGGCTCCCTTGTCTGCGTGTGAGTGTGGCGCAAGGTGCGAGCGAGACCTCTCGACCGCGGATGCCTCGGTTTCTGATAGGGCAACCAGCATCTCTATACGCAACAGACTTTCTCTTGGGTCCCAGGTTGTCAAGACGCCTGCCGCGCGGGCGGCCGCCAGAGTCGCAGGCAGGCGAGGGTGGGCAGGGCGCTGTGGCATGGCCTCTTCCTGCCGTCGTACCGGTTCCTCGGCGTGAGGTCACTGTCACCGGACGGCCCCGGTCGAGGAAGCCGGCAGACCCGGGAGCGTTCCGCGGGGTGTGCCCGAGGACGACCGACTGGCCGGGAAGTGACACCCTGGCCCGGAATCGTCCCCCGTACTGAACGGGCGACCGCCTGACTGGACGTTTGTCCGGTGTCCGTGTGCCGCCGTTCGGGTGACGGGTTCACTCGACCCGACGGACGCAGGCACGGTCGCGTACCACCGGTGTGCGGCGCCGCGTTGGCCTGGCATGGACAGCACGCAGACGGCGCGGCGCCTTCCCGGGAACGACGCCGCGCACCGCTCGTACGCCGAACTCACCAGCGGATACGCGGGGCATCCGCCCATCTACGCGGCGCTGCTCGCCGAATGGGAGGCCAGGGGTCACACGGTCCCGGGGCACCGCGACGGCCAGTGGGTCTCCTTCGCCGCACCGGCCGAGAGCGAGACGTGGACAGCCTTCACCTCATGGGCCGTCGGCCGCCACATGGGCCCGGTCACCCCGGTCGCCCCTCCCGGTGCCCGGCTCACCAGCCGTCCGTCACCACGGGCTCCGCGCTGACCGGTGCCAGTACGGCGAGGGTGCCGGAGGCTTCCCGCAGGGCCGATTCGAGGGTGCCGGGGGCGTGCAGCGTGCCGGTGCCGTCCGGCGGGATGAGCCACTCCAGCCGTCCGGCGGGCCGGTACGGCGGCGGCACGGCGACCCAGGAACCCCGCCCGACGCGCCGGACCCCGCCTCCGACCCACTCGCTGACCGGGTCCGGCGGGAGGAAGAACCCCACTCTTCGCGCGGCGGAGTCGACCAGGGTGGGACCGGGAACGCTCAGCGGGTCACGCCACAGGATGTCCAGCGCGAGCAGGCCCAGCCGGTCGGGCACGCTGAGCATGTCCCAGTACCGCCCGGCCTCCACGAGCATCGTTCCCGCGCCGTAGTCCCACTCCCGCTTGCATTCCTGGGGGTCCGTGGCGGCTGCGGCGAGCCACTCGACGGCTTGTTTCCACATGACGCTCTGCATGACCACCCCAGGCACAGTCGACGGCGCCGCGGTCGGGCGCGCGCTGGACACGGACCGGTGACCCGCGGGGTTCCGCGTGCCGCCCGGCCACAGCCATGCTCGTAGATATTTCTACGGCCTGGAAGGGGTGGCGCGGCCTGGCGTTTACGTCGGGCATATCGCGGTCGAAAGGGGGCAGCCGAAGGTATTTCCCGTAAGGCGCCGGTCAACTCTGTGCGCCTGTGCGTGCCCTGACGAAACCGGCGGTCGTGGCGCCTCAGCGCGTGTGTGTGCCGCTCCCGGGGAACGGGAACGGGTGGGGGGCACCAGCGCGGGAGCTTTCCCGGGCGATCACGCACATGTCGGCCGCGGGCTCGGGGGACCCCCCGGAAACGGCAGCGGCCCCGAACGGAGAACCGGTCGGGGCCGTCTGAGGAACCTGCGAGCTCAGCCGCGCTCGGCGTGCTTCTTCTTGATGCGTTCCGCCTCCTTGCGGACCTCCGCCTGGGTGGCACGCTCCCGCTGCAGCCACTCGGGGCTCTCCTGCTTCAGCGTCTCGATCTGCTCGGTGGTGAGCGGCTCGGTGACACCGCCGCGGGCGAGGCCCGCGATGGAGACGCCGAGCTTCGCCGCGACCACCGGGCGGGGGTGCGGGCCGTTGCGCCGCAGCTCCTGAAGCCACTGCGGCGGATTCGCCTGGAGCTCGTTCAGCTCGGCGCGTGAGACGACACCCTCCCGGAACTCGGCGGGTGTGGCCTCGAGGTACACACCCAGCTTCTTCGCCGCGGTGGCGGGCTTCATCGTCTGGGTGCTCTGGTGCGACGTCATGCCGTCCAGCGTATCGAGCGTGTGCGCGACCTCTGACCACGGCCACTGACCACGGCCACCGACCACGGCCGGTAACCTGGCCAGGTGACAGGCTCGGAAGTATCCCCCTCGTTCCGGCTCGTGTACGTCCCAGGGGTGATGCCCGACAAGTGGGTGCGCATCTGGAACGAGCGGCACCCCGATGTCCCGCTGACCCTCACACAGGTGCCCCCCGGCACGGCGGCCGAGCGGCTGCGGGCCGGGGACGCCGACGCGGGTCTCGTCCGGCTGCCCGTGGACCGGACGGTCTTCGGCGCGATCCCCCTCTACACGGAGCGGACGGTCGTCGTCGTGCCCAAGGACCACCTGGTCACGGCCGTCGACGAGGTGGCTTCCGAGGACCTGGCCGATGACATCGTGCTGCACCCCCTCGACGACGTCCTCGACTGGGAGACCCTGCCCGGGCGGCCCGCCTTCGAACGCCCCGCCACCACGGCCGACGCCGTCGAACTCGTCGCGGCCGGCGTCGGCGTCCTGATCGTCCCCCTGTCGCTCGCCCGGCTCCACCACCGCAAGGACCTGACCCACCGCCCCCTCAAGGAGGCCCCCGAGTCGAGTGTGGCCCTGGCCTGGCCCGAGGACGCGAAGACGGACCAGGTCGAGGACTTCATCGGCATCGTCCGCGGCCGGACGGTCAACAGCACGCGGGGCCGCAATCAGCCTGCGGCGCAGGAGAAGTCCAGGCGCACGGAGAAGGACGGAGCCCGGCGGAAGCCGGCGGCGACCAAGCAGCCGGGCGCGAACCGGCGGGGAGGCGGCTCCGGCACCACCCCCAAGGGCGGCAAGCGGGGAAGGCCCCGCCGACGGTCGTAGCTTTCCACGGGCACGGGCTCGCCGCGGCGCGAACCCGCCGACCGACGGCGGGGACGCTGCCTCGGACCTCGGCGCGGGCCGCGCCCCAGCACTCCCGGCCGACCCGGCCGGATCCCGTCGCCTCGCTTACCCCGCCGTCGGCGACGGCTGCCCGTAGGACGGATTCGGAGCGACCGTCTGCAGATCCTTCAGGTCTTCGGGGATCGGCAGCACCCGGACCGGCGCGCCCGCCTGCGGAGGCGGCGGCGTCGTCTGGTCCTGGGGCAGCTTGGCCGGGGCGGTGATCTGGAAGCTGACCTGCTCGTGGTTGACCAGACCGGTCTTCTCCAGGACCGTGATGTGGTCGAGCACGGTGTCGTTGGTCTGGTCGGCGAGCTCTCGCACCAGGCTGTTCCGGGTGGTGGCCCGGATCTTGGCGATCGTCGGGAAGATCCCCCCGTGCGCGACGCGCATGATGGTCACCGCCGTGGAGTCGAACTCCTTGCCGGAGCTGCCTTCCGCCGTCGCCACGAACTGCTGCTGCTGCGGCGACGCCTCGTTCGGCAGGGTGATGCCCAGGTCCGTGGAGACCTTGCGGCAGGCCGCGTCGAGTCGGCCGTGCCCCACGAGCAGATGCTCACCGGCCTCCTTCATCGCCGGCGTCGTGCCCCGCTGCAGCACCAGCTGCCCCAGCGGGTACTCCCACAAGCCGGCCGCGCGCACGCGGACCACGAAGTCGCGGTCCGCCTCGGTCAGCGGACCCCACTGGGTGTTGGCGATGATGCGGTCCTGGCCGGAAGCCGTGTTCTGCACGCCCAGCATGGTGGGGTAGGCGAGCGCGGTCAGCGTAAGGACCAGCGCGCCGCCCATGAACGCGGTTCCTGCCGTGCTGCGCGAGATGCGCATCGTGCCTCCTGGGATGTGAACGGCCCAACACCAGGAGGTACGGATGCCAGGGGCGAAACAATCACTCCCGCAGCGAAAAAGTTCGTACTCGGCGCGGGCAGGGTGCCGTACGGCTCATGCACCCTGCCCCGGGGCGCGCCTGCTCAGGCCTCGTACGAGGCCGCGCCCGCCGTCTTGACCACCTTGTCGCCGTCGGCCTTGCTCAGCAGCCCGGCCGTCACCCAGGCGTCCACCGTGGACCGCACCCGGGCCACCAGCGCCCCCTTGTTCCGGAACGGTGCCCCGGCCCAGATCTCGTCCAGGAGCGTGGTGCCGCCGGCCTTCGCCGGGTTGGCGACGCCCGCGTCCCGGCCGCCGAACACGACCTTCGGCTCCGTACGCCGGAAGTAGGCGTGGGTCGGGTCCTCCGTCCCCTCGGAGAACGGCGCCCACTCCCGTCCGTCCAGGGTGAAGTGGAGTGGCTCGCCCGGCACCGGGGTGAGGGAGGCCGACAGATCGCCGGACAGCCCGGCCCTGCCGTACAGCCCGACTTTGAGGTACTCCGTGGCGGCGTCGCGGGCGACCAGGTTGACCGGGCCGTGGAACAGGGTCTGCAGCGACGGGTCGTCGAGGGCCTTCTCCACCCGCGTCCGGAACGGCATGGCGATGCGGACGGTGTCACCGGCCCGCCAGGTCCGGGACACGTCGAAGTAACTCCCCGGCCTCGGAGTCCCGGAAAGCGCACCCCCGTTGACGGTCACCCGGAACCCGGCGGTCGCCCAGGACGGCACGCGCAGCCGCAGCGTGAAGGAGGCCCGGCCACCCCCGAAGGTCAGTGTGCTGCCCTGCTCCTCGGGGAAGCGGGTCGTCTGCGTGACCGTGACTCCCTTCCCGGCCCAGGTCAGCGTGGAAGCGCTGTACAGATTGACGTACAGGGCGCTGCCGTCGGCCTTCGCGAAGTACACCGAGTCCTGGTACTTCGTGGCGCTCTCCATGCCGGTGCCCTCGCAGCAGGTCGTGCCCTGCTTGGGCGTGTAATCACGGACATGACCGGGCGTCAGCCCGATGAAGTACGTGACGAGCGGCTTCTCCGCGTCCGGCTTGTCCTGCTTCGAACCGAGCACCTGGTTGTACAGGGCCCGCTCGTAGTAGTCCATGTACTTCGGGTCCTGCTCGTGGAAGAACAGGGTCCGGCTCAGCTTGAGCATGTTGTAGGCGCAGCACGTCTCGGCCGTGGTCGCGCTGATGGTGCCCGCGATCACGTCACGGGCCTTCCAGAACTCCTGGGTGCTGGTGCCGCCGATGCCGTACATGCGGTGCGGCACGACCATGTCCCAGAAGTTCTTCGCCGACGTGAGGTAGCGCTCCTCGCCCGTCTCGTCGTAGAGCCGCACGTACCCGGTGAAGATCGGGATGTGCTGGTTGGCGTGCAGCCCGTCGAGGATGTCGGTGTTCGCCGCGCACGCGTCGATCAGCCGGTCGAGGTCGAACAGCTCGGCCAGCGCGAGATGCTCGGCCTTGCCGGTGATCGTGTGCAGGTCGCAGATCGCCTCGACGATGCCGCCGAACTCGCCGCTCGAGAAGATCCCCCACATCCGCTGGAGCGTGGACTCCGGCAGCTTGGACAGCCGCGAGTACATCCAGTCGCACATGCCGGACGCGAGGTCCAGGGCCCGGTCGTCGTCCGTGGCGGTGTACGCGTCGAGCAGACCCCGCAGGATCTTGTGCGCGGTGTAGTACGGCGCCCACACCTTGGTGTAGTCGGGGGTGGTCCGCGACTCCAGTTCGATGAACTGCGTCTCCGGGTACGCCGCGAGGAACCCGGGATGGCTGGGCCCGCCCCAGGTGCGGCGCAGGGTGGCGGTCAGACCCCGGCCGGAGGCGTCCGCGAACGTCCCGCCCGCCGTCTCGTCGAAGGCGTACGACGCCAGGTCGCCCCGGCCCGTCGAGGCGTCGGCGGCCCGGCGGCTCTGCAACTCGGTGATCTCGGCGGCGGTCAGCGCCCGGGAGAAGACGTTGAACTCCTCGTAGGCACCCGCGAAGACCGGGTCGGCCGAATAGTTCGAGCGGCCGAGCCAGTTGTTCTTCAGCGTGCCGAGTGCCGCCGGGGTGAGGCTCATCGCGGTATTGCGCGCGACGGCGGTGCCGTTGACGTAGAGCGTGCCGGTGCCGCCCGCGATCGTGACCGCCAGATGGCTCCACCGGTTCAGCGGCAGCGGGGCCGTACCGTTCAGGCCCTGCTCGCCGCCGGCGCCCGAGGTGGTGACCGCGAAGCGCGGCACCCCGGCCTGGTTGCGGGCGGCGAGGTACAGGTAGCGGTTGGTGTCGTTGCCGAAGTCGAAAATCCGGGCCCAGTTCGCGTCGTGCGTGGGCCGCACCCAGACGGAGAGGGTGAGAGCCGATGCCCCGCCGAGCACGGCGGCCGGCAGGTCGACGTACTGGTAGGAGCCCCGCACCTGGTCCGCGGCGGTCCCGAACTTCCCGGCGACGCTGAGCACCACCGGATCGCGCCGCAGCGCGGCGCGCACCTCGGTCAGCGCGCCGACCATGGTGCCGATCCGGTCGGCGAACACCTGCTCCTTCGTCCCGCGGTACGCCTGCGCCAGCATGGTCAGGAAGTGGCCGGTGTAGTGGCCCCGCAGGTTGCCGTTGGCCTCGCCGTCCAGGCCTTCCCAGCCGCCCGGGGCGACAGCCCCGCCCGTGGAAAGGCCGGCGTTGGCGCGGAACACCTGCAGCAACCGGTTCACGTCGTAGCCGCGGGCGTGGTCCAGCATCAGCTTCCGCTTGTCGGCGAAGACGCCTTGGCCGAGACTCACGTCCTCCAGCCCGAACGGCCGCACGGTCCAGGCCGACGGGACGCCGGCGGCTCCCCCGGCGACGGCCGCGGCGGCGGGAGCCGCCACCGCCCGCCCGGCCGACGTGTGGGAGAGCACGGGGACGGTCGCGGCGAGGGTCGCGGCCTGGAGAAGGGATCGTCTGGAGAGAGGCCGTGCCATGTGTGCTCCTCCGGGTCCACGTGCTCAGGATGGTCGAAATGTCGAACGCTGTGCGAGTGATCGACCAGACCCTAGAGAGGGGACGGGGGAGCGTCAACGGGTCGGGAGAGGCGAGTTCAGGAAAGTCCGGCCGAGCGCGCCAGCCAGTCGTACGCCGTTCGTGCCGTGAACTCCGCCTGGCCTCCCCGGAGAAGCAGACCGGCGGTCGCGAACTCCGGGGCGTCGGCCTGGGCGGCGACGTACGGGATCGCGATGCACCGCATGCCGGCCGCGTGCGCGGCGGCGGCGCCCGGGGCGGCGTCCTCCAGCACCACGCAGTCGGCCGGGTCGGCCCCGAGCCGGCGGGCCGCCTCCAGGAAGACGTCGGGAGCGGGCTTGCCGTGCGCGACCTCGTCGGCCGAGACGACGGTCCGCACGAGGGCGTCCAGCCCCGTGCCCGCAAGGACCGCCTCGATGGCCTCGGGTGAGGATCCGGAGGCCACGGCCAGGGGCACGTTCTCGGCCGCCAGGAGTTCGACGAAGACGCGCATCTCGGGGTAGGCGTGCGTGGAGCCACGGGCGAGTTCCAGATAGCGGCGGTTCTTGGCGGCGAGCAACTCCTCGACGGAGGCCCGCAGGCCGTACCGCTCCTTCCAGTCGGCGACGGTCTCCTGGGTGCTGATGCCCACGTAGCGCTCGTGGTCAGCCCAGCCGAAGCCGGTCACGCCGTACTCGGCCAGGGTCCGCCGGCCCGCCTCGTAGTAGTTCGGCTCGCTGTCCACGAGCGTGCCGTCGAGATCGAAGACGACCGATACGCCGCCGAGCCTGCTCATGATGCCAGCATGTCAAAGCCGTGATCCGGAGAGCGCGCCGGGTCAGGACCTCGCCGCGCGGCCGATCGACTCCACCAGCGGCAGCAGCCGTTGGGGGACGCGCTCGCGCAGCGCGACCTCCGTGCGGGTGCGGACCACCCCGGGCATGCTGATCAGCTTTTGGACGATGTCCTCCAGGTGCGCGTTGTCCCGCGCCACGACCCGGGCCAGCAGATCGCCGCCGCCCGTGATCGAGAAGGCCTCCACGATCTCCGGCACCGCCGCCAGCGCGTCCCCCACCTCGTCGAGATGGCCCTGGGTGACCTCGATGTGTACGAACGCGAGCACCGGATGGCCGAGGGCGGCGGGGGAGAGGGCCGGTGCCGTGCCGGTGATCACGCCGTCGCGCTCCAGGCGGTCGAGCCGCGCCTGGAGCGTGCCCCGGGCGACGCCGAGGATCCGGGCGTACTCGCGCACGCTGGTACGCGGCTGCTCCAGCAGCAGCCGCAGGATGCGGGTGTCGAGCGCGTCCACGGGCATCGTGCGTCCTCCTCGGCCGTTGGCTCTGCCGCAGCCGCTCATGAGCGGCTCTGGGTGTACCAATGGACCAGTTTAGAAGGCGCGAGTTGAGCCACTGGCGGGCGGGATGCTTTCGCACCTCGTAGACGCTGAAGTTGTCCGTGTGGACGCGGCTGATGTGCGTCTTCAGCTCCGCCTCGCGGACCGCCCGGGCGCTGGGGGTGCGATTCTTCGCCCCGTAGTAGGTGCTCGTTGCGATCTTCAGTGGGGAGGCTGCTCACTCGGCCGGTGTGACGCAGGAGGAGCAGCCGTTTTCCGGAGAGTGGACCCGGTCCTGCCCGGAAGAGCCGATCGGCAGCCGCATGGCCAGGCGCCGCCATCCGGTGAGGAGTTGGGGACGGCGGGGTGGGGTGTCTCTCTGTGTGTCATGGTCGCCTACCGCGGGTCGGGTATGTCGGCTCTCGGCCTCGATTGGGTAAAGGTCCGGGGTCGAGAGCCGCCTCGCGCCCACCACCTTTGCATAGTCTAAAGGTGGAGGAGGGGCGCCTGCGGGGACGAAGGGCGGCTCTCGAGCGCCGCGACACCGCTGGAGTAGGTCATGATCGACAAGAAGTCGCCGTCGAGCTGGACCGTGCTGTCCTGCATGCCGGTCGTGGTGATGGCGGCGGTGGCGGTCGCGGACGTCGTGGCAGGGCCCGGCGTGGGGTTCCTCCCGCTCGTCTCGCTCGGGCCCGCGTTCGCCGGGCTGGTGGGTGGGTGGCGTCGTACGGCGGCGTTCGGACTCGCTGCCTTCATCTTGTGCGTGGCGCTGGGCCTGTACGACGGACTGTTCCCGGAGCGCCGGGGTTTCACCGCGCTGGCATCGGTGGCCGGTGTGACCGGGGTGGGTATCGCGGCTGCCGTGATGCGCGCGCGCCGGGAGGGGGAACTGGCCAGTGTGCGTTCGATCGCGGAGGTCGCCCAGCGGGTGCTGCTGCGACCGGTGCCGCTCACCGCGGGCCCGTTGCAGGCGGCGGTGTCGTACACCTCGGCGGTCGCGGATGCGCGCATCGGCGGCGATCTGTACGAGGTGGTGGCCTCACCGCACGGCGTTCGCGTGATCGTGGGCGACGTCCAGGGCAAAGGGCTGTCCGCTGTGGAGACGGCGGCTGTCGTCCTCGGCGCCTTCCGGGAGGCGGCGCACGACGAAGCAGACCTGGTGAGGCTCGGCGAACGCCTGGAACGGAGCGTGGCCCGGGAGCTCGAGGACGAGAAGTTCGTCACCGCGATCCTCGCCGAGATCGGTACGGACCACGAGGCTGTCTTCCTCAACTACGGCCATCCGGCCCCGATGGTCGTCCGCCGCGATGGCACGGTCGACTTCCCGCAGCCGCCGGTTTATGCCCTTCCGCTCGGTCTGGGTGTACGCGGGGGCGAGAGTCCGAAGTCCCATCGGGTGGACTTCGCCCCCGGCGAGCAACTCCTGCTGTACACCGACGGTGTCACCGAGGCCCGCGACGAGCACGGCCGCTTCTACCCCGTCGGCGAGCGGGCGCACCTGCTGAAGGCCCCGGACGCGCACCGCGCCCTGGAAGCCCTGCGTGCGGATCTCGCCCGGCACGTCGGCGGTCCGCCCCACGACGACGCCGCGATGCTCCTGTTGCGCTATCACGGTCATGGGGAAGGAAAAGCTGTTCCCTTCGCGTGAGTGGGCAGGGGCTTCGGCACGGTAAAAAGGGTTCATGCCGGAACGCGAGACCCCCGTGGGAGCCATGGACGATGTTGACGCGGTGACCCGCGCGGTGCTGACCGCCTCCCGGCTACTGGTGGCGGTCTCCGCTCGTTCTCTCGCGGCGGTCGAGGAGAGGGTGACGCTGCCGCAGTTCCGGATGCTGGTGGTGCTGTCCACGCGCGGGGCCACGAAGCTGGTCGCGCTCGCCGACCTGCTCCAGGTAGCCCCGTCCACCGCGATGCGGATGGTCGACCGGCTGATCGCGGCCGGTCTCGCTGAACGGCACCACAACCCGGACAACCGTCGCGAGACCCTGCTGCAGCTCACCGAGGAGGGGCGGCGCACGGTCGAGGACGCCACCGCCCGGCGCCGCGCCGAGATCGCCGCCATCGTGCAACGGCTCACCCCGACGCAGCGGCTGGCCCTCATCGAGGCCCTCACCGCGTTCAACGAAGCCGGGGGAGAGCCCCTCGCGCCTGCGCTCGACGAGGCGCAGCCGCACCCGCTGGGCTGGGCGGTGGACCTCCCGGCCGACCGCGACGTCTGATCGCACAGGTGTCGCAGCCGGATTCACACGGGGCAGTTCCGCCCCCGGGACGCGTTTTGCATAATGCAAGGAAGAAACTGCGCGGCTGGGTTTGGCTGCCGGACACGGAAGAACGCTGGGAGGGGAGATGGGCGAGCATCGACGACATCGCCCCATGCCCGCGCCGGAATCGCACCTGATGGCGTATCTGCGGACCACGGTGTGGGGGCCGGCCGAATTCGTCGGGCTGCCGCCGTTGTGGCTGGCTGGGGAGGGTCTCCTTGCGGGATGCCTGGGGGCGGGGGCGATCGTTGGCACTGCGGTTGCCGGGGCCTGGTACGGGATCCCCGGGCTGGCGGACGGCGAGGGCGGCCTGGTGTGTGCTGCGGCGCTCGCTCTGTATCTCTGCGTGGTGCGGGCGGGGCGTGCGCTGGTCGGCGTTGTCGCCGTGTTCGGGGTCTGCCTCGCGCTTCAGGCACCTCAGGTGGCCGTGGGTCTGGTGCTGGCGGAGAGGGGGCGCGTGGAGTCCGTCGTGGTGACATCCGTCGAGGGCGGACCGGGAGCCGTCTCCGGCCATGGCCGTTATTTCTGCTCGGTGGCCGACCGGGACGGTGAACCTTTGCAGGTCCGTATCTGGCGCGGCTGCGGGCAGGCCACTCGGCCCGGCGACGCGCTCGCCGTCGTGTACGACTCGAAGGGGCGGGTGCCGCCGCGCGGTGTGGACGCCGGAGTGTCCCCGTCGTACCCGCTGCGCGACCTGGGCGGCTGGGCTGCCGCGCTCGTCACCGCCTGCGTGGTCGCCATCGTGCGTTCCTATCGGCTCTCCGCCACCGCGCCGCCCACCTGCTCGCGCAGCTGAGCGGACGCGAAGCGCCCCGGCCGCGTGATCCTCCGCATCACGGGTGCACCTGACTGTCCGCCGCGCTCTTCGGGGCCGGACCCGGTCGCGCCCCGGAGTCACCCTCTACCGAGCGGCAGCAGCATGGACCGCGCGCAGGGCGCTGTGGTGGCTGAGCCACCCGACGGGCTTGCCCCGACTGGGGTCGAGGACCGGCACTCCCGTGCCCGGAGCCGAGAGCAAGGCGTGCAGGGCATCAGCGAGGGGCTGGTCCGCAATGACGCGGGCGGGCGGCTCGGCGAGGTGTCCGACCAGTGTCGGCGCCGCATCCGGCTGTTCGGCGAGCGCTTTGGCGACGGCCTGGGCGGAGACGACCCCGAGGTAGTCCCCGGCGTCGTCGAGCACCGGCATCGCACCGTGGCGGGACAGGCTCAGCAGGTCAGCCGCGTCGGCAAGTGCCATGGAGGCGGGCAGCGGCGAGGGCAGCGGTTCCATGACGGCGCCGACGTGCTGGGGGCCGATCCGATCCCCCGGCGCGGGTCCCGCGAGGTCGATGCCGCGGCGGCGCAGCTTGAGCGTGTAGACGGTGTCGTCCGACAACGAACGGCTGACGGCGGTGGCCAGCACGATCGCCAGCATCAGCGGCAGGATGATCGAGTACTCGCCGGTGAGCTCGAAGAGGATCACCACGGCGGTGATCGGCGCGCGGGACGCACCGGCGAAGACGGCACCCATCCCGACCAGCGCGTACGCCCCGACCGCGCCGGCCGTGCCGTGCAGCAGAGCGTGGGCGCCGATTCCGTAGGCGGAGCCGAGCATTGCCCCGATGAACAGGCTGGGCGCAAATACCCCGCCGGAGCCGCCGATGCCGATGGTCAGGCTGGTCGCCAGCATCTTGCCCGCCAGCAGCAACAGCAGGAACCCGACCGTGTACCCGCCTTCGGTGGCCTTCTGCAGCACCGGATAGCCGACGCCGTACATCTCCGGCAGGGCCAGCAGCACAAGGCCGAGCGCGAGCCCGCCGACCGCCGGACGTAGCCACTCCGGGCCACGCCAGAGCCAGTCGCAGGCGTCCTCGATCAGGTACAGGAACCGGGAGAAGCCGACCCCGACCACAGCGGCGAGGACGCCGAGCAGCGCGAACAGCCCGTACTGGGCGAGGTGGTCGACGTGGAAGTCCGGCAGGCCGAGGAAGACCGTGTCGCCGAAGGCGGCGCGTCCGATCACGCTCGCGGTGACGCTGGCCAGCACCGTCGCACCGAACGCCTGCGCCGAGAAGGTGCCGAGAATCAGCTCCATGGCGAAGAAGGCACCGGCCAGCGGAGCGTTGAAGGTCGCGGCGATCCCTCCCGCCGCACCGCAGGCGACCAGGAGCTTCATCCGCGCATCGGCCAGCCCTGTGACACGCCCCAGCGTGGAGCCGAGCGCGGAGCCGATCTGCACGATCGGCCCCTCCCGGCCCACCGAACCGCCGGAGCCGATGGTCAGCGCGGAGGCGAGTGTCTTGACCACGGCGACCTTGGGGCTGATCCGGCCGCCGCGCTGGGCGACCGCGAGCATGACCTCGGGCACGCCGTGTCCGCGGGCCTCCTTGGCGAACCGGTTCACCAACGGCCCGTACAGCAGGCCGCCGAGCACCGGGGCGAGCAGCACGAAGTGCGGGCCCAGCCAGGGCACGTGCGGATTGCTCGCGCCCGGGGCGGCCGCGTAGTCGGCGTGACCGGAGAAGAGGTGCGTGAAGGTCTGGATGCACCAGCGGAAGACGACGGCCCCCGCCCCGGCTCCGGCGCCGATCACCACGGCCAGCGCCATCAGACCCCACAGCGTGGAGCGCAGCTGCACGAACCTCCGCGAGGACGTGGAGCCGCTGGTCGCGTTGTCGGTCGCGGACTTCCTCCCCTGGGCTGTCTGGACGGCGCTCATCGCTTCCCCTCTCTCACCTTTGCATTATGCAAAACGTGTCAAGGGTGCCTGGGGCGGGGGGCGGGAGCCTTCGGGAGTGCGCGGCCGGTTGCTGCTGCGCTGACGGGTGGGTGAAGGCCCGCCGAGTCCGTTCGTTCGCATCAGCATCGCCGCCCCTCTGGAACGAAAACCGTCACTTTGGTCAGTGCTCCAGCCGCAGAGGTGATCTTCACGGCTATGGCCGCGGCGAGCGTGGGCTGGGTGACGTCGGCGCCGGGCGGACCAGCGTCGGCTACGCGTCCGTCGTGGACAGGCCGAACGGGTTCAGGAATGCTGTGGGCCGGCTCTTCGGCAGGGCCAAGGTCTTTCCGATCACGTGCCGCGGCTCCACGCGTCGACCGTCGCGGCGGCCCAAGCCTCGACGCGTTCCGCGAACTCCGCGGAGGGGAACGTTCCGTCGACGGCGACGTCTTCGATCGTGTGGCTGCCTCGATGATCCGCAGCGCCGCGCGGCCGTCCTCGCGGCGACCCGGCGTATCGAGTCCGAGCCGACGCCGCTGGGCGCGAGCGAGCATCTGCTGACCGCCGGGGACACAGCTGCCGTAGCACGGGCTGTGCGGACGGTGTCGTGCCGGCCACGGGTTGGTTGCGGCACGGCTTTCCCGCCCGGACAGCCCCGGAATCGGGGCAACATGACGATCTATGAGCAGAGACCGCTACGTCGACTTCCTGCGCGCATGGGCCATCGTCCTGGTCGTGGCCGGGCACTGGCTGATCACCGCACTGGTCCGCGGGCCCGGTGACGAGATCACGGCGCCGGAGGTGCTGGCGGTCATTCCGTGGACCCAGTGGCTGACCCTGGGATTTCAGATCATGCCGCTGTTCTTCCTGGCCGGGGGGCATGCGGCCGGCGGCTCCTGGGCGCGCACCCGGGCGGCGGGGGGTACGGCGTCCGGGTGGGTGGCGCGGCGGGCGCTGCGGCTGCTGCTCCCGGCGGGCGCGTACAGCGCACTGGTGCTGCTCGCCGTGGGAGTCTGTGCGGCCGTCCGCGTGGATCCGGAAACCCTCGCGCTGGTGGGCTGGGCGATGGCGATGCAGTTCTGGTTCCTTCCGGTGTATCTGCTCCTCAGCGCGCTGACCCCACCGTTGCACGCGGCGCACCGGCGCTGGGGCCTGGGCGTCCCTGTGGTCATGGGCGTGGCCGCCCTGGCGGTTGACGCGCTGGTGGTGGCGGTGCATGTGCCGTACGTCGGGCTGCTGAACTACTTGCTCGTGTGGGGCGCGGCCTATCAGTTGGGCTTCTGCTGGCGTGACGGTTCGCTGACCGGGCACCGGGCGACAGCACCCGCGATGGCGGCGTGCGGGGGGCTGGCCTTCGCGGCACTGGTGGCACTCGGGCCCTACCCGGTCAGCCTGATCCGGGTGACTGGGCAGAGGGCGGGCAACACCGATCCACCGTCGGCGGCGATGCTGGCGTGGGCGGTGGCACAGGTGGGCATGTGTCTCCTCGCCACACGGGCGATGCGGCGGCTGTTGGACCGGGAGCAGGTGTGGCGGGTGGTGAGCGCTGTGGGCGGCGCCAGCATGACGCTGTATCTCTGGCACATGCTGCCGGTGCTGGTCGTGGCCGCCGCGTTCTACCTGACCGGACTCGCACCCGAGCCCGCCTTCGGGTCCGCGGCATGGTGGGTGGTGCGGGGGCCCTGGCTGCTGGTGCTCGGCGTCGTCCTGGCCGGTGTGGTGGCGGCGCTGCAGCCCATGGAGCGCTGGCTGGCGGCAGTGTACGAGCGGATCCGCCCGGACGCCGACCTGCGCCGCCCATGGCCGCTGTGGCTCGGCCTCGCCGTCGCCGTCGCCGCTCTTTCCCTGTTCGCCGCACTGGGCTTCGCACCGGACGGCCGGTTCCCCCTGCTGCCCGCGCTGGGCCTGGCTCTGGGCACACTGCTGGTGGTGCTACCCCGGCGCGCGAAGCCGCGCGACATCGAGAAGCCCGAGGACGTCCTGGAGGAAGCCGCCTGACAGCCCATCGACAGCCCCCACCGCATGACGGTCATGGCCACTGCCGTCCTCACCCTGGAGCGTCAACGCTGAGAACGTCCTGTGAGCCGGAATCGGGTACGTCTTCGCACTCGTCGGGGAGCCGGCCGAGTGAGCTGAGGCGAAGGTCGCCGTGAGATCGCGGATGGGTGTGGCGCGCGGCTGCCAGAGTCCGGTGGAGTAGCTCAGCTGCTGCCCAGGACCTGGGTGAAGTCTGATCCATTGGCCTCCCATCGGTCGGCATTGAAGCTGATCGGCTGTGCCATTGGCACAGCCGATGGCAGGACAGTTGAGCCATTGGGCCTCGAGGTGCTTATCTTTGTCCTATCCATGTACTTGCGGCGCCGCGTAGCGCTGGACGGCGACGAGGCCGGCTCCGGACCGCGGTGCCTTCGTCCTGCTTGCTGTTGCCCGCCACCCGGGACGACCGTGGGCAGGACGCGTACCACCGCAAGGGGGGCGGCGCACCGCCGTGAAGAGGATGTTCGTGGCTCCGGACCCGGGGCGCTCGAGGCTGCGGAGCGCGACCCGCGCTGTCATCGGTGTCGCCGCCGCCGTCGCCGTTTCCGAACTCTGCGGGCTGTCGCTCACCGCGTCGATCACCGGAGGGCTCGCGGCACTGCTCGCCCTCTTCACGGTCACCGATGCGACCGTCCGTAACCAGCAGATCACCACCACCCTGCTTCCCATCGCCGGTTTCCCCGTGCTGGCGCTTGCCACCACACTGCACGGCATCACCCCGGTCCGTGACGCCGCGTTCCTGGCCGTCGTCTTCTGCGGGGTCTATGCCCGCCGCTGGGGCCCGCGAGGCCACGCGCTCGGGATCTTCGCGTTCATGAACTTCTTCATCGCGCAGTTCCTGCATGCGGTTCCCGCTCAGCTGCCCGAGCTGTACACCGCCGTGGGCCTTGCCCTCTCCGTGGCCGGCGCCACGCGCTTCGTGCTCTGGCCCATCGAGCGTCACACCCCACCTGCGGCAGCCCCGCCGGCCCTGCCCGGCATCGGATTGGCGCGGCCCACCACCCGGCAAGCCTTCCAGGCCACTGCCGCCTCGACTCTCGCGCTTCTGGTCGGGCAGCTGCTCTCCGAAGAGCGCTGGTACTGGGCCGTCGGTACTGTCTGGTGGATCTTCGTCAACACGGCTTCTCGCGGCGAAACCCTGATCCGCGGTTTCCGCCGGGTCTTCGGAACTGTGATCGGTATCGCCATCGGTCTGCTCGTCGCCATCCCGCTGCATGGCGCGCCCGCGCCGACGGCCGCCCTGGTTGCCGTCTGTGTCTTCGGCATCTTCTACACCGCCGCCGTCTCGTATTCCTGGATGATGCTGGCAGTGACGCTTATGGTCAGCTTGCTGTACGGCCTGCTGGGCGTGCTGGACTACGGCCTGCTCGAGCTCCGTCTCGCAGAGACCGGTGTGGGTGCGCTGTGTGCCGCGCTGGCCGTGGCCCTCGTCCTGCCGGTCACCACGCACGCCACGACCGATGCCTGGATCCAGCGGGCACTGCACTGTGTCCACGCGGCCACCGCCGAAGCGACCGCTCGCCTCGCTGGAGACCCGAAGAGCGACCCCGCCCCGCACGCTGCCGAGCTGGAATTGCTGCTCGGCCGGGTACGGATGGCACTTGCCCCGTTGATGCACCCTTTGACTCCCTTCCGTGCTCGGAAGGCCCGTGCCCGCCGGGTCATTGAGCTGCTCGACGACTGCGCCCGCGAAGTGCGGGGTCTGGTGTCCGTTGCCGCCGATCCTGTCGCGTCGCACGATGCCCGTCTGGCCGCTGCCTGCTGGCGCGTCGAGGCGGCGGTGGAGGCACTCACAGTCAGCGACCTGGGGCGCAGGCGAGTGGCGTCCGCCAGCGGCGAGATGCCTCAGCAGGACGAGGCGGAGTCGGCCCTCGTGCATCTGCGTGGCTTGGAGAAGGCTCTGTCGGAACTTGCGATGCCGCTTGGCTCTTCTCAGCGCCCTCCACTTGTCGGTTCCTGAACGGGAGGAAAAGCGTCGACCTACGGTGCGGTGCCGGTTTGAGGAGCTGAGCTGAATCGTTGCGCGTCGGCCCCTCGGGCGCCCTTGACCCTCGGGCGCCCTCGACCCTTGGTCACCGACGCACGCTCGGGCGCAGTCACCTGCGCCCACGACGAAGGCCCGCTCCGAGCCGGAGCGGGCCTTTCTCGGTGGTGTGCGCCGCGTCAGCGAACCGGCGTGTTCTGCGCCTGCTGCGGCGTGATGCCCAGCGCCGTCGTGTACTTGGCGAGGGCCAGCTTCCCGACCGCCGGATACGGCCCGAGCGACTCCGCAGCGGAGCACTCCGCCTCCTTCGCGGCTTCCTCGACCAGCCCCGGCTCGATCTCCGGGCCGATCAGGTACGGCGCGAGGGCCAGCTGCTGCGAACCGGAGGAGCGCAGCTGCTCGGCCACGGAGGCGATGGAGCCCTCCTGGTCCAGGGCCGCCGCCATCACCGGCACCGCCAGGCGCGCGGCGAGCAGCATGCCGGTGATCCCGGCCGCCTGCACCGCCTCGTCACCACCCACGGACGCCAGGATGATGCCGTCGGCCGCGGTCGCCACGGTGAACAGCCGGGCACGGTCCGCACGGGCCAGACCGGCCTCGGACAGCCGCACGTGCAGCGCCTCGGCGAGCAGCGGGTGCGGACCGAGCACGTCGGTCAGCTCGGCGGCGATGCGGCTCTCCATGACGGCCTGGCGGACCCGGCGCAGCAGCGCGCTGTCGGGGCCGGCGAGCAGCGGCACGACCACGGCGACGGGCCCGTCCGGCTCCCGGACGTCCATGCCCGCGGCGCGCGCCTGCTCGAAGCGGGCGGTGCGCTCCTCGGCGGTGTGCGCGAGCACGGTCTGCAGCGTGGGGAACTCCCCGTTGTCCCCGTCGAGGTACCCGATGCGGGCGTCGAGGCCGGGCAGCTCGGAGCGGGCGATGCTCACGACCTCCTCGGCGAGGCCGCGCGTGGCGCTACTGGGCGTGCCCGGCACGGCGAGGACGAGCGCAGGCGCGCCCTCGGGAGCCACCAGCGGCTCGGGACGACGGTGCCGTCCGGGCTGGCGGGGGCGCGGCATTCGTACTGGCAGGCCGGACGCGGGCCCAGTGGGGGAACTCATGGCGCCGCATGTTACTGGTTTCCTGAGTCCCCCTGTTCGGGGAGGGTGCAGGTGAGCGGTATCCGTCCTGTTTTGTCTGATGAGTTACGTCCGGTTCGGGCGTGATCGGATCAATCGCCCGACCGGGTGGTCACGCAGAGCATCGTCTCGTCACCCGGCAGGGTGAGCGGACCGGCGCTCAGCTCGGCCGCCATGCGTACCGAGCCGTGCAGCGGATCGCCCTCGGCCGGCACCCGCCGCGCCCGCGGAAGCCGCTTCGCCAATTCCTCGTCGAGCGGCCCGAGGAGCGCGTCGCCCGACGTGAACAGGCCGCCGGTGGCGGCGACGTACGGCTCACCGCCGGCCGGGCACACGGCCGCCGCGGAGTCGGCCATGTGCCGGGCCGCCGTGCGCATGATGCCCGCCGCCACGGGGTCGTCGCCCGCGCAGGCGGCCACCAGGGGCGCGAAGGACGCGAGCACGGCGGGCCGGTCCGGCCGCGGGTACAGCGCGCCGGGCAGCCCCGCCACGGGCCCGAACACCTCCTCGGCACCTGCCAGCAACCGGGCGGAGCCGCCTTCCCGCCCGTCATGGGCCCGCAGCGCGGCCTCCAGTCCGGCCCGCCCGATCCAGGCCCCGCCCCCGCAGTCGCCCAGCAGATGCCCCCAGCCGTCCGCACGGCGCCAACGGGTCAGGTCGGTGCCGATCGCGATCAGACCCGTACCACCGGCGATCACCGCACCAGGGCGCGGCCCGAGGGCACCGACGTACGCGGTCACGGCATCGGCGGCCAGCGCGACCCTGCGCACACCCAGTTCCCGGGCCAGGGCGTCCGGCAGTTCGGCGCGCAGCGCGTCACCCAGGGAGGCGAACCCGGCCGCCCCGACGACGGCGGCCTCGAGCCGCAGCGGCCCGGCCTCCTCCTCCAGCGCCCGCACCAGCGGCACGAGTTGCGCCATGAAGTGCTCGGGGTCGACACCCCGGTCGCCCGTGCGGACCGGATCGCCGGACGCCCGCCGGGCCAGCGGTCCGCGCTCTGGGGTCCCCACCACCACCCGGAGGCCGGACCCGCCGGAGTCCACGGCGAGAAACCCGGAGCCCACGGGAAGCGACACGACCCCCTCCTTCCCGGCGACCCGGCCGCGCGATCCGCTCAGCCGGGATGACGACCTCGACGGGGAGGAAGAGTAGCGGCGAAGCCACCCCTGCGCGGTGCCCCGTGACCGATGCCGGGCTGTTCGTGTCTGCCAGTAGAGTGACACGTCGTGGCACCACGACCGTTGCACGAACTTGTCGAAGCGGGCTGGGCGAAGGCCCTGGAACCCGCGGCCGAACGCATCACGGCCATGGGGGACTTCCTCCGGGCCGAGATAGCGGCGGGCCGGACCTATCTCCCGGCCGGGGCGAACGTCCTGCGGGCCTTCCAGCAACCCTTCGACGACGTCCGGGTCCTGATCGTCGGCCAGGACCCCTACCCCACCCCGGGTATGGCCATCGGCCTGAGCTTCGCGGTGGCGCCCGAGGTGCGTTCGCTGCCGGGCAGCCTGGAGAACATCTTCCGCGAGATGCACACCGACCTGGGGCTGCCCAGGCCGTCCAACGGAGACCTGACGCCGTGGACCCGGCAGGGCGTCCTCCTGCTCAACAGGGCGCTCACCACAGCGCCGCGCAAGCCCGGCGCGCACCGGGGCAAGGGCTGGGAGGAGGTCACCGAGCAGGCGATCCGGGCGCTCGCCGCCCGCGGCAAACCTCTGGTGTCGATCCTGTGGGGCCGCGACGCGCGCAACCTCCGGCCGCTGCTGGGGGATCTCCCGGCGATCGAGTCCGCCCACCCCTCGCCCATGTCGGCGGACCGCGGCTTCTTCGGCTCGCGTCCGTTCAGCCGGGCCAACGATCTGCTGATGAAGCTGGGCGGCCAGCCGGTGGACTGGCGACTGCCCTGAGGGGTCCTTGAGGCCGGGGGCGCCGGATCAGGGCCGGCCGGGGTCCCGCCCGCCGCTGCTCTCCCGCACCACGAGCCGGTGCCCGGCGTAGAGCACGGCGGGAGGCTCCTCCACGCCGTCCTCCGTCCGTCGCAGCAGCGCGGTGACGGCCAGCCGGGCGAGTTCCGCCTTGTCGGGTGCCACGGTGGTCAGGGAGGGCACCGAGTACTGCGACAGTTCGACGTCGTCGAATCCGGCGATCGCCACGTCCCCCGGCACGCGCAGTCCGCGGTCGGCCGCCGCCCGTACGGCGCCGGCCGCCAGCAGGTCGTTGAAGCAGAACACCGCTTGCGGCGGCTCGGGCAGGTCCAGCAGCGCCCGCATCGCCCGGACGCCGTCGGCGAGACGGTAGGCCGATACCTCGCACGTCAGGGAGGGGTCGTACGGAACACCGGCCCGGTACAGGGCCTCCTGGTAGCCGCGCACGCGCTGCTGGGCGGTGGCGGAGGCGGGGCCGTGCTGGGCGCCGATCGCCGCGACGCGGGTGTGGCCGAGGGAGAGCAGATGCGCGGTGACCTCCCGGGCAGCGGTGACGTTGTCGATCAGCACGTGGTCGACCGGCAGGCCGTAGTCCCGCTCGCCGAGCAGGACCAGGGGCACCCGGCGCGGGCGGGAGGCCAGGGCTTCCTGGTCGAGGCGCAGGGGGCTGAGCAGCACACCGTCGATGAGCGAGGACCCCAGTCCGCAGGCGAACCGCAGCTCCTCCTCCGGGTCCCCGCCGGTCCCCTCGATCAGGACCGTGTACGAGAGGTCCTTGGCCGCGGCGATCACGGCCGCGGCCAGCTCGGCGAAGTAGGGCGCCGCCAGGTCCGGCACGGCCAGGGCCAGGATGCCGCTGCGTCCCGTCCGCAGGTGGCGGGCTGAGGCGTGCGGCCGGTAGCCGAGTTCGGAGATGGACCGGAGCACACGCTCACGCGTGGCCTCCGACACGTGCGCTTCGCCCCGTACGACGTTGGAAACCGTCTTGATGGACACGCCCGCGTGCTCGGCGACGTCCTTGAGGCGAACCCCCATGACCGACTGTCCTCACCAGTAAGGGGTCCTTGCACCATGCGTCCGATCAGGTCGCGTGGGCTGGTGCCGTGCATCGAAAGGCGCCGGAATGCCCTGGTAGCGGAGCTCCCCAGGGCGTTCGTCAACGCGGCGGGGCGCGGTGCCAGACCACGCGACCCGGGCGGGCACAGTGCAAGGACCCCTGAGGGGCATTCCGCGGCTCGCCCCGGTCGTCGCCCTCCTTGGGATCGCCAAGGAGAAACAGCATCCTACAACGTTGTCGCCGTGTCCCTGGTCAGCTCTGGGCTTCCTCCACCTCCTGGCGGTGCTGGTCGAGGGCCTCGGTGGGCATGGCGGCCGAGGCGCGCCCGACCATCCGGCGGATCTCCTCGACGGGCAGCTTGGCCCGGCGCTCCGCGGTGAGCAGGCCGTTCGTCTCCTGCTCGGTGTCGGTCAGTTGGGTGTAGCAGAACCCGGCGAGCTCCGGGGAGTCCGTCACCGCGCGGAACAGTTCGCCGAGCCGGCCGCGCAGTTCGTCCTGTGACGTCACCGTGGAGTAGCCGAACCACTCCTCGCCCTCGGGACGGTAGCTGAGACCGCCGAACTCGGTGAGCAGCACCGGGCGTCCGCCGCGCGGATCCCGGGCATCCGGGTCGAGAACGACCCGGCGGCCGCCCGGCCGCCCGTCGGTGAGCATCGCCTCGACGGCCGTCGCTGAGCCGTAACGGGCCCGCAGCTCCTGCCCGGTGCCCGCGTAGTCGTGGATGGTCCACATGTCGCTGTCGGTCATCTCCCAGCCGTCGTTGGATATGACGGGCCGCGACGGATCGAGGGCCCGGGTCAGGTGCACGACGCCCTCGACGAAGGCCCGCTGGGCCGGCGAGCCGGCGATGTCCTGCACGCCCCAGCTCTCGTTGAACGGCACCCAGGCCACCACCGAGGGGTGCCCGCGATCCCTGCGCACGACGTCCATCCACTCGGTCGTCAGCCGGCGCACCGCCTCCGGGTCGAACGCGAACGCGCCGGCCATCTCGCCCCAGACCAGCAGGCCCAGCCGGTCGCACCAGTAGAGGAACCGCGGGTCTTCCACCTTCTGATGGAGGCGGGCGCCGTTGAAACCGAGTTCCTTGATCAGCTCGACCTCGCGGCGCAGCGCCTCGGCGCTCGGAGCCGCCAGGTGCGACTCGGGCCAGTAGCCCTGCTCCAGGACCATGCGCAGGTAGTACGGGCGGCCGTTGAGCAGGAACCGTCCGTCGGCGGTCCCCGTCGTGCGGATGCCCAGGTAGCTCGCGACCTCGTCCACGGGCCGGTCCATCCCGTCCGCGGCGCGGGTCAGCAGGGTGATGTCGGCGTCGACGAGGGTGGGGGACTGCGGCGACCACAGCAGCCGGTCACGGTCCTGGCCGTTGCGCAGAGCCGGCACGGCGATGTCCATCACCACGCGGTCGTCCGTGACGACGGCGGACTGCTCGGCGAGCAACTCGTCCCCGAGACGCAGACCCACCCGCATCACCAGCGGGTTGCCGGGCCTGCTCAGGGGGCGGCGCAGCACGGCTTCCAGCCGGACCGAGGCGCCGGCGAGGTCGGAGGTCCAGCACAGCTCAGCGACACTCGGCTCGGGGACGGACTCCAGCCAGACGGGCTGCCAGATGCCCGTGGTGCGGTGGTACCAGATGACGTGCGGGCTGCCCTGCCAGTCCTGCTTGCCGCGCGGCTGCCCGGCGTCCCACGGCAGGTCCTCGGCGCGCACCACGACGGTGTGCTCGTCCGCGCCCGCCAGCGCGGCCGTCACGTCGAACGAGAAGGGCGTCATGCCGCCCTCGTGATCGCCGACGTGCGTGCCGTCCACCCACACCGACGCCCGGTAGTCGACGGCTCCGAAGTGCAGCAGGACGCGCCGGCCGGAAACCTCGCCGCCCGGCAGCCGCAGCGTGCGCCGGTACCACACGACGGGGTGGTGCGCCGTGTCGCGGATGCCGGACGCGGGTGCCTCCGGGGGGAACGGGACGGTGATGGTGCGGTCGAAGGGAGCGGGGTCGTGGTGCCAGCCGGCGTCCCTTCCCGCGTCGGCGTCGTCGTGGGCGAAGCCCCACGGACCGCTGAGATCGGTCCAGTCCGCCCTGCGCAGTTGGGGCCGGGGGTGGAGGCCGTCGTCCGCCACGGAAGGTGTGCTCACTGTGCTCGCTCCTGAGATGTCGGTGTCGTGCCTGCCGCCAGGGCCCGGAATCGGCCGGCCAGGCCGGTGTCCCGGCGCCGGAGCACCGAGCCCGCGTCCCGCTCCAGGTCGTACAGGCCCATCTGCACCAGCCAGCGGTCCACGGGTTCCGTCGACTCGCGGTAGAGCCAGTCGACGAGGGCGAAGAACGGGAACCAGGTGTAGCCGATCAGCCGCATGCCCTCGGCACGCAGCCGCAGCACGGTGTCCACGCTCGCCTCCAGCCAGGCGAGCCGGTCCTCCACCGGGCCGCCCCGGCTGGTCTCGGTCAGGAAGAGCGGCTGGTCGTAGCGCTCGGCGTAGCGGCGCGGCAGGTCCGTCAGGCCCGCGGTTCCGGCCTCCACGGGACGCAGGGCGCCGCTCGTGGCGTCACGCTCGGCGGTGGTGAAGGCGGGGTAGTAGTTGACGCCGATGACGTCGGGTGTGACGGCGTTGGCGGTGAACCAGTCGAGTTCGGCGTCGGTGACGCCGTGCCGGGTGAGGTGGGGCCGCATCGGATGGCCTTCGTCCACCCGGCCGAGGACGAGGTCGAGGCCCAGGAAGCGGCGCTCCTCAAGGTGCTCGCGCTCACCCCGCGGCCACCCGCCCGTCCAGCGGAACCCCGCGTCGACGTGGACGAAGGTGGCCGACGGCTGCGCCTCGGCGATCCGCCGCTGCGTGAGGACCATGCCGCGGGCCAGTTGCGTCAGGACCTTCACGAAGCCGTCGTCGCCGCGCAGATACGGCGGCCACGTGCCCCGCTCACCGCAGTGGACGGCGTTGATCACCGGCTCGTTGAGCGGCGTCCAGATGTCCAGCGAGCCGGAGTAGCGCTCGGCCACCGCGGCTGCGTACGCCGCGACGGCCTCCGGGTAGCGGTGGTTGAGGAACTGGTTGTCCAGCCACAGCGGCGTGCCGTAGTGCATCAGGTCCACCATGCAGCGCAGCCCCAGCCGGTCCAGATGCTCCACGACGCGGTCGGTCCACTCGAGGTCGAAGCGGCCGGGCTCCGGTTCGAGCAGGTACCAGGGGATGCCCCAGCGGATCATGCCGGCGCCGGCGTCCTTCGCCAGGGTCAGATCGTCCCGCCACTGGTGGTAGTGCTGGGTCAGTTCGTACTCGTCGAGCTTGCGACGGCCCACGTCCTCCTGCGGGACGAAGGTGTCCTCGATCCCGACCGCGAAACGCAACCGGTCGCTGTGGAACCAGGGGGTCAAGGCGCTGTCCTCGAGGGTCATTTGATGCCGGTGGTCGCGATGCCCTGCACGAAACTGCGCTGGATGAGCAGGAACATGAGGATGACCGGGAGGAGGGAGAGCACGGCCCCGGCCATCAGCATGCCGTACTGGGTGACGTGCTGGCCCATGAACAGGGACAGACCGGCGGGGATGGAGGCGTGGCTGTTGTCCGACGTCATGATCAGTGGCCACAGCAGGTCGTTCCAGTTGTACTGGAAGTGGAACAGGCCGAGGGTCAGCGGGGCGGGGCGGGCCAGGGGCAGGATCACCTGCCAGTAGATGCGCCACTCCGAGGCGCCGTCGACGCGGGCGGCCTCCTCCATGTCCCTGGGCAGCGAGAGGAAGAACTGCCGCATGAAGAAGATGCCGAACGCGTTGGTGGCCCGCGGCACGATCAGGCCGGTGAAGGTGTTGACCAGATGCAGGTTGTTCAGCAGGTCGTACAGCGGTACCAGCGTGATCTGGAACGGCAGCATCAGCATCGCGAGGATGATGACGAAGACGGCGTTGCGTCCCTTGAACTCCAGGCGGGCCAGCGCGTAAGCGGCCATGGAGTCGAAGCACAGCGAGATCATCGTGACCGAGCCCGCGAAGACGATCGTGTTGCGGTACAGCTCCGCGAACGGCAGCGCGTGCCAGATCTCCCGGTAGTTGGACAGCGTGAACGCGCGCGGGAAGAGCGTCGGCGGGCTGGTGACGATGTCCTGCTCGGGGCGGAAGGAGGCGAAGCCGCGGCGACGACGGTGGCCGCGCGCCAGGGACGGGCCGCGTCCCCGGACGGCGTCACCGCCGGGCCGGGGGGCCGGTGGCCCGTGGTCGAATCCACGACTTCTCCTCTGTCGGGCGCGGCCGTCCCGTGCCGCCCCATGCCATCGAGGTGGATGCGCACGACGCCGCCGGATCGGCGATGCGTCGTGGCATTGTTATGGCGCGTCGGTAAACGTTGTAAATCCTCAATTGGCAAAGTTCGGACGGAGGGAGCCCCGACGGTGCCCGGCGCGCCCGGCCTCGACAGATCGAACAAGCGCCTACGACCTGCGTCTTCGCGAGCGGCGGCGAGGAATGGACGGGGGCGGGCGGGCGGGCTGCCGAACGCGAAGGAGGCCCCGGGTCGGGGCCTCCTTCAACGTAGGTAAAGACGGTTGGGCCTCAGCCGACGGCAGCGGCCCGCACGCACAGCACGTCCGGCAGATGCGAGGCGAGCTGCTGCCAGCTGTCGCCGTCGTCCGCCGAGGCGAACACCTCGCCGTTGCGGTTGCCGAAGTAGACGCCCGCCGGGTCGGCGTCGTCCGTGCACATGGCGTCGCGCAGCACCGTGCCGTAGTGGTTCTCCTGGGGCAGGCCCGCCGAGAGCGGCTCCCAGCTCTTGCCCGCGTCCGCCGTCCGGTAGACCCGGCAGCGGTGGTCGGCCGGTACCCGGTCGGCGTCGGCGTTGATCGGGAACACGTACGCCGTGTCGCCCCGGTGCGGATGGGCCGCCGCCGCGAAACCGAACGTGGAGGGCAGACCCTCGCCGATGTCCGTCCAGTGCGCGCCCGCGTCGTCGCTGCGGTACACACCCCAGTGGTTCTGCAGGTACAGCCGGTCGGGGTTCGCCGAGTCCCGAGTGACCTTGTGCACGCACTGGCCGAACTCCGGGTTCGGGTCGGGCAGGAACACCGCGGAGACACCGGAGTTGGAGGGCGCCCAGCTCGCGCCGCCGTCCAGGGTGCGGAAGACGCCGGCGGTCGAGACGGCCACCGTCACCGCCCTCGGGTCGCGCGCGTCGGTGAGCACGGTGTGCAGCCCCTCACCGCCGCCGCCCGGCACCCACTTCGAGCGCGTCGGGTGCTCCCACAGGGGCCTGACGAGTTCGAACGTCTCACCGCGGTCCTCGGAGCGGTACAGCGCCGCCGGTTCGGTGCCCGCGTACACCACGTCCGGCTCGGCGGCTGCCGGGTGCAGCTGCCACACCCGCTCCAGGGATGCCCCCGTGTCCTTGGGGAACTTGACGGCCGGCCGGGCCGGTTCGGTCCAGGTCCGGCCGAGATCGTCGGAGTGGAACACGGACGGGCCCCAGTGCGCGCTGTCGCCGCCGGCCAGCAGCCGCGGGGTCGCGGCGCGGGTGTCGATGGCGACCGAGTACACGGCCTGCGCGTTGAAGTAGGGACTCTCGTCGAACTCCCAGGCGCCACCATCCCGTCGGCGCCCGATGAACAGGCCTTTGCGCGTGCCCACGGCGAGCAGTACCTCGGTCATGCCGATCACCTCCGCGGCGTCACCTTTGACGCCTTCTTCTCGGACATCGGCCAGTCTGCACCCCACCACTGACAGTCACCCCCGGACCGGACTCCGACGCAGGTCAGAGGGGTGTCGGCGACAGACGACGCAGGGGACGGGCCGCGTCCCCGGACGGCGTCACCGCCGGGCCGGGGAGCCGGTGGCCCGTGACGCCGGGGTACGTGCAGTGAGCATCCAGGGGTCGCCGTCCGTATGAGGAGAGCGGCGGAACGGTCATCCGCTCGTGAGGAGGATCCCTTCGATGGCGTTACGTGGTCCGAGGGTGTGGCTGTGGCGCTGGCGGCGCAATCCGCTCAAGCGCCGTGCCGACAGGGCGGAGGCCTGGCTCGTGCTGGGCGTGTGGGCGCTCACCGTGTGTGTCGGGGTGCTCGCCGGAACGGCGGTGAGCCGCTCGGTGGCGGACGGGCTGGCCCGGGAGCGCGTCGAGTGGCGCCCCTTGGTGGCACGGCTCGCCGAGCGGGCTCCCGGGAAGGCCGCCGAGGACGGCAGCGTCTTGCGCGCCGACCAGGTCTGGGCGAGCGCGCGGTGGACCGCCGCGGACGGCTCCTCGCACTCCGGGCAGCTCAGGGTCCCGGCGGGCAGCGCCGCCGGGACCCCCGTCACCGTGTGGACGGATCCCGAGGGGCGCCAGGTCACCCGGCCGGTCACCGCCTCGCAGGCCCGGGTGCGCGCCGTGCTGATCGGCGGCGTGGCGGGCGTCGGCGCGGCGGCCGTGCCCCTGGCCGGCGGCCGCGCGGTGCGCAGCCGCCTGGAGCGTGACCGGATCGACCGGTGGGACGCCGAGTGGGCACACTTCGGGCCGATGTGGGGGCGCACGACGGGGTGAGGCCTACTGGCGCCCCCGCCCGGCCGGCGCCTACCGGCACGACCGCAGCAGCACCAAGTCCTCGTGGATGCCGTAGCCCCCGGGGTGGCCCGGTGCCGTCGGGGAGAGGTGAGTTCCGCGCGGAGCAGGTCGTGCAGGGGCGCTCCGCCCGGCCCCAGGGCTCACGATCGCGTCGAGGCTCGACGTGCCCGGCAGCGTCCCGCACCCGTGCCTCCAGTCGCCGCCGAGCCGGGACGCGCAGTCGATGGCTGGTCGGCGACGGCTCGTAGGGCTTCGCCGGCGCAATACGCGGACGGCCGTGCGAAGCGCCCGCCGGGACGCTCCGCACGGCCGCCTTCGGCGTGGGGCCGCTGGGACTACCTGTAGGTGATGTCAGAGCTGGAGTAGAGGCAGTTCTTGCTGTCGGGCCCGGATCCGACAGCGGTGTTGTTGTTGTACTTCTGGCAGGGGACGACCTTGCGGCCGGCGTCGTTGCGGATCGTGATGTTGCGCAGCGTCGCGACATCGTTGCGGTTGACGTTGATGCCGACGAGCCGAGCGGTGGTGCCCGTGCCGGTCACGTCGATGGTGTTGAGGTTGACCTTGCGCGTGTACTGCGTGGAGCAGTCACCGCAGGAGCGGTAGAGCGTCTTGAACTCCTGCACCGCGAAGTTGGAGATGTTCAGGGTGCCGCCGCCGTTGTGCTGGAAGACCTTGTCCGCCGCCTTCTTGGCGCCGCCGCCGATCACGTGGTACGTGGCGCCGGTGCCGCCGCGGAAGGTGGCGGCGTCTTCGCCGACGTCCTCCCACCAGACGTTCTGCAGCGTGCAACTGCCCTCACAGTGGATGCCGTCGGCCGCGGGGGCGCCGAGGATGACGTTCTTCAGCACCGCGCCGTTCGCGAGCTTGAAGATCGGGTCCTGGCCCTCCTCCTGGCCGTCGCCGGCCAGGCTGCCGGTTCCGTAGTACCGCTTCATCCCGTAGTCCTTGGTGCCGGACACGGAGATGGTGGAGGAGGTCCCCTGGCTGCCGTTCGGGGTCGGCCAGGTGGCGGCGCTCGCCGTGGGCGCATTGGTAGTCATGATCATGCCAACAGACAGGCCGAGTGTGGCCAGTGTGCCGGTCAGTGCGCGCCTGCGGGCGCGCGGTCGGGTCGCAGAAGTCATGTCCCGTTCCTTCTGTCGTGGGGGTGAGGGGGGTGCTCGCCCGCGAGATCCCGGTCGCGGCTCCACCGGAAGTGCCGCCGCGGGGCCGCCGTGCACGGCCGGCGTCACTGCTGCGGTTCGTGGTGACCGTGATCGTCGTCGAGCGATGTGGGGAGCGTCCCTTCCGTACTGCCTCTATCAGTCACTGGGTCATAGAGCTGAACAATGTTCGCTCCACTGTCCAGCGTCGGTACTGCGGGTGGCAGGTCCGAAGGCCTGTCGCGCCCTGGGGGTGCACTTCCCTGGGCTCGGCAGGCTCGGAAAGCGTCTTCGCGAGGGACGCCCGCCAATCACACTGCTGAACGGAACGTAGGGGGCAAGCGCTTTCTAGTCAACGCCTCGCGCAGAACACATTCGGCCAGGCATGCTCGTCGGACAGACCGTGTGGGAGCGCTTCCATAAGGTCCATGTCCATGTCACCATGCCGAACGAACGCTTCCCTTCATGAGAGGGCGGGTCGATGAGGAATCCGCGCACACGCGTACGTTCGTCAGTCGGCTCGTGTTCATGCTGCTGACCGTCGGCGTGCCGCCCTGGCCGCTGGGCCGGCCGCCGCAGGCACGCGATCGTCACGCGCTGACCGGACCCTCGCCCTCGAGCCGTGCCGCGTGTTTCCTCCACCAGGGCATGGACCCCGCCGCGAGCGGCGAGCACCACCGGCTGCCCCGGCGGCTCGCGCTGCTGACCCGGTCGAACCCCACCTGCTGAACCGCCGCACGACGTCCTGCGAGCCACACTTCACCACGGAAGGGATCCGGACGTGCCTGCCACCCCCCACCCCACAGCGAGGAGACGGCTGCGGCCGATACTCCTCGCGCTCGTCGCCGCGCTGCTGCCGCTGCTCGCGGCCACCGCGCTCACCGCACCCCCGGCCGCCGCTCGCGAGCGGGCCGTACCCACCGCCACCCTCACCGAGATCACGAACTTCGGTACGAACCCCAGCAACCTGCGGATGTACCTGTACGTCCCGGAGAGCGTCACCCCGAATCCGGCGGTGCTGGTCGCCGTGCACTGGTGCACCGGCTCGGGTCCGGACATGTACAACGGCACCGAGTACGACACGCTGGCCGACCGGTACGGGTTCATCGTGCTCTACCCGTCCGTCACCCGCAGCAGCAAATGCTTCGACGTCTCCTCGCCCCAGGCCCTTCGCCGCGGCGGCGGCAGCGACCCCGTCGGCGTCAAGTCGATGATCGACTGGGTCACCCGCACCTACGACGCCGACACCCGCCGGGTGTTCGCCACCGGGATCTCCTCCGGCGCGATGATGACGAACGTCCTGCTCGGCGACTACCCCGACGTGTTCGCCGCGGGCGCCGCCTTCTCGGGCGTCCCGTTCGGCTGCTTCGCCACCACCGACGGCTCCGAATGGAACAGTGCCTGCTCGGGAGGCACGGTCACACACACCGCGAAGGAGTGGGGCGACCTGGTCCGGGGCGCCTACCCCGGCTACACCGGTCCGCGCCCGCGGATGCAGATCTGGCACGGCACCCAGGACGACGTCCTGCGCTACCCGAACTTCGGCGAGCAGATCAAGCAGTGGACGGACGTGCAGGGCGTGAGCCAGACGCCTGCCGCCACCGACACGCCTCAGTCCGGCTGGGTCCGCACCCGCTACGGCGGCACGGGCGACCGGGCCCCCGTCGAGGCCATCAGTCTCCAAGGCGTCGGTCACAACCTGTACGCCCAGGGCATGGCGTCCCGCGTGCTCACCTTCTTCGGCCTGGACACCTCGGGCCCGGCGCCGCAGCCGCAACCGGGCGCCTGCAAGGTGACGGCTTCGGTGAACGCCTGGAACACCGGCCTGACCGCCTCCGTCACCCTCACCAACACCGGCACGACGACGGTCGACGGCTGGAAACTCGGCTTCACCCTGCCGGCCGGCCAGACCATCACGGGCGGCTGGGGCGCCACCTACACGCCGCCGTCCGGGGCGGTCACCGCCACGAACGTGTCGTACAACGGCACGATCGCGCCGGGTGCGAGCGTGAGCATCGGCTATCAGGCCGGTCATAGCGGCAACAGTGCCGGTCCGGCCGCGTTCAAGCTCAACGGGACGGCGTGCACGGCAGGTTGAGGCCTACGCGCTGCCACGGGGAACGGGTGCCGGGCCGAAAGCGGGCCGGCACCCGGAACCTCTCACAACCGACCGGTGGTACTGGTCCGGCACCCGCACCTCGCCGCCGAGTTCCCGCGCCGCGTGCCGGGTCAAGGAGGTGTTGCGCAGCAGCTCGCGGCCCAGCGGGCCCGCGTCCGCCTCGCCGTGGGCCAGGACCGGCGTCATCGTCGAGAACACGGGCTTCACGGTGTCCCCAAACGGTGACGTTCGTGAGATCCCGGGAGCGGGGCTGAGCTGTCTCTACTCGGGCAGGTTGACGGAGAACACGGGCTCATCCGCCTCCAGATCCTCCGACCCGACGTAGCTCACGGTTCCGCCCCCGTCGCCGACGTCGAGGACGAGCGTCCCCGTGACGGATTGCCCCGGCTTGTAGGTCGTGTCGAGATCCTGGCCTTCGCCGACGCCCTCCAGTGTGGAGGCGTCCTGCGCAGCCGTGTCGGTGTCCTCCCACTGCATCATGCCGTAGGAGGAGAACTCAGCCGGCGCCTTTCCGACGTTCTTCAACGTGAGCGTCAGCTTCACGTACTGGCCGTTCTCCGGCTCGTTCGACGTGTCGAGCTGCTCCGCGGTCACGTACTCCGCACTGACGACCTTGACCGACATCTTCGACGTCACTTCGTAGTTCTCGCCGTACTCGTCGGTCCTGCCGGTCTCGAACTCGCCCTCTTCCCCGACCTCCAGAACGGGGCCAGGAGCGGACGAGGGCGCGGCTTCCGACGGCTCCTCCGACGGCTGGTCCTCGATGGGCGCCGCCGAGGCGGACAGCTTCGGAGCTGCGTCGTCCCCGGAATCGCTCTTTGACGAACACCCCGTCAGCAGGACGGCGGATATGACGACGGTCGGCACGCAGGCACGGCGAATGTAGGCGCGCATAGCGCATCCCCCCGATGACTCAGTGGCCTCCCCTGGCCACATGGAGCAGCAAGCGTAAAACACCGGCGCAGCATGAGGAGGATGGGCACGGCTCTGCTGGTGGCTTCATGCGTTGCCGTCGTACTCGCCCTGGCGTTGGCGCGGCTCTGTCGTCAAAGTGAAAGGCCCGCACCAGGAGTAGTGCGGGGGCGTTGGCCGCCTGATCAAGAACCTGGTCGTGGGCCGGTGACGTCCGGAGGGGTGAAGGCGGCCTCGGCATAGAAGCGGGGGTTGCCGTCGCCGTCCGTTTCCTCACGGACAGCTACGATCTCCGCCTCGATCCACTGCCCGCGGGTGTGGAGACGGGAGTTGTCCTGGATGCGGCGACTCGGCAGGCCGTTCGTCTCGGTGGCTGATTCGTTCTCCGCTGACGGGGTGCTGTGCTCCACCCCGGGGCGTGTCCGATCTGTAGGGAATGTGATCATGCAGTTACGTTCCGCGTGTGCTGGAAGCATCCCTTCTTCATCTTTCTGATCGCTCTCTGGCGGAGGGTGCGGTGTCAGTGCGCCCCGCGTGGGAGGTGCGGGAGAACGAGTGCGCCATGCGGTGGTTCGAGTTCCGCCTGGCCTTCGCGGACGGCGCCCGCGTCGACGCGCTGGCCGTCGTGGCCGGCGGATGCGTCTGCGTCGAGGAGGTGCGTGCTCAGCCCGCCCTGACCCTCGACGACCTGGCCGTGCTCGCCGAATGGATCGAGGAGTCGGTGGGGGAGGCGTGTGGCGCCGGGCCGGGAGCGGAAGGCGGCGGGGGTCCGGGCCGCCGTGCCCGGCCGGTCTGGCCGCGCGGAGCGGAGGGGCGGCGGCTGGTGGCGCAGAAGTACCGCGCGGCCCAGCAGAACGGTGCCGACCCGGTCCTCGCCGTGATGTCCGCGACCGGCCACAGCCGCCGCGCATCCCTCAGGCTGATCGGCCAGGCCCGGGACGCGGGCCTGCTGTCCCCACGCCGAGCCCGCCGCTAGTCGAAAGGCTGAAGAACAAGCTTGCGGGACGCTTCGCCTGCCGCGGCGTCAGGCAGCAGACCCACCTTCACGACCTTCGTCTCGCTCAGTGCACCTTGGTCGGAGTACGTGATCAGACGAAGGCCGCCTCAGCGGCAGGAGAATGCCAGGTGAGCGGCAAAGGGGTCCTTGCACTGTGCCCGCCCGGGTCGCGCGGCCTGGCACCGCGCCTCGCCGCGTTGCCGCAGCGCCCAGGCAGCTCCGCTACCAGGGCACTCCGGCGCCTTGCGATGCACGGCACCGGACCACGCGACCTGATCGGACGCTCATAGTGCAAGGACCCCTTAGTTCGAGAACCGTTTCGACACTGGAAGGTCGAATTGGGCTCGCTACGGGGTGCAGTCGATGAGTTTGGGCGGCGACAGGAGTCTGATGGAGGACACCCGATCTCTGGAGGCGGAACTGTGTCTGAACCACACGTTCTGGAAACCCGGGACGCTCTGGAAAGGGCGATCCACGTCGAGCGGTCCGCGCTCGCTCAAGACCTCACCGGACTCAGCGAGGCCCAGTGGGCGAAAGCATCACTGTGTGAACGCTGGAGCGTGGAGGAGGTCGTAGCCCATCTGACGGCAGGTGCCAGCACGAGGATGTGGCGCTGGCTGCTGAGCATGCTGGCCGCTCGTTTCGACTCCGATCTGCACAACGACCGACGACTCGCAAAGCACCGTGGTGCTACACATGAAGAGACCTTGCGGCGATTTCGCGATGTTGTCGCCGGGCCTGCCGGGCCGACAGGACATACTGCGGCCTGGCTGGGCGAAATAGTCGTCCACAGCGAGGACATCCGTCGGCCACTGGGTCTTGTGCGGACACCCCCGGTGGCCACGACGACCGCCGTGGCCCGGTTCTTCGCCGGCCGCGATTTCACCGTCGCGAGCAACACTGCAATCGCGGGCCTGCGGGTCGAGGCCACTGACGGACCGTTCAGCACCGGCTCGGGGGATCTGCTCCGGGGGCCGACCCTCTCGCTGGTGATGGGGATGGCAGGCCGCGCAGCGGCCTGCGAGGACCTTGAGGGGGACGGTGCGGCGGTCCTGCGCGCCCGACTGCGCTCAGGGTGAAGAACAAGCTCAGAGCATGTTCCGCATCCGCGTGATCTCGCTCGTCTGCTGCGCGATCACCTCGTCGGCCATCTCCTCCACGCGGATGTTGTTGCCCTGCCCCTTCACGTCCGTGGCCATGGTGATCGCGCCCTGGTGATGGGTCGTCATCAAAGTCAGGAAGAGGTGGTCGAACGCCTTGCCCTCGGCCGTGCGGAGCTTCTTCAGTTGAGCCTCGGTCGCCATCCCGGCCATCAGGGTGTGATCGTGCCGCTCGGCCTTCAGCGGCTTGCCGTAGGACTTCAGCCAGCCCTTCATGGCCTCGATCTCGGGTTTCTGGCCGGCCGCGATCCGGCCGGCGATCCGCTTCACGTCCTTCGACTCGGCGCGCTTCGGGACGAGTTCGGTCATCACGAGGGCCTGTGCGTGGTGTTCGATCATCATGCGGACGTAGGAGACGTCCGCCGAGTTGGGGGCGTCGTTCTCCGAGCGCCGGTCCGCGGCCTCCTCGGCGGACAGGGTGCGGTTCGCCTCGCCGGGCTCGCCCGGCGCGATCACGGCGGGCCCGTCCGCTGCGGCCGGCTTCCGGTCCGGGCCGGAGTCACAGCCCCCGGCCGTGAGCACGGCCAGGGCGACGAGCCCCGTCGTGACGACGGACACGCGAGACGCACGGCGGAAAAGCACAACGACCTCCTGTAGCGGGCAGGTTGGGACATACCTCGTGTGGCGGACGGCGCACTGGCACGCTTCCTCGGGTCATTGATCGGAAAACTTCATTGCGATTCCGTTGCCCTCTGTTGGTATGTGCATGGCGACGACGATACTGCGTGGTGCGTGAACCGTTCCGCAGTGAACGGAACCAGGGAGGAAAACAGTGATCCTGTTGAACGACCGCAGAACGCGCCGCAGACGCCTGGGAGTCGTCGCGGCCGCCGGTGGGCTGATGGCAGCACTCCTGACGGCGGCACCGGCCGGCGCCACCCCCGACCCGGGGGACGCGCCGCCGGCGCCGAGGGAGGTCTCCAAGAGCGCCCAGGCCGAGGTGCGCGAGGCCATCGAGGACGGCGAGATACCCGGCCAGGACCAGATCGTCCACTCCGACAACATCCAGCACCTGGCCCACGTCCCCAAGGACGTGCTGCAGGGCACGAATTCGGACCTCGCCTTCCAGGGCAGGTACGCGTTCGCGGGCAACTACGACGGCTTCCGCATCTTCGACATCAGCAACCCAAGGGCACCCAAAACCGTCGCCCAAGTGCTGTGCCCCGGCTCGCAGAACGACATCTCCGTCTCCGGCGACCTGCTGTTCCTGTCCACCGACTCCTCGCGCAGCGACAGCAGTTGCTCCAGCACCACCCAGCCGGCGACCGAGAAGTCCTCGTGGGAGGGCATGAAGGTCTTCGACATCAGCGACAAGCGCAACCCGCGGTACGTAGCCGCCGTCGAGACGGCCTGCGGCTCGCACACCCACACGCTCGTGCCCGAGCGGCGCAACGTCTACGTGTACGTCTCCTCGTACTCGCCGAACGCCGCCTACCCCGACTGCCAGCCGCCGCATGACGGCATCTCCGTCATCAAGGTGCCGCGCAACGCCCCCGAGAAGGCCGAGGTCGTCGGCTTCCCCGTGCTGTTCCCCGGTGAGGGACCGGACGGCGGCGGCAACCCGGGCGGACCCACCAACCCGGGCGTGTCCAAGACCACCGGCTGCCACGACATCACCGTGCTGCCGTCCGAGGACCTGGCCGCGGGCGCCTGCATGGGCGACGGCATCCTCTTCTCCATCAAGGACCCGGAACGCCCGAAGGTCATCGACCGCGTGCAGGACAACGCGAACTTCGCGTTCTGGCACTCGGCGACCTTCAACCAGAGGGCGAACAAGGTCGTCTTCACCGACGAGCTGGGTGGCGGCGGCGCGGCCACCTGCAACGCGGTGATCGGCCCGAACCGCGGTGCCGACGGCATCTACGACATCGTCGGCAAGGGCGACAAGCGCAAGCTCGTCTTCCGCAGCTACTTCAAGATCCCCCGCCACCAGGCGGACACCGAGAACTGCGTCGCCCACAACGGCTCGCTGATCCCGGTCAAGGGCAAGGACATCATGGTCCAGGGCTGGTACCAAGGCGGCGTCTCCGTCTGGGACTTCACCGACTCGGCCAACCCGAAGGAGATCGCCTACTTCGACCGCGGCCCGCTGACCACCGACACGATCAAGTCGGGCGGTTCGTGGTCGGCGTACTACTACAACGGCTACATCTACTCGAACGAGTACGCCCGGGGCTTCGACGTCCTGAAGATCGACGACCGGCGCACGGACCCGGCCCGCCGGGTGCACCTGCGTGAGCTCAACGTGCAGACCCAGCCGGACTACTTCGGCTGACCCTGTGGACCGCACTCCGGTGCGGCCCCGGTCGCGAAGAACCGCGACAGATCCTCGTCGCTGCTCCCGCCGGAGGCCCCGGTCTCCGGCGGGAGACCCAGCTCCCAGTCGAGCCGGTAGCGCTTGAACAGCTCGGCCCGCAGCACCGGCACCGGCATCGGCACGCCCGGCACCACGGCCGCGTACACGGCGCCCATCAGCAGGGCGCGCATCATCGGGTAGTCGCTGTCGACATCCCGCGACCCGTGCCGCGCCATGGTGTCGCGCAGCAGCTCGGCCAGCCGTCGCTGCTCCGGGCACTGCATGAAGCCCTCGGTGTCCAGGATCCCCGCCATGTGCTGGCGCATCAGCACGGGCCGGTCCCTGGCCAGGCCCAGGATCGCGTCGATGGCCCGGGCCATCCGCTCCCGGCCGTCCGACGTGCGCGGCTCGCGCTCCAGCGCCTCTTCCAGCGTGCGGTGCATCAGCCGGTGCACGGCGGACTGCACCAACTGGCGTTTGCCGGGGAAGTAGTACGACACCAGGCCGCGCGCCGAGCCCGCTCGGTCCGCGATGTCGCCGAGCGTCGTGGCGTCGTAGCCGCGCTCGGCGACGAGCTCGACCGCCGCCTGCAAAAGCCGCTCCCGGGAACGCCGCCGCAACTCTTCGTTGACCGAGGCGCTGCGCGGGGACATCCTGTAACTCCTGCGTTGACTGGCTGCCAGCCAACTATACTCGGAGCGTCCGGCCAGACCCGTTCGGTCTGGGCCGGTGATGCCGTCTGCCTCGGGCGACGCGGGGGATCGTCCGAGGCGGACGGCAGGCACTCAGGTAGTGGCTCGGGGCTGCTTCCTATCGGGCGATGTGCCTGTGTCAGCTCACCAGATCCAGCACCGGGCGCAGCCCGTCCGGCCGTTCGGTCACCGGCAGGTGGTCGACGAAGTGCACCTCGCATCCCAGAGCCGTGGCGCCCCCGTCCGCCCGCCGGTCGTCACCCACCATGAGCGTCCTGCGCGGATCCGCGCCGAGGGCCTCGCACGCCGTCGCGAACAGCCGCGGGTCGGGCTTCTGGATGCCGTGCTCGAACGACAGGACGTACGTGTCGACGTAGCGGTCCAGACCGTGCGCGCGGAAGACCGGCCGCAGATCCCAGCCGATGTTGCTGACCACCCCGACCGGGACGCCCCGCTCCCGCAGCGTCCGGAGCACCTCGACGGCGTCCGGGTACGGCGCCCACGCGGCCGGGCTCATGTGGCGGTCGTACAAAGCGTCGTGCAACGCCGGGTCGGGCAGCCGGACCTGGCGGGACAGGCCCGTGTAGGCGGCCCGGTGGAGTGCGGCGCTGCGGTCGCGGACCTGCCAGGTGCCGGCCAGTTCCTCCGGCACCCGCGCCGGATCGCCACCGCCCGGCAGCGCCCCGACCGCCTCCAGCGCCCGCACCGCGGCGGTCAACTCCGCCTCGGCGAGGCGGATCTCCGCTCCGGCCAGGACGCCACGCAGCCAGGCGTCGGTGGACTCGACACGGAAAAGGGTCCCGGAGAAGTCGAACAGCACGGCGGTCATGGGTCGATCCTATGAGGCCTGCCGCACCGCCGAGAAGGTAGCGGGGCGGCCGCCCTGTCAACTCGGGGCGTTCGCGGGTTCGGGCCGCCAACGCCGGTGCGCCCACACCGCCGCGGCCACCACCGTCGCGCCCAGCAGCCAGCCGCCCACTACGTCCGACGGCCAGTGGACGCCCAGCCAGACCCGGGTGAGCCCGACGCCCACCACGGAGACGACGGCCACGGCCAGGGCCGCACGCCACAGGGCAGGGGCGACGCCGTGGTGGTGCAGGAGCCACAGGAGCAGGCCGCACACGACCGTGGCCGTCATGGCGTGGCCCGAGGGGAAAGCCGAGTAGTGGGCCGAGTCGACGGGGTCCGGCCACACCGGGCGGGGCCGGTCCACCGCCGCCTTGAGGCACTGCTGCAGCAGTGCCCCCAGCGTGACGGCCAGCGCGAGCCACACCGCAGTCCAGCGTGCCGCGAACCGCACCACCAGCGCCACGACGACGGCCGCGCACAGCAGACGCATCGTCCACGGATCCCACACCCAGTCCGTGAGGATGCGGCACGCCTGGGTGATGCCGCTCTCGTCGACCGCCCAACGATGGGTGGTGGAGGAGATGTCGCCGTCCGCGGTGATGAGCGGACTCCATCTGACCGCGACGAGGGTCAGCAGGAGGGTCGAGCACAGGGCCAGCACGCCGGCGAGACCGGCGGCCGTGCGGTGGTCCGGGCGGGGCGGGGAGACGACGAACGGGGTGTGCATGATGCGATCCTCGCCGAACCGGGGGGTCCGGATCCAGTACGGCGGTGATCTTCGACTTCCGGACGGCAGGGCTTCGGCCACGCCGACGCCACCGGCCCCGGCTCGAAGGCCCCGGCCGGGGGCCCGTCGTCCGGATCGGGTCGCAGGGACGGCAGCGGCCTCTGCCCCGTGTGTCTGCGGCGGGATCCGAACGACAGGCCTCAGGGCAAGGACCCTTTACCCCAGCGCCCTCAGCCCCGGTACGAACGCCACGAACACCGGCACCACCGGCACCAGCGCGGCCGCCGCCGTCAGACGCAGGCGCCGGGACGGGGGCAGCCGGTCCGGGGGAGTGAGCAACCGGTGCACCCGCGCAGGGACATGGGCGTGCGGTGTCGGGCAGGGGCCGAACATCCCGCGGTGCTCGTTCAGTTCGACCAGGGCCAGGGCCGTGGTCAGACGGCCGAAGCGGCGCGATGCCGTGTCGTCGGCGGCGAGTTCCACCAGGCGGTGCATCTCGTCGCGGAACGCGGCGAAAACCGGCACCTGCGGGAAGCCGCCCGCCAGGGCAGAGGAGCAGTTCAGCAGCCAGTCGTGCCGGGCGCGCGCATGGCCCTGCTCGTGGGCCAGCACGGCGTCCAGCTGCCGTCCCGTCAGCCGGTGCAACGCGGCCGTGGTGACGACCAGTTGCGGGGGAGTGCCGGGCAGCCACCAGGCGTCGGGCTGCTCGCTCTCCAGGACGACGAGCCGGCCGGAGACGGTCACCTCGCCCGGCAGCAGCGGCGCCCGGACCAGGAGGCCGGCGCGCCGCCGACGGCGCCGGGCGCGGGCCCGGCCGATCTCGCGGGCCAGCATCGCCGCGCTCCACAGCCCGCCGCAGGCCAACGCCACCGCGGTGGCCGCCGCCCAGGTGCCCGCCGTGCCGAGAGTGTAGGCCTCGACCACCGGGCCGGGCGCCGTCGCGAAGACATGCCCGCCGACCGCGTGCCAGGCCGCCGCCGCGCTGAGCGTCATCGACAGCGCACAGCACACCAGCACGGCCGCCACCACGCACTGCCACACCCACAACGCCACCACCGGCTCACGGTCCGGCCAGTTCGCCCGGGCGAGCAGCCGGGGAGCGGCCACGGCGGTCAGGGCGCCGAGCAGCAGCAGCGCCGCGGGGAGCATCATGAGGGCAGCCTATGAGCGCGGAGCCGCTCAGGGGTACGCCTCGCGCCGCCGAAGTGACGCAGGCAACGGAATTCGCAGGGCGTGCCGGACCGCGCAGGCTCAGAGCGCCAGCAGCATCGCCACCATCGCGATCCCCATGGACAGTCGGCAGGCCCGCGCCAGCTCCGGCCGGTCACCCCACCCGGTGGAACCCCCGCCCCCGGCCACGGCGGCCACCGGCACCAGCCGCACGCCGGCCAGCAGCACGTACCCGGCGAAGTAGAGCAGCAGCGCCCCGGTCAGGAGCGGAACACCCGATCCGGCCCCCTCGTGCGCGTGCGCAGGGGAGCGGGCCATGACGACGGACATGTAGACCATCGCCGCGGCCCCCACCAGGTGGTGGAGGTGGTGCGCGCCGGTCCGCGCCGCCCACAGCGAGTGAAGCCCGGCCGCACCGAACACGGCGGCGTAGGCGGGCCAGGCCCACGCGGGCGGAGTGAACACCGCCGCCGGCACCGCCATCGCGGCCATCCCGAAGCCCATCAGCGCCTCGCCGCCCGCGGCGCTGCGCTGCTCCTCGGCACTGCTGCGCATCCGCAGCAGGCAGTAGACGCCGGTCACCGCGCAGAGCGCCACCAGCAGCCAGCCGGACGAAGCCGGTCCGTGCACGCGCACCTCCCCGCTCGACAGTCGCTCTTTCGATGCCCGGGCCGTGCGGTGCGCACGCGAGCGCAAGGGTGTACACGGGGAGCATTCGACGGAGCACGCCAGGTGAAAATGTTTTACGAGTAAAACACCTGTTAATGTCAAAGGCATGAGCACGCCCCCCGCCTCCACCTCCCTGCCCGCCCGGCGCCTCCAGCCGGCGGGTGTGCTGCGCCTCGGTCGGCCCTCGGACATCTGGTTCAAGTCCGCGCTGAGCGTCGTCGCGGCGATCGCCCCGCCCAACCTCACCCTGCTGGCTCTCGGCCGACTCGATCTGGCGATGTACGCGATGGCCGGGTCCCTGTGCGCGCTGTACGGCCACCATCGTCCGTACGCCGCCCGGGCCGGAGCCCTGGCGCGGGTGGTGCTCGGCATGCTCGGCGGACTCACCATCGCCCTGGCCACGGCCTCGCTCACGGGCAGCGCGGTCGTCCTGGTCACCGTCGGCGCGCTGCTGGCCGCCGCGCAGAAGGTGCTGTGCGACGCCACCCGGAGCGGTCCGCCGGGCAACGTCGTCCTCACGTTCGTCAGCTCCGCCTCCCTGTTCGTGCCGCAGACCCTCGACCAGGTCCCCGGCCATCTGGCTCTGGCGGCCGGGACGGGTGCCTGGGCCTGGCTGGTCTGCATGGCGCCCGCGCTTCTGCGCCCGCACGGCCCGGAGCGCCGCGCCACGGCCGCCGCACTCAAGGCCGCCGCCGCGTACGCCGACACGGGTGGCACGGGTGGCACGGACGAGGGCCGGGCCCGGGTCCGCGCCGCGGGCTACGCCGCAGTGCAGACCGCCTGGCAGTCGCTGCTGTCCGCCAGTGCCCGCTCCCGGACCCGGCGAGCACTCGAACGGCTCGTCGTCCGCGCCGAGCTCGCCCTCGCCGCGCCGGCGGAGGCGGACGCCGGCCGGCTGCGCGGGTGGGCCGGTGAGCTGCGCGCCGCCGGGCCCGTCCCGCAGGCCGGTCTGCCGCCGGCAGCCGCCGAGGAACTGCTCGGCGTGGACGCGGCACGGTCCCTCCGGGTGCGGCTGGGTCCCCTGACCCCGCTCGCGGTGCGCACCGCGCTGGGCTGCGCCCTCGCCGGCTACGCCGCCCTCGCTCTCGGCATCGGCCGCCCGTACTGGGCGCTGGTCACGGCCGCCTCGCTCTACCAGGCCAACACCTCCCTGACCTGGAGCCGGGCCGTCCAGCGCGTCGTGGGAAACGTCGTAGGCGTCCTCGTCTTCCTGGCCGTCGTACCGCTCGCGCATCTGGGCCCGACGGCCCTCGTGCTGTGCTGCCTGGCGTTCAGCTTCGGTGCCGAGGTGCTCATCAGCCGCAACTACTGGCTCGGCAGCGTCTGCGTGACGCCCATGGCGTTGCTCATCACGGAGTTCACCGGGTATCAGGCGCCCGGCGAGCTGATGAAGGAGCGGGTCGTTGACACCGTCGTCGGCGCGCTGGTCGGTTTCGGCGCGGCGTTGGCCGTGACCGACCGACGCGCGGGCGACCGGGTGGAGCGCGCGCTGTCGGCCGCCGACCGGGCCCGTGAACACGCCGCCCGCCTCCTGGCCGCGCCGGACCCCGCTCCGGCCGCCCTGGAGTCCGCCCGACGCGGCCTCGCCGTCGCCCTGGCCGATCTCAGGGCCGCCGCCGACGCCGCGGCCGGGGAGTGGTGGCAGCGTGCCCTGCCCCAGGAGCGGGTCGTGCTCACCGAGCAGTCCGGACACCGTACGCTCGCCGCTACGGCACGACGCCAGGGGCTGCTCCCGGACCGGAGCGCGGGCATGGAGACGGAGGACACACGGGCATGACGCCGACCGAGGGACCTTCACCCGGGGGGAACGACTCGGGGGCCGATCCGCAGCCGGGGGTCGGCCGAGAGCCGGTGGCGGAGGTGCGGCGTGCCGTCGGGGCAGCGGGCGGGGGGCCCGCCGACGGACGTCCCGCCGACGGAGGGGCAGGCGACGGGGAACCGGCCGAGGGATGCCAGGAGTCCCCGACGAGCGGAGCCCGCGCCGCCGGAGTCCTTGCCGCTGGGCGGGCCGCCGGTGAGGTCGGCGAGAACAGCGCGGGCGGGACGGGCAGGGCTGGGGCGGATCAGGGCGCCGGAGACGCTGCCGCCGGAACGACCCCGGTCGGCGGGCGGGGTGCTGACGAAGCCGACGCGGCCGGGCGGCACCTCGCCGACCGGCGGGCGGCCGACGAGGCCCCTGACCCGGCGGGCGCCTCGGCCGGCTGGCGCCGGGGCGACACCGTCGCCGCTGTCGTCCGGCAGTGGCGGGCCGTGCACCCCGGGCTCGACACCGGGCCGATGGAGATCATCGGGCGGATCAATCGCTGTGCCGCCCTCCTCCAGCAGGCCGAGGACGCGCCGCTGCGCCGGGCGGGGCTCAGCCGGCCCGAGTTCGATCTGCTCGGCGCGCTGCGTCGTACCGGGCACGAGCTGACGCCCGGTGAGCTGGCCCGGGAGACGTTCTCCTCGGGGGCCGCCGTCACCAAGCGGCTCAAGCAGCTGTCCGAGCGCGGCCTGGTCGAACGCCGCGGCGACACCCGCGACCGCCGGGTCGCCCACCTCCGCCTCACCGACGCCGGACGCGAGCTGGTCGACGGCATCCTGCCCGCCCAGCTCGCCTACGAGACCGCCGTGTTGTCCGGCCTGGGTGGTTCGGAGCAGGGAGAACTCGCCGTGCTGCTGGGTGAGTTGCTCGGGCAGCTGGAGGGCCGCCTGGGCGCGTTGCGGGCCTGAGCCCGGCCGGCCGGAGCACCTCGTGCGCCGTGCGGCGGTGCGTGGAGCGGCGGTCCTCGACGGCCGTCCAGCGGTCGCCGTGGATGTTGCGGGTGATGGCCGGTTCGCGCAGGACGCTGATCACCGCCTCCTCGCCCGGGTCGATGTCACCGCCCGTGGTGCCCAACCGCCCCTGCGGGTACGACTGTCCCGCCGTCACGCCCCGGTCGCCTCAGAACTCGTGGTCGGCCCGGTACACCCCGAACATCGCCCCCTGCGGGTCCCGCAGCACCGCGATGCGCGGCCCGCCGGGCACGGACGTGGGCACCATCAGGACCGTGCCGTGCCGCTGGACGACGGCGGTCGTGTCGTCCACGTCGGCGACGGCGAAGTACGGCAGCCAGTGGGGCGGCACCTCGGGCGGGAACTTGTCGTCCATGGTCACCATGCCGCCGAAGTCCGCGCCGTCGACTCCCCACTGGGTGTAGCGCTCCGAGGCGTTGACGGTCCAGCCGAACAGACGCGTGTAGAACGCCACGGCCTGTTCCGGCTCCCGTGTGAACAGCTCCACCCAGCCCAGCGCACCGGGCGCGTTGAACAGCCCGGCGCCCGCGAAAGTCCCCGCCTGCCACAGCTGGAACACGGCGCCGCCCGGATCGGCGGCCACCGCGAAACGGCCCGCGTCGAACACGTCCATCGGCCCGAACAGCACCTCTCCGCCCGCCTCCGTCACCGCACGGGCGGTGTCGTCCGCGTCGGTCACCGCGAACGACACGGTCCACGCGACGGGCTGCGACGGCTGGTACAGCGGGGTGAGCGCGGCGACCGCCGCGTCCCCGAGGTGCGCGATCGTGTAGCCGCCCGCCTCCTGACGCGGGTCGGTCTCGGGCCGCCAGCCGAACAGTCGCGTGTAGAACCGCTGGGCCGACTCCGGATCGCTGGTGCCCAGCTCGGTCCAGCAGGGCCCGCCGGTCACCGGTGCGTCGAGCTTCATGGCGTTCCTTCCGCGGGAGACCCCCTCAAGCACGCTAAGCCGCCGCCGGGGCCGCCTGCCATCCGGGAGAACCCAGTGGTGTGCGGCGCGGCCGCGACGTGCCCTCGCCTCGTACCGCACCGCGTGGCGGCTACCGGCTTCCTCTCCCTGTCCGGAGGTACCCCGTGCCCGCGCCCGAGGTGCGACCGTGCGCCCCTTCCGCCGAGCCGACCGCGACCAGCCCGCCGACCTGGTCGACCTGCATGTGGCGGCCGTCGCCCCCGGCGTCTTCGAGCGCGGCACCGGCCTGGAGCTCCTGCCGCCCGCCCGGGCCGCCGACCGGCTCCGCCTGTGCGGCGTCGGCCGGCTCGTCGCCCGAGGAGGCCGCCGACCGCACTGCGCTGGATCTCCTGACCGGCGCGGACTCTCGTGAGCCGACCTGTACCGACCGGGGCTGGGAGCACCGCCTCGGACGACTTCAGATGCCCGGCCGGTAGCGCATGGGGTGGTCCGCCGGCACCTCCACCAGCACGATCGGCGTCCCGTCCGGGTCCGCGATCCACATCTCGACCAGTCCCCACGGCTCCTTCACCGGGGGCCGCACGATCTCCACCCCCTTCTCCCGCAGCTCCTCCTGCGCCGCCGCCACGTCGTCGACCTGCAGCCACAGCCGCACGGTGGGCGCCAAGGGAGTCCCGGACCGGCCCGAGACCTCCAGGAAGCCGCCGCCCATGAAGTAGACCGTGCCGCGCTCGGGACCCGTGCCGAACTCGCGGTAGACGGCGAGGCCCAGCTGCTCGCCGTAGAAGGCCCGCGACCGGTCGGGGTCGGCGGGGCGGAGCAGGATCCGGCTGCTGAGTACATGCACCATGCGGCGGAGCTTAGTGGGGGCGTTACGCTCGTCCCTGCCCGAGCCCCGCCAGGAAAACGGAGACGCACGCCATGGAGACCGCCGCCACCGCACTGACCTTCCGGGACGCCACGGACGCCGACGTGGACGAGCTGGTCGTGCTGATCGAGTCGGCGTACCGGGGCGACGACAGCCGGGCCGGGTGGACGACCGAGGCGGACATTCTCGAAGGCCAGCGGAGCGACCCGCAGGGTGTGCTCGAGGTCATCAAGTCGCCCGACAGCCGGCTCATGACCGTGGAACGGGACGGCCGGATCGTCGCCTGCTGCCAGCTGGAGCACCGGGGCGACCACGCCTACTTCGGCATGTTCGCGGTCAGCCCCAGGCTCCAGGGCGCCGGCCTCGGCAAGGTGATCATCGCGGAGGCGGAGCGGCAGGCCCGCGAGACCTGGGACGTCAAGGAGATGCACATGACCGTGATCTCCGTACGCGAGGACCTCATCGCCTGGTACGAGCGGCGCGGCTACCGCCGTACGGGCCGGACGACCCCGTTCCCGTACGGCGACGAGCGCTTCGGCATCCCGCAGCGCGACGACCTGAAGTTCGAACTGCTGGTCAAGGAGCTCGGCTAGCCACCGGGGCATGTTCCGCTCCGCTGACAGGGCCCTCCGGCGCCTTGCGATGCACGGCACCGGACCACGCGACCTGATCGGACGCTCGTAGTGCAAGGACCCCTTACGCCGTAAAGCGGCCCGTGCGCTTGATGTCCGGGTGATCGGTGGTCGCGCCGTCCAGGCCGAACGCCCGGACGAGACGCAGGTGGTCCTGCGTGTTCACGACCCAGCCGATGATCCTCAGATCGGCCTTGCGGGCCTGCTCCACGATCTCCAGGGTGAGCCGGCGGATGTTCAGGCAGACGGTCGCGGCACCCACCCGCACGGCGCGCTCCACGACGTCGGTGCCGACGGGGGTACCCCCGCCCGAGTTCATTCGAGAGTGGGGGAGGCCGGAGATCAGCGCGGTGCGCACGCCCGGCACCAGACGGGCGATCTCGGCCACCGCCTCGTCGTGGAACGAGGACACCTCCACCCGGCCGGCCAGCCCGCGCCGGTTCATCACCTCGGCCAGCGCCCGCGCCGCCTGCACGTCCTTGATCTCCGCCTGGAGGGGCGTCTGAACGGCCTCGAGGACCTCCTCGAAGACGGGCACCCGCTCGCCCCGGCCCGCGTCCAGGGCCCGCAGCTCCGCGAGGGTCTTCTCGGCGATCGGCCCGGTGCCGTCGGTCGTGCGGTCCACGTCCGTGTCGTGCATGACGACGAGCGCGCCGTCCTTGCTCAGATGCAGATCGAGTTCGATGGCGTCGAGGCCCGCCTCCTGGGCTGCGACGAAGGACCGGAGGGTGTTCTCGGGTTCCACACCCATGACTCCGCGGTGACCGATGGTGAGGAAGTTCAAGACGCGACTCTCTTCCGTCGACAGGCGGCACTGGGGACCTGACGGCCCACCCGACCGTATCGCCTGCGCCCGCCCGGTGCAGCGGGCGAGGGCATGGTCCGCGCGCTGGCGGGCACAAGCATGGTCGACAGGAAAAAGTGCGGTGAATCGGGGGGTGCGGCAGGATAATTTCCCGAGGTGGCCCTTGCTGGAAGGAACCTCGCGCGTATACGGTCTGCGTACGTGAGATTCTCCCGTGGAGGGTGAGACATGACGGAAATTCTTGTGCAAGTGGGTTCGGAGGAAGAGGTTCCTCCCGTGGTCAGGGTGGTGGAGCACCCGGCATGGCCCGTGCTCAAGGATGCCGTGGAGCGGATCCGGCCATGGCAGTCCAAGGACGGGTCGATCGACTTCGACGCCGAGGGCGCGCCCGACCCGGCCGATGCCGAGCTTGCCGTCCGCCAGGTCACGGACGCGGTCCTCGAGCTCTCCCCGCTGCTCCCGCACGACCGCGCCTACCACGAGGCCCTCGTCAAGGACCTGACCCGGTGGTCCGACGGCGGGTTCCAGGTTCCCGACTTCCTCGACTCGCTGCTGGCCTTCCAGCCCGCGGCGAACCGCGCGGACGGCCTCCAGCACCTGGTCGTCTTCCCGATGTACACGCAGAACGGCAACCCGGACCGCAACCTCGAAGCGGTCGTGCTGCGCATGGTCTGGCCGGACTGGCTGGCCGAGCTGGAGCGCACCCGCTACGACAACCCGCTGTTCTGCGGCATCAAGTTCGAGGACTTCACGGCGGGCTACGACACCAACTCCGCCGTCCTGTTCCCCGAGACCATATCCGTGCGCGAGGCCCCCGCGCGGTTCACCTGGGGCGGCATCTTCTGCGACCGTGAGGCGGCCCGCTTCCGCCGCGTCACCGACGCCGCAGTCGAGATCCTCGGCCTGGAGCTGCCCGAGGACGTCGCCGCGATGGTCCACGACCAGAAGCGCTGCGAGGAGGCGTTCGTCCTGTGGGACATGGTCCACGACCGCACCCACAGCCACGGCGACCTGCCCTTCGACCCGTTCATGATCAAGCAGCGCCAGCCGTTCTGGATGTACGGCCTGGAGGAGCTGCGCTGCGACCTCACCGCCTTCAAGGAGGCCGTGAAGCTCGCGCAGGACGGCGTCCCGCAGGCGCGTGACGTACAGGTAGCGGTCCTCTTCGACCGCATGTTCCGCTTCCCGGTCACCGGCGAGCGGGTCCGCAACTACGACGGTCTCGGCGGCCAGCTCCTCTTCGCCTACCTGCACAGGCACGACGTCGTCCGGTGGACCGACAACAAGCTCACCATCGACTGGGAGCGCGCCCCGCAGGTCACCAACCAGCTGTGCGCCGACATCGAGCAGCTGTACCGCGACGGCATCGACCGCCCCAAGCTCGTCCACTGGTTCGCCGGGTACGAGCTCGTCTCCACCTACCTCTCCCCGCACCCCGGGTCGAAGTGGGCCAAGGGCCCGGACGCGCTGGACCTGACGCAGCCGCCGCGGAAACTCGTCGATGACGTGCTTCCGGACGAGTTTCCGCTGAGCATGTTCTATGAGGCACTGTCCAAGAAGCTGAAGAACGTGATCGCCTCCACCAAGGGCATCACGGCGGACAGCACCGAGCGGATCGCCGCGTGAGCGATCGGCGTACCGAGAACACTGCTCAGGAGGCGAGGAACATGGCGGGGAACGGGGCGCTCAGCGGTGCGGTGATCGCGGTAGCCGGTGCGGGTGGGCCCGCGGGGCGTGCCGTGCTGCTCAGGCTGGCCGAGGCGGGAGCGACCGTCATCGGCTCCGACAACGATCCGGAACGGCTGGCGGAAGCCGTGGACGCGGCGAGTTACGCCACCGGCGGGGCCACCGTGACCGGTGACACGGTCGACCTGCTCGACCTGCGGGCCACCCGGGACTGGGCCACTCGCATCGAGAAGGACTTCGGCCGCGTCGACGGTCTGGTCCACCTCGTCGGCGGCTGGCGCGGCAGCGAGACCTTCACCCGGACCAGCCTCGACGACTGGGACTTCCTGGAGATGCTGCTCGTCCGCACCGTGCAGCACACGTCCCTCGCCTTCCACGAGGCACTGCAGCGCAGTGACCGCGGCCGGTACGTGCTGATCAGCGCCGCGGGAGCCAGCAAGCCCACCGCGGGCAACGCCGCCTACGCCGCCGGCAAGGCCGCAGCCGAGGCGTGGACGCTGGCCATGGCCGACTACTTCCGCAAGGCCGGAGGCCCCGAGGGGCCGACCTCGGCGGCTGCGATCCTGGTGGTGAAGGCACTGGTGCACGACGCGATGCGTGCCGACCGCCCCAACGCGAAGTTCGCGGGCTTCACCGACGTCAAGGACCTGGCCGAGGCCATCACCGAGGTCTGGGAGAAGCCCGCCGCCGAAGTGAACGGAAACCGTCTGTGGCTCACCGAGAAGCCGTGAACCCGCCGAAGACCGACGCCCGCCGCCATCACGACCCCGAGGTCCGAGGTTTCGCCAGCGACAACTACGCCGGCGCCCACCCGGAGGTGCTCGCCGCCCTGGCCCTGGCCAACGGCGGCCACCAGGTCGCCTACGGCGAGGACGCCTACACCGAGAACCTCCAGCAGCTGGTCCGCAGCCACTTCGGACCCACCGCCGAGGCGTTCCCGGTCTTCAACGGCACCGGCGCCAACGTCGTCGCGCTCCAGGCGGTCACCGACCGCTGGGGCGCGGTGATCTGCGCGGAGAGCGCGCACATCAACGTCGACGAGTGCGGCGCGCCCGAGCGGGTCGGCGGCCTGAAGCTGCTCACCGTCCCGACGCCCGACGGCAAGCTCACCCCGGAGCTGATCGACCGGCAGGCGTACGGCTGGGACGACGAGCACCGTGCCATGCCGCAGGTCGTCTCCATCGCCCAGGCCACCGAACTGGGCACGGTCTACACAGCGGACGAGATACGCGCCCTGTGCGAGCACGCCCACGCGCACGGCATGAAGGTGCACCTGGACGGCTCCCGGCTGGCCAACGCCGCCGCCACCCTGAACGTCCCGATGCGGACGCTCACCAACGCGGCCGGCGTCGACATCCTCTCCCTGGGCGGCACGAAGAACGGCGCCCTGTTCGGCGAGGCGGTCGTGGTGATCAACCAGGACGCCGTCAGCCACATGAAGCATCTGCGCAAGCTGTCCATGCAGCTCGCCTCCAAGATGCGGTTCGTGTCGGTGCAGCTGGAGGCCCTGCTCGCCCGTGACCTGTGGCTGCGCAACGCCCGGCACGCCAACGAGATGGCCCAGCGCCTCGCCGAAGGCGTACGGGCCGTGCACGGCGTGGAGATCCTCTACCCGGTGCAGGCCAACGCGGTGTTCGCCCGCCTGCCGCATGACGTGGGCGAGCGCCTGCAGAAGCGGTTCCGCTTCTACTTCTGGGACGAGGCCGCGGGCGACGTCCGCTGGATGTGCGCCTTCGACACGACCGAGGAGGACGTGGACGCGTTCCTTGCGGCGCTGAAGGAGGAGACGGCCCGCTAGGGCCACCTCCCGACGCTTGTCCATCCGTTGACGACGATCGGCGCGCTGCTGTCGCGCGGGTCGGGGTCGAATTTCCTGACTCAGCTCCGATCGTCGTCGAGGGTGACGAACGGCGTGCGCGCGCCGCGCACCACTCGGTCGCTCCGCAGGGGCATGTCGAAGACGTGCGACGCCTTGTCGTGCAGGTAGACGGGTGTCCTGCGGCAGAGAGCCGAGACCCGTGACGCGGAGGAAGGACTGCACTGCGGCCGGAACCGGGGTTGCGACGGTGTTCGGCCGCACGCCGCATTCTGCATAAGTATGCGTCTGTCGGAAAAAGCATTGACCGAGAAGTGGGCCCCTCCCTATGCTCTGCGTGCATGCAGCTGATCCAGGAGACTCCTGACCTTTCCTCGTACTTGGCCGCTGACGAGGCGATCGACCATCGCCATCCGCTCGTGCGCGAGACGGCCGCGAAGCTCGCTGAGGGAGTGGCGGATTCGTATGAGTATGCGCGGGCGGCCTTCGAGTTCGTGAGGGACGTCATCGCGCACTCGCATGATGCCGGTGATCTCCGCGTCACCTGGCGGGCCTCCGATGTCCTGGAGCAGCGCACCGGCATCTGCTACGCGAAGGCCCACGCGCTAACCGCGCTGCTGCGGGCCGAGGACATTCCGACCGCGCTGTGCTACCAGAAGTTCGAAGAGGTGCACGGGTTGGTCGCCGTGCGGTTCAACGGTGCGTGGCACCGGCAGGACCCCCGGGGCAACAAGCCGGGGGTCGACGCGCAGTTCTCCCTCGACGGTGAGCGGCTCGCCTTCACGCCCGACCTGGCGTCCAATGAACTGGACTACCCAGTCCTGTATGCTGCACCACACCCGGTTGTGCTGGACACTCTCCGAGCGGCACCCGACCGGCCGTACCTGTGGCAGACGCTCCCCACCGCACTCTGAGGCAAGGCCCACCATGACGCTCACACTGACCGTGTCGGACGACGTACGCGCCCTCGCGCCCGGCTTCACGCACGTCGCGATCGAGGCGCACGGCCTGGTCAACGGGCCGAGCACCGACGCGAGTTCAGCCCTGCTGGACGGCGCCGCCGGCCGGCTCGCGGCCCGACTGGACGGCCGTGCCCCGCACGAGGACCCGCACATGGTCGCCTGGCGCGAGACCTACACGGCCTTCGGCTCGAAGCCGTCCCGCACCCGCAACTCCGCCGAGGCCCTGGCCAGGCGGGCTCTCTCGGAGGCGGGGCTGCCCCGCATCAACCTGCTCGTCGACCTCTACAACGCCGTCTCCGTCGCCCATCTGATTCCTGTCGGCGGGGAGGACGCCGACCGCGTCGAGGGCGGCATGCGGCTGGTCCGCGCCACGGGTCAGGAGGACTTCGTGACCGTCGCCGGCGGCGAGGAGGCCGTCGAGCACCCGGATGCGGGCGAGGTGGTGTGGTGTGACGACCAGGGCGTGACCTGCCGACGCTGGAACTGGCGCCAGGGCCCGCGCACCCGGCTCACCGAGCGGACGACCTCGGGCATCTTCCTGCTGGAGAGCATGGCCCCGATGCCCGTCGCCGAAGTGGCGGCGGCCGCAGGAGAACTCGCCGAGCTGTTGGCGAAGTTCAGCCCTGGCGCCGACATCGACGTGCGCGCTCCGGAATCCTCCGCCTGAGCCGGGACCGCCCGGGCGTCAGCGTGCCTCGGTCTCCCGCACCTGCTCCGGCGTGGGAGCCGTGCCGCCGAGGTGGGCCGGCATCCACCAGGTGTCGTCCGGCCCCTTCGGGCGTACGGGGTAAGCGCGCTGGGCGGCCTCGAGGAGCTCTCCGACGCGCTCGCGCAGCTGACGGGTGATCGCGCCCGCGTACTTGTCGCGGGAGGCCTCGATCGCCTCGCCGACCCGGATCGTGATGGGGATGTGGCTGCGCTTGAAGTTGCGCGGGTGGCCCTTGGTCCACAGCCGCTGCGTACCCCAGACCGCCATCGGGATTAGCGGGACGCCCGCCTCCTGCGCCAGGCGAGCGGCGCCCGACTTGAAGCTCTTCAACGTGAACGACTGCGAGATCGTCGCCTCCGGGAAGACCCCGATGATCTCGCCCGACCGCAGCGAGTCCAGGGCGTGCGCGTAGGCCGCCTCGCCCTGCTTGCGGTCCACGGGGATGTGCTTCATCCCGCGCATCAGCGGGCCGGAGATCCGGTGCCGGAAGACGGATTCCTTCGCCATGAACCGCACGAGACGTTTCTGCGGCAGTGCCGCCAGGCCGTTGAAGACGAAGTCCAGATAGCTGATGTGGTTGCTCACCAGCACGGCGCCGCCCGAGCGCGGGATGTTCTCCGAACCCTGGCAGTCGATCTTGAGGTCCCACACCTTGAACAGCGTGCGGGCGAAACCGACGACGGGACGGTAGACGAGCTCTGCCATGGGCGGTTCGGACCCTTCCTGCTCTGCCTGGGAAGGGATTCCCAGCGGACAAGTTACGCAGCCGTAGGTTTACGGCTTGTCGCAGATGGTGCCCGAAGAACGGCCGGGTAGCCAGTCCTCGTGCCCGCAGTCGACGAGATTCTTGTCACGTCGCCGCAGGATCCCACCTCGTGCTTTTGCGTCCCCATTACTCCGCACGCACCGTCACGCGCGGTACGAGCAGGTACAACTCGCACCCCAGGCAGTACCCGAATGCCGCATTCAGGAGGGCGGCGGCGAGCGCGGCGCCGGTCGCGGCGAGTCCCGGCCAGCCGGGCCCCACGGGCGTCCGCCACGCCGGCAGCCACCCGCTTCCCGTGACCGGAACGACCGCCAGGACGGCGGCCGTGACGGCTGCCCCGACACGCGGCCCTCTCACTGATGTCCATGGGATCCGAGCATTCCGCAGCGGGGCGCCCACGAGGGGGCGGGAATCTTCGCGGCCTCGTGAGCGCTTGCAGCAGATGATGACCGGGCCGGTGGTGTGCGTTCTGGTGCTCGCGGCTGCGAGCGCCTACGGAGTGCTGCACAAGCGGCGGAGCGGGAGGGTGCGGGTGCGCGGGTGGGACGACGGCAAGCGGCTGGACGCGGCGGAGCTGGGCGCGCAACTCGGCGAGCGGGCGACGCTCGTGCAGTTCTCCAGCGCGTTCTGCGCGCCCTGCAGGGCGACCCGGCGGGTCCTCGATGAGGTCACCGGCCTGGTCCCGGGCGTGACCCATGTCGAGATCGACGCCGAGGCACACCTGGACCTCGTACGGCGGCTCGACATCCTCAAGACCCCGACCGTGCTGGTCCTCGACGCCGACGGCCGCGTGGTCCGCCGGGCCACCGGGCAGCCCCGCAAGGGCGACGTGATCGCCGCGCTGGGGGAGGCGGTGGGAGGGGCGTGACGCCGGGAGTGAGCCATGTCCCACATCAGGGAGCGAGCTTGACTGCGGGAACCATTTATCGTCAGCCTGACCCCATGCCTGCGGACCTTCTCACCACGACCGACCTCCTGCGCTCGGTCTTCCGGCGGCACGCGGCGGGAGTCGCTGTCATCACCGCCCGTGGCGACGCCGGTCCGGTGGGCTTCACCGCCACGTCCCTGGCCTCCGTCTCCGCCGAGCCGCCCCTGCTGTCCTTCGGTATCGGCACCGGCGCCTCCAGCTGGCCCGCGATCGCGGAGACCGACCACGTCGGCGTCCACATTCTCGGCGAGCACCAGCAGGAGCTGGCCGCCACCTTCGCCCGCAGCGGAGCCGACCGCTTCGGCCCGCCCACCGCTTGGCGGGAGGGGCCGGAGGGCGTTCCCGTGCTCGACGGCGTGCCGGCCTGGCTGGTCGGCCGGGTCGTCGCCCGCGTGCCCGCCGGGGACCACCGGCTCGTGATCGCGGAGGTCGTGCACGGCGACCCCACGGGCAGCGGCCGTCCGCTCGTCTACCACCAGGGGCGTTTCCAGCGGCTGCGTGACTGAACCGCGCGTTTTCCCGGGCTGCGTGACAGTCGGGTTCCGGTTACGCTGCGTTGCGAAGGTCACAGTTCAAAGCGCTTGCTCAGCGGGAACGAACTGGGTGTACTGACGAGTAATATTTCGCTCGGAGCGTGGGTGGCCCCGACCGGGATCGGCCGCTTGAGGCACCTATGCTGCCTGCAAGAGGCAGCCGAAAAATGACGATGCAGTAGGAGAGCCGGCGTGAGCTTGAGGATCGTTGTCACTGTGAAGTACGTGCCCGACGCCACTGGCGACCGGCACTTCGCCGATGACCTGACCGTCGACCGGGACGACGTGGACGGTCTGCTCTCCGAGCTCGACGAGTACGCGGTCGAGCAGGCGCTGCAGATCTCCGAGAACTCCGACGACGACGTGGAGATCACCGTTCTGACGGTGGGCCCCGAGGACGCCAAGGACGCCCTGCGCAAGGCGCTGTCCATGGGTGCCGACAAGGCGATCCACGTCGAGGACGACGACATCCACGGCACCGACGCCATCGGCACCTCCCTGATCCTGGCCAAGGCGGTCGAGAAGGCCGGCTACGACCTGGTCATCTCCGGCATGGCCTCCACCGACGGCACCATGGGCGTCGTCCCCGCGCTGCTCGCCGAGCGCCTGGGCGTCCCGCAGGTCACCCTGCTCTCCGAGGTCTCGGTCGAGGACGGCACGGTCAAGGGCCGCCGCGACGGCGACGCGGCCTCCGAGAACCTCGAGGCGTCGCTTCCGGCGGTCGTGTCGGTGACCGACCAGTCGGGCGAGGCGCGCTACCCCTCCTTCAAGGGCATCATGGCGGCCAAGAAGAAGCCGGTGGAGTCCTGGGACCTGTCCGACCTCGACATCGAGGCCGAGGAGGTCGGCCTGGAGGGCGCCTACACCACGGTCGACGGCGCGGCCGAGCGCCCGGCCCGCACCGCGGGCACGATCGTCAAGGACGAGGGCGAGGGCGGCAAGCAGCTCGCTGAGTTCCTCGCGGGCCAGAAGTTCATCTGAGCCCCGCATTCGCTGACCGCCCCTCATCTTTCGCAAGCAGGAGAGAAGAAGTCCCATGGCTGAAGTTCTCGTCTACGTCGACCACGTGGACGGCGCCGTCCGCAAGCCCACCCTGGAGCTGCTGACGCTCGCCCGCCGCATCGGCGAGCCCGTCGCCGTCGCGCTGGGCAACGGCGCCGGCGAAACCGCCGCCACGCTCGCCGAGCACGGCGCGGTCAAGGTCCTCACGCACGAGGCCGCCGAGTACGCCGACTACCTGGTCGTACCGAAGGTGGACGCCCTCCAGGCCGCTCACGAGGCCGTTTCCCCGGCCGCGGTGCTGGTGCCGTCCTCCGCGGAGGGCAAGGAGATCGCCGCCCGTCTGGCGCTGCGCCTGGGCTCCGGCATCATCACCGACGCCGTCGACCTGGAGGCCGGCGACGAGGGCCCGGTGGCCACGCAGTCGGTGTTCGCCGCCTCCTTCACCACCAAGTCCCGTGTTTCCAAGGGCACCCCGGTCATCACGGTCAAGCCGAACAGCGCCGCCGTGGAGGCCGCACCGGCCGCCGGTGCGGTCGAGGCCCTGTCGGTGTCCTTCTCCGCGCAGGCCACCGGCACCAAGGTCACCGGCCGTACGCCGCGTGAGTCCACGGGCCGCCCCGAGCTGACCGAGGCCGCGATCGTGGTCTCCGGTGGCCGTGGCGTCAACGGCGCGGAGAACTTCGCGATCATCGAGGCGCTCGCCGACTCCCTCGGCGCGGCCGTCGGCGCCTCGCGTGCCGCGGTGGACGCCGGCTGGTACCCGCACACCAACCAGGTCGGCCAGACCGGCAAGTCCGTCTCGCCGCAGCTGTACATCGCCTCCGGCATCTCCGGCGCGATCCAGCACCGCGCCGGTATGCAGACCTCGAAGACGATCGTGGCGATCAACAAGGACGCCGAGGCCCCGATCTTCGACCTGGTCGACTACGGCGTCGTCGGCGACCTGTTCGACGTCGTCCCGGCCCTGACCGAGGAGATCAAGGCCCGTAAGGGCTGATCGTCTCCCGGCCGCAGCGGGCCCCCGTGACCAGCCGGTCACGGGGGCCTCGTCGTTCCCTCGGCCGTCACCCCAGCCGGAGGGAGGCCTGCACCGGCAGGTGGTCGCTGGGGAACTGGCCGTTCAGGGCGAACGTGTTGATCGCCGCGCGGTGGACCGTGACGCCCCGCGTGGCCAGGATCCAGTCGATGCGAGGGCCGCCCGGCACCAAGGGCTTGTATCCGTGGAACGTGCCGTGGAGGTCGCCGCGCTCGGCAGCCGCGTCCCAGGTGTCGACGAGCCCGGCACCCAGCATCGTGTCGTGAACCGGGTTCCGGTGCGCCGCGACATTGAAGTCGCCCGTCACGATCACGGGCAGGGAGCGGGTGAGCCCGGCGATGCGCTGCGCCGTGAGCGAGGCGGCCCGCTCGCGCGCGTACTGGCTCGCGTTGTCCAAGTGGGTGTCGAGGACGTAGAACTCCCGGCCGCCGTCGCGCAGATCACGGAAGCGCACCCAGGTGACCATGCGGACCGAGGCGTTGCCCCAGGTGTTGGACGCGATGACGTCCGGGGTGTCGGAGAGCCAGAAGTGGTCGTACTCGACCGGGGCCAGCCGGCGGGTGTCGAAGAAGATCGCCATGAACTCGTCGCGGCTGCCCCCGGCACGCCCCGTGCCGATCCAGTCGTAGTGCGTTCCGAGATCGGCCTCGATGTCCTGTAACTGCTGGTAGAGGCCCTCCTGGGTGCCGATCACGTGGGGACGCTCGCGGCGCAGCAGGGCGCGCATGACCGGTCTGCGGGCGGCCCAGCTGTTGGGTTGGACCGTACTGGCGAAGCGGAGGTTGAACGACATGACCTCCAGGCGGCCGTCCCCGCGCTCCTCGGCCGAGGCGGGCCCGGGGGAGACTGCTGTACTGGAGAGAGGCAGGGCGACCGCGCCGGCCAGCGCGGTCTTCAGACCCAGGCGGCGCGTGACTCGGAGGTGCGGCACAGGGGCTCCTTCTGTGGCGGCTTCGGGCGAGTCGTGCGGAGGAACCTGTGGAGGTGTGGGCGGTTCCGAGGGAAACGGTGCCAGATGGACGTGAACATGCCGAGATGGCAGAGCGGATCGCCGCGCAAGACCGTGTTGACCATCGGGAAGGTCGGCCGATAACTTCGCTCTACGGATTGTTGATTCCGTAAAGCGGAAACCAGGAGGGTCTCGGCATGGGTCAGGGTCAACAGGAGAAGGTGGCGACGAGCCTCGCGGGCGCCGTCAGCGAGGAGATCAGCGCCTCCCTCGCGCCCGTCGACGCCGAACTGGAACGCCGCTACCCCGGAGACCCCGGCACCCGCCAGCCCGTCCACACCGTGTATGTACCCGGTGACGTCTTCGCCGCGGACACCATCCGCTCCTGGGGCGACCGGGCACTGGCCGCCCTCGACCGACACGCCCCGGACGCCGCCTCCTTCGCCGCCGTCCTCGGCCTCTCGGACGAACTCGCCGAGCCCGTCCACACGCGCGTGCGCGCCAAGCTGGAGCGCGAGCCCGTCGAGGACCTGCGCGTCGACTTCGAGGACGGATACGGCAACCGCCCCGACGCCGAGGAGGACCAGGCCGCCGCCCGCGCCGCCCGGCTCATCGCCGAGGCACACGAGGACGGCACCGCGGCTCCCTACATGGGCATCCGCATGAAGTGCATGGAAGCGCCCGTCCGCGCCCGGGGCATCCGCACACTCGACATCTTCCTCACCGGCCTGATGGAGTCCGGCGGCCTGCCCGGCGGACTGGTGCTCACCCTGCCGAAGGTGACGTACGCCGAGCAGGTCACCGCAATGGCGCTGCTGCTGGACGCCTTCGAGGAGACCCACGGGCTCGAGCCCGGCCGGATCGGCTTCGAGATCCAGATCGAGACCAGCCAGTCCATCCTGGCCGCCGATGGCACCGCCACCGTCGCCCGGATGATCCAGGCCGCCGAGGGCCGAGCCACCGGGCTGCACTACGGCACCTTCGACTACAGCGCCTGCCTCGGCGTCTCCGCCGCCCACCAGGCCGGCGACCACCCGGCCGCCGACCACGCCAAGGCGATCATGCAGGTCGCGGCGGCGGGGACCGGTGTCCGCGTCTCGGACGGCTCGACGAACGTCCTACCGGTCGGCCCGACCGAGAAGGTCCACGCCGCCTGGCGCCTGCACTACGGCCTCACCCGCCGTGCCCTCGCCCGCGCCTACTACCAGGGCTGGGACATGCACCCCGGCCACATCCCCACCCGCTACGCGGCCGTCTTCGCCTTCTACCGCGAGGGTTTCGAGCAGGCCGCCGCCCGTCTCGCCCGCTACGCCAACCGCACCGGCGGCGATGTCATGGACGAGCCCGCCACCGCCAAGGCTCTCAGCGGCTACCTGCTGCGCGGACTGGACTGCGGCGCCCTGGACATCGGGGAGGTCGCGCGCCTGGCCGGGCTGACCCGCGCCGATCTGGAGACCTTCGCAGCGCCCCGCCGGGGGGACCTCACGGCGTCCGCCTGAGGGGCCGAACGACTCGCACGTACCGGCCCCGTCACGGCCGTCACCGCCGGCCGCCGCCGTCATCGCCCCCCTCCGTCATCGCCGCCCCGTAGTTCGTACGCCCCCGTGTTCATGAGGGCCCGGCACGCCGGAGCCTCTCCGGCCGCGGGCCTCCGGGCCCGCGGGGGCAGCAGGCGCGGCGGCTCACGGCGGCCGGGGCAGACCAACGTCTGGTGGGCGAAGACCGACGAGGTCTCAGCGGCAACACGAACGTCCGGGTCGGCGACGTCTACATCTCCATCAAGGCCGGCGACAACGATGTGGCGGTCCCCGGGCTCCCGCTCCGCTGAGCCCGCACGGACACCGCGGCGTACCGCTCCAGCCCCGAGGCCGTCACCAGCTTCTCCTCGACGAACAGCCGCGTGCCCCGCTCGCACAACCGCCGGTCGCCCCGTGCCCGTGCGCAGAACTCCTCGGGCACGACGCCGAACAGCTCCCGCAAGGGTGGCAGGCCGACCAGCAGATCGGTGAGCAGCTCGCGCTCGCCCGGGTGGGTGCGCCGCGCGCCGGCGCCGTCGTGGAGGACGCCGTGGCGGTTGACGTAGGCGTACACGCCGGGCAGGCGGGTGCCGTCCGCGAGGGCGATCCGTACGTCGGGTGCGGGCAGCCAGGCCCGGTCGAAGTTGCCGCCCGGCACCGGCACGCCCTCGCTCGCGTCGATCACCGCGAGCTGCTCGGCATCCAGCCAGAGGACGAACAAGTCCCGCACCGTGTCCGGGGCGCTGACCGGCGAGGCGGAGACGTACCCCATGCGGCTCACATGGGCCGAGACCCCGGCGTCGACCCCCGTCACCCGGGCCTTCACCATCGGAAGCGGCGACGTGATCCCGAACTCACGCATCTTGTGCCGCAGCTGGCCCGGGCAGCCGTTGGAGCCGATGGCGAGGACCGGCGTGCGGTCGTCGTGCATCAGCTGTTCCAGCGGCAGGAAGCGTTCGTCGTCGAGCAGTCCGGAGTCGGCGGGCCACGCGCCGGGGTACAGCAGGGGGTGTTCGCGCGGCGCCTCGGTCAGGCCGAGTGCGCGCAGTGTGCGATCCGTGCGATCGTCCATGGGCCTCTCAGTCCGCCGGGGGCAGCTCGCCGGATCCTCGGGTGATCAGCCGGGTCGGCAGCTCGATGCGTTCCGGGGTGAGAAGGGAGCCGTCCAACTGCCGGAAGAGGCGTTCCGCGGCGGTGCGGCCGATGTCCGCCGCGTCCTGGGCGACGACCGTGACGCCCGGCTGGAGCAGGTCCGCCAGCTCGATGTCGTCGAAGCCGACGAGGGCGACGCGGCGGGTCTGCTCGGCGAGCACGCGGATCACGGTGACCGTCACCCGGTTGTTGCCCGCGAAGACCGCGGTGACCGGGTCCGGACCGGACAGCATCTCCTCGGCGGCCCTGCGCACCCGCCCGGGGTCGGTGACACCGAGGGACATCCAGGAGTCCGCCACCGGTATGCCCGCGTCCTCCATGGCGGCCCGGTAGCCGCGCAGCCGCTCGGCTGCGGTGTGGATGCGGGGCATGTCGCCGATGAAACCGATCCGGCGGTGGCCGTGCGCGATGAGATGGGCGACGCCGTCGCGGGCGCCGCCGAAGTTGTCCGACAGGACCACGTCGGCGTCGACGTGACCGGCCGGCCTGTCCACGAACACCGTGGCGACACCTGCCTTGAGCTCCGGTTCCAGATACCGGTGGTCGTCCCCGGCCGGGATCACCACCAGCCCGTCCACCCGCCGCGCGCACAGGGCCAGCACCAGCTCCTGCTCGCGCTCCGGGTCCTCCGCGCTGGAGCCGTTGATCAGCAGGGCGCCGTGCGCGCGGGCCACCTCCTCGACCGACCGGCTGAGCGGCCCGTAGAACGGGTCGGCGAGGTCCTCCAGGACCAGGCCGATGCTCGCCGTGCGGCCCTTGCGCAGCACCCGCGCGCTGTCGTTGCGCCGGAAACCGAGGGCGTCGATAGCCTCCTGGACCCGTCGCTCCGTCTCCGGTGTGACGCCGGGTTCTCCGTTCACGACCCGTGAGACCGTCTTGAGACCGACTCCGGCGCGGGCGGCCACGTCCTTCATGGTAGGACGGTTGCCGTAGCGCGTGGCGGATCGGAGGTGGGTCTGGGGCACGGTGCGGTGTCCTGTCCTGTCGGCCACGGGAATGCGTCGGTCCTGGGTCGGTTTGAGGATGTGGCGTCGAGCATAGAGGCTGGACAACGTTGTCAGGGGCGGAGGAGACTGTCCACCACATTCTCCGGCCCGAGGGCGGCGGCGGGGCCGGTCCGCAGTTTGACCTGCTCGATCGCTATTCTCGGCGTTTTTCCGATGGTTGACGGGGAGATCCGACACTGATGCACAACGACCTCGTGGCCGCGCTCGACATCGGCGGCACCAAGATCGCCGGCGCTCTCGTGGACGGCCACGGCCGGATCCTGGTCCGCGCCCAGCGGCCGACGCCCGCCCGGGAGCACGGCGACACCGTGATGCGGGCCGTGGAGGAGGTGCTCGGCGAGCTCACGGCGTCCTCGCTGTGGGGCCGCGCCACGGCCGTGGGGATCGGCAGCGCCGGGCCCGTGGACGCCTCGGCGGGCACGGTGAGCCCGGTGAACGTGCCCGGCTGGCGCGACTACCCGCTTGTCGCCCGGGTCCGGGCCGCGGCCGGGAACCTGCCCGTCGAGCTGATCGGCGACGGTGTGGCGATCACCGCGGCCGAACACTGGCAGGGCGCCGCCCGCGGCCACGACAACGCGTTGTGCATGGTCGTCTCCACGGGCGTCGGCGGCGGTCTGGTGCTCGGCGGCCGGCTGCACCCCGGGCCCACCGGCAACGCCGGCCACATCGGCCACATCAGCGTGGACCTCGACGGCGACCTGTGCCCATGCGGTTCACACGGCTGCGTGGAGCGCATCGCGAGCGGCCCCAACATCGCCCGGCGCGCCCTGGAGAGCGGCTGGCGGCCCGGCCCCGACGGTGACACGTCCGCCGCCGCGGTGGCCGCCGCCGCCCGGTTCGGCGACCCGGTCGCCGTCGCCTCCTTCGAGCGGGCCGCCCAGGCCCTGGCCGCCGGGATCGCGGCGACGGCCACCCTCGTGGAGATCGACATCGCCGTGATCGGCGGGGGAGTGGGCAAGGCGGGCGACGTCCTCTTCGCCCCTCTGCGCAAGGCTCTCGACGCCTACGCCACCCTGTCCTTCGTCCGGCACCTCACCGTGGCCCCGGCAGAGATGGGCACCGACGCCGGACTGGTGGGCGCGGCGGCGGCAGCCCTGGCGAAGCGGACGGGCGCGGCGGCAGGGGTGTGAGACCGGGGCCGCCGGACCGTGCAGGAACGTTCAGTCAACGGGGTCGCGGGAGGCGTGATCCCCGACGCTGCGAGGCGGAGCCCGGGCCTTGGGGCTCGCGACCAGGTTTGGGCTCCTGCCCGGGCTCCTGCCCGGGCCCTGGGGGCACCGGCCCGAGACCTGGGGCTTCCCGGGGCTGAAAGCGCCGCAAGTCCGAACACGGAGCCCCCGCAGGGCCGGGGCCGAAAGCGCCGCAAAGCCGAGCAGCGGGTGCCGGCTCCACGGGAAGTGGTGAGCCCTGCCCCGGAACCTGTCGGTCCGGGTCGGGATACCCGGAAAAATCGACCGCATGTCCGTGCGATGTGGCACGATCACGCGTGTGAGCAGCAGCAGACCCGTCTCGGAGCAGCGCCTGCGCGACCTCGCCCGCCTGCGCCGGGTCAAGGACCGGATCGACCGGGAGTACGCACAGCCCCTGGACGTGGAGGCGCTGGCCCGGGGTGTGCACATGTCGGCCGGGCACCTCAGCCGCGCGTTCCGGCAGGCGTACGGGGAATCGCCGTACAGCTACCTCATGACGCGGCGCATCGAGCGCGCGATGGCGCTGCTGCGCCGTGGGGACCTCAGCGTCACGCAGGTGTGCTTCGAGGTCGGCTGCTCGTCGCTGGGCACCTTCAGCACCCGCTTCACCGAGCTGGTCGGCATGCCGCCCAGCGCCTACCGGCGTGAGGCGGCGCGCGCGACCGCGGGGATCCCGTCGTGCGTGGCGAAGCAGGTCACCCGACCGATCAGGAATCGAGAAGCGCCCGCCGGGAGCCGAAACTAGCGTGATGGCCATGGACCTCAACATTCACGCCAGCTTCCTTCCGCACGACGACCCGGACGCCGCCCTGGCGTTCTACCGCGACACCCTCGGTTTCGAAGTCCGCAACGACGTCGGGTACGAGGGCATGCGCTGGATCACGGTCGGTCCCGTCGGCCAGCCCGGCACGAACATCGTGCTGCACCCGCCGGCCGCATACCCCGGCATCACCGAGGAGGAGCGCCGCACCATCGCCGAGATGATGGCCAAGGGCACCTACGCCAGCATCGTCCTGGCCACCCCCGACGTCGACGGCGTCTTCGAGCGGCTGCAGTCGGGCGACGCCGAGGTGGTACAGGAGCCGGTGGACCAGCCGTACGGCGTCCGCGACTGCGCCTTCCGCGACCCCGCGGGCAACATGGTCCGCATCCAGGAGCTGAAGCCGCAGTAGCAGCATCCGAGACCGACGCGTCACACCGCGGGACCCCGCAGACGGCAACCCCGTACCGCGGGCTTCCGCGCCCCCGCGCCGCACCCCCCGGGGCGGCGCGGGGAGGAGATCGTCCGAGCGCGGCAGGCCCGCCTGACAGATGGAGACACCATGAGCAAGGCCAAGACGACGGACGGACAGTCGCCCGGGCCGCACGTCGCCGACAGCCATGACGTGATCCGCGTGCACGGCGCACGCGAGAACAACCTCAAGGACGTCAGCATCGAGATCCCGAAACGCCGGCTGACGGTCTTCACAGGCGTGTCCGGCTCGGGCAAGAGCTCGCTGGTGTTCGACACGATCGCGGCGGAGTCGCAGCGGCTGATCAACGAGACCTACAGCGCCTTCCTGCAGGGCTTCATGCCCAACCAGGCCCGCCCGGAGGTCGACGTGCTCGACGGGCTGACGACCGCTATCGCCGTCGACCAGCAGCGGATGGGCGGCGACCCCCGCTCGACCGTCGGCACCGCCACCGACGCCAACGCGATGCTGCGCATCCTCTTCAGCCGGCTCGGCAAGCCGCACATCGGCCCGCCCAGCGCGTACTCCTTCAACACCGCCTCGGTCAGCGCGAGCGGCGGGATCAGGGTCGAACGCGGCGCCGACAAGACCAAGACCGTGAAGGCGACCTTCTCCCGTACCGGCGGCATGTGCACCCGCTGCGAGGGCCGCGGCAAGGTCTCCGACATCGACCTCACCCAGCTCTACGACGACTCCAAGTCGATCTCCGAGGGTGCGTTCACCATCCCCGGCTGGAAGGCGGACAACGTCTGGACGGTGGGCCTCTACGCCCAGTCCGGATTCCTCGACCCCGACAAGCCGATCCGCCGGTTCACCAAGAAGGAGATGCATGCCTTCCTCTACGGCGAGCCGGCCAAGGTCAAGGTGAACGGCGTCAACCTCACCTACGAAGGCCTGATCCCGAAGATCCAGAAGTCGTTCCTGTCCAAGGACAAGGAGGCGATGCAGCCGCACATCCGGGCGTTCGTGGAGCGGGCGGTCACCTTCACCACCTGCCCTGAATGCGACGGTACCCGGCTGAGCGAGGGCGCCAGATCCTCGAAGATCGGCGAGATCAGCATCGCCGACGCCTGTGCGATGGAGATCAGGGACCTGGCCGAGTGGGTCAGGGGCCTGAACGAGCCGTCGGTGGCGCCACTGCTCACCGCGCTGCAGGGGACGCTCGACTCGTTCGTGGAGATCGGCCTCGGCTATCTCTCGCTCGACCGGTCGGCGGGCACGCTCTCGGGCGGTGAGGCGCAGCGCGTCAAGATGATCCGCCACCTCGGCTCCTCGCTCACGGACGTCACCTACGTCTTCGACGAGCCCACCATCGGTCTGCACCCGCACGACATCCAGCGGATGAACAACCTGCTGTTGCGGCTGCGGGACAAGGGCAACACGGTCCTCGTCGTGGAGCACAAGCCGGAGGCCATCGCGGTCGCCGACCACGTCGTCGACCTCGGCCCCGGTGCGGGTACGGCGGGCGGCACCGTCTGCTTCGAGGGCACGGTCGAGGGCCTGCGGGCCGCCGACACCGTCACCGGCCGACACCTCGACGACCGGGCCGGGATCAAGGAGACGGTCCGCAAGCCCACCGGCGCGCTGGAGATCCGCGGCGCCTCGGCGAACAACCTGCAGAACGTCGACGTCGACGTCCCGCTCGGGGTGCTCACCGTCGTCACCGGTGTCGCCGGCTCCGGCAAGAGCTCCCTCCTGCACGGGTCGATGCCGGCCGACGCGGACGTGGTCTCGGTGGACCAGAGCCCGATCAAGGGATCGCGCCGGAGCAACCCCGCGACGTACACGGGCCTGCTCGACCCGATCCGCAAGGCGTTCGCCAAGGTCAACGGCGTGAAGCCGGCCCTGTTCAGCGCCAACTCCGAGGGCGCCTGCCCCACCTGCAACGGAGCCGGTGTCATCTACTTCGACCTGGGGATGATGGCCGGCGTCGACACCCCCTGCGAGGACTGCGAGGGCAAGCGGTTCCAGGCGTCGGTGCTGGAGTACCACCTGGGCGGCCGCGACATCAGCGAGGTGCTCGCGATGTCGGTGACCGAGGCGGGGGAGTTCTTCGGCAGCGGTGAGGCACGCACCCCGGCCGCGCACAGAATCCTGGAGCGGCTCGCCGACGTCGGGCTCGGCTACCTCACCCTCGGCCAGCCGCTCACCACGCTGTCCGGCGGCGAGCGGCAGCGCCTCAAGCTGGCCACGCACATGGCCGACAAGGGCGGCGTCTACGTCCTGGACGAGCCGACCACCGGCCTTCACCTCGCGGACGTGGAGCAGCTGCTCGGCCTGCTCGACCGGCTGGTCGACGCCGGCAAGTCGGTCATCGTCATCGAGCACCACCAGGCGGTCATGGCGCACGCGGACTGGATCATCGACCTGGGCCCCGGTGCCGGTCACGACGGCGGCCGGATCGTCTTCGAGGGCACGCCGGCCGAGCTGGTCGAGGCCCGCTCCACACTGACCGGGGAGCACCTGGCGGCGTACGTGGGCGCCTGACGGAGTCGGCCGTGCGCTGAGTGCTTCCAGCTCGGCTCAAGAACCCCCATTTTGGATATAAGGTGCGAAATGATGAATATCGACACGCTCCGAGGGCACTCCGTCCCGTGACCCCCCACAGAACGGAGTCGCTGATGATCATCAAGAAGATGCACGAGATGGGCGTCCGCAGTGAGCACGCGTACATGGCCGCCATGGCGTCCATAGGCCTCAGCGTCGTCGCCTGGATGGGCTCCCTGAAGATGGAACCCGGCACCAACGTCGCCCGAGCCGACCGCTGGGGCATCTTCGTCGGCGAATGGGCGCCCACCTTCTTCGGCCTCGGCCTCGCCCTGTCTCACTACGAACAGCACGACGGCACCCTCACCGCGAGCGTCCACGAGCTCCGGCAGACGCACAAGGCCAGCTGAACGGCCCAGTCCGGCGGGCGCCCGGCACCGCCCCCGCGCACCCTGGTGCCATGGCGTCCGCGAAACCCGTCGTGGTCTACCCGCCCGCCGCGGACAACGGCCGGCGGGTACGCGTGGGCGACCAGTTCCTCGGGATCGCCTACGGGCTGCTGGACATCGCGGAGTTCCTGCGGCGGGCCGGGATCGAGGACGCCGACGCGGCGTACGTGGCGACGTCGGGGCTGATCGAGTGGCGCGGCGGCGGGCCGGACGCGTGGGGCACGGACCGTGACGGTGACTTTGCGTGAAGCCCTTCTTCGCCCGGTCGCGGGCGACTGCGTGACCCCGGAGCGGATCCGGCAGTTGAGCCGGGCATGAAGAAGCGCAGCATGCTCGCCATCGCCTCCCTCGCCACCGGATTCGTCGTCGCGGCGGTCACCCCGTCGCACGCCCTCGGGGAGAACCTCGGCACCCTCAACGTGGACGAGACCCTCAGCACCCTCGACAAGTCGGTCGCCGACGACAGCCTGTCCCTGGACCGGGACGCCGACGCTCAGGAGAAGAAGGGCTGACGGGGCCCCGCCCAGGCCCACGGCGCCGGCACCCCCGCCCGCGGGGGCGCCGGCGCCGTCGTCATGCGCCCTCAACTGGGGCTGGTTTCCATGGCAGGGTGGAGCGGGCAAGCCTCAGGGGGCCAAAGAAGAGGGGGACCTGTGACCGTCGTCTGGATCAACGGCGCGTTCGGTGCGGGAAAGACCACCACCGCACAGGAACTGATCGAACTGATCCCGAACAGTACGCTCTTCGACCCCGAGGTCATCGGCGGAGCGCTCCGGTACCTGCTGCCGCCCAAACACCTCGCCGAGGTCGGTGACTTCCAGGACCTGCCGATCTGGCGGCGGCTCGTGATCGACACGGCGGCCGCGATGCTGGCCGAGCTCGGCGGGACCCTGGTGGTCCCCATGACCTTGCTGCGTCAGGAGTACCGGGACGAGATCTTCGGCGGCCTGGCCGCCCGCAGGATCCCGGTCAGCCACATCCTGCTCGCTCCGGCCGAAACGATACTGCGGGAGCGGATAGCGGGGCGTGACGTCCCGCCGGACCTGCCCGACGGCGAGGTGCGAACACGCCAGTGGTCCTTCGACCACATCGAGCCGTACCGGGCCGCCCTCGCCTCCTGGCTCACCGCCGACGCCCACCTGGTCGACACCAGCGACCTCACGCCGTACGAGACCGCCGCCCGGATCGCCGCGTCCGTCACCAACGGCTCCGCGCCGGTCTGCGACATCGTGCAGACGCCCGAGCCCACCGCCGAGACACTCGCCGCCGGTGTGCTCCTCTTCGACGAACAGGACCGGGTGCTGCTGGTCGACCCCACCTACAAGGCCGGCTGGGAGTTCCCCGGCGGCGTCGTCGAACCCGGTGAGGCGCCCGCGCGTGCCGGCATGCGGGAGGTCGCCGAGGAGACCGGCCTCCGCCTCGACGAGGTACCGAGCCTGCTCGTCGTCGACTGGGAGCGCCCCTCTCCCCCCGGATACGGCGGACTGCGGCTCCTCTTCGACGGTGGCCTCCTCGAGTCCACGGAAGCCGGACGGCTGCTGCTGCCCGGACCGGAGCTGCGCGACTGGCGGTTCGTCACCGAGGCGGAGGCCGCCGACCTGCTGCCACCGGTGCGCTACGAGCGGCTGCGCTGGGCCCTGAGGGCACGCGAACGCGGAGCGGCGTTCTATCTGGAAGCCGGGGTGCCGGTCGGCTGACCCCTGCCCTTTGATCGTGCTCTTTACCCGGCACGGGGGATTCCGAGGGAAAAGCACAAGGAAACGGCCACGGGCCCATTGTCAATCGCTGGCCAAGGAATCTCCCGCACTTCTTCACGCGGCGGGTAATCACATTCCCTTCTCTCGTCAACACTTTTCCATGACCGCAAACAATCCCTTTTCTGGCCCCTGCTCGGCTTGACCGGACTCGCACGGGATTGCGAAAGTCCGCAGAGTCTCACGGCGGCGCTTACGACCGCCACTCAATTTCCTTGCCTCAGGGGCAGATCCGGGATGTCCGTAAGATGACCACGCAACACCAGCCGGCCGACGCCGGCGGCGGCACCGCGCTGCTGACCGAGCCGTCGACACCGGACCCCAGAACCGGCGACACGGTCGTCGCCGGCCGCTCACCGGCCCGCATGGCCTGGAAGCGGATCAGGCGGGACAAGGTCACAACGGCCGCCCTGGTGGCCACCCTCCTGTTCCTTGCCGTCGCCCTGCTCGCGCCGGTCCTCACCGCGCTGACCAGCTGGGGACCGATCACCCCCGACAACAAGGCGATCAACCCCGACACGGGCAACTTCCCCTACGGATCGCTGGGAGGCATCAGCGCCCAGCACCTCCTCGGCGTCGAACCGGGCACCGGCTACGACCTGTTCGCCCGCGTCGTCTACGGCCTGCGCACCTCCCTCTACGTGGGTTTCGCCTCGGCCGTGCTGTCCACCGTGGTCGGTGTCGTGGCGGGGCTCGCGGCCGGCTACTTCGGCGGCTGGGTCGACTCCCTGCTGTCCCGGGTCATGGACGTGATGCTGGCGTTCCCGCAGCTGCTGTTCATCATCGCGCTCACCCCGGTGATCCAGAACGCGCTGCAGACCGACAGCCACGGCGGCACCGACGAGAACCTCCGGCTGCTCGTCCTGGTCCTCAACATCGCCGTCTTCGCCTGGGCGTACACCGCCCGTCTGGTGCGCGGACAGGTGCTGTCCCTGCGTGAGCGGGAGTTCGTCGACGCCGCGCGGCTGATGAGCGCCGGCCGGGGGCACATCCTTTTCCGGCAGCTGCTGCCCAACCTGTGGGCGCCGATCCTGATCTCCTTCGCGCTCGCCGTGCCGCAGAACATCACCACCGAGGCGGCGCTGTCGTACCTGGGCGTCGGCGTCATCCCGCCCAACCCCGACTGGGGATCCCTGCTGTCGGACGCCTCACAGTTCTTCCTGCAGGACCCGATGTACCTCTTCGTGCCCGGTGTCCTGCTCTTCCTCCTGGTCCTGGCGCTCAACCTCCTCGGGGACGGCGTCCGGGACGCCCTGGACCCCCGCGCCGGGCGCGGCTGACAAGCCACCCCCCGAGTGTCGGCCCGGCGGTCCCACGAACGGCCGCCGGGCCCGTAGCAAGAAACGGAGTTTCCTCAATGACGCGCAGCACGCGCAGATCGCGCACGGTCGCTCTCACGGCCTCCGCCGTGGCGATCGCCCTCGGAGCCACCGCATGCGGAGGGTCCTCCGGCAGCAGCGCCAGCGGCACGCCCGGCAAGGGCGGCACCCTGACCATCCTGAACAAGGCGGACTACGACCACCTCGACCCTCAGCGCGTCTACACGACCGAGGGCCAGAGCATGGACCAGGAGATCGTCCGCACCCTCACCGGCTGGGACGAGACGGGGCCGAAGCCGAAGCTGGTCGGCGACCTGGCCACCGACACCGGAACCGCCAGCAAGGGCGCCACGGTCTGGACCTTCCACCTGCGGCACGGGGTCAAGTACCAGGACGGCACCGAGGTCACCGCACCCGACGTGAAGTACGGCGTCGAGCGGTTCTTCTCCTCCGACATCAACGGCGGCCCGCCCTACGCGGCCCAGTGGCTCGTCGGCGGTGCCGACTACAAGGGCCCGTACCAGGGCAAGCAACTGGGCTCCATCCAGACGCCGGACAAGTACACGATCGTCTTCCACCTGAACCAGCCGGTGGCCGACTTCAACGAGACCACCACGATGACCGGCTGGTCCGCCGTGCCCAAGGCCCACGACACCGGCTCGACCTACGACACCAAGGTCTGGTCCGACGGCCCGTACATGATCAAGTCGTACACCAAGAACAAGGAACTCGTTCTCGCCAGGAACCAGCACTGGTCGCAGTCGACCGACCCGATACGGCAGCAGAACGTCGACGAGATGGACGTCAAGTTCGGGCAGGACGAGGCCGCCATCGACCAGCAGCTCAAGGCCGACGCCGGCACCGCCCAGACCTCGATCCAGCAGTGGCCGATCGCGGGCTCCGACCTGGCCCAGCTCGCCAACGACCCTTCCTTGAAGGGCCGTTACTACAAGATCCCCGCGCCCGGCATCAACTACCTGGCGATCAACACCACCCGTGTCAAGGACCTCCGGGTCCGCCAGGCGATCGAGTACGCCCTGGACAAGACCACGGCCCGCGGCGCCTTCGGTGGCTCCGCGTACGGCGACTACGCCAGCACCATGCTGAGCCCCGGCATCGGCGGCTACAAGAAGTTCAACCTGTACAGCGCGAACCCGGCGGGCAACCTCGCCAAGGCCAAGACGCTGATGAAGCAGGCCGGCAACCCGAAGCCGACCATGTCGATCGCGGTGGAGAACACCGCCACCGAGGAGCACTTCGCCGACGCGGTGAAGACGGCGCTGGGACGGATCGGCATCACCGTCAACATCACCCCCATCGACGCGTCGAACTACTTCAGCACCATCGACAACGTGAAGAACCAGTACGACCTGACGTGGGTCGACTGGATCGCCGACTGGCCGAACGCCTCCACGGTGCTGCCCACCCTCTTCGACGGCCGGCTGATCAAGAAGAACCCGCAGGCCAACCAGGACCAGTCGTACCTGAACGACCCGAAGGTCAACGCACTGATCGACAAGGCCGCGAAGATGACCGACATCACGCAGCGCAACGCGGTCTACGGCCAGATGGACGAGCAGATCCTGAAGGACGCCGCCGTGGTCCCGCTGATGTACATGAACTTCAGCGAGATGTCCGGCTCCAAGGTCGGCGGGGTCATCTCCGACTCGATCGTGGCCGAGCCGAGCCTGGTCCACGTCTACGTCAAGCACTGACGCATCTCCTCTGAACCCCGCCGGCGGTCCCGGCCGCCGGCGGGCAGCCCACTCACGTCAGGTCCCGGCACCCCATGTTTCGTTACCTCATCAGACGCCTGCTGGCAGCGGCCCTGATCATGCTGGTGATCACCACGATCACCTTCTTCATCTTCTTCGCGCTGCCGTCCGACCCCGCACTCCTGGCCTGCGGAAAGACCTGCTCGCCCTCCCGCCTCGCCGAGATCAAGCACTCGCTGGGCTTGGACCAGAGCTATCTCACCCAGTACTGGGAGTTCCTCAAGGGACTGTTCGTCGGCCGTACCTTCGGCGACCAGAGCGTCAGCATCCACTGCGGTGCGCCCTGCCTCGGCGTCTCCTTCCAGACCGACACCCCCGTCCTGACCACGCTGCTCCAGGACTTCCCAGCGGACCTCTCCCTCGGTCTCGGCGCCGCGGTGACGTTCCTGGTCCTGGGTGTCGGCCTCGGTACCGTCGCAGCGGTCCGCAGGGGCAGGGCCGCCGACAAGGCGGCGGTCGGACTGGCTCTGTTCGGCGTCTCGGTGCAGATCTACTTCATCGGTCTGCTCCTGCTGTACCTGTTCGTCGACAAGTTCCAGATCCTGCCGACCTCCGGCTACACACCGATCACCGAGGACCCGGCCGGCTGGTTCAAGGGACTGATCCTGCCCTGGGCCACCCTGGTCCTCGTCTACCTCGCGATGTACACCCGGCTCAGCCGCTCCTCCATGCTGGAGGTCTTCGCCGAGGACTACATGCGCACCGCCCGGGCCAAGGGCCTGTCGGCTTCCACGGTCGTCCTCAAACACGGGCTGCGGGCCGCGATCACCCCGATCATCACCATCTTCGGCATGGACGTCGGATCGCTGATCGGCGGCTCCGCGGTCATCACCGAGTCGGTGTTCGGCATCAACGGCATCGGCAAGCTCGCGGTCGACTCCGTGCAGAACTCCGACCTGCCCGTCATCCTCGGCACCACGCTCTTCGCCGCGACGTTCGTCGTCCTCGCCAACGTCGTCGTCGACCTGGTGTACGGCCTCGTCGACCCGCGCGTGCGCCTCGCCTGAGCCCTTCTTTCGTCCTTAGGAACACCCGTGTCCGTTCAGACCTCACCGCAGCCCGCGGACGTCACGCCCGCGCCCGCGCCCTTCCTCGACGTACGCGACCTGAGGGTGCACTTCCCGACCGAGGACGGCCTCGTCAAGTCCGTCGACGGTGTCTCCTTCACCCTGGAGAAGGGCCGCACCCTCGGTATCGTCGGCGAGTCCGGCTCCGGCAAGTCGGTGACCTCGCTGGCCCTGCTCGGACTGCACAAGGGCACCCGCGCCCAGGTCAGCGGCGAGATCTGGCTGGAGGGCAAGGAACTCGTCGCCCTGCCGGAGGCCGAGATGCGCGCCCTGCGCGGCCGCACCGTCTCGATGATCTTCCAGGACCCGCTCTCCGCGCTGCACCCCTTCTTCACCGTCGGCGCCCAGATCGCCGAGGCCTACCGCGTGCACCACAAGGTCTCGAAGACGGAGGCCAAGAACCGCGCGGTCGAGATGCTCGAGCGCGTCGGCATCCCGCAGCCCGAACGCCGGGTCAGGGACTATCCGCACCAGTTCTCCGGCGGCATGCGCCAGCGCGCCATGATCGCCATGTCGCTGGTCTGCGACCCCACGCTGCTCATCGCCGACGAGCCCACCACCGCCCTGGACGTCACCGTCCAGGCGCAGATCCTGGACCTGATCCGCGATCTGCAGGAGGAGTTCGGCTCCGCCGTCGTCATCATCACGCACGACCTCGGCGTGGTCTCCGACGTCGCCGACGACATCCTGGTGATGTACGGCGGTCGCCGGATCGAGTACGGCTCCACCCGCGATGTCCTCAAGCACCCCCAGCACCCCTACACCTGGGGCCTGTTGCAGTCGATGCCGCACCTCACCGGCGACGTCGGCGAACGGCTCAACCCGATCCCCGGCACCCCGCCGAGCCTGATCAACCTGCCGGACGGCTGCTCCTTCCACCCGCGCTGCGCCTACAAGGGCTGGGTCCCGGAAGGGCGTTGCACCGTGGAACGGCCCGAGCTGCGCCTCGTCCCCGGCACCGGGGGCCACCTCGCCGCGTGCCATCTCACCGACGAGGCCAAGCAGGAGATCCGCGGCGGTGCCGGCCCCGACGACCGCGGCACCGCAGCCGCACGGGCCGCGCAGTGACGGCGGACGAAAGGGAGCATGACGTGAGCAACACCCAGTCCCTCACCGGACAGACCACCGACCGCCCCAGCGGTGAGAACCTTCTCGAAGTACGCGGTCTCCAGAAGCACTTCCCCCTCCGGCAGGGCATCATCTTCCAGCGGCAGATCGGGGCCGTACGAGCCGTCGACGGCATCGACTTCTCGGTCGGGCCCGCCGAGTCGCTGGGCCTGGTCGGCGAGTCCGGCTGCGGCAAGTCGACCACCGGCCGCCTGGTCACCCGGCTCCTCGAACCCACCGGCGGCTCCGTCGTGTTCGACGGCGAGGACATCACGCACCAGCCGCCCGGGAGGATGCAGGAGGCCCGCCGCAACCTCCAGATGATCTTCCAAGACCCGTATTCCTCGCTGAACCCGCGGCACACCGTCGGCACCATCATCGAGACGCCGATGCGGCTCAACGGCATCAATCCGCCGCAGGGCCACAAGCGGCGCGCCCAGGAACTCCTGGAGACGGTGGGCCTCAACCCCGAGCACTACAACCGCTACCCGAACGAGTTCTCCGGCGGCCAGCGCCAGCGCATCGGCATCGCCCGCGCCCTCGCCCTGCGGCCGAAGCTGATCGTCGCCGACGAACCCGTCTCCGCGCTGGACGTCTCCATCCAGGCACAGGTCGTCAACCTGCTCCAGGACCTCCAGCGGGAGTTCGGCATCGCCTTCGTCTTCATCGCCCACGACCTCGCCGTCGTACGGCACTTCTCCGAACGGGTCGCCGTCATGTACCTCGGCAAGATCGTCGAGGTCGCCGAGCGGGAGTCCCTCTACACCCGCCCCAGGCACCCCTACACCCACGCCCTGCTGTCCGCCGTGCCCGAGGCCGACCCGGACGCCACCGAGCGGCGCGAGCGGATCCGGCTGGCCGGGGACGTGCCCTCACCGATCGACCCGCCCTCCGGCTGCCGCTTCCGCACCCGTTGCTGGAAGGCCCAGGACAAGTGCGCCACCGAGGAACCGCCCCTGGCGCGGGTCGACGGCAGCCCCTCGGGCCACCTGACCGCCTGCCACTTCCCCGAGGAACCGACGGTCGCCGCACGCGAGGAGGACATCGTCCTGGACCCGGCGCTCGCGGAGCTGAAGGAGAGCCGCTGACGCTCAGGCGTGTGCCAGGGCCCGCAGCTCCTCGCCCGCGTGCCGTCTCACCGGGGCCCCGTGACCGAAGCAGGCGACGTCCGCATCGAGTTCGGCCAGTCGCCGGCAGGCGGCGAGGACCTTCGCGCGTTCGAGGTTGAACACGCCCGGCATCACCGAGCCGTCGACGGGTGACGCGGCGACCGTGTCGCCCGTGAACAGCACCCCGTGCTCCGGGAGATGGAGCGCGATGCTGCCGTGCGTGTGCCCCGGCACGTGCACGACGTGCGCCCCGCCACCGACATCCAGCACATCTCCACCGGACATCTCGGTGACCTCCGCGGGCCGGGCGAAGTCACCCTCGGGCAGCAACTTCGCCGCCTGCTCGTGCAACGGCCGCTCCCAGTCCTCGAACATCGGTGCCGGGCCCGGGACTTCGCCCCGTACGACGGGCGCGTCCAGCCGGTGAACCAGTACCTCGGCACCGCTGAGGGCGGCGAACTCGCCCGCCCCGCCCGCGTGATCCTCGTGGAAGTGGGTGAGCACGATCCGCCGTACGTCCCGCGGATCCCGGCCGAGCGCGGTCACGGCCTCGGCGAGCGGGGCGCCGGAGCCCGCCGGACCGGCGTCGACCAGCGTCAGCTCGTCACCGTCGCGCCAGAGATAGGCCTGACCGACCGGGAAACGCAGAAGGTGCAGGCGGGGGAGCAGCTCGATGACGTCCATGGGACGACCGTAGGCAAGGCCCCCGCCCGAGGGCGAGGGCTTCTGCCGTGGGCAGAGCGGTCAGCTCGCCGCGTAGTTGCGCAGGAACAGCGCCTCCGCCACCGACAGCCGCTCCAGCTCCCGCGGCGACACGCTCTCGTTCACCGCGTGGATCTGCGCCTCCGGCTCGCTCAGCCCGATGAGCAGGATCTCCGCCCGCGGGTAGAGGGCCGCGAGCGTGTTGCACAGCGGGATGGAGCCTCCCTGCCCCGCGTACTGCATCTCCTGCCCCGGGTACGCCACCGCCATCGCCGCCGCCATGGCCTGGTAGGCCGGGCTGTCGGTGTCTGCCCGGAAGGGCTGCCCCTCACCGATCTGCTCGGTACTCACCCGCGCACCCCACGGCGTGTGCGCCTCCAGGTGCGCCTGGAGCAGCTTGGTCGCCTCGCCCGCGTCCACCCCCGGCGGCACCCGCAGACTGATCAGCGCACGGGCGCTCGCCTGCACGGACGGGGTGGCACCGACGACGGGCGGGCAGTCGATGCCGATGACCGTGACGGCCGGGCGTGCCCAGACACGGTCGGCGACCGTCCCGGACCCGATCAGCTCCACGCCGTCCAGCACCTTGGCGTCCTGCCGGAACTGCTCTTCCTCGTACTCCAGCCCCTCCCAGGCCGCGCCCCCGGTGAGCCCCTCGACGGTCGTCGAACCGTCCTCGGCGCGCAGGGAGTCCAGGACCCGGATCAGCGCGGCCAGCGCGTCGGGCGCGGCACCGCCGAACTGGCCCGAGTGCAGGTTGCCCGCGAGCGTGTCGATCCGTACGCGGACCAGGGTCATGCCCCGCAGGGTGGAGGTGACGGTCGGCAGGCCGACCCGGAAGTTGCCCGCGTCACCGATGACGATCGTGTCCGCCTCCAGCAGGTCCGGGTGCTCCTCGGCGTACCGCTCCAGACCGCCCGTGCCCATCTCCTCGGAGCCCTCGGCGATCACCTTCACGTGGACCGGAACGCCGCCGTTCGCCCGCAGCGCCCGCAACGCCAGCAGATGCATGATCAGGCCGCCCTTGCAGTCGGCGGCCCCGCGCCCGTACCAGCGCCCGTCCCGCTCGGTCAGCTCGAACGGCGGGGTCGTCCAGGCGGCCTCGTCCAGGGGCGGCTGCACGTCGTAGTGGGCGTAGAGCAGGACGGTCTTCGCACCCGCCGGGCCGGGCAGGTAGCCGTAGACCGACTGCGTGCCGTCGGGGGTGTCGAGCAGTGCCACGTCCCGGAAGCCCTCGGCGGCGAGCGCGTCCGCGACCCAGCGGGCGGCGCCCTCGCTCTCGCTCCTCGGGAACTGGTCGAAGTCCGCCACCGACCGGAAGGCCACCAGCTCGGTGAGCTCCTTCTTCGCCCTGGGCATCAGCGAGGCGACGGTCTCGGCAACCGGATTCGACGACATGGGCACGCTCCTCGTGGGTGCGACGTTGTACGGATGCGTACGTCTCGGTACGCGGTGATCATGCGGTGCTGGAGCGTCCCCGTGTAGGGGCCACCCACACCGCCGATCCTCCCACAGCAGCCTGCGGTGACCGCCGCCGTAGGATGCGGGAGACAGCGGCAGGCGGCTTGATCGGGAGCAGTAGACCATCGTGAGCAGCGAGAACTCTTCGGCGGACGACGTGCGGCAGGTGTGGGACGTCGTAGTGGTGGGCGCGGGACCGGCGGGCGCTTCGGCCGCGTACGCGGCGGCGGTCGCCGGCAGACGCGTGCTGTTGCTGGAGAAGGCCGAGCTGCCGCGCTACAAAACCTGCGGCGGCGGCATCATCGGCCCCTCGCGTGACGCCCTGCCGCCCGGCTTCGAGCTGCCGTTCAGGGACCGGGTGCACGCGGTGACGTTCTCGAACAACGGCCGCTTCACGCGTACGCGCCGGTCCAGGCACACGCTGTTCGGGCTGGTCAACCGGCCCGAGTTCGACCAGCAGCTCGTCGAGCACGCGCAGAAGGCGGGTGCCGAGCTGCGCACGGGCGTCACCGTCCAGCGGGTCGAGCAGCACGGCTCGGCGGTGCCGGACCGGCGCACGGTCGCCGTCGTCCTGCAGGGCGGCGAGGTCCTGCTCGCCCGGTGCGTGGTCGGGGCGGACGGCAGCGCCAGCCGCATAGGCGCGCACGTCGGAGTCAAGCTGGACCAGGTGGACCTCGGGCTGGAGGCGGAGATCCCGGTGCCGGAGACCGTAGCCGAGGACTGGAAGGGGCGGGTGCTCATCGACTGGGGCCCCATGCCCGGCAGCTACGGCTGGGTCTTCCCCAAGGGCGACACGCTGACGGTCGGGGTGATCTCGGCCCGCGGTGAAGGAGCAGCGACGAAGCGGTACTTGGAGGAGTTCATCGGGCGACTGGGCCTCGCCGGCTTCGAACCGAGTATCTCCTCCGGGCACTTGACGCGCTGCCGGGCCGACGACTCGCCGCTGTCGCGCGGGCGGGTGCTGGTGTGCGGAGACGCGGCCGGACTGCTGGAGCCGTGGACCCGCGAGGGCATCTCCTTCGCGCTGCGCTCCGGCCGGCTGGCGGGGGAGTGGGCGGTGCGGATCGCCGAGGCGCACGACGCCGTGGACACCCGCCGGCAGGCACTCAACTACGCGTTCGCGGTCAAGGCCGGGCTCGGCGTGGAGATGAGCATCGGCAAGCGGATGCTGACGGCGTTCGAGCGCCGTCCCGGCCTGTTCCACGCGGCGCTGACGGGCTTCCGCCCCGCCTGGAAGGCGTTCAAGGACATCACGCAGGGCAAGACCTCGCTGGGCGAACTCGTCCGCACGCATCCGATGGCCCAGCGTGCGCTGAACGCGCTGGACCGCCGCCCCGCGACGGGCGGCGAGGTCAGCTCGCCGGAGTGAGTACCTGTTCCTGCACCCGCGGACAGCGATGACGATGCGGGAGGCAGGGCAGGGGCATGGGTGACGGGCGACGACACCAGGGACCGGAGCGCCGGTTCCGCCCGGCTGGGTCATCCGGAGTCGTCCCCCGCCCCGACCGACGTCGAGGCCGGGAGCGGCGTGCCGGCTTCCGGCCCCATGTCCGGCCCGGCGCTTCGATGTAACGGTAGGTCAGCAGGCACAGCGGTAACAGCACCGCACAGAAGGCCACCCGGAGTACGAGATTGTCCCGCCGCCACCGGCCTATCGTGCCGTCGGTCACCGCCAGCAGTACCGGATGCACCACGTAGACCGAGTGACTGATCGTTCCCGGCCCGGTCAGCCAGCGCGGGATCCGGCGGCGGCGCAACACAAGTCCGGCACCGAAGGTGAGCAGGGCCGGCAAGGATCCAGAAACTCCGAACGCAGCCCCGGCGGGCCTGATGGTCGCGAACGATGCGGCGGCGCGGCTACGCGAGCCAGAGCGAGCCGCGCCGATGACGCGCCGGCGGTACGTCCACCGCATCCGCGGCGTCCAGCGCGAGTTCGCCGGCCGTTGAGTTCACCAGCTTGAGCAGCGTGCCCACTTGGGTGCGCAGCCGCTGTCGCGCCCGGCGCTCCTCCACCGCGGACCACTCGGCGACGGAGCGGTCCCGCTGGTGCCGGGCGAACGAGTAGACAGCCACCGTGCGGCGGATCGGCCGAGGTCGGGGTCGCTCGGACTCTCGTGCGGCCTGGGTCAAGGTGTGGGCGCTGTACCTGAGGTCGTGGAGAACCACGGAACGCCAGGGGCTTCCTGACGAGCGGCCGTGCGCTCTCTGGCCGAGTGAAGGGGGAAGGTGGTGGGCGGTGCGGGTCACGGGGGCTCCGTTCGCGGCAACCGCCAGGTATCTCCTGGCGGGCTACCTGAAGCCCGTCGGTCCTGCCGCACGTGTCGTGTTCATGCGCGTCACCCTAGCGCGCTGCCGCCGTGCTCAGGCTTCGTCATCGCTTCCCCGGCGCTGCCGGAGGCAGCCGCTTCTCGAACCAATGGTCGGCGTAGGGCTCGTCGTTGAAGGCGGGTACCTCGGTGTATCCGCTGGTGCGGTAGAGACGAGTGGCCGCTTCCAAGGCCTTGTTGGTGTCGAGCCGCACCAGTTCGCTGCCGTGCCGGGCCGCGCGTTCCTCGAGTTCGGACAGGAGGCGCCGGGCCAGTCCTAGCCCCCGGGTGCGGGGGTGGACCCACAGGCGTTTGATCTCGGCGGGGGCTCCCGGCGGGAGCTTGAGCCCGGCGCAGCCCACCGGCTCGCCGTGCAGCCGGGCGACGAGGAACAGACCGCGCGGGGTGCGCAAGGCGCCCGGGTCGGGGAGCAGGCTGTGCGCGGGGTCGAAGCCGCCCTCGAACAGCTCCCGCAGTTCCGCTGCATAGGACCGCAGGCAGTACGCGGCGTCGGGGTGATCGGGGTCGAGGACCTCCAGGGACACCACCGAGGCGGTCAGCAGGCGCTCGACCTCTGCCATGGCCGCGGTCAGCCGGTCCCGCTGCCGGGCGTCGAGCGGGTCGAGGAGCGACGCGGCGAGCACCTCGCTGCGGTCGTCGAGAAGAGCGCGCTCCCGCCGCCCTGCCTCGGTCAGCCGCACGGTGCGTACCCGCCGGTCGCGGGGGTGGGGCTCGACGGCGACGAGGCCGTCGCGCTCCAGTGCCCGCAGGAGCCGGCTCGCGTAGCCGGAGTCGAGGCCGAGCCGGTCCCGCACGCTGCGGACGTCGTGGGTTCCCTCGTCGCCGATCTGCCAGAGCAGGCGCGCCTGCCCGTAGGGGCGGGCACCGCCCAGATAGTGGTCGTGCAGCACTCCCAGCCGCTCGGCGACCGTCCGGTTGAAGCGCCGCACCTGGTCCACCTGCTCCACCTGGTCCACCTGCTCCACCTGGTCCACCTGGTCCGTCGTCATTCTCTGACCTTAGTCAGAGAATGACGGACAGGGCAACGTACTTCCCGGGGAGTACCCGTGATCACCACGCCCGGGGGACGCCGCTGCCGGCGTCTAGCGTGGCCGGTATGGACGAGCAGCGAGGGCGGGGCGGTCCGCCGCAGTGGTGGCGGCACGGGCCTCCCGGGTGGGACCGGTCGGGGGAGCGGGCGCCCCGGTGGCCCTGGCGGTCCACCCTCGCCGTGACCGTCTTCGTGCTGGCCGGGTCGAACTTCGCCGCGCACGGACAGGAGGGCGAGCGGGCGGACCTGGACCTCTTCGCGCGCGTTCTGCTGCTCGCGGCCGGGGCGCTGCTGCTGTGGCGGAAGCGGTACCCGGTGGCCGTGGTGTTCGGCACGGCGGCGGCCGTCATGATGTACCTGGGCGCCGGATATCCGTACGGACCGGTGCTCTTCACCGTCGCCCTGGCCTGCTTCAGCGCCGTCGTCGCGGGGCACCGGTGGGCGGCATGGGCCGCGATGGGGACTCTGTGGGCAGGGCACGTCCTGGTGGCGCACTGGCTGTACAAGTGGCTGCCGCCTTCGGGGGACTCCGCCGTCTCCTGGGGTGAGGAGATCGTCATCGCCACGTGGGTCGTGGCGATCGGAACCGGACCAGCACGCTGACCACCCGCGCGGCGAACAGCACCGGCGCGAGCACCAGTCCGGCGCGCAGCAGCAGGCTCTCCGGCGTGTCCGGCAGGTCGAAGAGCAGCGCGGGCCCCGCAACGGCCCCGAACACCACGGCTGCCGCGAAAGCCGCACTGCACAGCGCGTACCCGATCTCGACGGTGATCGCGTCGCGTTCGGCCTGAGTGCGCCGTCCTCCGTGACTGGTCATACGACGAGTCAAACAGGGGGTGTGCCCGGCAGGCAAGGCAGCCCGCCGGGCACACCGTGGAGGCATTCCCCCCAGGGCTTGTCGTTCGGATCACGCGACAGCCCTAGTCGCGTACGGCGACGCGCTCCGCCTCCTTCGGGGTGGACTTCGCGACCACGACGGACGGCCGGTCCGGGCGGGTCCGCAGGCCCGAGAGGGTGATCAGCAGGCCGGCGAGAGCGATGAACGCCACGACCACCAGGCCGGTCCGGTAGCTGTCGAGGACGGCCTGCGGGGAGGCGTCGGCACCCTCGGGGGAGTTCGCGGTCACCACCGCCGTCACCACGGCGAGGAAGATCGCGCCGCCCACCTGGACCGAGGTGTTGAGCAGTCCGGAGACCATGCCCTGCTCGTGCTCGTCGACGCCGTTGGTGGCCTGGACGTTGAGGGACGGGAAGGTCAGTGCGAAGCCGGAGCCGACCAGCAGCATCGTCGGAAGGATCACGGTCGCGTAGACCGGGTGGAGGTCGATGCGCAGGAACAGCGCGTAGCCGGCGACCATCAGGGCGAAGCCGAGCACGATCAGGCGGGCCGTGCCGAACCGGTCGATGACGGCGCCGACCTTCGTCGCGGACAGCGCCACCAGCGCGCCGGCCGGCAGGAAGGCCAGGGCCGTGTGCAGCGCGGACCAGCCGAGCAGCTGCTGCATGTAGAGCGTGACCAGGAACTGGAAGCCGATGTAGCTGCCGACGAACGTCAACGCACCGAGCTGGGCCCGCACTTGCGGCCCCGAGCGCAGCACGCCGAGCCGGATCAGCGGGCTCGGGCTGCGCCGCTCGACCGTCACGAACGCGGCCAGCAGTACGGCGACGGCGGCGAAGGACAGGATGGTGCGGGCCGAACCCCAGCCCACCTCGGGCGCCTCGACGACGGTGAAGACGAGCAGGAGCATCGAGGCGGTGCCGAGCACGGCGCCGGGGATGTCGTAGCCGCCCTCGCCGCGCTCGCGGGCACTGCGCGGCAGCAGCTTCAGGCCGGCGAGCAGGGCGATCAGCGCGATGGGGGCGGGCAGGAGCATGGTGAGTCGCCAACTGGCCTCCGTGAGCAGGCCGGAGAAGACCAGGCCCATCGAGTAGCCGGCGGCGCCGCAGGTGGTGTAGATGGCGAGGGCTCTGTTGCGGAGGGGGCCCTCGGGGAACGTCGTGGTGATGATCGACAGGCCGGCGGGGGCGGTGAAGGCCGCGCTCAGACCCTTGATGAAGCGGCTGGCGATGAGCAGGGGCCCCGAGTCGACGAGCCCGCCGAGCAGCGAGGCCAGCGCGAAGACGCCCAGGGCCACCAGGAAGACCTGGCGCCGGCCCAGGAGGTCTGCGGCGCGTCCGCCGAGGAGCAGCAGACCGCCGTAGCCGAGGATGTAGCCGCTGACGATCCATTGCAGCGCCGATGTCGACAGGCCGAGGTCGGCGCCGATGGACGGCAGCGCCACGCCGACCATGGACACGTCGAGGGCGTCCAGGAACATCGCGGCGCAGAGCACCAGAAGGGTGCCCCAGAGGCGGGGAGTCCAACGTCCCTCGGCCGTGGGGGAGATGAGCGGAGAGGTCATGCCCGAAGACTACATGCGCTTGCATGTGATGCAAATGCATTTAATTCGTGTGCAACAACCTCGCTTCTCTGTTACGGTGCGCCTCATGGCGGCGAAGCAGGCCGAGCAGGCGCTCGTGAAACAGTGGCGGGGCATTCTGGCGCTGCACGCGCGGACGCAGTGCGAACTCGACCGTGCGTTGCACGGCCACGGCCTGTGCGCCAGTGACTTCGAGGTGCTCGACGTCCTCGCCAGGCGCCGGGTGGCGAAGGGCGCGCCCTCCTACCGCGTGCAGGAGATCTCCGAGCGGGTCCATCTGAGCCAGAGCGCGCTGTCGCGACTGATCGCCCGGCTGGAGAAGGAGGGCCTGGTCGAGCGCGGCATGTGCCCCGAGGACCGGCGGGGCGTGAAGGTCTCGCTCACGGCGAAGGGTCGCGCGCTGCACGGCGAGGTGCTGCCCGTGCAGCGCGCGGTTCTGGAGCGGATGCTGGCGGACGACTGAGCTGCCCCGGCTCAGGTCAGATTGCCGACGCCTTCCGCCACAGCTCGGCGAGCGCCCCCTCGCCCGTGATCGTCGGCACGGGAGCCCGGTTCCACAGTGCCAGATACAACTGCCCGGCCGGACCGGAGAGTTCGCACTCGGCGTCCCCGGAGGCGCCCCGTGTGGTCACGGGGGGCTCCGGGGACAGCCGTACGGTCCACACGGCGTCGGTGTCGTCCGTGCGGACCCGCAGCACGCGCGGCTCGGGCGTGCGGACCCGGCTCCTGGGACGGGCGTGGAAACCGCGCAGGAGTTCGTCGATGCCGTCGGTCGCGAAGTGCGGGGTGACGGCCGTCGTGCCGCCCCCGCGTGCGGACTCCGCGTCGACCCGGTGCACCGCCGTCTCGTGCGCCTGCCGCCGGGTCCAGAAGGCCAGCGGCGACGGCGCGGGCAGGAACGTGAAGCACTCCACGTCGGGCGAGGCGCCGGCCAGTGTGCCGACGAGAAGGCGGTGGCTGTCGCGGTACCAGGCCACGAGCTCCGGGCCGTCGAGGCCGGTGGGTTCGGTCAGCGGGCGGCGCTCGGTGAGCCCTTCCGCGACGTACGCCGCGGCCCAGCGGTGCACCGCGCCCGTGTGCCGCAGCAGATCGCGCACCTGCCACTGCGGGCACGTCGGCACCTTCGCCTCCGTCCCGGCCTCCTCGGCTGCCTCGGCCAGCAACCGGCCCTCTGTCTCCAGCGCTTGCAGGAACTCGGCGGTATCCATGGCGCGAGTCTGCCGTACGGAGCCCGCTCGAGGCGCCGGATTTCACGGCAGCGGCGTACCGCCCGTGGCGTTGACGATCTCGGCGGTGATGTACGACGCCTCCTGCGAGGCGAGGAAGACGTACGCCGGAGCCATCTCGGCGGGCTGCGCGGGCCGCCCGATGGGCGCCTGCTTGCCGAACGTCTGCGTGTCCGGAAGCGTCGCCGGGATCAGCGGCGTCCACACCGGGCCCGGCGCGACCGCGTTGACGCGGATGCCCCGCTCGATCAGCATCTGCGCGAGCCCCTGCGTGAAGGTGACGATCGCGCCCTTCGTCATCGCGTAGTCCAGCAGATGCGGACTGGGCTTGTACGCCTGCACCGAGGTCGAGTTGATGATGCTGCCGCCCTCCGGGATGTGCGGCACGGCCAGCTTGCACAGCCAGAACATGCCGTACAGGTTGGTGCGCAGCACCCGGTCGAACTGCTCGGTGGAGATCGCCTCGATGCCGTCGGGCTGGGACATCTGGTACGCCGCGTTGTTCACCAGGATGTCGATCCGGCCGAAGTCCGCCACGGCACGGTCGATCAGCGCCCGGCAGTTCTCCTCCTCCCGTACGTCGCACGAGACGGGCACGGCACGCCGGCCGGCCTCCTGGATCAGCCGCGCGGTCTCGGCGGCGTCGTCCTTCTCCTCGTCGAGGTGGGTGAAGAGCACGTCGGCTCCCTCACGGGCGAACGCCAGGGCGACCGCGCGGCCGATCCCGGAGTCGCCGCCGGTGATCACGGCTTTGCGGCCCTCCAGCCGGCCGCTGCCCCGGTAGGACTCCTCACCGTGGTCCGGGGGCGGGTCCATGGGCCCCGTCCAGCCGGGGTGCGGCTGGTCCTGGGAGGGAAACTCCGGGGTCGGGTGCTGCTCGCCGGGGTGCTGCTGTTCGGTCACGAGTCTGCCTCCTTGTTCCTGGCATGCGGCCCGGAGATCACCTCGGGCCTGGCGACGGGTACCCAGGATCACGACTGGGCCGATCTCCCGATCGAGAGCGGCTCCGCGGCGGGGCGGTCCTTCACCCGGATGGGGGTGGCCGCCCCGGCCGGCCCTTCCCTCAGTCCCCCGACCGCCGCGACGCCGCCCCCACCAGCGCTCCGACCGCCGCTGCCACCCCCGCGAGCACCGCCACGCTGGTCAGCGCGGCCGGCAGGGTGAACCAGTCCGCCATGAAACCGATCGCCGGCGGCCCGAGGAGCATGCCTCCGTAGCCCAGCGTGGAGGCCGTGGCGACCCCACTGGGCCCGGCCAGCGCGCCCGCCCGTTCCACCGCCACGGGGAAGAGGTTCGCCAGGCCGATGCCCGTGATCGCGTAGCCGAGCAGGGCCGCCCACAGGGACGGGGCGAGGGAGCCGAGCAGCATCCCGGCCGCCGCGGTGGTGCCGCCGGCGACGCTGCGGCGGCCGATCATGCCGAGAAGACGGTGATGAGGGTACGGAGTCGGGTGAGGGAGCTGCCGTTGCCCGGCACGGCACTGTGCGTTCGCGGTTTGTTTATTTGCGGCACAAAGTCAGGCTAGGTGGGTGCGGGGGCGACGACAAGGTGCGACGCTGGGACCGGAAGCAGCCGCCGCCGGAGTACAGGAGGGCGCATGGGACGTGACGTGCCGGCCCTGGTGTTCACCCGGGAGGACCGCCGTCGGTACCGGGAGAAGATGCACACCGGCCTCGAGGCGCTGGCGCGGATGCTCCGCGAGTCCGGCTTCGAGAGCGAGCGCCCCCAGGTCGGGCTGGAGATCGAGCTCAACCTGGTGGACGACCACGGACTTCCCGCCATGCGGAACACCGACGTGCTCCGGGCGATCGCCGACCCCGCCTGGTCCAGCGAACTGGGCCGCTTCAACCTGGAGATCAACATCCCGCCCCGGCAGTTGACAGCCGGCGGCCCGGGCGCCTGGGAGCAGGAGATCCGGGACGCCCTCAACCACGCCGAGGACCGTGCCGCCGCCGTGGGCGCCCACCTGATCATGGTCGGCATCCTGCCGACCCTGGGGGAGACGGACGTGAGCGAGTCCGCCCTCTCCGGAGACCCGCGCTACCGGCTGCTCAATGAGCAGATCTTCGCCGCGCGAGGTGAGGACCTGCGGATCAGGGTCGACGGTGTGGAGCGCCTGGCCACGTACGCCGACACCATCACCCCCGAGGCCGCCTGCACCAGCACCCAGTTCCACCTCCAGGTCGACCCGAAGGAGTTCCCGCACTACTGGAACGCGGCGCAGGCCATCGCGGGCGTGCAGATCGCCCTCGCGGCGAACTCGCCCTACCTGTTCGGCCGGGAGCTGTGGCGCGAGACCCGCATCCCCCTGTTCGAGCAGGCCACCGACACCCGCCCCGAGGAGATCAAGGCGCAGGGCGTACGGCCCAGAGTGTGGTTCGGCGAGCGCTGGATCACCAGCGTCTTCGACCTCTTCGAGGAGAACGTGCGCTACTTCCCGGCCCTGCTGCCGCTGTGTGACGACGAGGACCCGCAGCGGGAGCTCGACAACGGCGGCGTGCCCCAACTGGGCGAACTGACACTGCACAACGGCACGATCTACCGCTGGAACCGGCCCGTCTACGCCGTCACCGACAGCGGTCCGCATCTGCGCATCGAGAACCGGGTGCTGCCCGCCGGCCCCACGGTGGCCGACATCATCGCCAACGGCGCCTTCTACTACGGCCTGACCCGCGCCCTCGTCGACGAGGACCGGCCGGTGTGGACGCGGATGTCGTTCGCGGTGGCCGAGGAGAACCTGCACACCGCGGCCCGCGACGGCATCGACGCCCGCCTGTACTGGCCCGGAGTGGGTGAAGTGCCGGTCACCGAACTGGTGTTGCGACGGCTGCTGCCCCTGGCTCATCGCGGCCTCGAACTGGCCGGCATGGACGACTCGTGGCGCGAACCGCTGCTGGGCATCATCGAGCAGCGCTGCCTCACCGGCCGCAACGGCGCCACCTGGCAGACGGAGACGGTCCACCACCTGGAGAAGGCCGGCATCTCCGACCGGCGCGAAGCGCTGCGCCAGATGACCCGGACGTACATGGACTACATGCACATGAACGCGCCCGCCCACACCTGGCCCGTGGACTGACAGGCTCACGCGGGGCCGGGTGTGGCCTGGCCCCGCCATTCCCGGGCCGCCGTCAGCGGTACGGGCGCGGGCACCTCAGCCGACGTCGTCAGCTCGATGCGCCGTCCCTCGGCCGGGGAGCGCAGCAGCGCGGTCATCGTCTCCAGCACGTGCAGGGCGAGTCCGCCGCTCGCGCGCTGCCCGCCGGCGGTGAGGAAGTCCAGCAGACCGACGCCCCGTGCGCCGTCCTCGTACCCCGCCGACGCGGGGAGGGCGTGCCACCGTGTGTCGCCGAGTGGGTGGAGCCGTACCTCGCCGTCGAAGCGGTTCGGGTCAGGGACCGAGAGGGTTCCCGTCTCGCCGTGGACCTCGATCGGGGCGGCCGTGGTGGCCACACCGTCGAAGCTCGTCGTGAGGGTGGTCAGGGTCCCGTTCACGTGCTCGACCACTCCGGAGACATGGCTGTCCACCTCGACCGGTATGCGCTCGCCCGCGCGCGGCCCCGAACCGATGACCCGCTCGGTGCGCAGGCGTCCTCCCGCTCCGGTCACGGCCCGCGCCGGGCCCAGCAGATGGATCACAGAGGTGAGGTGGTACGGCCCCATGTCGAGCAACGGGCCGCCTCCGGCCGTGTAGGAGAAGTCGGGGTGGGGATGCCAGCGCTCGTGGCCCGGGGTGACCATCACGGCCGAGGCGAACTGGGGACGCCCGATGCTCCCCGCCTCCACGACCGCCCGGGCCGTCTGCACTCCGGTGCCCAGGACGGTGTCCGGCGCACACCCCACACCCACGCCGGCCTTCGCCGCGGCCGCCACGACCGCACGGGCGTCGGCGAACGTGGCGGCCAGCGGCTTCTCCCCGTAGACGTGCTTGCCGTGGCCGATCGCGCCGAGGGCGATCTCGGCGGGCGCCGCGGGGGTGGTGAGGTTCAGCACCGTGTCCACGTCCGGGCTGCGCAGCAGGTCGCGACGGGCAGTGCCCGGGCGCCGGGCAGTTCGGCGGCGACCGCGGCCGACCGGCCGGCGTCGAGATCGGCGACCGCGGTGACGCGTACGGCGGGATGGCCGGCCAGCGTGTCCAGGTACGCGCGGGAGATGACGCCGAGCCCTACGACGCCGACGCGGTGCGCGTCGCCCACAGCATGCCCCTCTCGACGATGGTGCGGACCTGTCGGTTCTCCAGCACGTCGAGGCTGTGTCCGGGTGTCGTCACCACGATCCGACCGGCGCCCCACCGCCGCGTCCAGACCGCCGGCGAGGTGACCGGCCGGTGCCACGGCTGCCACGGCCGGGTGGGGTGCGTGGTGGTGGCCAGCACGTCGATGAGGTCGTCATGCAGCACCCAGTACTGCTCGGTGTGCAGCTCGAAGTCCTCGATACCCGCGGTGACGGGGTGCTCGCGGCCGGCGGCGGTGACGGTGATCGTGTGCGGCAGGAAGTTGTCCGCCGCCCCGCCCCTGCGCTCGCACGGCTCCCTGCCGGGGTGCGTCGCGAACTGGCCGCCGACCAGATGGAGATAGTCGGCCGAGGCGCGGAACGAGCCGGCGATGCCGCCGTGCCAGCCGGTGAGGCCGGTGCCGGCCACGACCGCCGAGCTCAGCCCCGCCACCTGCTCGGACGTGATCTCCGACATCGTCACGCACTGCACGACGAGGTCGGTACCGGCCAGCTCCGCGGCATCGGCGTAGACGTCGGTCGACTCCTCGACCCGGACGACGTATCCGTTGTCCCGGAGGAAGGGCAAGAACAGCTCCGTCGCCTTGACCGGCTCGTGGCCTTCCCAACCGCCCCGGACGACCAGGGCTCTCTTCCGCGTCATCGTGATCTCACTATGCGCAGGGCGCCCCCGCTTCGAAAAGGTGGCCGGACCTCACGAAATTTTCGCGGCGGCGGACCGCGCGGAGACCGTCCAACAAGCCGCGGTGAAACGGACGTCCGTGCCCTGCACGAAGGGCTCGAAGGCGGGGCGGACCGTCTCGACGACCCGTGCGCGGGTCTCCTCGTCGGCCCGGGGCAGAATCGTGCCGAGAGGGCCGAGCCGGGTGAAGTAGCTCACGAGTTCCTTCTCGGGCAGGGTGCAGACCACGTCGATCGGCCGGATGTCGATCTCGACCCACCCGCTCTCCGCCAAGATGCGGCGGACCCTGTCCGGGTCCGCGAAGGCGAACTGCCCCGGCTGGTCCGGCCGGCGGGCGGGCAGGTCCGGCACGAACGGTGCCGCGGCACGTTCCGCTGTCGTCATGAACGGGTTCTCCGCGGGGTCGCGCCACACGACGAGCCGCAGTCGGCCCCCCTCCACGACGGCGCTCCGGATGTTCGTGAAAGCCCGGACGGGATCGTTGAAGAACATGACACCGAACCGGGAGACGACGGCGTCGAAGCTGCCGGGCTCGAACGCGTGCCCCTGAGCGTCGTCGCGGAGGAAGGACGCCGGTACGCCCTCCCGTTCGGCGTGCTCCCGGGCGGTGGCGATCATCGGCTCGGAGATGTCGATGCCGACGCAGTGACCGACCCGTCGGGCGACGGCCCGGGTGATGCCGCCCGTGCCGCAGCCGACATCGAGCACCCGGCCGGCCTGCTCGGCGGACACGGCCTCGACGAGCAGCTCCTCGAAGGGCCGGAACATCCCGTCCAGCACCTCCTGGAGATCCACCCAGGCATGGCCCGAGGGCCCGTTCCAACGGGCGGCCTGATCGTCGTCGCCCCTGCGCGAAGCGTCCATGGTCGTCTCTCCTTCTGCTTGCCTTCGTCGAGTCGGGATGACAGCGTTCTACTTCAAGCCGACTTGAGGTCAAGGCAATGACAGACCTGGACATCGCCGAAGTGGCGCACCGCGCCGGGGTGCCCGCCTCGACGCTGCGCTTCTACGAGGAGAAGGGGCTGATCGCCTCGACCGGCCGGCGTGGCCTGCGGCGCCAGTACGACCCCGGCGTACTGGAGCGGCTGGCGCTGATAGCGCTGGGCAGGACGGCCGGGTTCTCGCTCGACGAGATCGCCCGGATGTTCGCACCGGACGGGCGACCGCGGATCGACCGGCGGATGCTCTCGACCAAGGCGGACGAACTGGACCGCAGGATCCGCGAACTCGGCGTGCTGCGCGATTCCCTGCGCCATGCCGCCGCGTGCCCCGCCCCGAGCCACCTGGAATGCCCCACGTTCCGCCGTCTCCTGGACGACGCGACAGCACCGGGAAGGCGAATCCCCGGCCGTTAGGGGTCCTGGCGCTATGAGCGCGCGACCCGGGCGGGCACAGTGCAAGGACCCCTTGGCCCCGTAAGCGACCTTTGGTCCAATCCTGGTCCGTGCTTTGCCCGATTCCCGTGACCCCCTGCCTAGCCTCGGCTGCGAACTTCAGGAGGCCGCAGTGCTGAAAACCGTGAAACGGCAGGCGACGGGTCTGACCAAAGACCAGCGCAATGCCTTCGTGGCCGCCTATCTCGGCTGGGCGATGGACGCGTTCGACTATTTCCTCGTCGTGCTCGTCTACAGCGAGATAGCCGACGACTTCCATGTCTCCCTGACGGACATGGCATTCCTGACCACGGCGACTCTCGTGATGCGGCCCATCGGCGCACTGCTCTTCGGGATGTGGGCGGACCGCAAGGGCCGCCGCACACCGCTCATGGTGGATGTCGTCTTCTACTCGATCGTCGGCTTCGCGTGCGCCTTCGCGCCCAACTACACGGTGCTGCTGGTGCTGCGCCTGCTCTACGGCATCGGCATGGGCGGCGAGTGGGGTCTGGGCGCGGCCCTGGCCATGGAGAAGATCCCCACCGAAAGGCGCGGATTCTGGTCGGGTCTGTTGCAGAGCGGCTACTCGCTGGGGTACCTGCTGGCCGCCGTGGCGTTCTTCGTCATCGAGCCCGTCTTCGGCTGGCGCGGCCTGTTCGCCTTCAGCCTGCTGCCCGCCCTGGTCGCGCTGTGGGTGCGCAGCCGGGTGGAGGAGAGCGAGGTGTGGGAGAAGAGCGTCCAGCTCAACCGCACCCCGGCGCACCAGGTGTTCAGGAACCCGGCGGTGCTGCGGCGCTTCGTCTACCTCGTGGCGCTGATGACCGCCTTCAACTGGATGTCGCACGGCACCCAGGACATCTACCCCACGTTCGTGAAGAAGGGCCTCGAGCTGTCGGCGAACACCTCGATCGCGATCGCCGTGGTCTACAACATCGGCGCCATGATCGGCGGGGTCCTGCTCGGGGCGTACTCGGAACGGCTGGGCCGCCGCCGGACCATCATGATCGCGGCGGCCGCGGGACTGGTCGTGGTGCCGTTCTTCGTGCTGTCCACCACGGTCGGCTGGCTGATGCTGTCGTCGTTCCTGATGCAGGTCTGCGTGCAGGGAGCGTGGGGCGTCATCCCGGCGCATCTGACCGAGATGAGCCCGGACGCCGTCCGGGGCTTCTACCCGGGCGTCACCTACCAGCTCGGCAACCTCATCGCCGCCCTCAACCTGCCGATCCAGGAGGCCCTCGCCGAACGCCACGGCTACCCCTCGGCGATGGCATGGACCATCGTGCCCACCCTGGCCGTGGTGATCCTGCTGAGCGCGCTCGGCAAGGAGGCCAAGGGGGTCCGGTTCGGCAGCAGCGGTACGCAGACCCCCAGCGGGGCGGCCGCGGTGCGACCCTGACCGCGAGTGTCTGTCTCGGACGGTGATCGGCCGAACAGACAGAACGGTCCACGGCTGATCACCGAGAGTCCGGCCCCGGCTGCCTGCCGCGTTCTGTTCTGGATCAGTCCGCGCTCCGGCACGCCCGGCACGGCCTCATGGGGCACCTCGCCGTCCGAGCCCGCGACCTCCTGCTGCGCGGGCTCGGCGTCCACCACGGCAACGCGGCTGGGGCGTGAGCGTCGAGCTCGACGTCCAGCACGGGCCCGTCACCCTCCTCGGCCTCGGCCAGGACGCCGACGGCGGCCTGTCGTTCGTCACCTCCGAGGGCGCCGTCGTACCGGGGCCGCTGCCGGAGATCGGAAACACCACCAGCCGGCTCGCCCCGCACAGTGTCCCGGCACACCTCGACCAGATCGCGGTCAGCGGCGGACTTCAGGACGTGGCCCGAGGCACCCGCGCCGAGGGCCTCGAAGAAGAACCGTCGTTTTCGCAGGGGCACCGCCTACCGTCTCCTCGACACCGTCACCCCCGGCGTCCGAGGCGCCCGGCATCCCCCCATCCGTGACAGCACCCACACTCGGCCCGAACACGCTCCCCCCGGAACGGCGTTCGTGAGGTACGGGCACCGGGAAGGATGAGGGTGGGCCTGACGGCGGACGCCGTCGGAGGGGGGAGAAGCTGAAGCCCCGGTGGGACCGTCCGCGTCGTGCACCCGGCGGGCCGTCTCCCTCCGCCCTCACTCGGCCCGACACCCCACGACTTGCCCTGGCCCCGGCCGTGCCCTGCCCGAAGCGCCGCCGGTCCCGGAGAGGAGAAGCCGTGTCCCAGTCCGAAGAGGAGCGCCTCGTGCACCTCCAAGCACGACTCGAACGGGAGGACCCCAGGTTCACCCGTGCCATGAGATCCGGTTGCCCGGCCCCGCCCCGTGAGTACCGGCGTACCGGAGCCTGGTGGGGGCTTGCTCTCGGTGTGGGCGTCCTCGGCTCAGGCATCGCCCTGGCCCAGGGGCTGCTCATCGCCGGCGGGCTGGTCCTGGTGGGCATGGCGGCCCAGCTGGTCGACCCGGACCCGGCGCGCACGGGGCACCGGGGGCCGGGGCGCCGGTGACGCGTGCAGGCGTCCGGCCCGCGATGCCTGCCCCATGCCCTGCTCCCCTTCGACCAGCCCGCACGGACCCGCCTCGGCGCCTGCTCCGCGTGCCGGCTCGCGTCGTGCCCGCACGCACCCGCCCGCGCGCCCTGCCTGCGCGCACCCGCTTCGCTCCTGTGTGCCGACGCCGCGCTCTGCCTCTTCGCGGCGCTGTTGCGCGCACCCGCTTCGCTCCTGCGCCTCGACACCGTCCCGGGTCAGCCGCAGCCCCGCGGCGGCTCCCGGGGGCTCGGCCCCCACGCACAGCGAGTCCTCGCCGATCCAGAACAGGCCGACCACGGCCATGTGCGCCTGACCGTGATGGTCCGGGGGAGTGCGGTGTTCTCACCCCTGGGTGTCGCGGTAGGAGCCAGTGATCAGCGGGCAGAGGTTGCCTGCGTGGGGGCCGAACACCCAGGGGTCGGGTGCCGCCGTCAGAGTGGGTCCGTAACCCGTGTGAACGCTCTGAATGGTGGGAGCGCCCGTCATGGCTGACGGTGGTTCACGTCGAGGCCGGGTCTCGTGAGCTGGCGAGGCGTCAGCTGCCCGGATCGCGACGGAAGGACTCACCGATGCGCTCTGCCCGCATGCTGCTCGCGACGGCCACCGCCACGGCGGCGCTCGCGATCGCCGCACCCGCCGCCTACGCCGAGGCGATGGGTGACCGGGACCACGACACCACTTCGTACAGCAAGGAGCACCACAAGGACGGCAAGCACCACGCGCCCCGCGGCGGGGTACACACGGGTGGCGGAGCCCTGTCCGCGGTGAACGCGGACGACGACTGGGGCACCACCAAGCACGAAGGAGAGGGCAAGCACGACGAGAACGGCAAGCACGAAGGGCACGGGAAGG